>JASFYP010000023.1:0-21889 GCA_045047075.1 Flavobacteriaceae bacterium
AGCCTCCAATTGGAGGCTTTTTTTATGCTTACTATTTTATAATTAGGAAATCATTTGGAAAATAAAAACTCCATACAGCCCTAAAAGAAGGATTCCTTCTTTCCATCCTAATTTCATTCTAGTTGGGAAAAACACCAATATCAAAATCAAAAAGGCAAAACCTAACATCCAAAAAATATCATTGGTTAATAATCCTTGATCACTCACCGTTAATGGTGTGATGATAGAAGTGATTCCTAATACAGCTAGTATATTAAAGATATTTGAACCTATAAGGTTTCCTATCGAAATTGCTTTTTCCTTCTTTAAAACTGCAACAATCGAAGCTGACAATTCCGGAATACTTGTCCCTACCGAAACTATAGTTACACCTATAATTCTTGTACTAACACCCAAATCAATTGCTAAATCCGTAGCACCTTGAACTAATAATTCAGAACCTCCCCAGAGTGCTACACCTCCAACTGCCAAAAATAATATATCCTTATATAAAGGCAACTCTTTATCATCTTCTGGCATTTCATCAAAAACAGTAGTTTTTTGAAATCTCAATAAGTATATCAAAAAAGCAATTAATAAACTGATCAGTATAATTCCTTCGTACTGTACTATTTCCCCATCAAAAGCTAAAATAAAATACAAAATCAAGGATGACAACATCATTACTGGCCAATCAGTTTTATAAAAACTTTTTTGAATTGTAATTGTTGATAGTATAATTGTGATTCCTAAAACTAAACCAAGGTTTGCAATATTAGAACCAATAACATTTCCTAAAGCCAAGTCAGCATGCCCGTTCAAAGCCGCTTTTATACTTACAATTAATTCTGGAGCAGAAGTTGCGAAAGAAACAACGGTCATCCCAATCACAATTTTCGGAATCTTTAATTGCAAAGAAAAACCTACTGCTGCTTTTAACAACCAGTTACCTCCTAAAATAAGTAATACCAACCCTATACCTATATATACATAATCCATTCACAAAAGTTTTGCGCAAATATAGTTGAATTATTATGTGCAGGTCAAAAAATAAGTTCCCTTAATTTTTTGTTAAAACTATTATAATAGTTGTATAACTATAAAAATAGTTATAGGTTTGCTGTGTAGAAATATATTTAGTACATATGGAAAAACTCACCAACAAAGAAGAAGAGATAATGCAAGCCTTATGGCAACTTGAAAAAGGATTTGTAAAGGACGTCGTTAACTTACTTCCCAACAATCCACATTACAACACTGTTTCTACAACCATTAGAAAAATGGAAGAAAAGGGATTTGTGAAACACATTGCTTATGGTAAAACACATCAATATTATCCAGCAATTTCTAAAGAAGAATACCGCAAGAGTTTTATGAATAAGACGATTAATAATTACTTTGAAAACTCTTACAAAAATGTAGTTTCCTTTTTTGCAAGTGAAGAAAAAATTAGTGTAAAGGAGTTGAAAGAAATCATCAAACTAATAGAAAATAAAAAATAATACTATGGATTATTTACTAAAAGCGTCGGCTATACTTGGAATTTTCTATTTGTTTTACAGACTTATTTTACACAGAGAAACCTTTTTTCAATCGAACCGAATATTTCTTTTAATCGGAATTATAGCAAGCCTTACACTTCCCTTAATTATGATACCTATATATGTAGAGCAAACTATTTTACCAATTCAAGATTTTGTGATTGCACAATCCTCAGGTGTTTCTGAAACTCCACAATCAATAAATTGGACACAAATAATTGGTTTTATGTATCTTGTTGGTGTTCTATTTTTCGGAACAAAATTTTTACTATCCTTACTATCTTTAGGTGAAATATTAATCAGCAGTAAAAAAGAAAAATCAGGAGGTTTTTATTTTATAAAGTCTAAAAATAATGACTCACCATTTTCCTTTTTCAATTATATCGTTTACAATCCAAATTCATTTCAGCAACAAGAATTAGAACAAATATTACTGCACGAAAAAGTACATGCCTACCAATGGCATTCTTTTGATGTACTATTTTCTCAAATAGCAACTATTGTATTTTGGTTCAACCCAATTTCATGGTTGTACAAAAATATATTACAACAAAATTTAGAATTCATTGCAGATTCTGTTTCGCAAGAAAAATCAACTTGCCAAAAAAGCTATCAACATTTATTATTAAAAACGAGCATCGCTCCAAATCAATTTGCATTGACCAATAATTTTTACAATTCATTAATCAAAAAAAGAATCATTATGTTACACAAAAATCGTTCAAAAAACACCAATCAATTAAAATTTGTATTTATTCTGCCACTACTAATGGCGTTCATTTTCACATTCAATACTAAAACAATTGCACAAAATATTGTTAAAAAAATAAATACGAAAGATAATAACCGAGGACTTGTTTTAATAGAAATTGAAGAAGACATGCAAATGGTAATTATCACTAAAGATTCTAAACAATCTGATTTAGATAATATTAAAGAATCGTTTTCTAAAGATGGAGTTACTGTTAAATTTAAAGGTGTAAAACGTAACGATTCCGGAGAAATTACTTCTATAAAAATTGATGTAAGTTCTAAACAATCTAACGCAAATTTCAACACAAGCTCTGACCAACCAATTAAACCTATAAAAATATCATTCGATGAAAAAGGTGATCATATCTCAATTGGCAATAGAGGAATGCTTCATGAAAAGCATGATATGATTTTTGTTTCAAGTGACAACATACATAAAATTCACACATCAGGTTCTGGCAATCAAAACTTTTTTTTTGTCTCTGATGATGATAGTAATGGAGAACATACCATAACAAAAGTAATAAAAAGTGATGGTGGTAATGACAATATTTTCGTAATAAATTCTGAGAAGAAAAATGGACTTTTCGACAAAGAAAAAGAGGTGTATTTTATTTCAGAAGGCGGCAACAAGAAAAAAATAATCATAAATAAAGATGATGAAAATAATTACACATGGAACGATGCAAATGGAAATACAACTATAGAAGTTATTTCTTCAGGAGATGCTGATAAAACCATTTGGACAACGGAAGGGACTAACAAAACAATCAAAGTAATAAAGTTAAAAAGTGACATCGCAAAAGACGACATGATATTTATTGCTGAGGATAATCATAGCCCCTTATTTATTATTGATGGAAAAGAAACTTCTAAAGAAATATTAGAAAAGCTAGACGCTAATATTATAGAAAAAATTGAAGTTTTAAAAAGTGATAAAGCTGTAAAAAAATATGGCGATAAAGCCAAAGGTGGAGTTATTATAATTACAACTAAGAAAAAATAATTATTTAGATTGGTTATTTTTTTATCAGTAAATTTGCAAGTATGAAGAATACCTTATTTAAAATAATGGCACAAATTAATAAAATACTCTTGCCATCATTCACTAAAAAACAATTGGATATGAGCAAAGCACAAAAATGGCAATTGGCAATTATTGGTTGGCGTTATTTTGTTACTAAAAATAGTTTGTGATTGTATAAAAGTTACTATCTTTGCACACTCAAAAATGGCCTCGTGGCGCAACTGAATAGCGCACTTGATTACGGCTCAAGAGGTTACTGGTTTGAATCCAGTCGAGGTCACAAAAAAAAAGCAAGCTTTATTTTTAAGCTTGCTTTTTTCATTATAAACATTAAGCTTTACCACAAAAAACTTATTCCCAATCTGGCATTATTGCATTAGTAAACAGCTCTGATCTATCAAAAAGGTTACCGGTACTGTTAGTATTTCGATTTACACCTTGAGTAAAAATATTTTTTTGGGATACACCATCATTAGAAGTGTTGACAAAGATAACTTTAGATTCATTTGGAGAAAATCTTGAATCTAAATCATTAGTGCCACTAATTTTATCTTCTGAAATATCTACTTTAGTATCCGTATCAAAATAATAAATGAACATTCTACTGTCTAATTGTCTATATGCTGAACTTTCAAACTCAGAGATATCATAAGTGTAAAGTAACATTTGACCATCAACAGATAAGTTTAATCCACCCGCAACTCCATTTACTCCAGATAAAATTGTTGTCAAAATATTACCCTCCATATCAATAGTATAAATAGAAACAGCATAACCATTAGAGTTATTGGTTTTAAGTGCTATTGTATTGCCATCACTACTCCAGTCGCATTCAGAAATAAAGCTACCATCTTGCGTTTGATAAACCAAACGCAATCCACTACCATCCTTATTAATCTCATACAATTTATCAAAATGTGGATAAATTAATTTAGAACCATTTGATGACCAAGAGTAGTCCAACTCTACCATTTTTAACAACCTTAATTTCTATTAATAATTACACTATCTCTTGACATAATTACTTCGTTATTTACGAACTTTTCAGTTATTAGAACATTCCAACAAGCACCATTATAATTATAGATTTGTCTATCAACTATTTTGATTAAATTTAATTTTTCTTCTTGATACTTATAGAACCTCCAAAATTCGTGATTTGTATCTTCTCTATAATGGTTAATAATTTGTTTTATTTATAATACTCAATAAAAACCCAATGAAGTATTTCTTACAAGGTTGTATTAGCTACTATTTATATTTCCCAATCTGCCATTGACATGTCAGAAAATAAAAGGGTTAAATGCTCGTCATCATCTTGATTAAAAGCATACGTATAAATATATTTTCTTGAATTTATTGCTCTTCCTTGATAGGTAAAAATAACACCATCTTCATTTGGTGAATACCTTGGATCCAATTCATTGTATCCAATAGTAGTAAACGTATTCAATTGAGTTGAATTATCCGTACTACTATCATAAATAAAAAGTCTTGATTCTTGAATATTATACGAAGGCAATTCGCTTCCAGATACATCATAAGAATAAAGTAATTTTGTTCCGTCAACATTTAAATTCAATCCACCTGCCGCTCCAGAAACGCCAGATAGCACTACATCTATAATTGTTCCGCTAGTGTCCATTGTAAATATTTCAACATTGTATCCTTCACTGCTATTGGTCTTTAAAGCAATAATATCATTGTTTGCACTCCAGTCAATTTCAGTAATAAAATTGCCATTGGTCAATTCATAAAACTCTGAAACACCACTACCGTCTGCATTAATTTGATATATTTTATTAAAATTTGGATATACTAAAACTTCTCCCGTAGGTTTCCACGCAAAATCTATTTCATTTAGATTAAAACCACTTACGGGTATGCTTTGTGTTACTTGTACTTTATTTGAGCCATCTTCATTCATAGTAAATAGATGCGTTTCACCACCAACAGACTGAAGATACGCAATTTTATGTGAAGTCGCATTTTTTCTCGGCCTCCAACTATTTGTTGATTCTGAAGTTAACTGCAATAGACTTCCGTCTTCCTTAGCAGAATAGATGACGCTATTAGATTCGTTTTTTTGAACTACTAAATAGTCATATTCTGGAGTAGATAGTGTTTTAAAATTACTTGTTTCACTAATT
Organism: Flavobacteriaceae bacterium; assembly: GCA_045047075.1. Lineage (GTDB taxonomy): Bacteria > Bacteroidota > Bacteroidia > Flavobacteriales > Flavobacteriaceae > Urechidicola. The sequence continues at coordinate 5,451 of JASFYP010000023.1, forward strand.
ACAGGTTCGTTAATTTGATCAGATACACTAACACTCCAAAAATACTTAGTAGAATAAGTTAATGTGCTAACTGTAAGATTTGTAGATATTAGTTCTTCAAAAACTTCAACCGTGTTATTTTGATCGTTTTGTAGCGTAAGTTTATATGTTAATTCATCTTCTTCATCGGGGTCATCAGAAGGATTCCAAATAAATTCTACCTCTAGCGGAGATCCTACCATATTTGTCTCTGGAGCAATTAAAACAGGCTTTGTTGGGGGTTTGTTATTTGCAGTTGAAATTTGAAGTTCAAACACTACATTAACAGCATTATTTGCAAGGATATTAGCCGATTCAAAATCTACCAAATACCCTTCCTTTTCGGACTGAACGGAATACTGTCCAATAAGTATGTCTTCAATTATAAACTCACCCAATTCATCAGTGAAAACAGTACTTGAAGATGGTTGGGTTGTTATTTTAACATTTGCTAACGGAAGGTTATCTCCCATACTTACAACATTTCCTGTAAGTGTTCCTGTTTGCCCTTCATCAATTTTATCTTCGTTACAAGAATACATGAAAAATAGGAATAAAATTCCTGCAAATTTCATATGTGATTTTATATTGTTCATTTTATTAGTTTTAAATAATTAGTTTTAAAAATGAAAGTTTAATCCAATACCAAAAGTGGCATAATGATCATCTCTAGTTCCTTGTTCGATATAATCTAATTCGTCTGTAAATGTAAAGTTGTAATCTCCATTTATGAATATAGACAGTTTCTCTGATGTGTGATACTCAAAACCAACCCCGAACTGAGTTTTGAAACTTGTCGCATTTGTATCCTTTGTTGATATGATGATTCCGGGTCCAGCATAAACATATGGAGATAACTTATCATGAGGAAGGAACTTATATTCAATATTAAGATCATTTCCAAGAACAAAATTTGAAATACTACTCGAGGATCTTAATCTTAAAATTGCAATTTCTAGATGGGTACTAAAATGAGGTGTGAAATTATATCGATACCCAATTTTACCGCTAATATCTACTGAACTAGAAGAATAATCACCATCAATAAATGCCACTCCTAAACTTCCAGAAATGGAATGTTTATAATTATCTTTAAAAAACCTTCTTTCATATAATGCTGTTGACGCATCAATTTCTTTTTCTTCCAAATAATTTTTAACAACAACTTCTTCTTCAGCCTTATTTTCAGAAGACCATAGGTTGGAAATTATTCCTTCAATAATTAAGGCCTCTACTGCTTTTTCAATCGATTCTTGAATTGCTAATTGTGTCGGTTCGTTTTTAGTAAATCCTGTTTCGACCTCTAAAAGGCGTTGAAAATTTACGTATCTAAAAAGACCAATATCAACGGCTTGTGATAAAATTGTTTTAGATACATAAACCGTCTTTAAAATTTCACCTGTCGAAGTTGATACAGCTCTTAAATACACAGTAATTCTATCTTGCCTGTATTGAACTGATGCTCCTGCTCCAAAATAACGAGCACCTGCACCTCCAGTTAAAATATTGGTATCGTAAGAAACAACACCACCTTCTAAAAGAATTCCAGCAAACAACAACGGTTTTAATGGTTGAGGTTGTGTACCGGTTAATTTACTATGTTCATTTCTGGTAGTTCTAATAATGTTTCGTTCTTGCATCAAATTCCCAAGGTTTTCTCTTTCTATTGGTTTAAACCATTTAGAATCCTCAAGCGCTTTGATAAGAATTGTTGTCGCACCTTGCGTTATTGCAGTACTAAATGTACTTCCTAATTCTTGTTCTTTATATTGCCCTGTTTGGTCTTTGAAATTATAGACACCAACAACAATTGGATTAGCAGGAGCTGGAATATTTTTTAATTCCTTCGTTTTTTTTGTATATTCTCCAAGCCTCGCTTCTTGTTCAGAAGTTGGCTGATTAAAGAAAGCTCCACAGCTTGTTACTAAAATAGTAAAGAGAAATAAAAAAACTATTTTTTTTATTATGTTCATAGTAGGGTAGGGATTTTAATTTGGAATAATAATTTGAGTTTGATCTCCAGTATTTATATCTAAGATATTCACAACCAAACCTTCGGTAGAGTCATAAATTTCAATTTCTAAACTTCCTAGGGTAAATGTACCAGGTTGTAATTCGCCATCTCCTAAATTATCAGTTATCAGGATCCTTGAAATTTGACTCAACAATTGTCTGTTAAGATTTTCTGTGAATCGTTCCATTTCCGTTTGTTCTGACCCTAGATTGTTACTATCAGGATCGGTAAATGAGTTTTGAGCTTCTGCTGAACTCATTAGCCATTGATAGTTAAAGGTATCGCCACCAAACGCTGGATTAACAGGTCTGTATTTAAGCTGCTGAGAGAACATGAAAAAAGGCGAAATAAATAATATTATAAAGGCTATTTGTTTCATATATTTTGTTCTTTTAATTTAATTTTAAATAACATTTTTTTGCATAGCAATACGTAATTATCAATACTGCTGGATTTCCTTTTCCAATTTTTCTAATTGTTGAAAATGCTTAACAACCAAGTAAATGGATTGATTCGTTACTGCTTTTATATAGTCTTCTTTTGGTCTTGCGTAAAATTTGTAAATCAGTTTTTGTCCAACATATACTTCTATATTCGTATTACGTCCAAGGCCAAATACTTCTTTGATATTCACAATTTCTTTTCCATTTATTTGTTTTTGCCTGTAACTAGATTCAAATGATCTATAAAAGTCTCTTCCGGCTTTTGTTTTGGTATCTTGAGTTACAAGTCCTTTAAAGTACGTATCCTCAAAAATATTTTCATCTTGCACAATTTTTTCTGTGGGTATCATATTTTTTTCGTTAAAAACAATTCTATCCATTCCTATCAATTTATCATCCGTATTGTAAATTAATAATAAAACAATAATTTCTTCATCGTTATTAAAGTTGATAGTAGTTTTTGAGAGATTCTTTTTTTCAGATGGGACTAAGAGGAAATTTCCATCTTGGGAGTTTTTTGAAGTGTTTTTTGAAGCCTTTTCTGAATTGCTATTTTTGATGACAGAAAATACAAAGTGTAAATTCTGATTTACTTCAGATAGGTTGGTTGCAGTTGCTTCTAGTTCAAGCAACGTGGCATGACTAGTATTTGAAGTTATAATTTTTGCTTCAACCACCGTATTGTAATATTGCGCATGAGATTCTAAATGAATTCCAAAGAACAAAAAACAAACTATAATATATGCTAAGTAGTGGGATTTCATGCAATCAAATTTTTCAACTTTTTATAAGAAATTAATAAATCAAATTTTTTGAATGCCTCAATGGGCAACTATTTTATTATAATATATTGGTAGTTAGGTATTTATTTAATTAAAACTTCGTACAATAATGGTTCTATCTGTTCCTTTCATTTTAACTTTTAAATTTTTGGTCGTCGAATTTACTCCGAAACGTTCAAAATTTAAATTTTCTCCCTGCTGGGTTAATTCTAAATCGATAGTTTCATTTGTGTTTAAAGCATAGTCATAATAATAATTACCAGATCCAAATTGTATTATAGTTGCATTTAAATTTTTAGTGTTTAAATGACTGGCGCTATAATTAGAATTTCCATTTTGAATAATTGTCATACTAGAATTAGTTGACTTTACAGTGGCGTTTGTGTAATTAGCATCTCCTATTTGGGTAATGAAAACATTATTTGCAAAATTAGAAGTACTAGGATTACTTGTAGTATGGTTTTGATTGAAAGTACTGCCATACAAATTTTGGATTTGTTCATCCTTATTTTCTTGAGAAAATGACAAGACACTTACCAAACCAAAACTAATAAGAAATATGATTTTTTTGACTAGCATAATCGATTCTCTTAATGAAAATTTAAAGGACGTAAGGAAAAATATACGTCCTTTAAATTTAATTATTTTATGGGTTAACTTGAGTAACAGTAGCTGTATTAGCTCCTAATTGATTAATTATACTATTATTTCCCAAACCAGTCAAACTAGTTTGTGATACAATTGCACTGTTATCACCATTTTGAATTATATCAGATACATTGTATGAGCCCATTTGTCCTACAATTGCTTCATTTTTAGGCAATAAAGTTAAAAGAGGTGATGTTTGGTCGATTGATGATGAGTTACTATGCCCATCTTGATCTACGTTAGCATAATTAAGGCTTCCGTTTTGTGTTACAGTAGTAACTTGACTAAAATTAGGAAGATAAGGAAACCCATCTCCAAAAGTATAATCTGAAACTTGCTTAGAAATTGATACGTTGCCACCTCCGTCTTGATTAATATTTGCATTATTTAATTTCCCTGTTTGGTCAACATCAGAATTATTAAGCAGTCCGTCTTGAGCTACTTTTGCATAATTACCAATAGCATTATGTTGATTAACATTAGAAAAATTAAGTCCACCTAAAACTCCACCAACTTGATCTATATCAGTTACGTTAGCATGACCTGTTTGGTTAACGATTGACACATTATATTTACCACTTTGATCAACATTAGCTAACTGATTTTTTTGTTGATAGATAGTAGAATAGTTCCCTTTACCAGATTGGTTGACATAAGCCTCATTTCCTCCAGAAGTTACTTTGTCTTCTTGTGTAATAAATGACTTATTGTCTATACCGTCTTGATCTACTACAGCTAGATGGTCATGTCCGTCTTGATTAATGTCCGAATCATTGTTTCCCCCCATTTGCATAATATTAGCATCATTGCTTGTGCCGTCTTGGTCAACATTAGAAAAGTTTCCATTTCCATCTTGATTTACCTTAGCATTGTTGGTCGTTCCTACTTGTGTGATCTCAGAGACATTATCTTCACCTGGAACAGCGCCAAAAGGTCCCATACCGAAAACATAAAAACCAGGAGTACCTAGCCCATCGTTTTGATCAACATCAGCTGTATTACCATCACCATCTTGGTTAACATCAGAATTGTTTGATCCTATTTGATCTACCTGAGCGTCATTTGATGTCCCATCTTGATAAACAACACTTGTGTTGCTAACATTTTGAGTTACATCTGCATTGTTTGTTCCAATTTGAGTTACCAAACTCGAATTTTGTGTAAAACCAACTACACCTATTAATAGTGCCATTGCACTTAAAATTACTTTTTTCATAATAAAAGTTTTTAATTAAATAAATTAAATTAATTAGTCAAGAGGTTATTTTAACCTCTCCATTTGTTAAGGGGATACTTTATCCTCTTAATTACTTAAATAATTCCTTAAGTTAGTTTTGCTTAATTAAAACTGTCGACAAACAAAAATATATTCTAAGGAACAACCTATTTTGTAAACTTTCAATTTATTTGTTGGGGTCTCATCTTGGGGATAACTTTACCAAAAGTAGAGAGCAATATTCTATTTAACAATACCCTTATGAGGGTATTTAAATAAATGGTGTGTTTTTATTAATAAAAGGCTTTATAACATATAAAAAAAGAGGTTTTATTAATTAAGTTAAATTTGAAATACCATTATTAAAGTATCCCTCTTTTTTTACAAAAAATGATTAAATCATTTAAATTATGTTTGTTGGCTTTCTTATAAAGGTGTTTCCTATGTGTAGCAACTGTATGCTCGCTGATAAATAGTTTTTCAGAAATTTGTTTGTTAGTCTTTCCCTTTGCAGCTTCAATAATTATTTCTCTTTCTCTTTTTGTAAAGAAGTCATTATAATTTTTATAAATATTATTCTTAAAAACTTCTTTATCTAAATTATCGGCTTCAAACGTCCAATCCACAACTTCAGATGTATCCATAAAAGATATATTAGTGAATTTAGTTAATCCTTTTAGCAAAACTCCTTCATCATTGATTTCATCAATAGATGATTTACAAAGAACTTTTATATATGACCCATCCTTTTTTTTGCATCGATAAGAGATATAAAGTACATTATCTAAAACGTTGATTGGGTTGGTTAAAGAATAAAAATAGGCTGCTCTACTTATTCTATTGACTATTTCGACATCATCAGGATGAATATTCTTTAATAAAAAATCTGAATTAATATTATCATCAGAATAACCTAATACATTATAAAACCCTCTGGAATAAATTATTTTATCATTTAAATAATCTTTAATATAGATAAATTGATTCTCTTCAATATAAGTATCCATATCTATACCTTCAATATACATAGCTTTTGAAATTTTTAGTATAACAATAAACAAATATATAAAATATAGAAGACTCTTATATCTTTTTTTAATTTATTCAAAATCACAGTCTTATATGAAGGATTTAACTTCCTAGATTTTTAATTTTATTATTTCAGTACGTTTATATAGGTATTCAAAATAGCGAAATGGAATATTTTGAATCTTATCTAGTCACATCAAATAATCACAAAAAAAGAGATTAACAAACGTTAATCTCTTTTTTATTATGTAAATAATTGTTTTGGAGCCCTAATATTTTATCATCCGAATATGGTTTTTAGCCCAACTACAAACACTGCTAAAAGCGCCATAGAAATTGTTGTGATGGTAAACCATACAAAAACAAACATACTTTTATCTACCATTTTATTTGGAGCTTTCATAATTATGGGTTTTAAAGATTAATAAAAGTATTAGTGTTTCAAATGCTTCTGTTTTTATAATTTGTTCTCTTTTTGAACGGAACCTTACTTTAAAAATTGCTTCTTTTTTTTGAATTAGGATAGTTTTAACATTTATACAGTCAAAACTAAATTCCTAAAACCTGTTTAAATCCGATGATGAAAACAAAAGCTATTGCAGTTGAAACAAACGCTATACCTAACCAAACAAGCACAAACAATGCTCTTTCTTTTATATTATCTATCACTTTCATCTCTAAAATAATTTTATAGTTTTAGAAATACAAATAGAATGCCAACCATCTCTAACAGTTAGGTTAGGAGTATTTTTTAGGAAACCTTTAACAAAAAAAGCCTGTTTCAGGTTAGAAACAGGCTTTAAATATTATAAACGTAAATTTTATCTCTTTACATTTGGATCCATTTCTTTGTCAACAATTAATCGACCATCTCTATTAGCAATTTCCCAAGCTGTATAAAAAACTAATTTTGTTCTTTTGGTCATCAACTCAAATTCAATTTTATCTACCGTGTCAGAAGGTTTATGATAATCTGAGTGTGATCCTGTTGTATAAAAAATTACAGGAATTCCATTTTTAGCAAAATTCCAATGATCAGATCGGTAATAGATTCTCTCTGGATGATTTTCATCATTATAGGTATAATCTAAAAACATATTTGTATAAAGCTCATTGGCTCTTTCACTGATTTCATGTAACTCTGTAGATAATTTATCAGACCCAACTAAACTCACATAACTTTTGTTTTCTAAATCTCTATCATCAATACGACCAATCATATCAATATTTAAATCAGCTACTGTACTCTCTAAAGAAAATATTGGATTGTTTGCATAATACTCAGAACCCAACAATCCTTTTTCTTCACCTGTAACCAACATAAATAAAATACTTCTTCTTGGTCCGTTGCCATCGGCCTTGGCTTTAACAAATGCTTCTGCAATATCCATTACAGCAACAGTACCAGAGCCATCATCGTCTGCACCATTATATATTTGACCATCTTTACCAATACCTAAATGATCATAATGAGCTGTCAAAACTAAAACCTCATCTTTTAAATCAGTTCCTTCTAAAAACCCTAAAACATTTTCTGAAAGAATATCTTTTGTATCAAACCCAACTTTAAAGCTAACTTTTCCAGATTTAATCTTCTTTAGTGCATTCTTTTTTCCATTCTCTTTATCAGCAATTGCTTTTGTAAGTTCATCTACTGATTTTCCAAAAATCTCTTCTGCTTGAGATGGACTAACATAAAAAGCACCTGTACTACTCTTCTCTTTGCTATCATTATCTGCCAAACCTAAAGATCCTTTAGCAAAATAATTGGTAAACATTTTAAACATTCTAGCAAAATCTTCTTCAGAAGTAGTTCTAAGTATAAAAACCATTTTTGCTCCATTTTTATATGCAAGTTTCATTGCCTTACTTCTTCCTCCTCTACTTTCATTAAACAAAAAAACTGATTTCCCTTTAACATCAATACTGTTAAAATCTTCTTCAGCACCAGTACCTACAAAAACAATTTCGGTTGTGACTTCATCTGTTGTCGTCATGCTTCCGTAATACAAAACCTCTTCTAAATTCTTAAGTTTAGTATCACCAATTTTAACATAGATATCTCCAGGTTTAGATGATTTAAGTAGAACATTTTGATAATATGGATTTGGCCTTCCTTTACAGGACCAACCAATCCTAATTCTTCAAAGTGTGCTCTGATATAAGCTGCTGCCATTTTTTGACCTCTTTTACCAGTTTCTCTTCCTTCTAGAGCATCGGAAGCTAAAATGGTTAAATCTTCTTTCATATCTTCAATAGTAATTGTTTCAGCGTATTTCATCGCTGTTTCATTTTGCGCAGTTTGGGCAAATGAAATTCCTGCAAATAACAATGCAAATAGGGTAATTATGTTTTTCATTTTTGAATAAAATTTATTTGAATTAAGGTTTTAATTTAAAAATCAAACAAATTTAGATTTTTGAGTATTAAAAAATACTAAATAAAATGTTAAAAAATATTGTTAAAATATAAGGTCTCGTATTTATGATAATAACTCCCTCATACTAAAGTTTAAATTTTATTTTGTAATATCTCAATCTTCTTTCGACTTAGTCAGTGAAACTTTAAAAAAGTAAAATGAAAAAAAGTATTTTAAAAAAAATTGGAGTCGTTGCAATTGTCGGAATTTTGATTGCTAGCGGAATCATTTATTACATGTTTAATAAGCCTCACAGAGATGTACAAGCTTCAAAAGTTGATTATACATTGACTGCTACCGAAATAGTTTCGGAATATTTAAATGATAGTGAATCTGCAAATACAAAATATTTAGATGAAGCAGGTAATTCAAAAATAGTTGCTATTACTGGAGAGATTTATTCTATTAGTACTGATCAAAAAAATCAAAAAGTGGTATTACTAAAAAGTGCTAATGATAAAGCTGGCGTAAGTTGCACTTTTACTGAAGCAACTAATATGAATGCTGAAAAATTGCAAAAAGGACAAACAGTAACCATCAAAGGAGTGATTCGCTCAGGTGCTGGATTTGACAAAGACTTAGATTTATATGAAGATGTAATCGTAGAAAAAAGTGATGTCATCTAATCAAAATAAAAAACAATGAAAATTAATAATTAAATAAAAATGAAAACAATGAAAACAATGAAAAAATTAATGGTATTGAGTCTAATAGTAAGTGTATTTTCACTAGTAGCATTTAAACCAATTGAAGGTAAATTAGTTAGCAAAGATACACATGTTAGTTTCTTTTCACATACAGCTGTTGAAGACATTACAGCTAACAACTATAAGGTAACAAGTACTATTGAAACTAGCACTGGAGCTATTGTATTTTCTGTACCAATGCAAAGTTTTGAGTTCGATAAGTCACTAATGCAAGAGCATTTTAATGGTAAAAACTTTTTGAACACAAAGAAATTTCCTAAAGCAAAATTCATAGGAAATATTGATAATTTAAGTGTTATCAATTTTAATGAAGATGGTGAATATGCTGCAATGATATCTGGTGAATTAGAAATTAAAGGTGCAAAAAAAGCAATCAATGAAAAAGCAACAATTACTGTTATTGGTGGCAAGGTTACTTTAACAACAACAATGAATTTAACTCTTGCTGATTTTGGCGTGACTTTTAAGAAAGGAAAACCTTCTAAGAACATCGCAAAAGATATTGAAATAACAGTTAAAGCAATCTACAATAACTAATTGACTTTATCAATTTCAATGAATAAATACACCAAAATAGCATTAACAGGATTGCTCATTAGCTTTTTAGGATCACTCCCTTTCGGAACCCTAAATATTACAGCTTTTAATATTGCGGTAACACAAAATATTAATGATGCAATCCTGTTTGCATTTGCGGTTGTGTTTATTGAGTTATTGGCAGTTCTATTAACATTAAAAGGAGCTAACAAAATAAATTTTAAGAGTAAAATTTTCTATTATGTATCTCCACTAGCAATAATTTTATTACTCTATTTGGCAGTTTCAAGTTTTGTTACAGCATCATATCCAGAAGAGATGAATGAGAGTTCACATTTATTTCCGATGATTCAATCTCCAATATTATTGGGTCTTTTACTGAGTGTACTCAACCCACTTCACATTCCTTTTTGGATGGGATGGAATACCGTCCTCATAGGAAAAGGGCTATTAGAGAACAGCAAAAAAATGCATCGCCCTTATATGGCAGGAATCGCAGTTGGTTCTATCGGAGCGTATTTCATTTTTATTTTTAGCGGTAGTTTTATCTTTAAAAATTACCAAGAGTATAATTATATTATTGCATTTATATTAGGATTACTATACCTCGGATTCTCTTTTTACCTAAGTTTCCTATTCTTTAAAAATCACCTAAAACTAAAAACAGACCCATAAATTACTTATTATATAATGAGCTATTTAAAATTAAAACTACACAAATTGTTTCATTGGGAATATTGGTCAATGAATGCCATCTACTACCCAATTTTTCCGGTTTGGTTTTATTATGCTTTTAAAGCAAGGTCATTTTTCTTTTTCAATGCTGCAAACCCATCCATAAAAAATGGAGGTATGGCAATGGAATCTAAAAAAGAGATTTATGATTTAATTCCAAAAAAATACATCCCTAAAACAATTCTACTAGATAAAGAAATTCATTCTATAAATGAAGTTTTACCTAAAATGAATGATATAGGAATCTCTTTCCCTTTGATTGCAAAACCAGATATTGGTATGAAATCTTTTGGAGTTGAATTGATCAAAAACATAAAACAATTACAGACCTACCTCAACAAATCTACACAAGATGTTTTGATTCAAGAGCTTATCAAATTCCCCAATGAAATTGGACTTTTTTACGTGAAACACCCAAATGAAAAGAAAGGTAAAATCACCGGAATCGTATCTAAAGAATTTTTATCCGTTACTGGAACCGGAAATGAAACCATTGAGCAATTAATAAAAAAAGACCCCCGTAGTTATTTTCAACTTTCTGAATTACAAAATAGATATGGCAATCAATTGAACACCGTTTTACAAAAAGATAAAAAGTTTATTTTGGTTCCCTATGGCAGTCATACAAGAGGAGCAAAATTTATTGATATTTCTGATAAAATTTGTGAAAAACTTGAAGATACTATCAATGATTTGTGTAGCCAAATTCCTGATTTTTATTTTGGGAGATTGGATATTTTCCATACTACTATTGAAGAATTATCAGAAGGTAAAAATTTTAAAATTATAGAAATAAATGGTGCAGGGAGTGAGCCAACTCATATCTATGACCCTAACCATTCTTTACTGTTTGCATGGAAAGAAATTATTAAACATTGGAAATACTTGTATCAAATTAGTACAGTAAATAACAAAAAAGGGCATAAATATTTGAGCTATAAAGATGGAATTGAAATGTTGAAGGCCAATAGCATTTTAGAAGCCGAACTTAAACTAATATAATATGAAAACCTTTCAGCTAATTCTAATACTCACCCTTTTATTAATTTCAAATTTTTCTTTTTCGCAAAATCAAGAAGATAAAAAAGCAAGACACAATTCAGCTTTTGGTGTTTCTGTTCAGGTATATCCTTCGGGGATTATCCCAACAATAAACTATGAATATTTCATTAATGAGAATGCATCTATACAGCATCGCTTGGGGGTTAATATTATTGACAGACAAGATTATAGCGATGAAAATGATGAAGAAAAAGGATTTGGTTTTGGAGGCACATTAGGATATCGTTATCATTTTACAAAACCTAAAGGCGAATTTATTATTGGCGCAAATCTTGATGTTTGGAATACTTGGATTGATTGGAAAAATAATAGCAATGAAATTACTCAAACTTCAGGAAATACCTATACATTGGTTTTACAACCATGGCTCGAAGCTGGTTATTTCATCAAACTAAAAAACACTTCTAAAATTGGGTTTACTGGTGGATTTGGCAGAGAAATAAATATCATTACCAACGGTAAAAATGTTGGTGAAGGTTGGATTGGAAGTTTGTCTATCCAATATTATTTTGCAAATAGAAAATGATTGTATAGTTGTCATTCCTGAGGAGGCAGGAATCTATTATTCATTTCAGTTTGGATTCCCGTTTACACGGGAAAGACAAAAAACATGAGATTTCTCACATTCTTTCGAAATGACAGTCTCATATAATCTCAGCAGACAAACCAAGGTCTAATAATTTAGAACAACGTGGTTCTAAGAAATCATACTCACCTGTTTTAACAGCACATTTCCCTTTTAAATGAACTAACCAAGCACATTGTTCTGCTTGTAATTCAGTGTGTTCACAAACCAAAATCAATGAATCAATGACGTGATCAAAAGTATTGACATCATCATTGTGTAAAATAATTTCGTGCTTTTGAGTTTCTTGCTCTAGCACATCTACATCTTCCTGTATTTTCTCCTTACCACTCATTTTTAATTCACACATTTTAGGGAAACCCAATTATTTCTTTCAATAACGGACTCTATTTTTAAATCGTATTTAGAAATCTCTTTTTCAATCACTGGAATGTCCTCTTTATAAAAACCACTTAACAATAAAATTGCATTATCATTCAAACAATCTGCATATGTTCTCATATCATTCAATAAAATATTACGATTGATATTCGCAATCAACACATCATATTTTTTGTCTTTCAACAAAGAAGCATCTCCTTCATAAACGCTGATATGTTCACAATTATTACGTTCAACATTTTCAATTGAATTTTCATAACACCAAGTATCAATATCGATAGCATCAATTGGTTCAGCTCCTTTCATCTCAGCAAAAATTGCTAGAATTCCAGTACCACAACCCATATCTAAAGTTTTCTTACCTACTAAATCCAATCGATTTAAATGCTGTACCATCATGTGAGTAGTTTCATGATGCCCTGTACCAAAACTCATTTTTGGTTCAATAACTATGTCGTATTTTAAATCTGGAGCATCATGAAATGGTGCTCTTATACTTACCAAATCATCTACCTGAATCGGATTGAAATTTTTCTCCCATTCTTTGTTCCAATTTACCTGTTCTATCTCTTCGATTTCGTAAGAAATTTTAAACTCATCGTTATTCAATACAAAAATTGAGTCGAGAATATTTTCATTCCATTCTGACTTTTGAATGTATCCTGTAAAACCATTTTCGGTATCAACAAAACTTTCAAAACCTGCATAACCAAGTTCTGCAATTAAAATTTCTGATGTGGGTTCTTTTGGAGATACGGTAAAATTATAAGAGATATAAACTGACATTTGACTTCTAAGTTTTGAAGTGCAAATTTACATGATATTATGACAACAACTCTTTTTCAATGGCTATTTTTATAATACCTACACTATTCTTAGCACCTAGTTTACTCATAATATTCATGCGATGTGTCTCTACTGTTTTTGGGCTGATAAAAAGTTTTTCTGAAATTTGTTGGGTAGTTAATTCCTCATAAATTGCAACTAACACTTCTTGCTCTCTTCTGGTTAAATTAGGTTTTAATCCGTTCTCCATTTTTTTTTACGATTGCAAGGTAGATTGGTAACTCAAAAAAAAACTAAGGGTATTCTCTGAATTCTAAAATTCAGGGAATACCCTTAGTATATGAAATACCAAAAATCAATTGACAATCCCGATAGTTATCAGGACAAAAAAAACTTCAAATTATAAACCCCAATAATTGAAACTATAATTTGAAGTTACTATGATAAAATATATTGTAGTTCTAGATTGCTTTTATAATTCCTGAAAAATCAACAACGCTTAAAGCAGCACCACCTATTAAACCACCATCAACATCTACTTTTGAAAATATTTCTTGAGCATTTGATGGTTTTACACTACCACCATAAAGAATTGAAACTTCTTCCGCAACATCACTTATATATCTTTCTGCTACTAACTCTCTAATAAACGCATGCATTTCTTGTGCTTGTTCTGGACTGGCAGTTTCTCCTGTTCCAATTGCCCAAACGGGTTCATATGCTAAAATAATTTTTTTCCAATCATCAGAAGTTAAATGAAATAGCGCTTTTTTAATTTGCTCTTCAACGACTTTAAAATGATTACCACTTTTTCTATCTTCCAATACCTCACCAAAACAAAAAATGATTTCTAACTTGTTTTTTAAGGCAGTGTCTACTTTTTTTGCTAATGACTTATTTGTTTCTCCAAAATAAGCTCTCCTTTCTGAGTGCCCTAAAATAACAATATCAACATGAATACTTTTTAGCATGCTTGCTGATATCTCTCCAGTAAAAGCACCACTTTCTTCTGCACACATATTTTGTGCTGCAACCTCAATCACGGTATCCTTTGTTCTTTTAGATACTTTTTGTAGGTTAGTAAAAGGTGGAGCTATTATTACACGAGTGTTATTTAATTTAACTCCGTTTAACGCTGTTTTCAACTCTTTCACCAATGCCTTAGACTCTTTATATGTCTTATTCATTTTCCAGTTTCCTGCTACTATTTTTTTTCTCATATCTGTATTTTAAAGTTGTGTTTTCTTTTTACAAAGATACGTGAAACTATTAAAATGATTACTTTTGTAATCGTAATATTCGACAACTATGACCAAGGTAAATCTTATCAAACAAATCAAACTAAAAAATTCATTTTTGTGTATAGGTTTGGATGTTGATTTAGATAAAATCCCTAAACACTTACTACAATTAGACGATCCGATTTTTGAGTTTAACAAACAAATTATTGAGGCTACTCACCATTTAGCTGTTGCATATAAACCAAACACTGCTTTTTACGAGACCTACGGAATTAAAGGTTGGAGGTCATTAGAAAAGACTATTAATTATTTGAATGAAAAGTACCCTGAAATTTTTACAATTGCTGATGCAAAACGTGGCGATATCGGCAACACCTCTACCATGTATGCCAAAGCTTTTTTTGAAAATTTAAACTTTGATTCAGTAACTGTTGCCCCATATATGGGTAGCGATTCAGTTGAGCCATTTTTAGCATTTAAAGATAAATTTACGATACTACTTGCTTTAACTTCTAACAAAGGTGGACTCGATTTTCAAGGGTTAAAAGTTGATAATCTGGAGTTATATAAAAAGGTTTTACAAACTGCTTTGACATGGAAAAATAGTGAACAACTAATGTTTGTAGTTGGAGCCACCAAAGCAGAGTATTTTAAGAGTATCCGCGAGATTGTACCTAATCACTTTTTATTAGTGCCTGGAGTTGGAGCTCAGGGTGGAAATCTACAAGATGTTTGTAAATACGGATTAAACAAAGACTGTGGATTGTTAATCAATTCTTCCCGCGGAATCATTTATGCTGGAAACGATGTTGACTTTGCAAAAAAAGCTGAAGAAAAAGCATTTGAATTACAGCAAGAAATGAAACAAATATTAGCTAACAACTAATTTTAATTTCCATCTTGTAGCGCAAATACCTTTTTTAACAAATCTGTATTTCGAGATCCTATTTTGGTTCTGATTTCTTGTTCTTCAATCGCAACAACTTTATAGACGCTTTTCAAAGATTCTCCAGTAACATAACTTGTTAAATCCGGATTTACATCATTTGAAAAAGGAATTTTATTATAGGTCTTAATCAAGTTTTCCCATACCTTATCTGCTCCAACTTTTTGAAATGAGTCACCAATAATTGGACGGAATTTTTCATAAATTGCCTCTGAAGTTTGATTTTGAAGATATGTCGTTGCAGCATTATCATCACCCAATAAAATATCTTTAGCATCGGTAATTGTCATTCCTTTTATAGCATCTACAAAAATTGGAACCGCTTCTTCTACGGCATCTTCGGCTGCTCTATTTAACATCTTAATTCCCTCATCAGCCAAATCAGATAAACCAACACTTCGCAATGCTCTATCTACTTTTTGCAACTCTTCTGGAAAAATAATTTTAACCAAATCATTTTTATAAAATCCATCCTTTACAGCCAATTTCAGAACCTGCTCCGTAATTCCTTTATCCAAAGCTTCTTTTAATCCGTTGCCAATATCAATATTAGTTAAATCACCCATATCAATTTTTGTGGGTTCATCGCCTGTAATCTGTTTTAGAAATTTACTGAATTGCGCATTTGCTGACAATTGTACAAGAACCATTATCAAAAGTAATAGTTGTTTTTTCATCTTTAATTAATTTAGTCTATCCGTTTTTTTATCATACCCAAACGGACAATGTATGCATCCGCTTTTACAACAATGACCTCTTTTTAAATGATACTTTTCGGTGAAAACTCGAAAACCTTTATCATTATAATAAAAATCATCTGGTTCTAATTCAGGTAAATTATTGTAGTTCATAGTTGCCAAAAATAACAAACGCAGCGAAATTTCGCTGC
>JASFYP010000024.1:0-117964 GCA_045047075.1 Flavobacteriaceae bacterium
GATAACCCTCTAAAAGAGTCTCCATACAGTAATGTAATTCTTTTTAGCATAGTGCAAAATTAAAAAATCCGACTAAAAGCCGGATTTGATTTATATTGATATATTTTATTTAGATATAATTACAACACATACAAATACCGGCAAGTAGTTTTAATACTCGTCTTATTGACTTTTTTATATGTTGAACTATTCATCATTTATTTCTTTTCTCTTTTGCTGAGGGTTCAAAACTACAAAATAAAAGTTTACATTTGATTTAAATTTAATCTTCTAATGAAAAAAGCTTATTTATTATATTTTATTCTTGCTGTAACTTATAGTTGTGCTCAAGAAAAAGTAGTATCTCACAAAGAAGAAGTTGAAAAATTTCAATATGAATTGAATGTAGAATATTCTGATAAAAAAACTTCACCTTTAAAAAAGAAAGATTTAAAATCTTTTAAGCATCTAAATTTTTTCCCAACAAAGGAAGAGTTTAAAATTGTTGCCAAATTTGAAAGAACTCCAAATGAACCGCCTTTTGAAATGCAAACAAGTACAGATAGATTACCAATTTACTCACAATATGGAATCGCGAGTTTTACAATTGATGGTAAAGAGTTATCTCTTCGTATTTACCAAAATCAAAAGCTGATATTAGACCCAGAGTATGAAGATTATTTGTTTATTCCGTTTAACGATTTAACCAACGGAAATGAAACATACGATGCGGGGCGGTATTTAGATTTAGAGATTCCGAACGGAGATACAATAACAATAGATTTTAACAAAGCTTATAACCCATATTGTGCATATAATGAAAGATATTCCTGCCCAATACCCCCTAGAGAAAACAATTTGGATGTAGAAATAAAAGTGGGAATTTTAGCCTTTAGTGGTCATTAAAAAAGAACGCCTAAAGATTAATTAAACGTTCTTAATTCACAAAAATCAAACTATAAATTACTTATTAGTTTTTTATAATTTTTCTAGATACACTTCCTTTTTCAGTTTTGATAATCAAGAGATAAGTTCCTGATTGTAGATTTTTAATATCAACATTATGAAAAGAATTGTTTACTTGTAAAACCTCTTTACCAGTCATGTCATATATAATTGCCTTATCTATTTTATTATCAATGGGTAAATCTATTTTAATAAAGTCTGATGTTGGATTTGGGTAAATATTTATTGCCGCCAAAGCAACATTATCTACACCTAAAGCACCATCACTAGTAAACTCTTGTCGCTCATAGATTGACCATATACCATCAGTATTCTTAGTTCTAATGAATAGAAAATGTGTTCCGTTTGCCAAACCAACCGAAGTTGAAAGAGTTAGGTTCTCATCCAAAATATCTCCCAAAACAACTATCGGAGTCGCCAAACCAACACCTGGATCAATATCAATAAAATATTCTGCTGTAGTAATTGTTGCTGTGTTTATAATTTTAGTTGGAGCCACCCTAAAGGTTTTATGCTCATACAAAGACCAAGCTCCAACAGCATTTTTTACGCGTACAAAAAAGCGATGTGTTCCAATTGGTAATCCTGAAGTGGATACCGTTAGCACATCATCAAAATTATCAATATCAACAATGTCAATTATAGTTCCACTTCCAAAACCGGGATCTGTATCAAAAAAGTATTCTGCTTCAACAAGCGTACTTGTGTTTGCACTACTTGCAGGAGCAACTCTAAAGGTTTTGTGTTCATACAATGTCCAAATTCCCACTGCATTTTTTACACGAATAAATAAACGGTGTGTACCGATTGACAATCCAGAAGTTGAAACAGTGAGGACATCATCTAAATTATCAATATCAACAATGTCAATTATAGTTCCACTTCCAAAACCGGGATCTGTATCAAAAAAGTATTCTGCTTCAACAAGTGTACTTGTGTTTGCGCTACTTGCAGGAGCAACTCTAAAGGTTTTGTGTTCATACAAAGACCAAGCTCCAACAGCATTTTTTACACGAATAAATAAACGGTGTGTACCGATTGACAATCCAGAAGTTGAAACAGTGAGGACATCATCTAAATTATCAATATCAATGATATCAATTAATGTTCCATTTCCAAAACCAGGATCTACATCAAAAAAGTATTCTGCTTCAACAAGTGTACTTGTGTTTGCGCTACTTACAGGAGCAACTCTAAAGGTTTTGTGTTCATACATACTACTACTTGTTCCATCAACATTTACAGCTCTTAAAAACAAACGGTGGGTACCTACTGTCAAACCTGAAGTTGAAATATTAAAGTTTTGATCCACAAGAGCAGCATCCGGATTAATATCTATTGTAGTGCCGTTTCCAAAACCTGGGTCGGTATCAAAAAAATACTCAACACTTGCAATATCGGTCTGAGAAAACATCAATCCAATACAAAACCAGCTTATTAAAAAAGTATATAAAGCTTTCATTTGATTTAAATTTTTAGTTAGACTTGTTTGCATTTGCTTTTAAGTTGACACTTAAATTATCTCCTGCAGAAACCATATTATTACTAATAGTCATTTCAGTTAAATAAGGCAATAATGTTGGATAACCACGCATATCAAAATCGTAAAAACCATTGTAGATTCCTACATCGTTTCCATCTGTCCCTAAAGAACCAGAACCAATATTATAATCGTTTAAAACATCCCAATTTGGGTTTGTTCCTGGGATGCTAACAAATTGAGGATTTGTATTGTCGAAGTTTCCTGTTCCATTTAGCAACCCTAAAGTGGCTCCTGAATAACTATAACTAATGCAATTATTAAAAATAGTAGGAGTTCCTCCTAATTGCCAATTTGTACCATTAAAACTACTTGTAAATACAAAAATATTATTTTGGGCTACAAGATCAATTGAGCTTAAGAAAAAACTTTGTGTAGTTATACCTGTAAATGTTATTATGTTATTATTAAAGATTGTACTGCTATTTAAATTGGAAATCCCATTTACAGGAACAGTGTCAAAAAAATTATTACTTATGGTTACGTTTACACTAAAAGAATTATTAGCATTTAATGCAATTTGGTTATTAATGACATTACCTTGAATTGTAATATTATTAGCATTTGCAGTATTCAAAATAATATTAAACAGTTTATTGTTTTCTATTGTAATATTAGACTGCGTTCCTGATATACTAACATTAGTATTTACTAAAGCTTCTACACCGCTAAGTTTTACATTACTTGAAGAAATTGTAATATGTCCAAAAGAAGCCCTTCTGCCGCTATTTAACTCTGGTGTATGACCATTGCCATAAACAGTAACTTCCTTATTTATCACAATTGAACCATAATTTGTTTCTGAAGGCTGTACATAAATAATATCGCCATTGGCGGCGGCGGTATTGGCGGCTGTAAATGTGCTAAACATGTGAGATGCTGATGTATCTACATTTACATTATTGTCTACAATTAAAATGTTTTGTGCTTGTGTAAAACTGCAAAATATTATTGCAATTACTAGAATAATTTTTTTCATGATCTGTTTTTTAGATGAATATTTAATATTTTCAAAAATCTAAAAAACTAGAAGGCAATACAATACGTAGTTCTTCGTATATTTTAATTACCAATAATAAAACTAGAAAAAATTGTGAAATAGATAAAGGTATTGTATTAAGTAATAAACTTAACCAAATACATCCCAAAAAACACAGCCAAAAAACCAACTACAAAACTTGCAATGGTATAAATTGCAAAATTCATAAAATCTCCTGATTTTAACAGAATATGGTTTTCATAAGCAAAAGTTGAGAAAGTTGTAAATCCACCTGCAAAACCTGTGGCTAAAAGCAACGTGTGATTTTCAGTTAACGCATCATTTTCAACAGCCAAGCCTAATATGAAACCAATTAACAAACTACCGAGTATGTTGGCTAGAAAAGTCCCAAACGGAATTCCATCTGCAGGATTGTTTAGTACTTTGCCTAACAAATAACGAGCAACGCTACCTACACCTCCACCAATAAAAACTAAGAATACTTGTTTCATAGATAATTAAGGTTTAAAATCCTCCGTATCAATCCAATTCCATTTTCCTGTAACCGTTCCTTTTTCTAAAGTTATGATTCCTGGGTTTGCTCTGATAATTGTTTTTAACACTGTACCATCAACAAACAACCAATCAAAATTAAAGTTTTGATTTTCATTCAACAATTTTAAATCATCTATATAAGATGCTGACAACCCGTAAACTGTATAGCCGCTTTCTATTGCTAAATCTGTTGCTTTTTTCATAGCTTCAAATCCAGCCTCTTCAGAAATATCTATATCATACGCTACAACAAACAGCACTTTCGAACTCGCTAATAAAGCATCTGTTAAATCTTCACCATCCTCAGTTTCTAAAAAGAAGTCGTGTACTTTTGGCAAGCCATCAACAGCAATTTCTTTCATCCCTTCTTGTATGTTTTTACCAATTGCATAAGCTCTAAAATCTATAATTGGCAAATGCGTAAGCACATGTGATGTGATGTATAAAAACACCATCAAAGAGCCTAAAGAAATCCAGCCTAATAGCTTACTTGGCAATAATGGCTTTATTTTTTTAACCTGACTAATCAGAAATCCTGTCAAAATAATCAATAGCACATTCTTATTAAATGTTTCCCAAGGTGTCAGTTTTACCGCATCACCAAAACAACCGCAATCAGTTACCTTGTCATAAAAGGCAGAATACCAAGTAAGAAATAAAAACAAGAAGGTGATTAAAAACAAACTCCAAGTAGTGAACTTTGGCTTAAAACCAATCAAAAGCATCACTCCTAACATGATTTCAATAATAATTAAAACGATAGAAAATGGCAATGCATAGGGAATTAAGAATTCTATATTTAAAACATCAACACTAAAATATTCTTCAAATTTGTAAGAAGACCCTATTGGATCTACCAATTTTACAAATCCTGAAAAAAGAAATGTTGCTGCTACAAATAAGCGTGCTATGTGCGTTAATATTTTCATTTTAATTCTCTATTTATTCATTCATCAAAATCAAAGCAAAAATGGCGTAATTTATCATGTCTTGATAATTTGCATCGATACCTTCAGAAACAATTGTTTTTCCTTTGTTGTCTTCAATTTGTTTTACGCGTAATAATTTTTGCAAAATCAAATCATCCAAAGAGCTAACACGCATATCTCTCCACGCCTCTCCATAATCATGATTTTTATTTTCCATTAAATCTTTGGTGATTTTTACATGACTGTCATATAATTTGGTAGATTTTTCTAAATCAAAATCTGGATATTTACCAACTCCTTGATCTAGCTGAATCAATGCCATGATACAATAATTAATAATCCCAATAAATTCTGAAGCTTCACCTTCATCAACTCTTCTTACTTCATTTTCTTGTAATTGACGAATTCGCTGTGCTTTTATAAAAATTTGATCGGTTAAAGACGGTAATCTCAATATCCTCCATGAGCTTCCATAATCTTTCATTTTATTGACAAACAACGAGCGACAATTTTTAATAACAGCATCGTATTGTTTTGAGGTAATCTGCATATAAATTATTTATTTTGCGTAAATTTCGGATAAATTTAACGAATTAAAAAATTTAGTTTTCATCATGAAAAAAATAGCTGTTTTCTGCGGAGCGAGTATCGGGTTTAACTCAATTTATAAAAATGATGCTGAGCGTGTTGGCGCATATTTTGCGCAACACAATATCGGTTTGGTTTATGGTGGTGGTAAAATTGGAATGATGGGTGTACTTGCCGATGAATTACTAAAACATGACGGTGAAGTGATTGGAATCATCCCGCATTTACTCGTTCATGAAGAAGTAGTTCATTCTGATTTATCACAATTGATTACTACCAAAACCATGAGCAAGCGTAAAGTAAAAATCAGCAAATTGGTTGATGGATATATCGCTTTGGCAGGGGGGTTTGGCACCCTTGATGAAATTTTTGAAGCCCTCACTCTTGGTCAATTAGGAATCGAAAACAAGCCTATTGGCCTCTTAAATACATCTGGATTTTTCGACCCATTATTAGCACAATTAGATGTTATGGTAAAAGAAGGGTTTTTAAAAAAAGTAAATAAAAATATGGTGTTGGTCAGTGAAACTATTGAAGATTTAATTGAGCAAATGAATAATTATACAGCACCAAAAATTTCTAAAGTGGTGAATACGACAGTGAAGTGAAGGGAGACACTAGACCTTAGACTATAGATGTTAGAAAATTGGAAATTTAATAAAAAAGACTTTCTATTTACGGATTCAAAGTCCCTTCCCTTTGGGAAGGTTAGGATGGGCTCATGAACAACAAAGTAAGAAATATTCGCACACAATTATTATCTGACAATTGGTACACTTTAAACAAAATTTCTTTTGAATATTTAAATGATAATGGTGTTTGGGAAATGCAACATCGCGAGTCGTATGACCGTGGTAATGGCGCTGCAATTCTATTGTTCAGTCCAACTAAAAAAACGGTGATTTTAACACGTCAGTTTCGAATGCCTACCTATGTAAATGGTAATGACGATGGAATGTCAATTGAAGTTTGTGCTGGTCTATTAGATGGAGATTCACCTGAGGTATGTGTGATAAAAGAAGCTGAAGAGGAATCTGGTTACAGAGTTACAAAGGTTAAAAAAGTGCTAGAGGCATATATGTCTCCAGGGGCTGTAACCGAAATCGTTTCTATGTTTGTTGCTGAATATTCTGACGAAATGAAAGTAAGCGACGGAGGTGGTTTGGAATCTGAACATGAGAATATTGAAGTGCTAGAAGTTGCTTTTTCCAAAGCATTAAAAATGGTTGAAACTGGAGAAATTTCAGATGGAAAAACTATAATGCTGTTACAATATACACAAATCAACAAATTGATTTAAAACACTTTGAGAGGCTAGAGAATTCTTAAATCAAAAAAAACATGAATTAACAATTCAACAAAAAATTGATCAAATTAATAGATATTCCGAAAATAATTTCGGTGAAAAAAGCAGAATAAATAGTACCAACCTATTTATTAAAATAGTATTTTTGCATACTTAAAAATAGTTAGATATTTATGAAGCCTATCACTAAAGAAACCTACGTAAATTGGTATAAAGACATGCTATTCTGGAGAAAGTTTGAAGACAAACTTGCTGCAGTTTACATCCAACAAAAAGTAAGAGGATTTTTACATTTATACAACGGTCAAGAAGCTGTTTTAGCGGGTGCATTGCACGCAATGGAATTGGGTAAAGACAAAATGATTACTGCTTATCGTAACCACGTGCAACCAATTGGCATGGGTGTTGACCCAAAAGCAATATTTGCCGAATTGTACGGAAAAGTTACAGGAACTTCTAAAGGTATGGGTGGTTCTATGCATATCTTTTCTAAAGAAAAAGGGTTTTATGGCGGTCACGGAATTGTTGGTGGTCAGATTCCTTTAGGAGCTGGTATTGCATTTGCTGATAAATATTTTGAGCGTGATGGTGTTACCCTAACTTATTTTGGTGATGGTGCTGCAAGACAAGGAACTCTACACGAAACGTTTAATATGGCTATGCTATGGAAATTACCTGTTGTTTTTATTGTTGAAAACAATGGTTATGCTATGGGAACATCAGTAGAAAGAACAGCAAATCACAATGATATTTGGAAATTAGGCTTGGGTTATAAAATGCCTTCTGGACCTGTTGACGGAATGAACCCTGTTGCTGTAGCAGAAGCAATGGATGAAGCTATAGCTAGAGCTAGACGTGGCGATGGACCTACATTTTTAGAAATGAGAACTTATAGATATAGAGGTCATTCAATGTCTGATGCACAACATTACAGAACCAAAGATGAAGTTGCTGAATACAAAAAATTAGACCCTATTACACAAGTGCTAGAAGTGATCAAAGAGAAAAAATATTTAACACAAGACGAGATTGATGCAATTGATAAAGGTGTAAAAGAAAAGGTTTTAGAATGCGTAAAGTTTGCCGAAGAGTCTCCTTATCCAGAAAAACAACAATTGTACGATATGGTGTATGAACAAGAAGATTATCCATTCTTAAAAAATAGATATTAATAAAATACAAATTCCAAATAATATTAAAATACCCTTTGGGTTTTGAAATTTGATATTTGGAATTTATTTAATTTTTTAAATTAAATTTTTATGGCTCAAATTATAACAATGCCCAAATTAAGTGATACAATGACGGAAGGAGTTGTAGCTAGTTGGTTGAAAAAAGTTGGAGATAAAATTGAAGAAGGTGATATTCTTGCCGAAATTGAAACTGACAAAGCAACCATGGAGTTTGAAGCTTTTGATGAAGGCACACTTTTATATATTGGATTAAAAGAAGGAGAAACTGCTCCGGTAGATTCTTTATTGGCAATTATTGGTGATGAAGGAGAAGATTTTTCTGCATTATTAGCTAAAAGCTCTACTGCTCAGAAAGAAGAAACAACCAAAGAAGATAAATCAGAGTCTAAAGAAACTGCTAAAAATCTAACTCCTAAATCAAATTCAGTTGAGATACCTGAGGGAGTTATTGTGGTTACAATGCCACGATTGAGTGATACTATGACCGAAGGTACTGTTGCTTCTTGGTTAAAAAAAGTTGGTGATAAGATTGAAGAAGGAGATATTTTAGCTGAAATTGAAACAGACAAAGCTACGATGGAGTTTGAATCTTTTAACGAAGGTACACTCTTATATATTGGACTCAATGAAGGTGATACTGCCGCAGTAGATTCGCTATTAGCGATTATCGGTGAAGCAGGAACCAATGTTGACGATATCGTTAAAAACTTTAAAGCTGAATCACCTAATAAAGAGGAAGCTCTTAAAGAAAATACAAAACAAGCTGAGCAAAAAGCTTCTTCAGCAAAAGCTGAAACAAGTATGCCGGTGGCGAAATCGAGTGACCAGAGAGTTGTAGCTTCACCCTTAGCTAAAAAATTAGCAGAAGAAAAAGGAATTAATTTATCTCAAATCCAAGGAACTGGAGATCATGGTAGAATCATAAAACGTGATGTTGAAAATTACGTTCCTGCTGTTGCTGGTACTTCACCAACCGCTGTTAAATTTGTTGCAAGCGGACAAGAAAACTTTGATGAAATTAAAAATTCTCAAATGCGTAAGGCAATTGCAAGATCTTTAGCTGCTTCGAAATTCTCTGCACCACATTATTATTTGAATGTTGAGTTTGACATGGACAATGCAATAGCATTCCGTTTACAATACAATTCAATTCCTGATACAAAAATATCTTTTAATGACATCATAGTAAAAGCATGTGCCTTGGCGCTGAAACAACATCCACAGGTAAACTCACAATGGTTTGATGATCACATGCAACTAAACAACCACGTACATATTGGTGTTGCTATTGCTGTTGAAGATGGTTTGGTTGTACCTGTTGTTAAGTTTGCCAATGAGCAATCTTTACCTCAAATTGGTACAGCTGTAAAAGATTATGCAGGTAGAGCAAGAAACAAAAAATTGACTCCAGAAGAAATGCAAGGAAGTACCTTTACAGTTTCCAACTTAGGAATGTTTGGTATCGAAAGCTTCACTTCAATCATCAATCAACCAAATTCTGCAATTTTGTCTGTTGGAGCAATCGTACAAAAACCAGTTGTTAAGAATGGTGAAATTGTTGTTGGAAATACAATGACATTAACATTAGCTTGTGATCATAGAACAGTTGATGGTGCAACGGGATCTTTATTCTTACAAACATTAAAAGGTTTTATAGAAAATCCAGTAACGATGTTGGTTTAATAAATATGTTGTTGTGTATATTTTGAAGGTAGAATGCCAAATTTTTCATAAAAGCATTTGGTAAAATATGTTGGACTGTTAAACCCAACTTCAAAAGCAATCTCCGACACATTTCCAAGTCTATCGTGAAATAAGTTCAATGATTTATTTAACTTAATGTCTTTTATAAAATTATTGGGTGACTTATCTGTTAGCTGTTTTAACTTTCTATACAATTGAGATTTACTAAGTCCTAGTTCTTTACTTAAAGCTTCAACTTTTATATTAGGTGAACTCCAAACACCCTCAACATGATTCATTAATTTGGTAAGAAACTTCTCCTCTTTTGGAGTTAAAGTTCTAATCAAACTATCATCTAACTTAAAATTTCTGTTCTCAATTATAAATGAATGTTGTACATCACTAGAAATTACTATCTCACTTTTTACTATTTCACACATTATTTTAACAAGTGATATTGCCTCTTCAAACAGACCATTTTTAGAAGTTACAGGTGTTCCAGTTCCAATACCAATATTTAGTACTCTGTTCGTTTTATCAAACTTAGGTGTAATGAAATTAATATTAGATTTTAACTTCAATGCAGCAAAAACAGCATTCGAAACTGTCTCAAAAGATACCAAATAAGAGCAATCGTCTTGCTTAACAATAGTTCCGTTAAACTTTTTTAGTGTCTTTAAAACACTTCTATGAAATTTTTGAGTAAAAATACTCAGTTGATTTGCTTCAGCTCTGTTGAAAAAACTATTTGTTTCTATAAGCATAATCACCCTAAAAGCTGAATCATCAATAATATTTAATTCGGACTTCGATGTGTTTTCCGGATCTTCAATACGTCCCAAAAAAGAGGCTACCAAGTTTTCATCAACTTCAATTATACTATGTGGAATTTCACCATGGGCGTGATCGTGCATTTTTTGTAATGCCTCCATATTAGGTGCTTCAATTAAACAAAAAGCATGATGCCTTTTGTCATCACACCAATAGGTCATTCTTTTACACCCATACAAATGCTCAACTTTCAAATCTACTTTATGCATTTCAGCCACATGTTCTGCTGTAATTTCTGGGGGTATGTCATGGCGATCCATATAAAGTGGCATACTAGAAGATTTTAATGCAATATAATCATTTTTTAACACAACTTCATAGAAACCAAAAGGATAGATTTTACTCCTATCAAAATATTACATAAATTTAGAACAAAAAAAATCCCCGACTTTCGTCGAGGGTTTTCAAATATTATTAAACTAATATTACTTTTTAAACTTAGCATATTTAGTTTTAAACTTATCAATACGTCCTGCAGTATCGATTAATTTTTTCTTACCTGTGTAGAATGGATGTGATGTTCTAGAAATCTCTAACTTCACTAATGGATATTCAACACCATCAACTTCTAAAGTTTCTTTAGAGTCAGCAGTTGAACGCGTTAAAAACACATCGTTATTTGACATATCTTTAAATGCCATCATTCTGTAATTTTCTGGGTGTATATCTTTTTTCATTTTTAGAATATTTATTACCACGCTTTTTGACGTAGCTATTTTTGAGTGTGCAAATTTAAGACTATTTTTGACATTTCAAATAATAAATTTGCTTTATTTGTAGAATCGAATCTTGTTTATAAAAATCAATCAAATGCTACTTAAAAAAAGTCACCTCTTCCTTTTTATTTCATTACTTTTTATTTCTTGTGATGACAATTACAACTTTAAATTAACCACTCCAAAAAAGTTAAATATTACACAAGAGCTAACAATTTCATTTGCTGATAAAAATAACAACCCTATAGATTCAGTCCTAGTTTCTATTGATGGTAAGCTAATTAAATCTAATGCAAACTTTAACGCAACTATTGATATTAACGACTATAAATTAGGAAGACATACAATAACAGCCATTGCCTTTTACACCAACAAAACAAAAAAATTGAGCAATACTGTTATTTTTATGGCAGACAAAGCACCGCATCTTTATACCTATAAAATAATTAACTCCTACCCTCATGATAAAAATGCATACACACAAGGTTTAGAAATTCACAATGGTTTTTTATATGAAAGTACGGGTAAAAACGGAAAATCATCATTACGTAAAGTTGAGCTTAAAACAGGAAAAGTGTTACAGCAAATAGATTTAGACAATCAATATTTTGGTGAAGGCATGACTAGATTTGGAAATCAAATTTTTATGCTTACTTGGCAAAAAGGAATTGGTTTTATTTATAATTTTGAAACCTTTGAACAAAAAGGCACCTTTAAATATAAAAACAGCATTCAAGGTTGGGGACTCACAAACGACGGTGAACGATTAATAAAAACGGATGGAACCGAACGTATTTGGTTTTTAAATGCTAAAACCCAAGCCGAAGAAAGTTTTATTGAAGCGTATACCAACAAACGAGAAGTAGCACAATTAAATGAGTTAGAATATATTGACGGAAAGATTTATGCAAACATTTACCAACAAAATTCCATTTTAATTGTTGATGCAACAACTGGAAAAGTTGAAGGCGTTGCAGATTTAAATGGGTTGAAAGCTGAAATGGAGAAAACTCAAAAGTTAGCTCCGCAAGAGGAAGTCCTAAATGGAATTGCATATGATAAAGAGAATAAAAAATTATATGTTACAGGAAAAAATTGGGGCAAACTCTTTGAAATAGAATTGATAAAAAAGAACTAAAGCAATAATCAACTCTAATAATTGTTATATTTTTATACCAAATGAATTTTATGAAGAATTATTGGCTTTTGCTCCCACTTATTTTTATTGTTATACTCTCTTCTTGTCGCGATGATTTTGAAACTATTCCTAGCAACGGAGAGCTTACTTTTTCAAAAGATACTGTTTATTTAGATACTGTTTTTACCAACATCGGATCGAGTACTTACAGCCTAAAAGTATATAATAAAAGCAATAAAGACATCAACATTCCAAGTATTGGATTAGAACTAGGAGAACAATCTAACTACCGCTTGAATGTAGATGGGATTCCTGGGAAAACATTTCAAAATATTGAGATTTTAGCTAAAGATAGCCTCTACATTTTTATAGAAACTACCATTGATATTACACAAGAAACAGACCCACTTTATACTGATAAAATTTTATTCGATAATGGAATAAACGAACAAGATGTTGATTTGGTAACTTTAGTGCAAGATGCTTATTTTTTGTTTCCATCGAGAGATTCGGAAGGTATTATTGCAACAATACCTATCGGAATTGACGGCAATGGTGGCAGCATAGAAGTTCAAGGGTTTTATCTGGATGACGATACTACTTTTACCAATGAAAAACCTTATGTTATCTATGGATATTGTGCGGTACCCGAAGGAAAAACTTTGACCATTGAAGCTGGTGCAAAAATTCACTTTCATGCCAATTCTGGTTTGATTGTTGACAAAGATGCAACCCTAAAAATAGCTGGAGAATTAAACAATCAAGTTATTTTGGAAAGCGATAGATTAGAACCTAGTTTTAGCAATATTCCTGGGCAATGGGGAGCAGTTTGGCTACGTGCTGGAAGTAAAGATCACAACATTAATTTTGCTACCATAAAAAATGCTAGTGTCGGAATTATTATGGATTCCATCGGCAGCAATTCAATGCCAACGCTGACTATTAAAAATTCGCAATTATACAATTTTGCCAACTACGGGATTCTAGGTAGAGAAACGAATATACTTGGAGAGAATTTGGTGATAAACAATGCTGGATTTTCGTCATTGGCATGTACCATTGGCGGCACTTATAATTTTACACATTCTACCTTTGCAAATTATTGGAACAATAGCTTAAGGCAATTCCCGACAGTATTGATCAACAACTTTTTTACATATATCGATAATGGTTCAGAAGTCGTAGAAACTAGAGATTTAGTAGCTGCCAATTTTACCAACTGCATGATTTATGGAAGTAACAATATTGAGTTAATTATCGATAAAATTGATGGTTCTCAATTCAATTACAATTTCAAAAACAACCTCATACGCTTTGATGATTTCAATAATAATTTTGAAGGTATCCCTGAATATGATTTTGATGACATAACACATTATCAAAATAATATTTTTAACGAAGATCCAAATTTCAAAGAGCCTTTTGAAAGCGAATTAATTATTGGCGAGGAATCTGCAGGAAATAATATGGCAGATGTTACTACTGCAAACCAAATTCCTTTAGATATTTTAGGTGTTAGTAGGGTTTCTACACCAGATATTGGTGCTTATCAGCATATTATTTTTGAATAGAATTATACGAAAATTATGAAAAATATAATTGTTACTGGAGCAAGCCGTGGAATTGGTTTTGAATTGATTCAGCTCTTTGCAAAAAACAATTGCAATGTATTGGCAATTTCTAGAAATATTGAGCCAATAAAAAAATTAAAAAACAACTATATTTCTGCTTTATCTGTTGACCTGTCTTTAGAAGGTGACTTTAATAAAGTATCAGATTATGTAAAATCTAATTGGGAAACGGTAGATGTTTTGATTAACAACGCAGGAAAACTGGTAAACAAGCCTTTTTACAAAACTGGAATTCAAGATTTTTTAGAGGTGTATAAAGTGAATGTTTTTGCTATTGCAGAATTGACAAGAATTTTGATTCCTAATCTATCAAAAGGAAGTCATGTAGTTACCATAAGTAGTATGGGTGGCATTCAAGGAAGTGTAAAATTTCCAGGATTATCAGCTTACAGTTCTTCAAAAGGTGCGGTCATAACCTTATCAGAATTATTGGCAGAAGAATATAAAGATAGCGGAATCTCTTTTAATGTTTTGGCATTAGGTGCAGTACAAACTGAAATGTTAGCTGAAGCTTTTCCAGATTACGAAGCCCCAACTACAGCATTAGAAATGGCTGATTATATCTATAATTTTTCCTTAACAGGGAACCAATTTTACAACGGAAAGGTGCTACAAGTTTCTTCTAGCACTCCATGATTTTTTTAGCTTAAATTATAATTTTAAAGAATTACTTTCTTAGTTATAACTCTTCCTTCTGTTATAATAGAAACGATTGCTATCCCTTTAAAATTATCAATATCGATAGAAATATCACTTTGATTATACACTCGATTTGTTGAAATTACTTTCCCTAAAATATTATATATTTTAATTTCAGCATCAATAGGTTCATTAGATCTAATTTCAATTTTACCTAGAGATCCGAAAAGTTTTATCTCATCTTCGGCTATAGCATCATCATTTGCGAGAACCAGCACATTCATATCATATGTCTGAAAACCAGCAAGTACTACTTCAGATGTTGTTAAGATCTCATCTTCAATTCCATCTGGAGCATATATATTATCAATTTCGTGAAACATGCTAACTGTATATGTAGTTTCAGAGGCTAAATCTTCTACTAAACCTATAAAACCACCACTACCAAAACTACTATTGTCACCAATGTAACGAAAATACTCTTCAGCAGGTAGTTGAAAAGTTATACCTTGATCTAAAAACAATTGGTTACTACTTTTCATTCTTTGTGGAGTAGCCTCATTTAATCCATCAGCACTAACTATGTACTGAGTATGCACATACAAATCTGGTCCTACATCATCTATATCCGCAACAGATATAAAATCTACAGAGGTTACCAAAGCACTAGGAGTGCTTACACCAATTATATCTACTCCTGGAGAATTTACTTGACTAAAATAAGTTGGGAAAAATCCATTACTATGAGTCAATGACACTACAACAAGATTTGAGTTGTGAGTAATTATTGGGCTAAATCCTGCAACTAGTCTATATGAAACTCTAAATTGGTAATTAGAATGAATCCCTTTATTACCTTGTAATAAGCCAACTAAACTAATAATACTATCATCAGAACTATCAAGCATTGAGCGCCTAACAGGTAATCCTAAATCAGACCAATTATTTCCTGCATCTATAGAATACTCGAGTTTATATTCTCCAATTGACCCAGCAGCATCAGCTTTACCATTAATAGATGCTGCTACATAGAAATCTCCTTCTGAAGCCAATGAGACTAAATCAGAAGTTAAATCTCTTATACTTTCATAATTTCCAGAATTAGTTGACACTTCTACATCAAGTCTTTTAACATCATTACTTAACTCATAATTATTTAGTTCAGTAGTTAACGCAATAGCCGTTAAAGTACCCGAAGAAAAAACATTTCTTCCTGTATCTCTTGTACCTTGATTACTATGCTCAAGAATACACTGTTTTCGACAATCAATATTGTATATTACAGGTGTAAATAATAAAGTATCGTTAATATTAAAAATATTACTTTTGTTAAATGCGCAAAACCCTTTCTAATTATCTTCCTGAAGCATCTATAGATTTAGTAATTGATTTACTGAATAAATATCCTCATCATCTTAAAATTGTCAATAAACGCCAAACAAAACATGGTGATTTTAGATTGATAAAAAACAAAAAATATCAAATCACAGTTAACAACAATTTAAATCCATATCAGTTTTTATTGACCTTAATTCATGAGATTGCACATTTAACAACTCACCTAAAATATAAAAGAGTAAAACCTCACGGAATGGAATGGAAACAAAACTTTCAACATTTAATGTTACCCTTTTTAAGCCCAACAATATACCCCAAGGAACTGCTCCCCCATCTTGCTAACTATTTAAAAAACCCAAAAGCAAGTACAGACAGTGATATTCAATTAGCGTTGGCAATGAAAAAATACAGCGAACCATCTGATAAAAGTTTTATCTTTGAAATACCATTTGGTGTAAATTTCATTTTTAAAAATCGTATCTTTCGACAAGGAAATAAAAGACGCACAAGATATGAGTGCCAAGAAATAGATTCAAAAAAATTATACCTTTTCAACCAAAATGCAGAAGTTGAATTAGTGATTACAACAAAAATATATGAATAACAATTATTATGCGGTTATTATGGCAGGTGGAGTCGGTTCTCGATTCTGGCCAATGAGCACACAAGAAAACCCCAAACAATTTCATGATATGCTTGGAACAGGAAAATCGTTAATTCAAAAAACTTTTGATCGGTTATCAAATACAATTCCATGTAAAAACATCTTAATATCTACCAATAAAAAATATGAAACATTAGTTTTAGAGCAACTTTCAAAAGTTACTAAAAACCAATTATTATTAGAACCAAGTATGCGCAATACTGCTCCTTGTATTTTATATGCTGCCTTAAAAATTAAGACTACAAACCCTAATGCAGTTATGATTATTGCTCCGAGTGATCATTGGATTGAAGACGAAAAAACTTTTGCAAACAATATAAATAAGGCTTTTGAATTTAGCAGCCAACATGATGTTTTGATGACACTTGGAATTCAACCAAACTCGCCAAATACTGGCTATGGATATATTCAATTTGATGAAAATGATACCTCAATCAAAAAAGTAAAACAATTTACAGAAAAACCAGATTTTGAAACTGCTCAAAAATTTGTTGATAGTGGTGAATATCTTTGGAACGCTGGGATTTTTATTTGGTCTATTAAAAGTATTGTCAAAAACTTTAAAGCACAATTACCAGAAATGTATGCCCTTTTTAATAAAGGAAATGATAGCTATAATACCTCAGCAGAAACCCAGTTTATTGATGATAACTATGGCAAAGCAGAAAATATATCTATCGATTTTGGTATTATGGAAAAAGCCACCAATGTTTATACTTTACCTGTAGATTTTGGCTGGAATGATTTGGGTACTTGGGGCTCACTTTACAATAAACTACCCAAAGACAATCAGCAAAATGCAGCAGTTGGCGGCGAGGTTATTTTTAGAGATGCAAGCAATAATATGATTAAAACTCAAAGCGGAAAGCGCGTTGTGATACAAGGATTAAATGATTATATTGTGGTTGAAAAAGAAGATGTATTGCTCATTTGTCCAAAGAAGGACGAACAAGATATTAAACAAATCACCGCGCAAGTTAAACTTGATTTTGGAGAAGATTTTGTATAAAAAACAACGACTATGGAAGTGAATTCAGACCAACAATCTCCTGAAAAAGAAAATGACAAACAGGAAAATTCAGAAAAACTCGGTAGCGTTTGGAAAGATTTTAAAAACATCTTAGTAGGTATTCTGGAAATTAGAACAGATACTGATAAAAAAGGAACCATACAAGATGTAAAGGATGGAATTTCAATGAAAGGGCATACTGCCTGGGTGTTGATTTTTTCAATTTTAATTGCGTCTATCGGTTTAAATATAAGCTCACCTGCGGTTGTTATCGGTGCCATGTTAATTTCTCCATTAATGGGTCCAATACTCGGTGTTGGATTGTCTGTTGCTATCAATGATATTGACACTTTAAGACGCTCTTTTGTGAATCTTGGGGTGATGATTGGCCTCAGTGTTTTAACTTCTTTTATCTTCTTTAAGATTCCTATTTTTCAAGATATTACTCCAGAAATAAAAGCGAGAACTGCCCCAGATGTGCGTGATGTTTTTATTGCTATTGCTGGTGGTTTAGCATTAATAATGGCATTGAGCAGAAGGTCTAAACAAACAAATACCATTGCTGGTGTAGCAATTGCCACAGCCTTAATGCCTCCTCTTTGTGTGGCAGGTTATGGCTTAGCTGTTTGGAAACTAGAGTACTTTTTAGGCGCCATGTTTTTGTTTATCATCAACGCTATTTTTATTGCATTAGCTACTTTTTTGATTGTGAAGTTTTTGCGCTTTCC
The DNA here is from genome assembly GCA_045047075.1 of Flavobacteriaceae bacterium. Taxonomy (GTDB): domain Bacteria; phylum Bacteroidota; class Bacteroidia; order Flavobacteriales; family Flavobacteriaceae; genus Urechidicola. Next base: position 18,413 of record JASFYP010000024.1, read on the forward strand.
AATGGTTAAATACATCAATTCTACAAAACGAAGAAGAATAGCACAAGTGGCTTCGCTTATTGCAATTTTAGTTTTTTCTTTTAGTGTTTATGAGTTTTTTAAATTATATCAAGAAGATCATTTTAAAAATAGTGCAAAACATTTAGTTGCTGATATGAAAAAAAGCGGCATTCATATTTTTAAAGTTGAAAAAGGAAATGTTGACTACCAATCAAAGACCATCAAACTAATTTTATATGGAAATACAATTCAGGAAGAAAAGATAAATTTTTGGAAAAACAAATTAATAGATTATGATTTAGAAAATGCTAATTTTGTTATTGAGCAAAGTGTTAGTTCCGATTTAGAAAATAAAGTACAAGAACTGACAAATTTATATTCTAGAAACCAAGAAATAATTTCTTCAAGGGATTTTAAAATTGAAGAAAAAAATGATAAGATTGATAGATTAGAAAAAGAATTACACAAATATTATAGGGTTCCGTTTACAAAAATAAGTGCAGAAGCTAGGGTAAATTACTCTGGTTTAAAAACACTGAGCTATGGTAATGTGATGACAACAAATTTTAATAAAACAGATACTATTTCGGTCTTTGGAGCTACATGGTATGATTCTATCATCAACACAAAACAACAAGAAGAAAAATTAAAAATTTGGCTAAAAATAAGATTAGAACTTGATTCCGTTAGAATAATTAATAACAAATAAAGAAATAGTATTCGTTATACTATAATATTGATTTACACTAAAAGGTTCTTCAAATTAAGTTGATTATTTCTGCTATTGATTTAGAAACTCAATTTCTTTTAATCCAAACTCTTTTATAGTCTCACTTTCAAGTTCTAACTGCAATTTTCCCTGTAAGGAAACTCCAACAATTTTCCCCATAAACTTTCCTGAATCACACTCAAACATAGCTGGTGTATCAAATTTATAAAGATGCTTAATGTACATAGCATCTATTAATTGATAATTCTTTGAATTTAGGATTTCAACGTGTTTTTTTATAGACTTAATCAAATCTTGAAGAACTATCTTCAAATCAAAAGTAGTATTTGAAATTATCTTCATAGAAGTAGCATTTGGTAAATTTTCAAATTTTAGTTGGTTTACATTCAAACCTATACCAACTACCGAATGCTTTATTTGTGTCTTTTTGACTGAATTTTCAATCAAAACACCACATATTTTTTGATGCGCTGACAGAATGTCGTTAGGCCATTTAACACTAATTTTAGTAGGTAATAAATCAGATAATACATCGTAAATTGACAAAGAAATTATCTTACTTATATAAAATTGTTGATCAATTTTCAAATCACTAAAACGTATTAATATACTAAATGTTAAGTTCTTACCCTTCTCCGACTGCCAACTTGCATGCATTTGACCTCGCCCTTTTGTCTGTTCATCAGCAATAACAACCGTAAAGTTTTCTAAGGTGCTTTGCTGACACATTTCTTTTAAAAAAGTGTTGGTAGATTCGGTGGCATCAACTTTGACAATATGCATAAAAAGATTATATTACAATCGTTATTTTTATATGTATTTTAACATAAAAAAAGAATAACTTTGCAGCAAAACTAAACATTTTTTAATGACAAAAAAAAACGTGAGCGCAGATGAATTAATAACTGCAATAATTAAAGGAATTGAAGAGGTAAAAGGTGATGATATTCAGTTATTTGATTTGAGAGAAATTGAAAATACCGTTACAGACTACTTTATAATTTGTACAGGAAACTCTAATACACAAGTGAATGCCATTTCTGGTTCAGTTCAAAAATTAGTAAGTAAAGAACTAAAAGACAAGCCTTGGCATATTGAAGGAGAAGCTAATGCCGAATGGATTTTGATGGATTATGTAAATGTAGTTGTACATATTTTTCAGAAAAGCACCCGCGAATTTTACGACATTGAAAGCCTTTGGGGTGATGCGAAAATAACTGTAATCACTGCCTAATTAACCGACTAAATCATCCTCTTAAAATATATAGATGAGCAACAAGACACCAAAAAAGAATACCAAAGAGCCTTTAAGTAAAATGCCTAAATTCAATTCATATTGGATTTATGGAATTGTACTTGCCCTATTTATCGGGTTTCAATTAATGAAAGGCGCCAGTAATATCACTAATGAATTATCGGAAAATGATTTCAATACCATGCTTTCTGATAATGATATTGACAAGATCTCTATCATCAATAAGGATGTTGCATATATCACTTTAAAAGCTGATGTTCTTTCGCAAGAAAAATATAAAGACGTCAATAAACCTTCATTATTAAAAGATGCTAATGCACCACATTACACCTATGATTTTGGAGATTTACAAAATTTTGAGAATTTTTTGACTTCTCAAAAATCTGAACTAAACTTAGATTTTGATAGAAAGAATGACACCAAACCAAATATTATAGGAGAATTATTAGGGTGGTTGCCATTTATACTGCTAATCGGACTTTGGATATTTTTTATGCGTCGTATGTCTGGTGGATCCGGTGGTGGTGGTGCTGGTCAAATTTTTAATATTGGTAAATCAAAAGCTAAATTATTTGATAAAGATCAAAAAGTAAAAACATCTTTTAAAGATGTTGCAGGCTTAGAAGGCGCAAAAGAAGAAGTGCAAGAAATTGTTGACTTCTTAAAAAGCCCAGAAAAATATACATCGCTTGGTGGTAAAATTCCAAAAGGAGCATTATTGGTAGGGCCTCCTGGTACAGGAAAAACATTATTAGCAAAAGCAGTTGCAGGAGAAGCAGATGTACCTTTCTTTTCTTTATCAGGTTCTGATTTTGTAGAGATGTTTGTAGGAGTTGGAGCATCACGAGTACGTGATTTATTTAAACAAGCTGCTCAAAAATCGCCTTCAATTATATTTATTGATGAGATTGATGCTATAGGTAGAGCACGTGGTAAAAATAATATGACTGGTGGTAATGATGAACGTGAAAATACCTTAAATCAGTTATTGACTGAGATGGACGGTTTTGGAACAGACACTAATGTTATTGTAATAGCTGCAACCAATAGAGCAGATGTTTTAGATAAAGCCTTGTTGCGTGCTGGTAGATTTGACCGCCAGATTTATGTTGACTTACCAGATTTGAATGAGCGTAAAGAAATTTTTGAGGTACATATGAAACCTTTAAAGTTAGATAAAGATGTTGATCTAGATTTCTTATCTCAACAAACTCCAGGATTTTCTGGAGCTGATATTGCAAACCTATGTAATGAAGCTGCTTTGATTGCCGCAAGAGTTAGTAAAAAAGCAGTACACCATCAAGATTTCTTAGATGCAGTTGACAGAATTGTTGGCGGGTTAGAAAAGAAAAATAAAATCATGACGGTAACTGAAAAGAAAACAATTGCCTATCATGAAGCAGGACACGCTACTGCAAGTTGGTTTTTAGAACACGCAGCGCCTCTTGTAAAAGTGACTATTGTACCAAGAGGGCAATCACTTGGTGCCGCTTGGTATTTACCTGAAGAACGTCAAATTGTTCGTACTGAACAAATGTTAGACGAAATGTGTGCAACCCTTGCAGGTAGAGCAGCCGAAAAAATTATCTTTAATAAGATATCAACTGGAGCTCTGAATGATTTAGAAAAAATTACACGTCAGGCAAGAGCAATGGTAACTGTTTATGGGTTAAATGAAAGGATTGGAAATATTACTTATTATGATTCATCCGGACAAAATGAATATGGGTTTACAAAACCTTATAGTGAAGAAACTGCCAAAATAATTGATGAAGAAATTTCAAAAATTATTGAAGAGCAATACCAACGTGCCATAGATATTCTTACTAAACACAAAGATAAATTGGTAGAATTGGCTGAAGTTTTGTTAGAAAAAGAAGTTATTTTTAAAGCCAACTTGGAAACTATTTTTGGAAAACGTCCTTTTGTAGTGGAAGAAAAAGTAAAAAGTAAAAAAGCGACTGCTAAAAAAACAGAGAGCAAACCAAAAGAAAATTCAGAAGAAACGGTAGAAAACGAAATTGAAGAAAAAGTTGAGTCTGAAACAGAATCAACAGAAGAAAATAAATAAAATTTTATATATTCGTTAAACCAACCCTAGCTATTAATGAAATTTTTAAAGAAGCTATTTAAAAGTTTTGAAGAGAAACAAGAAGACAAAGCAAAAGAGCAGCCTGTTGCTTTGTCGCTAGACGATTCTTTTGTGCATCATTTTATAAAACTAGGTGGTAAGTTTTTGTATTGCCAAAGCAAAAAGGATGTTACAAAAAACTTGCAACATATTTTAGAAGAAAACAATTGGGATACAATCTCTACTAAAAATGCAGATTTAAAACCATTTATTAGCTCATTGAAGTCTAAAATAAAAAATGAATTTAATAATGAATTACCATTTTTTACAAGTTGTGAATTTTTAATTGCAGAAAATGGGAGTCTTTTATTTTCATCAAATCAAATAGAGGATAAAAAATTAGCTACCTTTTCAAATAACTTTATTGTCTTTGCGACTACAAGTCAAATCGTTAAGAGCAAAGACGAAAGCCTAACAGGAATCAAAATCAAGTATGGTATTGATTTACCTACAAACATAAGCCCAATTAAAAATTACAACCCAAATACAATAGAAGATAATTTTCTAAATTACGGCACAAACAATTCTAAAAACTTATATTTGCTTTTATTAGAAGATTTATAGAATGAGTAATTTTTTATCGCGTTTAATTTCTGGAAGCATCTATTTAGGTGTTTTAATTTTCTCGATTCTTTATAGTAAAATTACTTTTTTAAGTCTCTTTTTTATCGTGATGCTTTTTTGTTTATATGAGTTTTCAAAAATGATTCAGCTTAAAAGTGTGTTTCCATATATCATCGGAATACAAGCTTTTATTTTTGGCAATATTCTAAGTGTAGAAGACGTCCCTTCTCGTACAATTTTCCTGTATGTTGGGGTTTCATTATTCTTAACAGTATTTTGCTCATTTGCTTGGATATTATTAGCAAAAAAAGAAGAGATTGTAAGTCACTTGGGTAAGATATTTTTATCTATAATTTATATTGTCATCCCATTTGTTTTAATGGCTCAAATACCTTTTTTACACAATGATTTTAACTATGCTAAAACTGTTATTTTAGGAGTTTTTATTTTGATTTGGACCAATGATACTTTTGCTTATTTGGTTGGTAAAAATTTTGGACGTATTAAATTATTTAAAGTAATATCACCCAATAAAACAGTTGAAGGATTTATTGGCGGAATGGTTTTTTGCTTTGCAGCAAGTTATTTTATAGCACAGTATTTTACTGAGCTCTCTCTAATACAATGGGTGGTTATTGCAGCCTTAGTAAGTGTTTTTGGCGTCTTAGGAGATTTGATAGAATCGATGTTTAAAAGACAAGCGGGTATTAAAGATAGCAGTAATTTAATACCAGGTCACGGTGGATTTCTAGATAGATTTGATAGTGTTATCTTTGCAGCTCCTTTCATATTTATTTATTTACAAATAGTTTAGCATGTTTCACAAAGAAGGATACAAAATCATATCAATTGCCTCAATCATTTTATTAGTTGCCGTATTAACCATTGATAAATATATTGAAATAGAATGGCTTAGACTTTCTACCTCAACTATTTTTCTAATCCTATTTGTATTGGTTTTACAATTTTTCAGAAACCCAAAAAGAAACACTACCCTTAATGAGCATCACATTATTGCCCCTGTTGATGGTAAAATAGTCGTAATTGAAGAAGTTTTTGAACCTGAATTTTTTAAGGATAAAAGGATACAAGTATCTATTTTTATGTCGCCGTTAAATGTACATGTTACTCGATATCCAATTGGTGGTAATGTTGTTTTTAGCAAATATCACCCCGGTAAATATTTAGTGGCATGGCATCCGAAGTCATCTACAGAAAATGAAAGAACAACAATAGTCGTTGAAAATAAAACTATAGGGAAAATATTATACCGCCAAATCGCAGGTGCTGCTGCTAGACGTATTGTAAATTATGCTAAAAAAGACGACATAGTAACCCAAGGAACTGATGCAGGATTTATCAAATTTGGGTCTAGAGTTGATGTTTTTTTACCTCTAAACACCAAAATAGAGGTCGTCTTAAATCAAAAAGTAAAAGGTGGTGAGCAAATAATTGCCAACATATAAATTCTTTTTTATAACTTTGAAATAGTTAAATGAAGAAAGACTTAAATACAAAATTTGAAGAGGCATTAAAAATAGCTAATGAAACGGATATTAAATTACCTCCGGACATAATGCTTCATTTTTATGCACACTACAAGCAATCTACCATTGGTAATAAAAGATTTAACACTTCTACATCTGATGAAGGTGAAGAACCTTTGCGAAATGCTTTTAAACAACATGCTTGGTATCAATTGAGCCACCTGACAGAAGAAGATGCCAAGAAAGGATATATAAAATTAGTAAACAAATACCTAAAACATAATAAATGAAAAACATAAATATTCTACTCTTAATATTTACTATTAGCATCACTTCAATTTCTTGTAAAAAGGAACAAAAGAAAGCTGTTGAAATTATTGAAGTTCCAAAAGAATTTACAATTGACAATTCCTCAATAAAAATGAATTGGATTGCTTTTAAAACCACAGATAAAGTTCCTGTAAAAGGGCAGTTTAACAAGGTTATACTTAACAAAACTTCAGGCACATCAGCAATAGATTTCCTAAATGATTTGGAGTTTTCTGTTCCTGTAAGCAGTATTTTTACTGATAATGAAGAACGTGACGGTAAACTTCAAAAATTCTTTTTTGGAGTAATGGAGAATACTGAACTATTATCTGGATCTATTTCAATTACCAATGATACTGACGGAGTCATTCATTTAAATATGAACGGAATTACACATGACCTTCCTATTAAGTTTGACAGCAATGATAATGGAACTGCTATTAAAGGAAAAATGAATTTAGATAATTGGAATGGTCAGAATGCTATTGAAAGTTTAAATAAAGCTTGTTTCGATTTACACGCAGGCGATGACGGAATTAGTAAAACTTGGAATACAGTTCATATATATATTAGCTTTACTGAAGAACTTTAATTATAAAGATTCTATGATAATAAAAATGCCCTCAAAATTTGAGAGCATTTTTATTATCATAGCCAACTAACTTTTAATAATCTAGGTGAGCTATATAATATAATTTTGCTTTTAATATAGCATGGTTCTCTTTGTGATTTTCAATATTTTTCATCACATTTTTAAGTAATGGGTTTTTCGAATCAGTATTTGAAAAGAAACTCATGTTATTTTCTAACTGCTGAATTTCACGTACAGCTTCGTCAATCTTCTTTCTTAAAAATATTTGCTCAGAATCTAATTTACGTAAATTATTTTGTGCCAATAACCCTTCCATTTGACTTTCAAATTTCATCATCTCTTTTTCTTTATTACTCACAGAAAGCTGAGAAAAAAGCTTGTCTAATGTTTTTGAAAATTTTCCTTCAATATGTCTTAAATTAAAAGGAATATTACCCAAGGCTTTCCAATCATCCATGTACTTCTTAACAGTTTCTACAGTCACTTTTTCAATTGTAGCAACCTCTTCTTTCATCTTGCTAAGAAACTCCTTCTTTGCCTTAACGGCTTCCTGATCTTCTTTTGAACCTTGATTTTTAAAAGTATGAAATCTATCAAAATAATGATTACATGCAGCTTTAAATTCACCCCATATCTTATCAGAATTTTTTCTTGGCACATGACCAATTTTTTTCCAATCTGATTGAATCTTTTTCATCAACTCTGTAGTTGCATCCCAATCTTCACTCTCTTTATTAAGGTTTGCTAACTCAATAAGTTTTAACTTTTTGGTCAAATTTTCTTGCTGCTCACCTTTTACATTTTTGTAGAAAGTATTTTTGTCATGGTTAAAACTTTTAGTTGCTTCTTTAAATTTCTCCCAAATTTTATCACTCTCTGACCGTGAAACATTTCCAGCTTTAAAAAATTGTTGCCGCAAGTCTTCAATTTCTTTAATACTCTTTTGCCAATCGCTATGTTTAATATTTCCTTTAGAATCAATGTTTTTTATCTGCTCAATAATTTCATTTTTCTTAGTAATATTCTCTTGATATTTCTCCTTAAGTCCTTTGTAATAATCATGTCTTTTATCATGAATTTTTTTTGTGGCGGCACTAAATTTTTGCCAAACATCTTCTCGCTGCTCTTTAGCAACAGGACCAACATCTTCTTTCCACATCTTATGAATTACTTGCAATTGCTTAAAAGAGTAATTGATATCATTGTTTTCTGAAAGTGCCTCTACGCGCTTAATTAATTTTAGTTTTTCTTCTAAGTTATGCTTAAAATCTAAATCTCTAAAATCATTGCTTAAATGTAAAAGATCATAAAAACGCTCAACATGATGATGGAATGTTCTCCATGTTCCGTTGTATTTTTCTCTTGCAACAGGACCTATTTTTCTCCAACGTTCTTGAATGTCTCTAAACTTATTATACATCGTTTTAGGATCTGCATCCTCAATCAGATCTTTTAATTGCTCAATTAAAATAAATCGCAATTCTAAATTATCGTTAAGTTTAGACTCTAAATCTTTGTAATATTTTGTACGCTTATCACGATACTCTTTACTCAATTCATTGAATTTTATCTTAGATGGATTGGAGTAACTAAAATCGATGCTCTCTCCACCATCAGCTAAAAAGGCCGCTTTTTTATCAGCTAATATTTTTGAAAATTGCAAATTAAAAGAATCTTTAATCGCATTAAAATGATTGTTTATTTTTTGAACAGGAAGTTCTTTTATGTGCTTTTCAAATTTCAAAACTAAATCCTCAAGTCCCATTTTAGAATACTCAGGAAGTGACTCTTTGGTAGTTTCTTGATGTTCATCCTCATCATCTGACTTCTCAGATGCGTGGGCAATATCATCATCAATTTGATTTACAACTTCTTCTTCTGTTGTATCTTTCAAGTTATTTGAAGCAACTATAACTTCTTTGTTGCTGGCTAATTCAGATTTATTTTCTGATTCGGTTGATTGTACATCTTCACTTACTTCTAGAAGATTCTCTTTTTTTTCGTCTAACATTTTTTGTAATGTTTAAAGGTCTAATATTCACTAAGTCTAAAAATTGATCTTAACTTACAGTTCAATCAAGCTTTATACTATTAGATACAAACTTAAGCAAAAAGTTGCGTACAATCTGTGGTATAAACTGAAATAAAGATTTATTTTGAATACTTTAACTAAGAGTTCCAAATCTCCCAAGATTTTTCGGCTTGCAATTCTAACATCTCCAACCCATTTTTTGTGACTGCTCCTCTTTCATTTCCATTTTTAAGAAAAGTAGTTTCTGACGGATTGTAAATCAAATCGTATAAAAAGTGTTGATCGGTTAAAAATTGATATGGAATTTTAGGGCAATTTTCTATGCTAGGATGTGTGCCTAAGGGCGTGCAATTGATAATGAGCTGATGATTTTCTATTACTTCTTTTGACAAATCAGCATAAGAAATAGCTTGATCAGATTTTGTTCTTGATACAAATTGATATCCAATATTTAATTTATCTAGCACAAAAGCAATTGCTTTTGATGCACCTCCAGTACCTAAAATCAACGCGTTTTTGTGATGTGAATTTAATAAAGGTTTCAACGAATTTTCGAATCCATAAATATCAGTGTTATAACCAATCAATTCATTTTTATTCGTTACCTTAATGGTATTTACAGCTCCAATTTTTTGTGCATCAGTATCAATTTCTGATAAATAACGGATGATAGATTGCTTGTAAGGAATTGTCACATTTAAGCCTCTGAACTCCTCTTCTTTTTGATAAATCAAAAAAGGAAATTCTTCAATTTCTGGAATGTCAAAATTACGATAGGTAAGGTTTGATAATTTTAAATCCTCAAACTTTTTTAAAAAATATCCTTTAGAAAAAGAATAGGAAATATTTTTACCCACCAACCCGAATTTTGTTCTTTCACTCATACTAACTCGTTTTTGTTCTTTTTGAATATTGATCTAGAACTAATAATAAACCAACTCCTAATAAAATAAAAATTACAGCAATCCAAGTTTCTTGCATGGTTACATCAGGTATATAACGTTGGTAATTTTCTATGACTTTATCTCCGTTAAAATCGTGTAGTAATTGTCCGTTCTCTGTTTTGTAAACTTCTCTTTTCCAAGGCCAAACAATTCCAAGAGATCCTGTAATAAACCCAATAATAATAGCTGTAACAATTTGATGCCATCTTTTTAAAACATAGCCTAGAATATGAGATGTAACTACTAATCCAAAGGCGGAACCACCTGTAAACACAGCAACAATTTTAAGGTAACGCATCCGAACTGCATCTTGAATAAAATCAAAATTACCAGAAAAAATATCGATGATTGTTTTGTAAAGCATGTTTACAGAATCTACCAGTAACAAAACATAATTCCCTAATAGAATTAAAATAAAAGAACCTGACAAACCAGGTAATGTCATTCCACTAACTCCAATTATCCCACAGAAAAAAACAAACCAAAGATTGTCATTTTCTTTGGCTGGACTCATCAAACTGATTGAAACTCCAATAATAACACCTATAACAATTGAAATAATATTCTTGGTAGAAAAGTCATTGAAATCTTTTCCTATATAGTAAATAGAGCCTAGAATCATACCAAAAAAAGAAGACCAAACATAGAGCTCATAATTCTGAATCATATAATCTAAAACGATAGAAACACTAAAATAACTAAACATGCTTCCGCCCATTACAAGGATTAAAAATGTAGCGTTGGTATATTGATAAAAAGATTTGAAACGCCCAGAGAAAAGCAATTTAAAAGCATTTAAATTAACCTTCTTAAAAGAGTAAATAAGTTCTTCATAAAAATCGAGTACAAAGGCAACTGTACCACCTGAAACTCCTGGAATTTTATTTGCAGCACCCATAGACAAGCCCTTTAAAAAGAGCCAAGTTTTGTCCATAAACCTGCGTTCCTTACTCATTTTTTACAGCAATTTTTTCTAATATAATGATAACTAAAAATCCAGCTATTGCCAATGTAATAGCAAATAACAACTGTGGTTCACCATCAAATGAAAAGGGAGAAATACTTTGTTCGTTCAATGGCACTTTTATTCCGTGAGAATTCTCGCGCCAAGTTAAGGTTTCTTTCCAAGGCCAAATTTTGTTTAGCGATCCTAAAACAAATCCTGCCAAAACTGCCAAAGTTAAATTTTTATGATGATGAAATAACCATTTTAAAACTCTAGAAAAAGCAAGTAATCCAACAATAGCTCCAGCAGCAAATAAGGCAATTGTTTTAAAATCTTTGTTGTGAATTGCATCCAACACAGGCTTGTATGCTCCCAATAAAACTAATATAAACGCTCCTGAAATTCCAGGTAAAATCATAGCACAAATAGCTAAAGAACCTGCAAAAAATAAATATAAGGATGATGTACTTTCAGTTATTAAAGGTGTTAGAGTTGTAACATAATAGGCCAATACCGCTCCAACTAAAAAAATGATTATTGTTGATGCCTTCCATTTGGTAATTTGTTTTCCTATGAACAATATGCTCGCCAAAACCAATCCGAAAAAGAAAGACCATAACAATACAGCTTCGTTTTCTAACAGCCATGAAATCATTTTTGCTAAAGAAACAATACTGATAGCTATTCCTATTAAAAGTGCTGCCAAAAAATTACCATTGACTTGTTTCCAAACAGATTTGATTCCCTCCGTTTTTAGTAGTTTAATCGTATTAAAATTAACTGAACTTATAGACTCTAATAGTTCTTCATAAATTCCAGAAATAAAAGCAATGGTACCTCCAGAAACTCCCGGAACAACATCTGCCGCACCCATGGCAACCCCTTTTAATGTAATGATAAAATAGTCTCGAAAAGTTCGTTGTTTCATTTGCCAAATTCTTATTTGCACAAATGTAATCTTTTAAAAGAGGAATGAAAACTAAATTTTATATTCACAAATTAGTTTGTTCACAATTTCCAAATCAAAAACTGTTGGAAAAATTTCTTTGAAAATTGTGTAATATTCGTAATCGGTTTTAAATCCTTTTCTTAAGAGTTTTTCACCTTTTATCTCATCTCCCAAAACAAAATAAACGCATCCCAATCTGTATTCTACTTCTGCATGATTAGGAAACAATTGCAATGCTTTAATTAATATTTTAGACGAATCCTTAAACTCTCCCATAAAATTTAAAACGTCAGACAATCCTATAAAGATATCTAACTCTTTATCTTTAAAGCTCAAGCATTTTTTAAAAGCAATGACTGCTTCTTCATAAAAGTTGAGTTTCAAATTTATTTCCGCAAAGCGTCTCCAAAATAAGGTATTTGACTCATCTATTGCAATTGCTTTATTGATATAATAAAGTGCCTTTTGATAATTTTTATCTTCAAAATAAATATTGGTCAAGGCCAACCATCCTTTGTCTAACAACGGGTCTTCATTCACCGTTTTTTTATAGTATTGTAATGCTTGATCTTTTTTATCTAACCTATCATAACAACGTCCAATTCTGTAATATGCAAAAGCACTTGGGTCATCTAATTGAGTGGTTGCTAAATAATTTTCAATGGCATCTTCATAAAGTTCTAATTGCTCTTGTGTTTTGGCTTTTTCTAAATAAGCTCCAACAAAAAACTCATCAATCAATACCGCATAATCAAAAGCTCTCAAAGCTTCGTCATATTGTTCTAAAATAAAATATTGTCTCCCCAATTGATGCCATGCCACTTCAGAATACGGATCATTTTCAATAAAATCATTCAGGTAATCAATTGCTTCTTTGTGTTGATTTTGCATATCAAAACAATACACTACATTATATAAAGAAGAGTAATCTTCAAAATCGACCGTTAGGCATTTTGCAAAATTTAAACGCGCATCATCAAAATTATCGAGATACAAATACTCCATCCCAATCATTGCCAAAATATCTGCATTGTGTTTGGTGTAAGCCAATGCTGTTTTTAGTGAATTAATTGCTTTTTGATGTTCATTTTGCTTAGAGAAAATACTTGCCTTTTGAATGTAAATTTCTTCGTTATTTGGCTCTAATGCGTGTAAAGAATTTAATATAACATCTGCCTCATCTAATTTATCGATATATATAAAGGACTCTGCTTTTAACAATCTTAAACTCACCGATGTTGGGTGTTGTTCTAACCCTAAAGCAATTGCTTTTTCGGCTAATGATTGTCTTCCTACGTCTAAATAATGTTGAATAATACTTTCAAACTCTGTGGAGTCAAAAAAGAATACACTGTTGGTTTTCAGCATAGATTCGAATTTTGACAGGGACATTTTATTATAGGAGTTTTCGTACATAAACAGTTGTTCATTGACAATTTAAAAGTAAGCTAAGTAGCCTCCTTTTTTATAAAAAAAATTAATTGTTTTTAACAATTTAATTAACAATAGCCTATCTTTGTGCACCAATAGAGCGTTTTGGTACTATCTTATGAGTCGAAAAATTTTACTTAACTCAACAGAAATTCACATTATTTTACATCGATTGGCATGTCAGTTAATCGAAAATCACAACGATTTTTCTAATACCGTAATCATTGGTTTACAGCCACGTGGTGTGTTTTTGGCAGATAGATTGGTACACATACTTACTCATGATTACAAAATTAAAGGCATTAATTCTGGCACCTTAGATATTACTTTTTATCGTGATGATTTTAGAAGAAGGGATACCCCTTTAGAAGCAAACAAAACAGAAATTGATTTTAATATAGAAAATAAAAACGTTGTTTTTATTGATGACGTTTTGTATTCTGGTAGAAGTATTCGTGCAGCCTTATCTGCAATTCAATCTTTTGGAAGACCTAATACTATTGAGTTATTGGTTTTGATTGATAGACGCTTTAGCAGACACTTACCAATTCAGCCTGATTATAAAGGTAGTCAAGTTGATGCCATCAACAACGAAAAGGTGTTGGTGCATTGGAAAGAGAATGACGGAAAGGATATTATTTATCTAATAAAAAATGAATAAAATGAGTCAGTTAAGTGTAGAACATTTACTCGGAATAAAATATCTCAATAAATATGATATTGATTTAATTTTTAAAACTGCCGATCATTTTAAAGAAGTCATTAACCGCCCCATTAAAAAAGTCCCTTCACTACGAGATATTACCATTGCCAATTTATTTTTTGAAAACAGTACCCGAACAAAACTCTCTTTTGAGTTAGCCGAAAAAAGATTATCTGCAGATATTATCAACTTTTCAGCAAGCCAATCATCGGTTACAAAAGGAGAAACTTTAATTGATACTGTAAACAATATCTTATCGATGAAAGTTGATATTGTTGTGCTGCGTCATCCAAATGTAGGTGCTGGAGTTTTCTTGAGTCAACATGTAGATGCAAAAATTATAAATGCAGGTGACGGCACACACGAACACCCGACACAAGCATTACTAGACTCCTACTCTATCAGAGAAAAACTAGGAAGCGTAAAAGGAAAAAAAGTGGTGATTGTAGGAGATATCTTACACTCTCGGGTAGCACTCTCAAATATCTTTGCTTTGAAGTTACAAGGAGCAGAAGTAAAAGTTTGTGGTCCAACAACACTCATCCCTAAACATATAAAAAGCTTAGGAGTTGATGTTGAACTCAATCTTAAAAAAGCTCTTGAATGGTGTGATGTTGCCAATGTTTTACGAGTACAAAATGAGCGTATGGATGTGAATTATTTCCCCTCTACAAGAGAGTATAAGCAGCTTTTTGGAATAAACAAAGCATTATTAAATTCATTGAATAAAGAAATTGTCATCATGCATCCAGGACCTATTAACCGTGGTGTAGAAATTACAAGTGATGTTGCAGATTCTACACAATCAATTATTTTAAACCAGGTAGAAAATGGTGTTGCTATTAGAATGGCAGTGATATACTTATTAGCTCAACAAATAAAACGCACTTAATTATGCAAGTAGATAAAAAAGAAACATATACTATTATTAGACCCGAAGATGATTGCGATCAACGTTTTTTCAGTTCGCTTAAAAAACAAATTGCTAATTTTTCTAAAGAACATCTCATCATAGATTTTTCAACATTAGGTACTATTGAAATTGATGACCTTCTTCAATTTTTTGACATTGCTATAGATAAAAGAGCTAAGCACACTTCATTTGTTCTTGTTGCATCAGGATTAGCAATTGATGAAATTCCTGACAATTTAATTGTTACCCCTACTCTTAAAGAAGCACAGGATATTTTAGAAATGGATGCCATAGAACGTGATTTAATGGGATTGTAAATTAAACCTTATGAAGTTAACAATTTTAGGATGTCACAGCGCTACACCAAGAGTGTCTGCGAATCCGACTTCACAAGTTTTAGAGATAAAAAACCATACTTTTTTAATTGATTGTGGCGAAGGTACTCAAGTGCAACTGAGAAAGTACAAAGTCAAGTTTTCAAAAATAAAGCACATCTTTATTTCGCACTTACATGGCGATCATGTTTTTGGGTTAATAGGATTGATATCTACTTTTAGATTATTAAACAGAGAAACTGAAATTAATGTATTTGGGCCAAAAGGAGTTAAAGAATTTATTGTTACTCAATTAAGACTCTCCGGGTCACATACAGGTCAACCTATTAAGTTCCACGAATTGACTTCTAAAGAATCTAAATTGATTTTTGAAGATAAAAAAGTAGAGGTGCATACCATTCCACTAAAACATAGGATCTACACCAACGGATTTTTATTTAAAGAAAAGTTAGGGGAACGAAAACTCAATATGAGTGCCATTTCAAAATATCCAGAAATTGAAATTTGCGATTATCAGAATTTAAAAAATGGGAAAGATTTTAAATTGCAAGATGGGAAACTCATAAAAAATGATTCCCTCACTTTTGACCCAGAAAAATCCTTGAGTTACGCATTTTGCAGTGATACTGCCTATTCAGAATCCATCATACCTATTATTAAAAATGTTGACTTATTATATCACGAAGCCACCTTTTTAAATGACAAGATAGAATTGGCTAAAACCACCAAACATAGTACAGCTACGCAAGCTGCAACAATAGCAAAATTGGCAAATGTAAATCAATTAATTATTGGCCACTATTCCAATCGGTATAAATCTAAAGAAGAGTTTCTTAAAGAAGCTGAAATTGTTTTTAGCAACACTCTATTGGCTGATGAAGGGAAAACCTTCGAAATTTAACTAACGGTTTTCCGTGAGTAAACACTAACGGTTTTCCGTGAAGCTAAAATCACGGTTTATGGGTATTGTTCTAATCATCAACGTGATGTATCTTTGAAGCATCTTTGTTTGTTATAAAACAAGTATAATTATCAAAAAAAAATAATTTGAAGTGTTTGGGGTTCTTTAAATTATTTAATTGAAATCCACCGGAGTCATTGCTGGTGGATTTTTTAATTTATAAAACTCACGGAAAACCGTTAGATAAAAATCACGGAAACTGGGTATTGTACAGAATGTAAATCACCCATATCTTTGTAGTGTTATTATTAATAATCCGGAAACTAATAGCACAATATAATTTAGAAAGTGGGGACTTATTAAATTATTTAAATAGAAAAACCATCAGTCTAGGCTGATGGTTTTTCTTATTATTATAAATATCGGTTTAAACTACCAACGTATAATTACACTACCCCAAGTAAAGCCACTACCAAAAGCAGCTAGCACTACCAAATCATTTTCTTTGACTTTCCCTTTTTCCCATGCTTCAGTCAAAGCAATAATAATAGAAGCCGCAGTTGTATTGCCATACTTCATAATATTGTTATATATTTTGTCATCTGCTAATTGAAATTTTCTTTGAATGAATTGTGAGATTCTTAAATTAGCTTGATGGGGAATTAACATATCAATATCAGATACTTCTAAGTTATTTGCTTTTAACCCCTCCAAAATCACTTCTGAAAAACGAACTACTGCATTTTTAAATACAAAAGTTCCGTTCATATAAGGATAATACGATTCATCATTTGGATCATTATCTTCTAAAATCTGAGGAACCCAATGTGCAATACTTGGCGCTTCAACAACCAATTCTCTAGCATGCTTCCCTTCTGAATGAAGATGTGTAGATAAAATTCCTTTGTTATTATCTTCGGTTCTACTCAACACCGCAGCTCCTGCCCCATCACCAAAAATAACGGATACGCCTCGCCCACGCGTTGTTAAATCTAATCCGCCAGAATGAAATTCCGCACCAATCACCAACACATTTTTATACATACCTGTTTTTATAAATTGGTCAGCAACTGAAATTGCATATACAAAACCAGAACATTGATTTCGAACATCCAAAGCGCCAATGGTTGGCATTTCTAAAATATCTTGAATCTGAACACCACATCCAGGAAAATACATATCAGGGCTTAAAGTTGCAAATACAATAAAGTCGATATCATCTTTGGTTAAGCCCGATCTCTCAATTGCTATTCTTGCCGCTTTTGCGCCCATAGATGAAGTTGTTTCTCCACTTCCCTTTTTTATCCATCTTCTTTCTTTTATTCCTGTTCTCTCTTGAATCCATTCATCATTGGTATCCATCATTTTTGACAAATCATCGTTAGTCACCACATTTTCTGGAACAAAATATCCCATTCCTGTTATCTTTGAATTGTACATAGTTTTCTTTTTTCTAATCGTAAATTCAAAGTTACTAAATAAAAATTTGTTATGCTTTGAATAGTAGTTTTTATTATAACATTAACCTTTAGACTGCGCTTAAGGAAACAGTATTTGGAATTTGTTAATTATTGAAGTAGAAGTTATTACACGGAGATGCTCGAAGAGTCACGGAGATTCACAAAGAAGGGGTTGGGGTTTATTAACTGTTCTCGATACTAATTTTACTCATTTCAATCGTAAAATTCACTCGAACTGACGTGAATAGATTCATTATTTAAAAAACCATTTAGAACTTGTTACTCCGAATTTTGGGATTTGGTATTTATTCTTTGTTATTTTCAATCTGTCATCTTGTCACAAAACTCTGATTGGTATTTTATTTGACTACATCCCATTATAATTTAAAAACATAAAATAATATGGCAACTGGAAACATAAATGTAACAGCAGAAAATATTTTCCCAATCATAAAAAAATTCTTGTACTCTGATCATGAAATCTTTTTACGCGAATTAATATCTAACGCAACAGACGCAACCTTAAAATTAAAACACCTATCTACTTTAGGTGAGGTAAAAGGTGATATCGGTAACCCGATGATTGAAGTGATTATTGACAAAAAGAAAAAACAAATCAGAATTATTGACCAAGGTGTAGGTATGACTTCTGAAGAAGTAGAAAAATACATCAACCAAGTTGCTTTTTCTGGAGCAGAGGAATTTGTTGAAAAATATAAGGATTCAGCTGATGCCGGAATTATAGGTCACTTCGGACTTGGGTTTTACTCGTCTTTTATGGTTGCTGAAAAAGTGGAAATTTTTACAAGATCATTTAAAGAAAATTCAAAAGCAGTTAGATGGGAATGCGATGGAAGCCCTCAATACACTTTAGAAGAAACTGAAAGAGAAGTTAGAGGTACAGAAATTGTTTTACATATTGATAGTGATTCTACTGAGTTTTTAGAAGATTTTAGAATCAAAGAGTTATTATCGAAGTATAATAAATTTATGCCTATTCCTATTAAATTTGGGACAAAAGAAATTGACGATCCTAAACACACTCCAAAAACAACTAAAGATAAAGACGGAAAAGAGACAACTGAAGCACAGAAAAAAATTACAGTTGATAATATCATCAACAATCCTAAACCAGCTTGGACCAAACAACCAAGTGAGTTAGAAGATGAGGATTACAAAAATTTCTATCACGAGTTGTATCCAATGCAGTTTGAAGAGCCATTGTTCAACATTCATTTGAATGTAGATTACCCTTTTAACTTGACTGGTATTTTATATTTCCCTAAAATCAGCAAAAACATAGACCCACAAAAGGATAGAATTCAACTATATCAAAACCAAGTTTTTGTAACAGATAATGTTGAGGGTATTGTACCTGATTTCTTACAAATGTTGAGAGGTGTTATTGACTCACCAGATATTCCGCTAAATGTTTCTCGCAGTTATTTACAAGCTGATGGTGCGGTAAAAAAGATTTCGAGTTACATCACTAAAAAAGTGGCTGACAAACTTACAAGTCTCTTTAAAAATGACAGAAAAGCATTTGAAGAAAAATGGGATGATATTAAAATCATCATTGAATATGGTATGTTATCTGAAGATAAATTCTTTGACAAAGCTAAGAAATTTGCATTGTACCCAACTGTTGATGGTGCTCATTTTATTTGGGATGAATTGATAGAAAAAATCAAAGACAATCAAACAGATAAAGATGATAAAACAGTTGTCCTATACACATCTGATGCTAAAGCACAACACAGTTTTATACAAGAGGCTAAAGAAAAAGGATATGAAGTTTTATTATTAGATTCTCCTATTGTTTCGCACTTAATTCAGAAATTAGAAACAAGCAATGAAAATGTTTCATTTGTAAGAGTTGATTCAGATCATATAGACAACCTTATCAAAAAGGATGATACAAAAATCTCTAAATTATCTGATGATGAGCAAGAGAAATTAAAAACGGTTTTAGAAACAAACATTCCAAAAGAAACCTATACCATTCAGATGGAAGCAATGGATTCTAAGTCTAATCCATTTATTATTACACAGCCAGAATTTATGCGTCGTATGAAAGAAATGCAAGCATCTGGCGGTGGGGGCATGATGGGTATGAATAATTTTCCAGACATGTATAATTTGGTTGTGAATACCAATAATGAATTGGTTGGTGAAATTTTAAATACCAAAACAGCTAAAAAACAAGAACGCTTAATCAAACAAACTTTTGATTTGGCAAAATTATCTCAAAACCTATTACATGGTGAGGAGTTAACAAACTTCATTAAACGAAGTTATGAGTTGATAAAATAGACGTTATATTTTAGACGCTAGACTATAGACAAGCCCGTTTCATTGATTTGAAATGGGCTTTTGTTTTATTTACAAAAAGGCTATTTATTAACGAGAAGCCATCTATATTACTGCACTTAACTATGACTTTACCTACAAGATACTATGAATATAACTGCAAGTAACTATGGGAGAACTATGGGACATCTATGGGAGAACCCTGTATGAAAACGGTCTAAAAAAGTTGAAGTGCTTATTATTGGTTTATTTCCTTCCTATGGTTGTCGGAACCACTCAATATGCCTTTGGCAATTACAATTTCAATAAAATTACAAAGTAACACCTATCTATGTAACTGCTATGCATTGCATTACTTTTTGGGTTGCATGAGATAATTTAGTTTTAGATAAATTTGAATATGTACTGACACCTAACCAAATTAAGGTGGCTGATTTTGATATTACATGTGACATATTACTTATATCTATTGATAATTTTATTGCTTTATGAGATTGGTTAATTGTTAAAAGCTCTGTGCTGCTACTTGCTGAGATTCCGTTACTATTCTTATACTTAGGCAGGTACTTTCCTTGTGTTTTACTGTATTGATATGGTGAGATACAAACTGTAATCATGGTTATTTTAAAATGTGTTTCATAGCTTTTAAACTTTAAAAAATCTGATTTATTGATATTTGGAAAAGAGATTCTCAGTTGTTTTTGATTGTCGGAATATTGCAAACTATATGGTGCTTTAAAAAGATTCTTGATTGGTATGTTTTTGATTAGTGGGAAACCTATTATTTTATCTTGGTTTGTTTTAAGGTCTGCTTCTCTTTCTCCAAAATTACCTTTTCCGTTACTAATTACGGTACGACAAACACCTGTGAGGCGACTTGCCATGTATGCATCTTGAAATTCTTTACCTATATTTCCTAGACCTTCTCTAATAGTTTTTGATAACTGCGTTGCCCCTGCAAATTCTTTATTATTGTTTTTAATGCTGCTGTAGTTTGGGTTTGTTTTGATTATCTGTGCGGTTGGGCCATAGGATTTGCGCACCACATCTTTACCATTGATTTTGTAAAAACTGATGCCTGCAATTTTACCTTTTATCTTAAAAATATTTTGTTTGACTAAAGCCATAGCTTGCTTTAAAATTATAAAGTTACAGTATTTTATTGATTTACAGTGTTTTGACAAAACATTTATCTGTATGTTTTAAAATTTGAATATTTTTTGCGCGTAAAAGTATATATATATATATTTGGCTACGTATATACAAACGTGGCTAACAATAAATTTATTATGAAAACAAAATTACTTTTACTTTTATCATTTACAGTTATTATAAATATCAATGCTCAAATTGAGTTTGAAGAAAATATTATTGCTGATGATAGATATACCGTTCACTTACCTCATTCTGTTTTTTCAATTGATATCGATAATGATGGAGATTTAGATGTGCTTTCTGCATCTAATGACAAAATTGCTTGGTATGAAAATTTAGATAGTAATGGGACTTTTGGTGCTCAACAAATAATTGGATCAGATGGAGATGGATCTCTAACTATTTATAGTGCTGATATTGATAATGACGGAGATAATGATGTTATTTCAATAGTTGCTGGTAGTATAATGTGGTTTGAAAATACAGATGGCTTGGGTGCTTTCGGGAGTGGTCAAGCTATTGACAATGGGGGAGGATATGTGTTTCTTGCTGATATTGATAATGACGGCGATATAGATGTTATTTCTGCACACCATAATGACAATGAAATTTCTTGGTATGAAAACACAAATGGTCTTGGAAGTTTTGGTGCCCAACAAATTATTACTACAAGTGCAATGGGCGTGAAATCTATTTATGCTATAGATATAGATGGTGATGGAGATATGGATATCATTTCAGCATCTGAAGATGACCGAAAAATCGCATGGTATGAAAACACTGACGGACTAGGTAACTTTACTACACACATTATAACAACATATATTGCTTATATTAAATCTATACATGCAAACGACATAGATAATGATGGAGATATGGATATTATCTATAGTTCTGGCTCATCTGACAGAGTAGGTTGGTTTGAAAACACTAATGGGTTAGGGGATTTTACCAAACATCAAATCTATTCTTATTCGGGCAGTCAAAGAGATGCATCCGTATATTCTGATGATATAGATAATGATGGAGATGTAGATGTTGTTGCCGCCACAAGAGGAGGCGATATATTATGGTTTGAGAACACAGATGGTTTGGGTGCTTTCGGAAGTGGTCAACTGGTATTAAGTGCTGCCGGAGTTGAAGATGTGTTTATAGCAGATGTTGATGGCGATGGTAAAAAGGATGTTCTTGCTGCTATTGAAGGTAATTTTTATTCTAAAATAGCGTGGTTTAAAAATATAGACGGGCTTGGGGAATTTAGTTCTTTTAAATCTATTTCAACAGATAATGAATTTCCTAGACTATCCTATTCATCAGATATAGATGGCGATGGAGATTTGGATGTTTTAATGACTTACCAAGTAGATAATAAAATTGTATGGTATGAAAACACTGATGGTCTAGGTGACTTTGGAAATGAAAAAATTATTTCAGATCAAGCCATAGGCGTCGATAAAGTTTTAGCAGCGGATATAGATGGTGATGGCTATATGGATGTACTAGCACACTCTAGTGGAGAAAGGGTAGCATGGTATAAAAACATTGACGGATTAGGGAATTTTACGCTACAACCTGCTATCGGAAATGGAGCTTATATTTATATTGCTGATATAGATGGTGATGGTGATGTTGATGTTGTTTCTGCATTTCTTTCCAATTTTAGTAATAATACAGTTTTTTGGTATGAAAATGTAGATGGCCTTGGAAATTTTGCGGATTCTCAAAATATATTGTCATCAGAATCTTGGATTGGGTCCTTTATTTTTGAAGATATTGATAATGATGGGGATTTAGACATGTTTTTTGCTTCGGACAGAATTTATTGGCTTGAAAATACTGATGGTCTAGGTGAATTTGGAACACAACATGCTGTAACTTCAGAAGGAATTACGGCAACATCTATTTTCACTGCAGATGTTGATGGAGATGGAGATAATGATATACTTTCTGCTTCTGAATCGAATCAGAGAATCGATTGGTATGAAAATATTGATGGTTTAGGTAATTTTGGTAGCCAACAAATTATATCTACAAGTTTAGATGCGCTTTATGTTAAAGCAGCCGATTTTGATAATGATAATGATATTGATGTAGTAGCATCTTCTGGGAGTGATAATACAATTATTTGGTATGAAAATATTGCTGGTACAGGAGAGAGCTTTGAGCAACATATGATTAATGATAATTCTCCAGGTTATAATGAACCAACTTCAATTCTTGTAGCTGATATAGATGGTGACTATAATCAAGACATAGTTTATTCCGCAAGAAATTCTATGGGAAAATTAGTATGGTTGAAAAACTCAGGAGCTTTATTCAATGTTGTTGAAGGAAATGTTAGAATAGATGTTGATGCCAATGGTTGTGATATAACAGATTACCCAATGCCTAATCAGATGATTATAGCAGATAACGGAACAAATAACTTTGCGACTTTTACGCAGAACGATGGATCGTATATGTTGTTCACTGAAGAAGGAAATTATTCGGTAACAAATAATTCTACATTACCAGATTACTTAAATTCAACCCCTAGTTCACAATCATCTGTATTTACTGGTTATAGTAATGTTGATAGTGATAATGATTTTTGTTTAGAATTTACACAAGCGATAAATGATGTTAACATAGTTTTATATCCATTGTCAGAAGCGAGCCCAGGTTTTGATTCAACTTATCGTTTAGTATATAAAAATGAGGGAACAACGGTACTAAATGGAAATATTGTTTTAGAGTTCTATAATTCAAAGTTAAATTTTTTATCGGCAAGTGAAACCGTTATATCTCAAACAGCTAATTCACTCACATTTAATTATAGCAATTTAAATCCTTTTGAAACTAGAATTATAGATTTGAGTTTTAATGTATTTTCACCGCCCACAAACAGTATTGGTGACACTCTAAGTTTTACAACAACAATTAACCCAATGCCTGGTGATATTACCGTAGATGATAATATATTTACATTAGATCAAACAGTAATTGGTTCTTATGACCCTAATGATATTGTTGTATTAGAAGGTGATGAAATATTATTAGCAGATAAAGATAAATACTTGCATTATATTATTCGTTTTCAAAATACAGGAACTGCTGATGCTATAAATGTAAGAGTAGATAATGTTCTAGACCCTAAATTAGATTGGAATACTTTACAATTAGAAAGTAGTAGTGATACAAATCGGGTTGAAATTAAAGATGGTAATCAGGTGTCATTTATTTTCAATGGTATTTATTTACCAGATAGCATAAGCGATGAGCCAAATTCACATGGGTTTATTGCATATAAAATAAAACCTAAAAGTGATGTTACTGTTGGAGATATAATGGCAAATCAGGCAGACATTTTCTTTGATTTTAACCCTGCTATTAATACGAACATAGTAACTACAGAAATAACAGCAAGTGCTTTAGGTATGGATGGAAATTTAATCTCTAAATTTTATATATATCCTAACCCAACAAGCAATATTTTGAATATTAATTCTACAACACAAATTACTAAACTAGAGATTTATAATAATATAGGGCAGGCTGTCTTGTCAGAAATTAACAAAAGAAGTATCGATATTTCAACACTGAGTTCTGGGCTATATTTTATTAAAATTAAAGACGAACTTGGGAATTTAGAAATTAAAAAAATTATTAAGAAATAAAAATGCTATAGGAGCAATGCTATAGTTAATTTCTTGGTTATAGCTTACCAACGAAATCGTTGTGATTCATTGAAAATCAACAAATAAAAACAAAATTATGACTTTAAAAAACTCACTTCTTCCTTTTACTTTAATTCTACTTTCCTTTATTTTAATATCCTGTGAATCAGACGACACGGATCTTCCGGCTAATGAAACTACAAATTTTATGACCGCAAATATTAATAGTCTAAGTTATGATAATATGATACCTTTTGGTTATCCTAATTTACAATCAGCTACCGAAGTTTATACCTTAATTGGGCAACCTGAAAAAAATTTAAGACTAGAGGGTAATCAAACCATTAATAACAGTAATATAACCATTGAATTATTTATTGAAGAAGAAAACTGGAATGTTGGCACATTTGATTTAATCGCTGGAAGAAATGTGAATATTGATGGATATAATAGTGTAACTATAACTATTATTGACGGTTCTAATATTTTATATTCTGCTAATGATAATGGTGGCACTATGAAAATCGATGATTTTGATTTAGTAAATAAACGTATTAAAGGAACTTTCTCATTTCCATACAATTCAGAACCAACAAATGGAAGTCCTGAAAATTTTGAAGTAACAAACGGCTCCTTTGATTTCCCTCTAGATGATGCAGAGTTTCAATAGTAATTTGTTTAGTTGAATATACACTCTTAACTCATTAAACCTTTGAATTAAAAAAATAGAGTAGGAAGCAATGAAATGGCGACAGTGTATAAAAATAATAACGGTTAAGTTGTTAAAACGGAAGTAAGTAAATATAAAAAAGGTCTATGCCCCCTAACCGAAAAATTAGTGAGTGAAAAACCGCACTGTTCTTATACAGCCCACTAGGTCATTAAGCATCATCTTTAGCTTGCGTAACGTCATGAAATGTTGGCGAATTCTCAGTAATACTGCCCGCACCCTTTTTATTAATTTTGAAAGTAACATCCTTTGTTGTGGTAAATAACAGCACAGATGAAAAAGACTTTCTGAGATGTGATTTTAAGACCACAAAAGCCTCTTCTAATGTAAGCTCGTCTTCCTCATCCTCGGTATCTCTACATCTGTAGCGCAATTTTACTAAGACCTTAAAGCCATCTTCAGAATAGACTGGTCTAACAAATATATTTCTCAAGTTAGGTTTACCAATGGTCTTTGCCATGGTTAACTTAGCAAAGCGGCCTTCTTGGACACTTTCTTTTACCTGTTCCCAAAAAAGAACAAACACATCTTGATATGGCATAAACTAAAGATTGGTGATGAAGTATTTCAATATTTCAAAAGTAATACTAATTATTCAATTCGTAAACCCGTTTTATTAATTTGGAGCGATTTTTTTAGTATTGACTTTTTCATTAAACTACCTCGACCCAAGGGTACGAGGTATTAAATAAGAATTTCCTTTTTATTTCGACGCAAGCGTCGGGAAATTAAACCCCAAAAATGATTAAATAAAGAATCGTTTTTAACAGATGAGTCTGTAAACTCTTCATTAAACAACGCGCTTCTATATGTAAAGAAAATTGAATCCTTTGAAAATTATAGATTGTAAACTTAAGACGTGTAAAATTCATTACTAAGTTTTGGCTTACTTAGGAAAATCCTATCGGAATTTCCAGGGCAAACTCATGCTTGTATTTTTAGACACTAATTTCACGAATGTCCACTAATTTTTTTAAAAAATCTTTAGATTTTTATCTTTATGTATTTTTTTTGGTTAAGATCACGTGGGTTTTAAATGAATTAAACCCCTTTATTCGTGCAATTAGTGAAATTCGTGTCTTATCATGTTTTTTATAAAAAAGCATGAGTTTGCCCTGTCGGAATTTCAAGTTGGCTTTGTACTTGTAAAGTTTATTGCTAATTTCACGCAACGAAATCACACCAAAACTATTGTGCGAAAGCAAAAAACAGAACGTATAAAAACTAACCTTAATGAGTAAAACTAATATTTTTACAACTCGAAAACTTGAAAAAGTCACGAAAGAATTCATATCTAAAAATGACAACAATGAAAATGAATATTTAGGAGATTGGACTTCTACTCTATTCTATGTAAGCCATAAAAAATGTTGGTTAGCAATTAATAAACTGACAAAATATCTTCTGATTTTACCGAATGTGAAAAAGAATGATTTGAAAAATATATCTTCAATTTTTAAAAAGACTTTTTATGCTCAACTGGTATATGACGGAATTATAACAGAATATGAATTGATTGAAAAAATAATCGGAGGAATTCAATTGTCCGAAACCAATAATGACCGAAGTGTGAATGGTTCTCTAAATAACTGTCTTCTATATTTAGATGATTGGAAATACGAGTTTGGAGAATTTAAAAATATGCCATTTAAAGATTTGAATCATAGACTAAATAGTTCGCCGAATAAAATGTTGAACTGGAAATATCCGAAAGAAAAAATGGAAGAATTAATAAAAGGCTACGCACAACAAAAAATATAGTTAATGGTGGCAATTTGCCAACTTCAAAGTTGGTTTTATATTTACAAAGTCTGCAAAAATTTTAAAATTTGCATTTAGTTAAATTTATGATAAAATTTAAAAAATTCTGCTCAGTGTTAAACCCAAAAATTATTGTATTTTTATCCTGCACTAACCATATTCATCAAGTCGTTGAGCTTAATGATGACAAAACGAAATGTAAAAAAAAGGAAAAACAAATATTTAAAATGGAAATTGCTATAATCCCAAATTTTATAATTAAACATTTTGCATCTGATTATTTTAGACAGAATGATTATAATATTTTAATAAGCAATTTAGTAATTATCCTATTTTTTATCTTTTCTGGAAGTTATTTAATTTTAATTTTGAACTATATACCACACTTTTGCTTAATTGATAAAATAACAGGAACTGAATGTCCTGTTTGTGGAACAACAAGAGCCTTTTGTGAGTTGTCGAATGGAAATCTAAACAATGCCTACTATTTAAATAGGACAAGTATTTTTGTTGCTATATTTTTTATTTTTCAAATCCCATTAAGAATAATATCAATTCTTGGAATTACTAAAACTATAAAAATAAATAAAATTTCAAAAAATTTTAGTCGAGCAATCCTGACTATAATACTAATAAACTGGATTATAAATATATTTACTAATCAATAACAATTAAAATTATGGCGAATTTATCGTGCCCAAAATGTGGCGAATTAACAAAAAAAGGAGGATACAAAGCTTGGCAAATTATTGTCGCAATCTGTTTTTTTCCATTAGGACTTTTAGCATTATTAGCAGATAGAAATCCTACAAGTTGTCAAAAATGTAGTCATACTTGGCAAGGTTAAAATAAAATTAGCACTCATAATTTTTATTAGTTATGAGTGCTAATTTTAACTAAAAGAAAGACAACACTAAGCACAACAATAGTATCGTTACACAAGCCTCTAAAAAACACAATTAGTCATTCAAAAGTAATACTAATTATTCAATACATAAACCCGTTTCATTAATTTGGAGCAGGTTTTTTAGTATTGACTTTCTCATTAAAAACAACTAACTTTGTTTACCTGTACTGAACTTGTTTCAGTATCTACGATAAAATCAATTGAAACAGAATTTATCTTAACGTTGGCAGTAATTAAAACCAAAAACTAATCTTAAATCAAAAAAACAATGAGAAAAAATCGACAATTAATTAGTCAAATGAAATTTGTATTAGTGCTTTTGGTTTTTGCTATTCTTCCAAATACTACTTATTCACAAAATGAAACAGAATCTGATAAGAAAGACCCATTGAATATTGGTTTTGTATTATACACGAAAAGTAATACACCTGGTACATTATTCGCAAGATGGAATTATGCTAACGCTTATAGTGGTCCTGGAATAGCAACTGGAGGACCAAAAGAAAGTGGTTTTGTTGGAAATTATCACGTACGCTACTACTACGAGAATGGGGAATTTTCAGATGAATATGACCTTACAATAGAAAAAACTGGAGACTTTTACGATGTTTCGTGGCTTATCAATGGAAAGGTTGCTGCTAAAGGTGTTGGAATGGAAGTTGAGAATGGGAATGGATTGGCTGTAGGATGGCGCAGAGTTACTGATTAAGGTGTAGGACGATTATTGTATTCGAATTGAAAACGAAGCAATTGAATGATATAAAAACTACTGCCAACAACGTGTCATAATTAATGCTCACTTTGTTTTATTGCCAAAGTTGTCGCATATTTATACACCTGATTTTCCTAGCGGAAAATCAGCCACAAACTAAACGCACAAATCATACACAATACCGATAAACAAACCTCCCAAAACACAATAATTTTTTAGGTTATTTCTCGCCTCTACAAAAATTCATAAGCTCCATCTTTTACAGGAACGACAAAAAATTTTGTTTTATCAATCATTTCCTAGTACCTTTAAAAAGATTCTATAAAAGTGCCCATGGACAAAAAATTGATGTCAAAAAAGAAACCTGCTTTCCCTATTACTGAGCAGTTATCTAATTACTTAACCGAACATAGTCGGAATATAAAAATCCCTATTTTTTATGATGATTTGTTGCGCTTTCAAGGTGCTATAGAAATTTATGACGAAAACGGAAACGACACGCTTTGGGTAAGCACTTACTATGCTGAACACGAACGACAAGAAATAGATTTGCGCTTAAAACAAATGTACACCATCTTACATTCCGATGGTAGTGATTCCATTTTACCTTTTCTAAATATAGATACAATTGATTTTTGCACTTTTGGAAATTCGAAACCATTTAGAATAAAAGTTCGAAATATTTTAAACGATAATTATATTTACCTGTATGTAAAAGTTGCAGACGCATCACGTATTTATGGTTTGGAGTTAGAGCATCTTTTATCTCCCAACCTCATCAATTTCTTAGTTCATGAAAATACGCTAATCGAAGAGCATATTTCTGGGATACCTGGTGACATTTTTATTGCTGATCAATTAGACAAATGTTCACTACAAGACAAAACAGCCATTGTTAAAGAGTTTGTGAAATTTAATGAGCGGAGTTTTGCTCGATTATTAGGTGATATGCGCTCTTACAATTACGTAATAGTTTTGACTCATGATTTTGACAGAATTCAATACCGAATTAGAGCAATTGATTTTGATCAACAAAGTTTTGAAGGAAACCCAAAAGTATATAAACCTCAATTTTTAAAGGAAAATAATGTCTTGGTAAAAATGACTTCAGAAATTTTGAAAGAAGAATCTATTGAGCAGTATAAAAAGGAAGAAAGGTCATTATTAGCCAAAAGAGCAAGTAGTGATATTGACCGACTCAATAAATTGTTAGATTGTATGCGACATGACAAAATCTCTACTCCAGAAAAAGTTCAAGAATTAAAAACTGGTTTGTTAGAATTAACAGGCGATGTTAATTTTAAAAAATCGAATAATATGGGTGATATTCTAAACACCGCTTTAGACTTTATTATCCGGAATTATAAAAATATCAATCCATATATTATTAGGTGAGCATTTGTTGATTAATATAAAGTGATTGGTGACCTTAGCTATTATCAAATTTTAAATTTGATAATAGCTAATGAGTATTTAAGTAACTTCAAAAAGTCTTAGACTTTACTAACTTATAAAAACAATTGCATGAAAATCAAGAAAGTATTAGTTGCCAATCGCGGAGAAATTGCCATCAGAATTTTAAGAGCATGTACCGAACTAAATGTGCCTACGCTGGCAGTGTACACTTACGAAGATCGCTACTCGCAACATCGCTACAAGGCAGATGAATCCTATCAAATAGGGAAAGATAATCAGCCTTTAAAACCTTATTTAGATATTGATGAAATCATAAATTTGGCAAAAATAAAAAATGCCAATGCCATACATCCTGGATATGGTTTCTTATCCGAAAATTCTGAATTTGCACGTAAGTGTGCCGAAAATAATATCATATTTATTGGTCCAGACCCAAAAGTGATGGATGCTTTGGGCGATAAAATTACTGCCAAAAAAATTGCTCAAAAATGTAATGTACCAATAATTGAAGGAAACAAAAAAGACCTTACTTCTTTAGAAATTGCTTTATCAGAAGCTAAAAATATCGGATACCCCCTTATGTTAAAAGCTGCGTCTGGTGGTGGTGGTAGAGGAATGCGGATTATACGAACCAATAAGGATTTGGAATCCACTTTTGAAGGAGCAAAAAATGAGGCTCTTAATGCTTTTGGTGATGATACCATGTTCTTAGAAAAATATGTTGAGAATCCTAAACATATCGAAGTACAAATTGTAGCAGATAATCATGGCAACATCCGACATTTATTTGAACGTGATTGCTCGGTGCAAAGAAGGCATCAAAAAGTTGTTGAGATAGCGCCTTCTCATAATGTATCAGAAAAAGTAAAACAAAGTCTGTATAAATATGCCCTTGCCATTGTCAATGAAGTGAATTACAACAATATTGGTACAGTTGAGTTTTTAGTAGGTCAAAATGATGAAGTCTATTTTATTGAAGTCAACCCACGTATTCAAGTTGAGCATACCGTTACAGAAATGGTTACTGGAATCGACTTGGTAAAAACTCAAATCTTTATTGCTGCAGGTTATAAATTAGACAGTAAACAAATTAAAATCTACGAGCAAGAAAGTTTATCAACTTATGGGTTTGCTTTGCAATGTAGAATAACAACTGAAGATCCTGAAAATAATTTTACTCCAGATTATGGTACAATTACAACCTACAGGTCAGCAGCAGGAATGGGAATTCGACTTGATGCAGGGTCTGTTTACCAGTCTTCTAAAATTAGTCCGTTTTTTGATTCGATGCTCGTAAAAGTATCTGCTCATGGAAGAACACTTGATGGTGCTACTCGAAAAATGGTGAGAGCTTTGAAAGAATTTAGAATTAGAGGTGTAAAAACCAATATACAATTTTTACAGAATGTAATTCAACACGAAACCTTTAAAGATGGGAAAGTAAATGTAAACTTTATTCAAAACACTCCAGAATTATTTAACATAGAACTGCCTCAAGACAGAACAAGCAAACTCACAAAATACTTAGGAGAAATCATTGTAAATGGCAATCCTGATGTAAAATATATTGACAAGAATAAAGAATTCCGAATTCCAAAAATTCCAAATTACAATGCATTATCCGATTACCCAAAAGGGACTAAAGATATGCTTACCGAAATGGGAGCCGATAAGTTTTGTGAATGGTTAAAGAATGATAACAAAATTCATTTTACTGATACCACTTTACGCGATGCACATCAATCTTTACTTGCAACTCGTATGCGAACTATTGATATGCTAAAAGTTGCTGAGAGTTTTGCGAAAAATCATGCCAACACTTTTAGCTTAGAGGTTTGGGGTGGTGCTACTTTTGATGTTTGCCTTCGATTTTTACATGAAAGTCCGTGGACACGACTGCGCGAATTGCGAACTGCAATGCCAAATATTTTGTTTCAAATGTTGTTGCGAGGCTCCAATGCAGTAGGTTATACCGCTTATCCAGATAATTTGATAGAAAAATTCGTTGTCAAATCTTGGGAAAATGGTATTGATATTTTTAGAATATTTGATTCACTAAACTGGGTAAAAGCCATGGAACCAAGTATTAAATATGTTCGTAATCAAACAGGCGGAATCGCACAGGCAGCTATTAGTTATACAGGAGATATTTTAGATAAAAACAACACTAAGTACAACCTCAACTACTATACACAACTGGCAAAAGATTTAGAAAATGCTGGAGCGCACATGATTGCTATTAAAGATATGGCAGGATTGTTAAAGCCTTTTGCTGCGGCAGAATTGATTCCGGCAATTAAAGATGCAGTCAATATTCCTATTCATTTACATACGCATGACACCTCGTCATTGCAATCTGCAACCTATTTAAAAGCTATTGAAGCGGGTGTTGATGTTGTGGATGTTGCTTTAGGAGGCTTATCTGGATTAACATCGCAACCTAATTTTAACTCGGTTGTTGAAATGATGAAATACCATGACCGCCATCAGGATTTTGATTTGGATAAACTAAATCAGTTTTCAAATTATTGGGAGGACATCAGAGAATATTATTATCCGTTCGAGTCTGGTTTAAAATCAGGAACTGCCGAAGTTTTTCAGCATGAGATACCTGGTGGACAGTATTCAAATTTAAGACCACAAGCAACTGCATTAGGCCTTGGAGATCGTTTTGATGAAGTCAAGAAAATGTATCGTGAAGTAAATACTATGTTTGGTGATTTAGTAAAAGTAACTCCAAGCTCAAAGGTAGTTGGTGATATGGCAATTTTTATGGTGACCAATGATTTATCGCCACAAGATGTGATGGAACGCGGACAAGAAATTTCATTTCCAGAATCGGTAATTAACTTTTTTAAAGGTGATTTAGGGCAACCAGTTGGTGGATTTCCGAAAGAATTACAAAAGATTATTTTAAAAAATAAGGAAGCGTATACCAACAGACCAAATGCACATTTAAAGCCTATAGATTTTAATACAGCTTACCAATCATTTCAAAAGAAATTTCAAAAAGGATTTACAAGAGCTATCGAGTTTGAAGATTTCTTATCGTATAGCCTATATCCAAAAGTTTTTGAAAAAGCACATGAGATCTATAAATTATATGGAAATTTAGCAACTGTGCCTACAAAAAATTTCTTTTATGGTATGGATATTCGCGAAGAAATCATGGTTGATATTCAACCTGGAAAAACAGTATTAGTTCAGTTATTATCAGTGAGTAGTGCCAATGAAGAAGGAATGAAAATTGTGTTCTTTAAAGTAAATGGAGAAAACAGATCGGTAGAGGTAAAAGATAAATCTCTAGGTATTAAAAAAATAGAAAACACCAAAGCTGATGCTGAAAATGATAATGAAATTGGAGCACCATTACAAGGTATGCTCTATAAAATATTGGTGAAAAAGGATGAAGAAATAAAAGAAAATGATGCCTTATTTATTATTGAAGCTATGAAAATGGAAACCACGGTTACCGCTACTAAGGATGGTAAAATAAAATCACTCACACTAAATGAAGGTGAAATGGTGATGCAAGACGATCTAATTTTGACTTTAGAATAAGGTAGCTAAAAAATTGGGAAATAAATTCAAAAATGAAAGAAAAGCTTTTTAACAAAAATATTAACTTAAACCACTTCATTAATTTGAAGTGGTTTTTTTTATGATTTCAGTCTTTATTATAAAAAAACTATCTTTGTTACATATTGATAAAACTTTTTATTAACCCTACTAATGTTTAATAATTCTACTTATTTTATTAGACCTTTACTAACCACATTTACTAAATGTATTTTGTGGTTAAGACTCTACAATTATTCAAATGAAAGAAAAAATTAATATTGCCATTTCATGTGTTGGCAGTGGTATTGGACAATCAATTATCAATTCATGTAACCTTTCTGATTTACCGATTAAAACATTTGGTCTTGATAGTAATTCTTTTGCTTTTGGTGTATACGATTGTGATGAATATATTAAAACACGAAGTATGGATAGCGAAAATTACATCTCTTCAATAATTGAGATTTGTCTGCTCCATAAAATTGATCTCTTATTTCCTGGAACAGATGATGAAGTCCATTTATTCTCTAAAAATATCAACCAATTTGAAGATAATAATATTGGCGTAGTTGTTTCTGATAGAGAAATCTTAGACTTATGTAGAAATAAGGAACTTGCAAATAATGAACTAAGCAAAATAGCACCCATTTTTGTCAAAAGCTATAATGTTAACAACATAAAAGAAGCATTATTAAAACAAGAAATTGATTTCCCAATCATTGCAAAACCTTTAAGTGGATCAGCATCAATGGGTGTTTATATAATAACAGAACTTAAAGAGCTATCTGAAATAACCGAAAACTATGTGATTCAGGAGATTGCAAAACCTCATAGAAATGATATTAACAAAAAATATTTTGATGAGTTAATTGCTAAAAAGATAAATCCGCAAGTTTCTGAAATTTCCATTCAATTAGTAGCCAATCAAAAAAGTGAGATTATTGGTAAAATGGTTTCTGTCAACAAATTAAAAAATGGTGTTCCGATCGAAATTATTCCTTTTAATGGTGATGAAACTATTTGGCATGAAATTGATAAATTAATTCCAACATTTAAAAAATTAGGGCTTCACGGACCTATTAATATTCAAGGACGAATTACAGATAACGGGCTAAAAATTTTTGAAATCAACCCTAGGTTTACTGGAATAACTGGGTTAAGAGCTAATATGGGGTTTAATGAAGTTGAAGCTTGCATAAAAGAATGGTTAAAATTATCTGACAAAAAAGTAACGTTATCAATTAATCACAACTTATTTGGAGTAAGGCAAATTGCAGATAAGGCTATAAATATTTCAAGAAATAGTACTGCTAAAACAATAATAAAAGCAGTTACACAATCTGATACAATGCCAATCAATAATTTACTGATAACTGGTGCAACAGGATATTTGGGGCTTAACTTAATTGATAAAATAATTGAAGACAAATTAAACTTCAATGTTTGGGCATTTGTAAGAGATAAAAATAAAGCTAAAAGTATCTTACCAAAACAGATTATTCTTTATGATGAAAATGATTTAATGGATGGAACTCTTGCGATGGGTAATGTAGATTTTTTAATCCATTCTGGTTTTGCTAGACCACATCGGTCAACAAAAGAAATAGCAGATAGCTTACTTTTCACATCTAAACTTTTCAGAAAAGCTGTTGCAAATCATGTTGCAAATATCATCAACATTTCATCTCAAAGTGTTTATGGTCAAGATTCTCCTCCACCTTGGAAAGAAAGCTCCATTATAGCTCCAACCACAGTTTACGCTACTGCAAAATATACAACAGAGTTATCATTGACTGAGCTAGCATCTCAAAATAAACACATTAATTTTACTTCAATAAGATTATGTTCTGTCTGTGGAGCCGCAAAAGGAATGGTAAATGTTGATATCATTTCACGATTTGTTGAAACTGTAAAAAAAGAAAGTAACATAACAATTGCTGGAGGTGAACAACTTATGGAAAGGCTTAACATATATGATACAGTGACTGGAATTATCGCGTTACTAAACACACCTTCACACATATGGAAAAAAGAATATAACCTAGGTTCTAATGCACAAATTCAATTACAAGAACTTGCCGAAAAAGTCATCAAAATTGGAAAAAACAGCTATAATAAAAGCAATTCAAAAATAATTAATATTAAAAATAACACCTCCATTAATTATGGGTTGAATAGTGATTTATTTATGAAAGATACAGGTTGGAAACCAACTTATTCAATTGAAGATTCAATACACTCTCTGTTTAAGTTTAAATACTAAACAAGTTCTATTTAAAAACAAAAAAGAGGCTGATAAATAAATCAGCCTCTTTTTATATCAGTAAAGTTTAGTTTAATCAAACTGACGGTTATAATAATTTTTAATGTACCCTATTTGGATACTCACCATAATTGCTAAAAAGATAAATCCATAAACAGTGATATTAGAAACTGTAAATCCTAGATTCATATCCAAAGAAAGGCTATTTGTATATTTACTTAGGTTGATATTCGATAAATAACCATTGCTAACTATCGGTGTGCTTTTAATAAGAAAAAGTGTAGCAGCAATTATTATTGCTGTAAAAAAGAACCAAACTTTTTTAGAAATTAAAGGCTCTATTTTCTTTAATTCTTTTTCAGTTTCTATTGTATAAATTGCATCCATCACATTTTTAGAAAAATTGACTGATGGTTTTTCTTGAGGTGCTTCTTTTACCATTTTACTGGTAAAAGTATCTAACCTATCCGTTTGCTTGTCGCTCATAATCGCTATATATTTCATGTTCAACAGAATTCTTAAAAATAGTAAATATTTTTTTACGTGCTCTAAATAATTTCACCTTAATATTACTTTCAGATATCGAAAGCACTTCTTTTATTTCTTTCATACTTTGTTCTTCAAAATAAAATAGGTGTAAAATGATCCGCTCTTCATCTGGCAACTGATTCATACAATCCTGAATAATTTCACTTCGTTCTTGGCGTTCAATCCCTTCAAAAATAGATTCTACCGAAGATAAAGCATCACTCGATATTTTATCAATTTCAACATTTTGATTGAATTTTGTATTTCCTTTAATCCTATCTAGGCAAGTGTTATAAGCAATACGGTACAACCAAGTAGAAAACTTAGACTTTCCACTAAACTTAGATAATGATTTATAAGCCTTGATAAAAGTATCTTGAGCAACTTCTTCCGCCTCTTCTCTATGCTTTAACATTTTAAATGCTAAAGAAAACACCATCGTCTGGTAATTTTCCACAAGAGTTCCAAAAGACTGTGTGTCTCCATTAAGCGTTTTTGCTATATAATAATCGTCATTATTATTTTCCATCACCAATAAGACTTTGAGTCGTTATAAAAGGTTACATAATATAGGTAATATTTTTTGACCGTTCGTCATGCTGAACTTGTTTCAGCATCGCATTTTAAAACAATTCGAATAGTATAAAGGGAAAGAACACTCAAAAAAAAATAACTCAACTTTTTTGTAACCTAAACTCAAACCAACAAGTCTTATTACCAAAACACATTAAAAAATAATCATTTAAAACATTAAAATTATGATGGGATCAGAAGTAATTATCGTACCAATTTTATTCGGAGTTATATTCGGAATCATTTATTTATTCTTTTCAACTCGAAACAAAGAACGAATGGCACTCATAGAAAAAGGCATTGGAGCTGAAATATTTTTCAGCAAAAAAGATCGAAAAACAGCACCAATTTGGAAAGTATTCATTTTAAACCTAGCCGTATTATTAATGGGGATTGGAGTTGGGATCTTTATTGCAACTATTTTAGACCATTTTACGACATTAGATGGTGGCATTTATCCAGCAACAATATTTACTACTGCCGGAATTGGTTTATTTGTCGGATTTACACTTACAAAAAACCTAGACAAAGAATAACAATTAATTTATTTTACAGTAAAAGGCGTTTTGAAATTTTCAAAACGCCTTGTTTGTTGTCTTTCCCGCGAAAGCGGGAATCTAGAATTTAATTCAGGTTTAGGATCCTGCCTCTACAGGAATGACAATATAAATTTAAAACAATTCATTTAGTACTTTTGCTAAACGAATCCCTCCTATTTGTAGTTGCTTTCTAGCAATAGCAAAGTAATTGTAAGAATATCTATAACGTAAATTTTCACCAGATTCAGCTGAAGCATACACTTCATTAGACAGTTTATGTACCTCATTAACCCAATCAACTATTGTACCTTCTTGAATCGCTTTTACTTGATTTTTTGAAAGACGATCTGCATTCTCAGCCAACTCAACATAGCCCATTTGATACCCATCAATCATATCAGAATCCCATACTCTATGCAAGTTAGTGTCTTTGTAATGCCATTTTAGTTTAATGTCATTCCCGCCTTTATCTTCTTTTCTGCCAATATGCATAGGTTGATGCATATCGCCAATTAAATGAACCAACAATTTTAAATAAAAAGCACGATCATCATCACTTGCATTTTCATCCTGAATGATTTTTTTACAATATTCAATTCCTGTAACTAAATCTCCTTTTGGGTTTTTCTCAGAATCCTCGTAATTCTCATCCAAATCCATATTTACATAATGCCATGTATAAAATTCATTATATCGTTTGTCTGATTTTATTTCGTCTCCAAATGTTGACACAAATGCCAAAGATTTATTGTTCAATAATTTTTTAATTTCTCGTTTTGCCTTATTGGTTAAATATTCATCAGCAATTTTACCTACTACTCTATGCCCCGTTTGCCCCCATTTTTTTGATGCACTTGCATTGAATGAAAAAGCTATCAAAGCTACCATCACATAAATAATTTTTGTTCTCATACTACTATAATTTTTCGCTAAGTTAAAAATAAATATTGCAAAACATTTGGAAATATTAAAAATTATTTGATATATTTGTGATATTATTTTAATATCATATTAAATCACATGTCATGAAAGAAGAAAACATCATAAAAGTACCAAGTGGTTATTTAATGCTATTTGCTTTATTTGCTTTAATTGTAACCATCATTTTTGGAATTACAAGAGGGAATCCATTTATTATTATTCCAGCAATTATTGCATTGATTACAATAATTCCAGGATTTATTATTGTTCCACCAAACACCTCTAAAGTATTATTGCTTTTCGGAAAATACATTGGAACTATTACTGCAAATGGTTTTTATTGGGCAAATCCATTTTACAAAAAGAGAAGTATCTCATTAAGAGCAAGCAATTTTGACAGTGAGCGCGTAAAAGTGAACGACAAATTAGGAAACCCAATAATGATTAGTACTATTTTGGTTTGGAGAGTTAAAGACACATTTAAAGCTGCTTTTGATGTAGATAATTATGAAAATTTTGTAAGAGTACAATCAGATGCTGCAGTTAGAAAGTTAGCAAGTTTGTATCCTTATGATAATTTTCAGGATGATGGGGCTGAGGAAGAAATCACCTTAAGAGCTAGCGTAAATGAAGTGAGCGAAGCTTTAGAAAAAGAATTATCTGAACGCTTGTCAATGGCAGGAATCGAAGTCTTGGAAGCTAGAATTGGCTACTTGGCTTATGCACAAGAAATTGCAAATGCCATGTTAAAACGTCAACAAGCTACAGCAATTGTTGCAGCTCGACATAAAATTGTTGAAGGTGCTGTAAGCATGGTAGAAATGGCATTGGAGGAGTTGAGCAAAAAAGAAATTGTTGAATTAGACGAAGAACGCAAAGCTGCAATGGTCAGTAATTTAATGGTAATCCTTTGTTCAGATAAAGAAGTGGCACCGGTATTAAACACAGGAACTTTAAATCATTAAAAGAATTTACGTCTTCGCGAGAAGTGAGAAACGAACGACGAAGCGATCTCATAATTGAAATAACAAAACTTAAACATTTATATAATGACAGAATATAAATTTGTA
Source organism: Flavobacteriaceae bacterium (assembly GCA_045047075.1). Taxonomy (GTDB): domain Bacteria; phylum Bacteroidota; class Bacteroidia; order Flavobacteriales; family Flavobacteriaceae; genus Urechidicola. The sequence goes on from JASFYP010000024.1 coordinate 58,197, forward strand.
AATAGAAAAACATTCGGCAAAGAAGCCTCTTTCTTAGATGACATTAACAACGAAGCAAGAAATGGATGGAGAGCAGTTAGCTTTGGATATACTATGGATGGAGCAGTTGTAAAAGCAGTTTTAGAACGCACAAAATAAAATTAAAAGCTATGATTTATTTACTCCTTTATTGTATCATCAATATAATAGAAATACTCTTTTAACATGAAGAATCTACCTAAATATATTAATTTTGCGCTATTAGTATTTGGAGCTATATTGGCATCAAATACTGATGGTAGTATTAAAACAATTGGAATCGTATTCATTGCATTCTCTGTTTCTAAAATACCGTCAATAAAATCTTGCAAAATAAAATTAAACAGATGATAGAATACAAGTTAATCAGACAAAAAGCAACACCGATCAAAAAAGATGGAGACTTTGAGGCTCTATTAAATAGTTATGCAAAAACTGGTTGGGCAGTAATTAATGTTTTTAATCACAGGGGAGTTATCAAAGCAGTTTTATCTAGAGATAAAAAATAGAAAAATGAAGGTTTTTGTAGAAGAGCAACGATTTAAACGATGGATTCTAATAGCTGTTATGGTCATTCCACTTGTTGGTGGAATTGTACCATTAATTTTAGCAGAAAATGATATCCCAGAGTTTAATTCCGAAGGGTTCTGGGGACTTATAATTACATTTACAACTATTGCTCTAGTATTCCTTTTAATTCTATCTATTCACTTACGGACAAAAATAAACGAACAAGGAGTTTACTATCGGTTTTTCCCAAATAATTTTAGCGAAAAATTTATTCCCTGGAATGAGATTGATAACTGCTATATTAGAAATTCAAAGTCTGGTATTTTTGGTAGCGGAGGCTACGGCTACAGAATGTGTTTTTTTGGTAAAAGAGGATTGATAATGAACCTTGGTGGTAAATTCGGAATTCAGCTAGAATTAAAAAACGGAAAACGAATACTCATAGGCACTCAAAAAGAACAAGAAGCTGAGTCTGTTTTAAAAACTTACAAATCAAAATATACATTAAATGAAACGAGCATGTAAAATGTCTATCATCCAAGAGAATGATAATAGCGAACAGCATGTGACTTTAAAAAATAATAAATAACGACATGAAAAATAATTTAGGACTCATCGCTGGAATTTGTATTGGTCTCAGTCTAACCACTACACTTGGTATTGCGCTCGATAATTTTGCAATCGGAATTTCAATTGGTGGTGGCGCAGGAGTAGCAATTGGCTATGGAATTGAACTTCTATATAAAAATAAAAGCTGTAAAAAAGACACCAAATGATAAAAGGAAATAAAATGGGTGTTGGCATAGCTATAGGAATCGGAGTCGCATTCGGAACAGCTTTAAATGCAAAAGATAAATCTAAAGAACAATAGCTAAAAATAGGATGGCGAAGAAAAAGGCATTTGCACTACGTATAAACGAAGAAATGCTCAAAGCAATTGAAAAATGGGCTGCTGATGAGTTTAGATCTACCAACGGACAGTTGGAGTGGATGCTTAACAAGTGCCTCAAAGATGCCAACCGACAACCTAAAAAATCAGATAACTAAGTTATCTGCTTTCTTTTTGATTCCTATTTATATTGTTATCTTCGCCGGTATCAAATTTAACTTATGGATAACGCACCCTTATTTACAAATGACACCATCGCTTTTGGATTGTTAATGCTTGCTTTAGGAGCTATTTTTTATACCTCATCTTTAAAGACCGGATTTTGGTCAAAATTCTACAAAATTGTACCCGCTCTTTTTATGGCTTATATGCTGCCAGCACTTTTGACAACAGTCGGATTGATTTCTTCAGAATGGGAAACAGTATCAGATACAGGTGAAATTATAAGCCACTCTTCTAATTTATATTACGTAGCCAGTCGATTTTTCCTACCTGCTGCTTTAGTACTCATGACGCTTAGTTTGGATTTAAAATCAGTTTTTAATCTTGGTCCAAAAGCATTGATTATGTTTTTTACAGGAACTGTCGGTATCATTATTGGTGGCCCAGTTGCTGTTTTACTGATATCATTTGTATATCCAGAAGCCTTAGGAGGTGTTGGTCCTGACGAGGTTTGGCGTGGACTCGCAACCCTAGCTGGTAGTTGGATTGGTGGTGGAGCAAATCAAACAGCAATGCTTGAAATTTATGGTTACAACCAAAAATTATATGGCGGAATGGTCTTTGTAGATATCGTGGTTGCTAACATTTGGATGGCAATTTTATTAATTGGAATCGGAAAAAAAGATCGAATCAACAAGTGGTTAAAAGCAGATACCTCAGCAATTGAAAAACTAAAAGAAAAAGTTTCAAAGTTTAGCGCTGATGTAGAGCGAAATCCAACACTCACAGATTATATAATCATGCTAGCAATTGGATTTGGAACGGTAAGTTTTGCACATTTAGCTGCAGGCATCTTAAGTCCATTTTTTAAAGAAATAGTTGGCGGTATTGTGAATTTAACAGTCAGGAATTCTTTGACTTTTTTAGGCTCTAGTTTCTTTTGGATGATTAGCATCTCTACTATTATAGCCATCATTTTATCATTTACAAAAGCAAGAAATTTTGAAGGTGCAGGCGCTAGTAAATTAGGTTCTGTATTTATCTATATTTTGGTAGCTACTATCGGAATGAAAATGGATTTAACTCAAATTTTTGACAATATGAGTTTGGTTATTATCGGGATTGTGTGGATGACCATTCATGCTATTTTAATGATTGTAATTGCTAAATTAATAAGAGCTCCTTACTTCTTTTTAGCAGTTGGAAGTCAAGCAAATGTTGGTGGCGCAGCCTCTGCCCCAATTGTTGCCGCTGCATTTCACCCATCATTGGCAACTGTTGGAGTTTTACTCGCAGTATTTGGATATGCTGTAGGAACACTTGGCGCTATTTTTTGCGCCGAATTAATGCGCATTGTATCACCATAAATAGTAGATTATCTTTTGGCATAATTTCAATTAAAAGTTGATATTTGCAATCTTATAAATTTGAAATTTTTAACATGAATAGAAACCTCATTTTAGTAGCCCTTATAGCAATCGGTATATTTTCTTGTAGCAAAAAAGAAGGCGCAATGACTGTACAAGGAAACATCATAGGCTTGCAAAAAGGAACCTTGTATTTACAAAAACTTCAAGACACCCTTTTGGTTTCTGTTGATTCTGTTTTTTTAAATGGTGAAAGTAGTTTTGTGCTGGTTGATGATTTAAAAGATCCGGAAATGTATTATCTAAAGTTGGATAAAAATGGTGATAACAAAATTGAATTCTTTGGCGAAAAAGGAATCATTACCATCAATTCTAAATTAGAAAAATTTACAATTGCAGCAAAAATTTCTGGTTCAACATCAAATGATATTTTGATGGAATACCGAGATATGGCCAATCAGTTTAGCGGTAAACGTTTAGATTTACTAAAAGCAACTTTCGAAGCACAAGCATCAGAAGATGCTGAGGAAATTGAAAAATTAGATAAGGATTTACAACGCCTTATAAAAAATAGATATCGCTATACTACCAGCTTTGCTTTAAGAAATAGTAAGAGTGAAGTTGCCCCATATTTAGCATTGACCGAATTGTTTGATGCGCATATTACTTTACTTGATACGGTAAACAATTCATTGTCTAAAAAAGTGAAAGCAAGTAAATACGGAATCGCACTAAATGAGTTTATCAAAGAAATCAAAGAGACGGAAGCTAATTAGTCTTTCGCTTTTACACTCCATTCATATTCAAAAGTTGAAACTACATCACCTTGTTCGTCAATTCCAGATGAAATCATAGTAATGGTTTGCCCCTCACCTGTTCTTATAGTTTTGGCAACAGCATCTTTTATTTTACTACCATCTTTACAAGAAAATAAAATTTTCCCCCTAGCTTTTTTCGTAAATGTTCCTTTTTGCTGCGTTACCAACATTGAAATTCTTTTACCACATGCATCAATTTCTTTCATAACCAAAATACCTGTAGTCAGTTCAGATGCCATTCCTTGTGTTGCCCAATAAAGTGACTTAAATGGATTTTGATTGATCCAGCGATGTTTAACTTTTACAATAACTTCATTATCAGAAATTGATGATAATCGAACCCCTGAAAAATAGGCCGATGGCAATTTGGTAAGTAAAAATATGTTCAATTTTCTAAGAGTAAATTTCATAAATTGGTCTTTTTGGATGAGCAAGATACTAATTTCAAAACATTGAGATAAATAAATTCAATTTTATTTTACATTTCACATAGCTATGAATGAGTTATTAACATTGGGTTTTTTTGATTTTTTTAAATATTTCAACAAACTTTAACAAAAACTTTTAGTACTATGCCTTGCATACTACCTTTTTTTATCCATATCTTTGCATAGTAAAATAAAAGGTATAACATATTATGAATTTAAAAAACACAAATAATAACGCATTCTTAATTCACATTTCTGCTTTTGCAGGATACTTTTTTCCATTAGGAGGCATCATAGCTCCCTTAATTTTTTGGCAAGTAAAAAAGGATGAAAATGAATTTTTAGATACAAATGGCAAAGAAGCTGTAAATTTTAACTTGAGTTTTATACTCTATATGTTTATTTTAGGCTTAACATTTATTCCGTTTTTTATCAGGTCGATATTTAATAACATCAACAATTTAGATCACATGCATGATGATTTCTTTTTTGATTACACAAGTATGTTCGGATTTATGGGAGGATTATCACTTATCGGAATTCTTGGAATTATCCGATTTGCACTTATTATTCTTGCTGCAGTAAAAGCAAATAATGGTGAAGTTTACAAATACCCATTAACAATAAAGTTTATAAAATAACCACGCATTAAAGTATCTATATATGAAGATTGAAAACACAAAAGCGCAAATGCGAAAAGGAGTTTTAGAGTACTGCATCCTCTCTATATTAAGAGGTGGTGATGCATATACTTCCGAAATTCTCGGACACCTAAAAGACGCAAAATTACTGGTAGTAGAAGGCACAGTGTACCCCCTTCTTACTCGCTTAAAAAATGCGGGGTTACTCAACTACCGCTGGGAAGAATCAACCTCTGGACCCCCACGTAAATATTACGGATTAACAGAAACCGGAAAACTATTTTTAAAAGAACTAAACACAACTTGGAGCGACTTAGTAGAAGCCGTTGACCTGGTAACAACTAAAAAATCAACAAAAAAATGAACAAGACTATAAACATAAATCTCGGAGGATTGTTTTTTCATATTGATGAAACTGCATATCAAAAATTAAACCGATATCTAAATTCAATTCGCAAATCTTTAAGTGATGACCCTCAAGGTAAAGACGAAATCATTAAAGATATTGAAATGCGTATCAGCGAACTTTTGTCTGAAAGAATTGTTGACGAACGCCAAGTAGTTAGTGAAAAAGACATTGACGAAATTGTAAACATTATGGGGCAACCTGAAGATTACAATGTTGATGAAGAGTTATTTAACGAAGCTCCTTACTCTAAAAGAACACATAAATCAACCAAGAAATTATACCGTGATAGTGATGATAAATTTTTAGGTGGTGTTGCAGCTGGTACAGGGCATTATATTGGTATTGAGCCGATTTGGGCTAGAATTATTTGGTTGTTAATTATTTTTGCTCCTGCTGGCTTTGGTCTTATACCATATATAATTCTTTGGATTTTACTTCCAGAGGCAAAAACAACTGCCGAAAAATTAGAAATGGAAGGTGAATCAGTAAATATTGACAACATAGAAAAAAAAATTCGTGAAGAGTTTAATGAAATTTCACAAAAGGTAAAGGATGGCGCCAATGATATGGGCGAAAAAATATCGAGTGCCGATTATAAAAAATACAAAACCAAAGCAAAATCTGGTTTGCAAGAATTATTAGATACCGTTGGTAATATCATCATGGTACTCTTAAAAGTATTTGCTAAGTTTATTGGAGCGTTGATTGTATTTATTGCGGCAATCACTTTAATTTTATTAATTATTGGTTTCTTTTCTTGGGGCAGCATTGAAGCTTTAGGAATTCAAGAAGAATGGTTACGGGTACCTCCACATTTTTTCAACACAGCATTACCATACTGGTTAATAATCCTATTTGGGTTTATGACTATTGCTATCCCATTTATTGTACTGTTTATGTTGGGTCTTAAAATATTATCTAACAATTCAAAATCATTTGGCAAAGTAACTGGGCTCACATTGCTAGCTATATGGATTGTTGCAATATTAGGATTAACATTTTCCGGAATCGACTTTTCTAGCCGCTACAAAAATGCTGGTACTGATACTACAAAAAACGAATTAAAGATTTCTCCGTTAGATACTTTGAGAATATCGATGGTTAAAAATGAGGATTATGACGGTTATAGATACAATAGAAATAACAATATCAGAATTATTGATACAGATGGTAAAAAACAATTATTTTCTAATAATGTAGATGTCGATATCAGAAACAGCGATACAGGTAGCCCATATATTAAAATCAGAAAATATGCACATGGACGTAGTAGAACTAAAGCAAAAGAAAATGCTCAAAAAATAGAATATCAATTTAATTTGACTGATAAAAATCTTCAATTAAATAGTTTTTTCTTAAATGATTTTCCTGATGGATTCTTTGACCAAGACATTGATGTTATTATTTATTTACCAGAAGGCTATACGGTTTACTTAGACAAATCGACGAAATATTATTTAGACGATGTAGCTAATGTTCAAAATATTTATGACCCTAGAATGGTAAAGCATCATTATATAATGACCACTAGCGAATTGGATTGTTTGGATTGTGATGAAAGTGATCATAACACTGACAATGAAAATATTCATCTCAAAATTGATGATGACGGTGTAAGTTTAAAAATTAATTCTGAAGGTGGAGATGCTGAAGTTAAAATTGATAAAAATGGAGTTACAATAAAATAGGCTGATTTTAAAAACAGTTCATCCTATAAAAACAACAGTTGAGTTTATTAAAATTGAACTAACAACATTGAGTATATACATTTGCTCAAACTAAAAACTATTATTATGAAAACAACAAAAATCACATTATTACTCTTAGTCCTTTTGACAGCAACATCGTGTATGTTTGACGGATTTGGAATTCAAGGAAACAGAAATGTAGTTTCTGAAGATAGAAAAATCAATTCAGATTTTGAAGCTATAAAAGTCAGTGAAGGAATTACAGTTTACTTAACTCAGTCAGACGATATTGACTTAAGAGTTGAAGCTGATGAAAATATCATTGATTTATTGGTAACTGAAGTCGAAGGAGATGTATTAAAAATTTATTTTGATAAAAATGTGTCGCGAGCAAAAGCTAGAAACGTTTACTTGAGTGCCGAAAAAATCAATATCATTAAAACAAGTAGTGGTGCTGAAGTAAGGTCTGATGGTGTTATTAAATCAAAAAGTATTGTTCTAAAGTCTTCTAGCGGAAGTGAAATAAATGTGACTGTAGAAGCACTTTCGGTTACAGCATCTGCCTCTAGCGGAGCAGAAATTGAAGTGAGCGGATCTACAGAATCTTTTAATGGAAATGCTAGTAGTGGTAGCGAGATTGATGCTAGTGATTTAATTGCAAAAAATGGTAATGTTGGTGTATCTAGCGGAGCAGGAATTGATGTTCATGTTACAGACGAATTAACAGCACGTGCTAGTAGTGGCGGAAATATTAGCTATGAAGGCAATCCAAATTTAAACAAATCTAAATCTTCTGGAGGAAGTATATCTAAACACTAACTAACCGCAGTGTTTAAATTTTGGTTGAAAAAAGTTATATTTAAAGTCATTTTAAAAAACATGATTCTCTTTTAAAATCGATTAATTAACAACAACCAATCTTTGCAGTAACGTCTATTTTGTTGTTAAAGGACGTTGCTGCTTTTTTGTTGTAGAGCAACAGTCATTATGCTTTTGGCAAAAACACCTCAGCCATCATACAGCGTGTACTCCCGCCGCCACAAGCTTCGATAGTTGCTAATGAACTTGATAAAATAATACTACTCTTTTCAATTATAGTTCTTTGTTCTTTGGTAAGAATTTCATCAGCTGAAGATGACATTACTGTATATCTTTGATTATTGGCTCCTATAATTTGCAACATATTTCCTGCAAAATGAATCACTTGTTCTTCAGTAATATTAATGATTTCTTTTCCATCTTCTTTTAGATGGATCACTAGCTGTTTGCGTTCTTTTTTATCATCAATAGATTGCAAACAAACCACAGCAAAATCTTCTGCTAATGCCATCATAACATTGGTATGATAAATTGCTATTCGCTCTCCGTTTACTGTTTGATTTGCAACAAAAGGAACAGGTGTATATTCAAAGTCCTCACAAAATTCGATAAACAAATCTTCATCTGCTCTTGGTGATAAAGCACAATACGCTTTTTTATTAACTCTATCCAATAACAAACTTCCCGTACCTTCTAAAAAAATAATTTCTTCTTCAGCAGAAGAATAATCCATCACATTTTCAATAACAAAGCCTTTTTTTTCTAAGACATCTAAAATATCCTCTCTACGCTCTTGGCGCCTATTTTCTGCAAACATTGGGTAAATAGCAACAGTTCCATTCTGATGAAAAGAAATCCAATTGTTTGGAAAAATAGAATCTGGTGTGCTAGGGTTTGGAGTGTCATCAATAACAATAACTTCTACACCTATATCTCTCAATTTCACAACAAAATCATCGAACTCCTTTAAGGCTTTAGTATGTATAGTTGCAGGTAATACACCATCCAATTCTTTTTGATAATAGTTATTTACAGCAGTTTGTTCATTCATCCTAAAGTTTACAGGACGTATCATGACTATAGTATTTGTTATTTGTCGCAATTATTATTCGCTATTTTTTATTATTGAATCAACACTATTCTCTTCCTAAAGGCAAGGTATAACATCTTAATAAACCTTCTTGCTTAGAAGTTTTAGCATAAGAAACTTAAACAACTACAATCCTAACTATTATTTTAATAGCGAACTTTGTATTGTTTTGGTAATATTATCAAGAATCTCAAAGGCTGTTTCAGCCATTTTATTACCTTTTAAATCTAATAATGGGTTTATTTCAACAAACTCTATACAAACAACTTTTTTAGACTCAATAACTTGATTCATAATTTGAGTTACTTCTTCTTGATCAAATCCTTTTTTCACAGGAGTTCCTGTGCCGTAAGAAATCATATCGCAATCCATACTATCTACGTCAAATGAAATATAAATGACATCACAATTATTTAACTTTAAAAGAGCTTCATCTACGCATTTCTTTAATCCTTTAAACCGAATTTCTGAAACCGAATAATTTTTAATATTTAGACTTTCAATTTGTTTATCTTCTGGTTCTTCAGTATCTCGTACTCCAAAATAAACTACATCCTCTGCTAAAACTTTCACTCCAGGATTAGCAATATTTTTCATCCGCTCCCAAAAATCTGATGTCTCACGATCAATTTCATTTATTTGAAAATCTAGATTATCTTCAGATAAAGCAGCTGCCATAGGCATTCCGTGAATATTTCCAGAGGGAGAAGTATATGGTGAATGAATATCTGCGTGAGCATCTATCCATACAACTCCAATTCTTTTATTAGAATATGCCGCTTTAACTCCACTGATAGTTCCTAAAGCTGATGAATGGTCTCCAGATAAAACTATTGGAAAAGTTTTTTCTTGTAAAGTAACTTCTACATGATTACTTAATCTAGTACATTGCTTCAAAACTTTACCAATCCTCTTAGCAAATGAATTGTTTTCTTTGTTGTAAATAGATTCATTCTCTGTGGCTACATCAACAAAATCAAATCCATCAAAATAACCATTTTGCTTGTTTATTGCAGCAATTTCTATTGCATCAACACCCATATCAGAGCCTCTAGTTCCAGCTCCAATATCAGATCTGTTTTTAATTATTTTAATTGAACTCAACATATATTTAAAAATATTTATCTTTTCTCTACAGAAACAAAAGATCTTTGTGTTGCTCCTGTATAAATCTGTCTTGGACGACCGATTGGTTCTTTCATCAAACGCATTTCTCTCCATTGAGCAATCCAACCTGGTAAACGGCCAAGTGCAAACATTACGGTAAACATTTCTGTTGGAATCCCCATAGCACGATAAATAATACCTGAATAAAAATCAACATTAGGATATAATTTACGATCTACAAAGTACGGATCACTCAATGCTTCTTTTTCCAGTCCTTTTGCTATTTCTAAAATTGGATCGTCCACACCTAAATCTGCTAACACTTCATCTGCTGCGACTTTAATAATAGTTGCTCTTGGGTCAAAGTTTTTATAAACACGATGTCCGAACCCCATTAAACGGAACGGGTCATTCTTGTCTTTTGCCTTTGCCATATATTTAGCAGTATCTCCTCCGTCTTCTTGGATACCTTCTAACATTTCTAATACAGCTTGATTAGCACCACCGTGCAATGGGCCCCATAATGCAGAAATCCCTGCAGATAGTGAAGCAAATAATCCTGCGTGTGAAGATCCTACAATTCTTACGGTAGATGTTGAGCAGTTTTGCTCGTGGTCAGCATGAAGAATTAATAGTTTATTTAAAGCATTAGAAAGAATTGGGTTGATAACATATTCTTCATTTGGCTGTCTAAACATCATCTTTAAAACATTTTCTACATACCCTAAAGAAGCATCACCATAATTTAATGGAAGTCCTTGTTTTTTACGCATGGTCCATGAAACCAATACTGGGAATTTTCCTAATATTTTAACAATTGCATTGTACATTTCTTGATCAGAATTCACATTCACTGATGCCGGATTAAACGCAGTCAATGCACTTGTTAAAGATGACAAAACACCCATTGGGTGAGCAGTCTTTGGAAATGCATCTATAATTTTACGAATATCTTCATCTACAATTGATTGTTTTTTTATATCATCATAAAATTTATCATATTGTTCTTTATTTGGCAACTCGCCAAAAATCAACAAATAAGCAACTTCTAAAAAGTCAGCTTTTGCTGCTAATTCTTCAATAGAATATCCGCGGTAACGCAATATCCCTTTATCGCCTTCTAAAAAAGTGATACCACTTACGCATGCTCCTGTATTTTTATATCCAGGATCAATGGTTATTACACCATTAGTTGCACTTCTAAGTTTTGAAATATCTATAGCTTTTTCATTCTCTGATCCAGTAAAAGTTGGTAATTCGTATTTTTCTCCGTCTATTTCTAAAATTGCTTTATCTGACATATTCATTTTTTACTACTAATTTTATTCTTCTATTTTTCAGTCTGCCAAATTTACAATTTTATAATGTTCTTTAAAAGTATTTTAACATGGTTTATAACAAAGCCCTCATCATTTAAAAAATAAATAATGAGGGCTTACTCTACTATAAAAAACCAAAAACTTAATCTGTTTTTACCAAATCTTCTTTATCAATACCAACCATTTTCTCTAACATATCAGTCGTGATAGATTTTGGTCTTTCTAGTGAATATCCTAAGGCTCTATCCCAAATAATATTAGAAAGCACACCGAATGATCTACCAATAGAAAATAGTACTGTATAGAAATCAAATTCTTTTACTCCGTAATGCCATTGCACCACACCAGATTGTGCATCGACATTTGGCCAAGGATTTTTTGCTTTCCCCTGCTCCACTAAAATATCTGGAACTACTTTATAAAGCGCATCTACATATTTAAATAGCTCATCATCTTTCATGTTTTTTAAGCAGAATTCTCTTTGAACTGTATATCGAGGATCTGTTTTACGCAACACAGCATGTCCATACCCTGGAATTACTTGACCTCTATTTAACGTTCCCCAAACATATTTTTTGAGTTCTTCTTCTGTAGGGAATTTACCGTCCATACGTTCTTTTAATCCTTGCACCCAACGCAACACTTCTTGATTTGCCAATCCGTGTAATGGTCCCGCAAGTCCATTTATCATTGCTGATGTTGCGTAGTAAATATCTGATAATGAACTTGCTACTAAATGCCCTGTGTGTGCACTTACGTTTCCAGATTCATGATCGGCATGAATGATAAAATACATTCTAGATACATCGTCATAAGGTTTGTCTTTACCCATCATATATGCGAAATTTGCACCTAAATCTAAATTTGGATCTGGGCAAATACTTCCATTTTCTGGGTTATATAATTTATTATAAATATATGCTCCGATCAATGGCATTTTAGCTAAAAGATTGGTTGCATCTTCATAGGTAGCATCCCAATAATCCATTTTACTCATTCCTTTTTTATATTGCATACTAAAATGAGATTCTCGTTCTAGGCTCATAACAGCTGCTGATAAAATTGCCATAGGATGGCTGTTGGATGGGAAAGCGTCAATTACATCCCAAACATATTTCGGAACTCCTCTTCTATTATTAAAATCAACAATTAATTCATCAACTTCTTTTTGAGTTGGGATTTCTCCTGTCAATAATAAATGATACAAACCTTCAACATAAGGCATTTCTGCTCCTTCTGGTTTTGGTAACTTCTCTAAAACTTCAGGTAAAGTAAATCCTCTATATCTAATTCCCTCCATTGGGTCTAAATAAGAAATATCTGTTACCAAACCTTTAATTCCTCTCATACCACCCAAAGCTTGGGCAACGGTTACTTCATCAATTACTTTGTCTCCAAATTCTTTTATTAATTTGGTAGTTCTAGGTCTGTGGTCTTGTATTTTTTTATACAATTTCTCTTTTAATATGCTCATAATATATCCTTTAAAATTTAACGATATAAATGTACAACCAAAGAGAGAAATTAAAACTGATTTTTATCATGTTATAGCAAGTGTAACATTTGTTACACACTAGCTATTAATAAGTTACAAATAAAAAAGCCAACTCTTACGAGTCGGCTTTCACAAATATAGTTAAATTATCTTCTAAATTTTAAATGCTTTTCTTTGAGGAAAATAAGCAACATCTCCTAGTTCTTCTTCAATTCTTAAAAGCTGATTGTATTTTGCCATTCTATCAGAACGCGATGCGGACCCTGTTTTAATTTGACCTGTATTTAATGCTACAGCTAAATCTGCAATAGTTGTATCTTCAGTTTCTCCAGATCTGTGTGACATCACAGAAGTAAATCCTGCGTTATGTGCCATATTAACAGCGGCAATCGTTTCAGTCAATGTTCCGATTTGATTCACCTTAATTAAAATAGAATTTGCTGATTTTTCTTTAATCCCTCTTTCCAATTTTTTTACATTAGTAACAAATAAATCATCACCAACTAACTGAATTTTATCACCTAAAATTTTATATAAATACTTCCATCCTTCCCAATCATTTTCATCCATTCCGTCTTCAATAGAAATGATTGGATATTTATCAGCCAACTCAGCTAAATAATTAGCTTGTTCTTCTGATGTTCTAATCACTCCGCTTTCGCCTTCAAATTTTGTGTAATCGTATTTTCCATCAACAAAAAATTCTGCAGCAGCACAATCAAGTGCTAACATCACTTCACTACCAGCTTTATATCCTGCTTTTTCAATTGCTTCTAAAACGGTATCTAAAGCATCTTCTGTTCCATCAAATGTTGGAGCAAATCCACCTTCATCACCAACAGCAGTATTTAATCCACGTGCGTGTAAAATACTTTTTAGGTTATGAAAAATTTCAGTTCCAATTTTTAATGCATGTGAAAAGCTTTTTGCTCCTACAGGCATCACCATAAATTCTTGAAACGCTATTGGTGCATCAGAATGCGAACCTCCATTTACAATATTCATCATTGGCACAGGCAACGTATTTGCGCTTACACCACCAACATATCTATACAAAGGCATTCCCAATTCATTTGCTGCAGCTTTTGCTACTGCTAAAGAAACTCCTAAAATTGCATTGGCTCCTAATTTTGCTTTGTTTGGTGTTCCGTCTAAATTAATCATTAATTGATCGATTGCATTTTGTTCGAAAATTGAAGTTCCTAATAACTCAGGAGCGATAATTTCGTTTACATTTTTAACAGCTTTTAAAACACCTTTTCCCATATAGTCATCACCACCATCTCTCAACTCAACTGCTTCGTGTTCTCCGGTAGATGCTCCTGATGGAACAGCTGCTCTTCCTAAAATTCCGTTTTCTGTTACTACATCAACTTCAACAGTAGGGTTACCTCTTGAATCAAATATTTGTCTTGCATGAATGTTAATAATGATACTCATAATTTGTGTGTTTTTAAATTATTATTACGGGTGCAAAGATACGAAAAATGAAAAGTTAATGTTTGCTAATGGAATGACAAATAGCGAAAACGATTTTGGAAAGTAGTAATATCACTTTTAATAGAGACAAAAAGTTTTTATTCTAATTGACTAAATTAAATGTTTTGAGACTTTATTCACAAAATAATATCTTTTCACTTTCAAAAAAACACATCCAAAATACAAACTGTATTTGTATTTATTTATTTTTGATATTCTCAATAAATTCATCAAATAAATAAGATGAATCGTGTGGCCCTGGACTTGCCTCTGGATGGTACTGTACAGAAAAACAATTCTTATTTTTCATGCGCATACCTGCAACAGTATCATCATTTAAATGTTGATGTGTCATTTCAAAATCTTGATTCGCTTCTAACGATTCTTTACGAACTACAAAACCATGATTCTGTGAAGTTATTTCTCCTTTACCGGTCAACAAATTTTTAACCGGATGATTGATTCCTCTATGTCCATTGTGCATTTTATAGGTTTCAATTCCGTTTGCTAAGGCAATTACTTGATGGCCTAAACAGATCCCAAATAATGGAGCGTCCTCTTTAATTATTTCTTGTGCTACTTTTTGAGCATCAACTAAAGGTGTTGGATCTCCAGGTCCGTTTGATAAAAAATATCCATCAGGATTAAAAGAAGCTAAATCTTTAAAAGATGCATTGTAAGGGAATACCTTTACATAACAGTCTCTTTTTACCAAGTTGCGCAGAATGTTCTTTTTGATACCAATATCCAACACAGAAATTTTATAAGTGGCATTTTCATCTCCCACAAAATATGGTTTTTTAGTTGACACTTTTGATGCCAGTTCCAATCCATCCATATTTGGTTGAGATGCCAATTGTTTTTTAAGACCTTCTATATTATCTACATCGGTAGATATTACAGAGTTCATTGCACCTTTATCTCGAATATATCTAACGACTGCTCTTGTATCAACATCAGAAATAGCGATTAGGTTTTGTTTTTCAAAATAGTTTTCTAAAGAGTCCGTCGCCCGATCTCTAGAATAATTGAAACTAAAATTGCGACATACTAAGCCGGCAATTTTAATTGAATCAGATTCAACCTCATCTTCATTTACTCCGTAGTTACCAATATGAGCATTGGTTGTCAACATCATTTGTCCATAATACGAAGGATCGGTAAAAATTTCTTGATACCCTGTCATCCCTGTATTAAAACAAATTTCTCCGAAAGCAGTACCGTTAATTCCGATAGATTTTCCTTCGAAGATTGTTCCGTCTTCTAATAATAAAATTGCTTTTTTGTGTTGATTGTAATTCACGTTGCGAAGTTAATTTAGATATTAAAACTTATTTTCAAATATAAAAAAAAGGATAAACTAAAAATTAGTTTATCCTTTAATATTATTAATGACTTATTATTCATTATTCTTCAGTCGCTTCCGGTTCAGAAGTTGATGGAGCTTCTGTTGTTTCTTCAACAACTGCATCGTCTACTTTCTTAGTTCTACCTCTACGAGTAGATTTCTTTTTCTTCTTACCGTTTGGATTGTATAGTTCGTTATAATCAACTAATTCTACCATAGCCATAGAAGCATTATCTCCTTGACGATTTCCTAATTTGATTATTCTTAGATACCCTCCTGGACGATCTGCAACTTTTACTGATACTTCTTTAAACAATTCAGTAACTGCATATTTGTCCCTTAAATAACTAAATACGATTCTACGGTTATGCGTAGTATCATTTTTAGATTTTGTAATTAATGGCTCAACATATTTACGTAAAGCTTTTGCTTTTGCAACAGTTGTATTAATACGTTTATGCTCAATTAATGAACAAGCCATATTTGATAACATCGCTTTTCTGTGCGCTGTTTTTCTTCCTAAGTGATTGAACTTTTTTCCGTGTCTCATGACATTTTCTTTTAGCTTTCATCTTGCATCAACCCTAGTTTAGGGGCGCAAAATATGAAAGATTACTCTTTATCTAATTTATACTTTCCTAAATCCATTCCAAACTGTAAGCCTTTATTGTGAACTAATTCATCTAGCTCAGTTAAAGATTTCTTACCGAAATTACGGAATTTCATCAAGTCATTTTTATTGAAAGATACTAAGTCTCCTAAAGTATCTACTTCTGCAGCTTTTAAACAATTTAATGCTCTAACTGATAAATCCATATCAATTAACTTTGTTTTAAGCAATTGTCTCATATGTAATGATTCTTCATCATATGTTTCTGTTTGAGCAATTTCATCAGCTTCTAAAGTGATACGCTCATCAGAGAATAACATGAAGTGGTGAATCAAAATCTTAGCTGCTTCAGTCAACGCTTCTTGTGGTACAATAGAACCATCAGTAACGATATCAAAAACTAATTTTTCGTAATCTGTTTTTTGCTCAACACGGAAGTTTTCTACTGCATATTTTACATTTTTAATTGGTGTAAAAATTGAGTCTGTAAAAATAGTTCCTAATGCTGCTCCTGGTTTTTTATTTTCCTCAGCTGGCACAAAACCTCTTCCTTTTTCAATAGTAAGTTCGAACTGTAAGTTTACAGATTTTTCCATATTGCAGATAACTAAATCTGGATTTAATACTTGAAAACCTGAAATATACTTTTGTAAATCACCAGCAGTTAATTGCTCTTGATTAGATGCCGTAACGTTTACAGTTTCTCTATCTGTATCATCAATTTGCTTTTTAAAACGAACTTGTTTTAAATTTAAAATGATTTCAGTAACATCTTCTACAATTCCCTTGATAGTTGAAAACTCATGTTCAACACCTTCAACACGAATTGAAGTAATTGCATAACCTTCTAAAGATGATAATAACACTCTTCTCAAAGCATTACCAACCGTTAAACCAAATCCTGGTTCTAAAGGTCTGAATTCAAATCTACCTTCAAAATCGGTAGAATCAATCATTATTACTTTATCGGGCTTTTGAAAATTTAATATTGCCATTTTTTTCTTCGTTTTTAATTGATCTTTGGTTGCGCGGTCTATAAGTTTGAAGAAGTACTAATTTACCCTTTGGCCAAATACCAATATGATTAATTTATTATTTAGAGTATAACTCTACGATTAATTGTTCTTTGATGTTCTCTGGAATTTGCAATCTTTCTGGTGCAGAAACATAAGTACCTTGTAAAGTAGCACTGTTCCAAGTTAACCATTCGAATACATTGCTAGTATTAGCCAATGAATTTTCAATTGCTTCTAAAGATTTAGATTTCTCTCTTACAGCAATAACATCTCCGGCTTTTAAAGCATAAGAAGCTACGTTTACCAATTCACCATTTACAGTAATGTGTCTGTGAGAAACTAATTGTCTTGCAGCATTACGTGTTGGAGCAATTCCTAAACGGAATACTACGTTGTCTAATCTACCCTCACATAATTGAAGTAACACCTCACCAGTAATTCCTCTACTAGCTGATGCTTTTTTAAACAAACCTCTAAACTGACGTTCTAAAATACCGTAAGTATATTTTGCTTTTTGTTTTTCTTGTAACTGTACAGCGTATTCAGATTTTTTTCCTCTACGTCTGTTGTTACCGTGTTGTCCTGGAGGGTAATTTCTTTTTTCGAAAGATTTATCCGCTCCGAAGATTGCTTCGCCAAATTTACGAGCAATTTTTGTTGTTGGTCCTGTATATCTTGCCATTTCTTTGTTTATTAATAGGGATTATGAATTAAGGCTTAAACTCCTTCGATAATCTTTATCCTATTGTTTAGAATTAAATTTAATTATACTCTTCTTCTTTTTGGAGGTCTACATCCATTATGTGGCATTGGTGTAACATCGATAATTTCAGTTACTTCAATTCCATTATTATGTAGTGTTCTCATTGCGTTTTCACGTCCGTTACCTGGTCCTTTTACAAAAGCTTTCACTTTTCTTAAACCAGCTTCATGTGCTACTTTTGCACAATCTTCAGCTGCTGTTTGAGCTGCATAAGGAGTGTTCTTTTTAGAACCTCTAAAGCCCATTTTACCTGCTGATGACCATGAAATTACATCACCTCTTTTGTTTGTCAAAGAAATAATGATATTATTAAACGATGCAGTGATATGTGCTTCACCAACTGCCTCAACAACAACTTTACGTTTTTTGCTTGTCTTTGCCATAATACTATATATTATTTAGTTGCTATCTTTTTGTTTGCAACAGTTTTACGTTTACCTTTTCTAGTTCTAGAGTTGTTTTTAGTTCTCTGACCTCTTAATGGTAATCCAGATCTGTGACGTATACCTCTATAACATCCAATATCCATTAAACGTTTAATGTTTAATTGGGTTTCTGAACGTAATTCACCTTCGATTGTGAAAGTACCTACTTGCTCTCTAATTGCAGCGATTTCATCATCGTTCCAATCTTGAACTTTTGTACTCTCGTCAACTTTTGCAGCAGCTAAAACTTCTTTTGCTCTGCTACTTCCAATTCCAAAAATGTAAGTTAATGCAATAACTCCTCTTTTGTTTTTCGGGATATCAATACCTGCTATTCTTGCCATAATTATCCTTGTCTTTGTTTAAATCTAGGATTTTTTTTGTTGATTACATATAATCTGCCTTTTCTACGCACAATCTTGCACTCGGCACTTCTCTTTTTTATTGATGCTCTTACTTTCATCGTTTATTTTTTAATATCTATAAGTAATTCTTGCCTTAGTTAAATCATAAGGACTCATTTCTAACTTTACTTTATCTCCTGGTAATAACTTAATATAGTGCATTCTCATTTTTCCTGATATATGCGCGGTTACTATATGTCCGTTTTCGAGTTCAACTCTAAACATTGCGTTAGACAATGCCTCGGTAATTGCCCCATCTTGTTCTATTGCTGGTTGTTTTGCCATTATACTCCAGTTTTTCTTTTAGTTCCAGTTTTCATTAAGCCATCATAATGACGATTTAATAAGTGTGCATTTATTTGCTGAATGGTATCAATTGCAACTCCAACCATGATGATTAAAGATGTACCTCCAAAAAACATTGCCCATCCCTGTGAAATTCCAAACATTCTAACAAATGCAGGCAATACTGCTAACATCGCTAAAAATATAGATCCTGGGAATGTGATTAATGATAATATTCTATCTAAATAATTATCAGTGTCTTTACCTGGTCTAACCCCTGGGATAAATCCGTTACTTCTTTTTAATGAAGTAGCCATCTCGTTTGTCTTAACTGTAATTGCAGTATAAAAATAACTAAAGATAATAATTAAAAAGGCAAACAATAAGTTATAACCTAATCCATTAAAATCACTAAACCACCCTGCTACTGATTTTACACCATCAGAACTAAAACTTGCATTTTGAATCGCCGAAGGCACAAACATAATTGCTTGCGCAAAAATGATAGGCATTACCCCTGCTGAATTTAATTTCAACGGAATGTATTGTCTTGCACCTGCTACATCACGTACCGTACCTGCCACTGTTTTTCTAGCATATTGAACAGCTACTTTTCTGATAGCTGTTACTAAATATACACTTAAAAGTATTACAACAAACCATGCTATGATTTCAATTAAAATCATCATCATTCCTCCTGCACCACCACTAGTACCTGCACTGCCACCGTTTACTTTAGCAGCAAACTCTAACATAAATGCTCCTGGGAAACGTGCAATAATACCAATCATAATTAATAATGAAATACCATTACCAATTCCTTTATCAGTTATTTTTTCACCTAACCACATTGCAAATACAGATCCTGTAGTTAACAATATTAATGATGTAAACCAAAACAATCCACCGTGCCCTAATAAAAATGCACTTTCTGGAATACCAATATTACCTAAATTGGCAATATAAGCTGGCCCTTGAACTAACGTAATACCAATAGTTAACCAACGAGTGATTTGTGTAATTTTCTTTCTACCACTTTCACCATCATTTTGTAGTTTTTGTAAATAAGGAATTGCTATTCCCATTAATTGTACTACAATCGAAGCCGAAATGTAAGGCATTACACCCAAAGCCATTACTGATGCACTTGAAAAACCACCACCAGTAAACATATTGATGATATCAAGTAATCCACCTGTACCAGATTTGCTGTTCATTGCTTCAGCAATTGCTGCTCCGTCCAAACCAGGAAGGGTAACTTGTGCTGCAAAACGATAAACAACCATCAACCCTAGGGTCATAATTATTTTATTCCTAAGCTCTTCAATAGACCAAATATTCTTAACTGACTGTATAAATTTGTTCATTTATAAAAATATTATAGAGTTGTTACTGAACCTCCAGCAGCTTCAATAGCCGCTTTTGCAGTTGCAGTGAATTTATGAACTGTAATATTCAATGATGCTTTTAACTCTCCTCTACCTAATATTTTTACCAAATCATTTCTACGAGCCAAACGGTTTTCTACCAACACAGCCATATCAACTGTATCTTTAATTCTACCGCTATCAACATATTCTTGTAACTTGTCTAAGTTTACACCAACGTATTCTTTACGGTTGATGTTTGTAAAACCAAACTTAGGTACACGTCTTTGCAAAGGCATTTGCCCTCCTTCAAATCCTACTTTTCTAGAATAACCAGAACGAGATTTTTGACCGTTGTGACCTCTTGTTGCAGTTCCACCTTTTCCAGAACCTTGTCCTCTACCAATTCTCTTGCCTGCTCCTTTTACTGAACCTGCAGCTGGTTTTAAGTTATTTAATGCCATAACTACTTTATATCTGTTATTTAATTTCCTCTACAGAAATTAAGTGATTAACTGTTTTTATCATTCCAAGGATTGTAGGTGTAGCTTCATGTTCTACTACCTGATCAATCTTACGTAAGCCTAATGCTTCTAACGTTCTCTTTTGGTTTTGAGGACGTCTTATCTTACTCCTAACTTGTGTAACTCTAATTTTTGCCATCGTAATCTTGATTTTATCCTTTAAATACTTTCTCTAAAGAAACTCCTCTTTGTTTTGCTATTGTGCTTGCACTACGTAATTGTAATAAAGCATCAAAAGTTGCTTTTACTACATTATGAGGGTTAGAAGAACCAAGTGATTTTGAAAGCACATCATGTACTCCAACTGATTCTAATACCGCACGTACTGCACCACCTGCAATAACCCCTGTACCATGTGAAGCTGGTTTTAAGAAAACTCTTGCTCCACCAAACTTACCTTTTTGTTCATGAGGTAATGTTTGATTTAAAATAGGGATTCTCACCAAGTTCTTTTTTGCATCTTCAATTGCTTTTGCAATTGCTGAAGCTACATCTTTAGATTTTCCTAAACCGTGACCTACAACTCCGTTTCCGTCACCTACAACAACAATTGCTGAAAAGCCAAATGCTCTACCACCTTTTGTTACTTTGGTAACACGATTAACACCTACTAAATGATCTTGTAGATCTAAACCGCTTGGTTTAACTGTTTCTACGTTTTTATATGATTTGCTCATAATCTAATTAAAATTTTAAACCTGCTTCTCTTGCAGCTTCTGCTAGAGTTTTAACTCTACCGTGATACAAATAACCATTTCTATCAAAAGCACACGTTTCGATTCCTGCTTTTGTTGCTGCTTCAGCGATTGCTTTTCCAACTGCTGTTGCTACTTCTCCTTTAGATCCTGAATCAATTGTTTTATCTCTAGATGATACAGATGCTAAAGTAGTACCTGCTTTGTCATCAATTAACTGAGCATAAATTTCTTTGTTACTTCTAAATACAGACAATCTTGGTTTAGCTGCAGTACCAGAAATAATTTTTCTAATTCTGTACTTAATTCTTTGTCTTCTTTCTAGCTTTGATAATGCCATAATTTCTATAAATTATGCAGTTTTACCTGCTTTTCTTCTTAATACTTCACCTACAAACTTAACTCCTTTACCTTTGTATGGTTCTGGTGCACGGAAAGAACGAATCTTTGCAGCAACTTGACCAACTAATTGTTTGTCATGAGAAGTTAATTTAACGATCGGGTTTTTCCCTTTTTCTGACACTGTCTCTACTTTTACTTCAGGAGCAACATTTAAAACAATGTTGTGAGAGAATCCTAAAGCTAAATCAAGTTTTTGACCTTGATTAGATGCTCTATATCCTACACCAACTAATTCTAATTCTTTTGTCCATCCCTTAGAAACTCCTGCAATCATATTATTAATCAAAGCTCTGTATAAACCGTGCTTTGCTTTATGATCTTTACTATCTGAAGGTCTTTCAACAGTTACTACACCATCTTCAACCTTTACAGTTACATCTTTAAACTCTTGAGATAACTCTCCTAACTTTCCTTTTACGGTAACAACGTTGTCATTCAACTCAACTGTTACTCCTTCAGAAATTGCTATTGGACTATTTCCTATTCTTGACATCTCTCCTTATTTTTAATAAACGTAACATAAAACTTCACCACCAACGTTTTCTTGAATGGCTTGCTTGTTTGTCATCACTCCGTGAGAAGTTGATACAATTGCTATACCTAAACCATTCAATACTCTTGGCATTTCTGAAGCTCCGGCATACTGACGTAAACCAGGTGTACTTACTCTTTCTAAATTCTTAATAACAGGCTCTCTTGTTGCTCTGTCATATTTTAATGCTATTTTGATAGTACCCTGTACAGTGGTATCTTCAAATTTATAGCTTAAAATATATCCTTGATCAAACAAAATTTTCGTGATTTCTTTCTTCACATTTGAAGAAGGAATTTCAACTACTCTGTGTCCTGCACTTGCAGCATTTCTAACTCTTGTTAGATAATCTGCGATTGGATCTGTATACATATATATTAATTTGCGGTTTTGGTTTTTAATCTCAATTAGTTGAGAATAAACTTCAAACCATTTATAATTCAATTTTTACCAAGATGCTTTTCTAACTCCTGGTATTAAACCTTGATTAGCCATTTCACGGAACATTACACGTGAAAGACCAAACTGACGCATATATCCTTTTGGACGACCTGTTAATTTACAACGGTTGTGCATACGAACAGGTGATGCGTTTTTAGGTAACTTTTGCAATCCTTCAAAATCTCCGGCTTCTTTCAAAGCTTTTCTTTTTTCAGCATATTTTGCAACTGTTTTTGCTCTTTTAACCTCGCGGGCTTTCATTGATTCTTTAGCCATGTCTTAGTTCTTTTTAAAAGGTAAACCTAATTCAGTTAATAATGATTTTGCTTCTTTATCGGTTGGTGCAGTAGTAACAAAACTAATATCCATACCTCCAATTTTGTTTACTTTGTCAATATCAATTTCAGGGAAAATGATTTGCTCAGTAATACCTAAATTGTAATTACCTCTACCATCAAAACCTGTAGCTTTGATTCCGTTGAAATCTCTTACACGTGGTAAAGATGCTGTAACCAATCTATCTAAAAATTCATACATCTTAGTTCCTCTTAACGTAACTTTCACACCAATAGGCATTCCTTTACGTAATTTAAACGATGCAACATCTTTTTTAGACATTGTAGCTATTGCTTTTTGACCAGTAATTTTTGATAACTCTTCAAGAGCGTGATCAATTAATTTCTTATCAGCTATCGCAGCACCAACTCCTTTACTAATTACAATTTTTTGTAATTTAGGAACTTGCATTACGTTTTTATAACCGAATTCTTCTTTAAGTGCAGAAACTATTCTACCCTTATATTCTTCTTTAAGTCTTGGTGTATATCCCATAACTAAATTGCTTTATCTGTTTTTTTAGAGACTCTAACTTTTTTATCATCTTCCATCTTGTATCCTACTCTAACAGTAACACCATTTTCAATCAAACCTAAGTTTGAAATGTGGATTGAAGCCTCTTTTTTGATAATTCCTCCTTGTGGATTTTCTGCGCTTGGTTTAGCGTGCTTAGATACCATATTTACGCCTTCAACAATTGCTCTGTTTTTAGCTATAAGTACTTGTACAACTTTACCTTCTTCGCCTTTATGATCTCCAGTTAAAACTCTAACTGTATCTCCTGTTTTTATCTTTAATTTTGCCATCGTTTCTTATAGTTTATTAAAGCACTTCAGGTGCTAGTGATACAATTTTCATGAATTGTTTATCACGAAGTTCTCTTGCTACTGGTCCAAAAACACGTGTTCCTTTCATTTCACCAGTAGTACTATCAATTAACACGCATGCGTTATCATCAAAACGGATATAAGAACCGTCTTTTCTTCTGATTTCTTTTTTGGTACGAACTACAACTGCTTTTGCAACTTGTCCTTTTTTCACTGATCCGTTTGGTGTAGATTGTTTAATACTCACAACAATTTGGTCACCAATTGAAGCATAACGCTTTTTAGTACCTCCTAAAACACGAATTACTAAAACTTCTTTTGCTCCAGTATTGTCAGCTACTCCTAATCTTGATTCTGTCTGTAACATATTATTTAGCTCTTTCTAAGATTTCTACTAATCTCCAACGTTTAGATTTACTCAACGGACGTGTTTCCATAATTTTAACAGTGTCTCCAATGTTACAATCATTAGTTTCGTCGTGTGCAACGTATTTCTTCGTTTTTAAAACGAATTTTCCGTACATAGGATGTTTTACTTTTTTTACTTCAGCAACAACAATAGACTTATCCATTTTGTTACTAGAAACAACACCTATTCTCTCTTTTCTAAGATTTCTTTTTTCCATCTTTACTACTCTATTGTACTTCTCTATTAGTTAATTCTGTAGCTAATCTAGCAACAGTTCTTCTAAGGCCCTTTAACTGCATTGGAGTTTCCAATGGAGATATAGCATGTGCCATTTTAAGATCAGTATAATTTTTTTTCAACTGTACAAATTGCTCTTGCAAATCTTCTGTTGATAATTCTTTAATTTCTGATTGTTTCAT
Source organism: Flavobacteriaceae bacterium (assembly GCA_045047075.1). Taxonomy (GTDB): domain Bacteria; phylum Bacteroidota; class Bacteroidia; order Flavobacteriales; family Flavobacteriaceae; genus Urechidicola. The sequence goes on from JASFYP010000024.1 coordinate 83,239, forward strand.
TCGTTCTATCGATTAAGCGTTATCGTAATCTCTTGCGATTATAAACTTTGTTTTAACCGGTAATTTTTGAGCTGCTAAACGCAATGCTTCTTTTGCTACTTCAAAAGGCACTCCACCTACTTCGAACATAATTCTACCTGGTTTTACAACTGCAACAAAATATTCTGGAGCTCCTTTACCTTTACCCATACGTACTTCTAATGGTTTTTTAGTAATAGGCTTATCCGGGAAAATTTTAATCCACAATTGACCTTCTCTTTTCATATGACGCGTAGCTGCAATACGAGCTGCCTCAATCTGACGAGATGTAAGCAAATTTTGATCTAATGATTTAAGACCAAACATTCCATTAGAAAGTAACGTTCCTCTATTGGAATTTCCTTTCATATTTCCTTTTGCTTTCTGTACTTTACGATATTTTACTCTCTTTGGCTGTAACATCTTCTATAGTTCTTTCTAAATTGAATAAAATTATTTTCTTCTACGAGGTTGTCTTTTACCACCTTTAGCGCCACCTTGTTTTTTAGACAAACCAACTAATGGAGAAAGCTCTCTTTTACCATAAACCTCACCTTTCATAATCCATACTTTAACACCTAATTTTCCGTAGGTAGTATTAGATTCAACAAATGCATAATCAATATCTGCTCTAAAAGTAGATAATGGAATACGTCCTTCTTTAAAGTGTTCAGATCGTGCCATTTCAGCACCATTTAAACGACCAGAAATTTGGATCTTAATTCCTTCAGCATTCATTCTAGTTGCAGAAGCAATTGCCATTTTGATAGCGCGCTTATATGAAATTCGGCTTTCAATTTGACGTGCAACACTTGCTGCTACTAAATGTGCATCTAACTCTGGGCGTTTGATTTCAAATATGTTGATTTGAACATCTTTCCCTGTAATTTTCTTCAACTCTTCTTTTAACTTGTCTACCTCTTGTCCGCCTTTACCGATAATAATACCAGGTCTTGCAGTAGTGATAGTAACGGTTACAAGTTTAAGTGTGCGCTCAATAATTACTCTAGATACACTTGCTTTAAATAATCTAGCACGTATGTACTTTCTTATTTTATCGTCCTCAGCTAATTTATCGCCATAGTCATTTCCACCATACCAGTTAGATTCCCATCCTCTGATAATTCCTAAACGATTTCCTATTGGATTTGTCTTTTGTCCCATTCTACTTTGATTATTTGCTTTGAACAATTTTATTACCCAACACTAAAGTCACGTGATTAGAACGTTTTCTAATTCTGTGAGCACGTCCTTGCGGTGCTGGTCTCAATCTTTTTAACATACCTGCGCTATCAACGAAAATTTCTTTTACAAATAAATTCGCATCTTCAATACTTGCATCTTCATTCTTAGCTTGCCAGTTTGCAATGGCAGATAATAATAATTTCTCAAGATTTATTGAAGCCTCTTTTGCATTAAATTTTAAGATTTGAAGTGCTTTTTCAACTTCAACTCCTCTAATTAAATCTGCAACTAAACGCATCTTTCTTGGTGATGTAGGACAACCAGTAAGTTTAGCAAAAGCTATCTGCTTTTTCTCTTCCTTAATTTGTTGTGCTCTTAATTTTTTTCGAACTCCCATGATTACCTACTATTTTTTACCTTTATTTTTTCTATCAGCACCATGCCCTCTATAAGAACGTGTTGGTGAAAACTCTCCTAATTTATGACCAACCATGTTTTCAGTAATATATACTGGTACAAATTGGCGTCCGTTATGAACAGCTACTGTTTGACCCACAAAATCAGGGATTATCATTGATGATCTTGACCATGTTTTGATAACTGATTTTTTACCTGAATCTACATTTGATAAAATTTTCTTTTCCAATTTATGGAAAACGTAAGGTCCTTTTTTTAATGAACGTGCCATATCTTATTATTTTTTTCTACGTTCTAAAATATACTTATTACTCGCTTTAGTCTTAGATCTAGTCTTGAATCCTTTAGCAGGAATTCCGTTTTTAGATCTTGGATGACCCCCTGAAGATTTACCTTCTCCACCACCCATTGGGTGATCAACTGGATTCATCACGACTGGTCTAACTCTAGACCTTCTACCCAACCACCTTGTTCTACCTGCTTTACCAGATACTAATAATTGGTGATCAGAATTAGATACAACTCCGATAGTTGCCATACATGTTAACAAGATTAATCTTGTTTCACCTGATGGTAATTTTACCGTAGCATATTTTCCGTCTTTTGCCATTAATTGAGCAAATGAACCAGCACTACGCGCCATAACAGCACCTTGACCTGGACGTAACTCAATACAAGAAATCGTTGTCCCTAAAGGCATATTACCAAGAGACATTGCGTTTCCAATTTCTGGAGCAACTGCGTCACCTGATACTACTTTTTGACCAACTTGTAATCCGTTTTGAGCAATCACATACCTCTTTGCTCCATCAGCATACACTAATAAAGCGATAAAAGCTGTACGGTTTGGATCGTATTCAATTGATTTTACAGTTGCTGGAACACCAGACTTATCTCTTTTAAAATCGATGATACGATATCTTTGTTTATGACCACCACCTATGTGCTGCATAGTCATTTTTCCACTATTGTTTCGACCTCCAGATCTTTTTTTCGGAGCAAGTAAACTTTTCTCCGGCTTATCAGTAGTTATGGCGTCGAACCCATTTACTACTCTAAAACGCTGACCTGGTGTTATTGGTTTTAATTTTCTAACTGACATTTTATTCTAATTAGATGTTGCTATAAAAATCAATGTTATCTCCTTCTGCTATTTGAACTATCGCTTTTTTATAAGCTCCTTTCTTGCCAGAAACAACACCAGTTTTTGTAAACTTCGTTGTTCTTTTAACAGGATAATTCATAGTCCTAACTGCTTCAACAGAAACGCCGTAAGTTCTCTCTACAGCTTTTTTGATTTCAACTTTATTAGCATTCTTATCTACAACAAATCCATAACGATTATTTAGCTCGCTATCATTTGTCATTTTTTCCGTTATAATAGGTTTTATTAAAATATTCATCGTGATACCTATTTCTTATAATTGATTAATTCCTTCTAAAGAGCCTTCTAAGAGAACAACTTTATTTGCATTCAAAACTTCGTAAGTACTTAAACCTGAATTTGTTATGGTTTTTGCACGTTTTAAATTTCGTGATGACAAATATACATTATTATTTAAATCACCCAACACAAATAAAGATTTTTTGTTTTCTAAACCAAGACCTTGCAAAACAGAGATAAAATTCTTAGTACTTGGAGCTTCAAAATTGAAGTTTTCAACTACTATAATATTGTTATCTTTTGCTTGCGTACTTAAGGCAGATTTACGTGCCAATTTCTTTAAACCTTTATTTAATTTGAAAGAATAATTTCTTGGTCTAGGACCAAAGATTCTTCCTCCACCTCTAAAAACACCAGACTTGATAGATCCTGCTCTTGCAGTACCAGTTCCTTTTTGTTTTTTAATCTTTCTTGTAGATCCAGTAATTTCAGCTCTTTCTTTAGCCTTATGAGTTCCCTGTCTTTTATTTGCTAAATGTTGTTTAACATCTAAATATACAGCGTGATCATTTACCTCTACTCCAAATACATCATCTGAAAGCTCAACTTTCCTACCTGTATCTTTTCCGTGTATGTCTAAAACTTTTACTTTCATTATTTCTGAATGATTACATAAGCGTTTTTGTGACCAGGAACACATCCTTTAACAACAAGTAGATTCTTATCAGCAACTACTTTTAAAACTCTTAAATTTTGAACTTTAATTGTATCTCCACCCATTCTACCTCCCATGCGCATTCCTTTGAATACTCTAGCAGGATAAGATGCAGCTCCAATAGAACCCGGTGCTCTTAAACGATTATGTTGACCGTGAGTAGCTTGACCTACACCCGCAAAACCGTGTCTCTTAACTACCCCTTGAAAACCTTTACCTTTAGATGTTGCTGATACATCAACAAACTCTCCTTCGTTAAAGTGCTCAACAGTAATTGAATCACCTAATTTATACTCTTCTTCAAACCCTTGGAACTCAATGACTTTTTTCTTGGCTGTGGTACCTGCTTTTTTAAAGTGACCATCTAAAGCTTTATTAGAGCTTTTTGCCTTTTTGTCATCGAAACCAAGCTGCAACGCATTGTAGCCGTCAACCTCTTCGGTTCTGACTTGGGTAACAACGCATGGACCTGCTTCGATAACTGTACAAGGAATGTTTTTCCCATTGTCATCAAATAAGCTGGTCATTCCGATTTTTCTTCCTATTAACCCAGACATATTAAATTTAATTTAATTATTAATTATTTACTCTTTATTCAAAAAAACAGGGTCAAAAATACTTCAACCCTGATGTATTTTTCCGTTTTTCCTTCGTCAATCGCTCCGGACATGTAATCAAAAGTTTCCTTTTGATTCTAAAAGTTACTAAACTTTTATTTCTACTTCAACTCCACTAGGAAGTTCAAGTTTCATTAGTGCATCAATCGTTTTTGATGATGAACTATAGATGTCTAATAATCTTTTATAAGAACTCAATTGAAATTGTTCTCTAGATTTTTTATTTACGTGCGGTGAACGCAACACAGTAAAAATCTTTTTGTGTGTAGGTAATGGAATTGGACCATTAACAACTGCACCTGTACTCTTCACTGTTTTTACGATTTTCTCAGCAGATTTATCTACTAAATTGTAATCGTAAGACTTTAATTTTATTCTAATTTTTTGACTCATCTTTTATAATTTAGTGATTATCCTTTTGCTTTTTCAATTACTTCTTCAGATACATTTGATGGCGTTTTAGCGTAGTGCGAAAATTCCATTGTAGATGTAGCTCTACCAGAAGACAATGTTCTTAGTGTAGTTACATAACCAAACATTTCTGATAACGGAACATCTGCTTTTACAACTTTTGCTCCTGCTCTATCATCCATTGCGTTGATTGTAGCTCTTCTTCTATTCAAATCTCCAACAATATCTCCCATGTTTTCTTCAGGAGTTACAACATCCATTTTCATAATTGGCTCCATGATTACCGCACCTGCTGCTTTCGCTGCTGCTTTGTAACCTAATTTTGCTGCCAATTCAAAAGAAAGTGCATCAGAATCCACTGGGTGAAAAGAACCATCCCTAAGTGTAATCTTCATTGTATCCATTTCGAATCCGGCTAAAGGACCATTCATCATCGCCATTTTAAACCCTTTCTCTACCGATGGAATAAATTCTTTAGGAATACGACCCCCTTTAATTTTATCAACAAATTGTAATCCAACACCTTCAAAATCTTCATCAACAGGCCCCATTTCAAATGAAATATCACCAAACTTACCACGACCACCAGATTGCTTTTTATAAATCTCTCTGTGCTCTGCCATTTTCGTTAAGGCTTCTTTATATTCTACTTGAGGTTCACCTTCATTCACTTCAACTTTAAACTCACGTCTTAATCTATCAACAATGATATCTAAGTGTAATTCTCCCATTCCTGAGATAATAGTTTGCCCAGAGGCTTCATCAGTTTTAACTTGGAAAGTTGGATCTTCTTCAGATAACTTAGCTAAAGCCATTCCTAATTTTTCAACATCAACTTTCGTTTTAGGCTCTACTGCAATACCAATTACTGGATCTGGAAAATCCATTGATTCTAAAACAATAGGATGTTTTAAATCAGACATTGTATCACCAGTTCTAATATCTTTAAATCCAACTGCCGCTCCAATATCTCCTGCTTCGATATAATCGATTGCATTTTGTTTATTGGCGTGCATTTGGTAAATTCTTGAAATACGTTCTTTCTTACCAGAACGATTATTCAAAATATAAGACCCTGCATCTAAACGACCAGAATATACTCTAAAGAATGCTAAACGACCTACAAAAGGATCAGTAGCAATTTTAAATGCTAAAGCAGCGAATGGCTCCTTTACATCTGGCTTACGAATTTCTTCTTTTTCAGTATCAGGGTTCATTCCAACAATACCTTCTTTATCTAAAGGTGAAGGTAAATAACGACAAACAGCATCTAAAAGGAATTGAACTCCTTTATTTTTAAATGCAGAACCACAAACCATAGGTATGATTGCCATATCCATAACTGCTGCTCTTAATGCTGCATGTACTTCATCTTCGGTAATAGAATCTTCATCTTCCATGAATTTTTCTAACAAGTTCTCATCATAACTTGCTACTTCTTCAATCAATAAAGCTCTATATTCTCTTGCTTCTTCTTTTAATTCTTCTGGAATATCAACAATATCAAACGTAGCTCCATTATTTTCTTCATGCCAAATAATAGCTCTATTTTTAACTAAATCAACAATTCCCTTAAAGTCACCTTCTTCACCAATTGGAAGAACGATAGGAACTGCATTAGAACCTAACATTTCTTTCACTTGACGATTTACCATTAAAAAATCAGACCCTTGACGGTCCATTTTATTAACGAAACCAATTCTTGGCACTTTATAGTTATCGGCTAATCTCCAGTTAGTTTCAGATTGTGGCTCAACACCATCAACTGCACTAAACAAGAAAACCAATCCATCAAGCACTCTTAACGAACGATTTACCTCTACTGTAAAATCAACGTGACCTGGAGTATCAATAATATTAAAATGATATCCTTTAGCATCTGCTGTAGGCTCTCCATTTTCGGTAGGAAACTGCCATGTACAGGTAGTAGCAGCAGAAGTAATTGTAATACCTCTTTCTTGCTCTTGCTCCATCCAGTCCATTGTAGCTGCACCATCATGTACTTCTCCAATTTTATGAGAAACTCCCGTGTAAAATAAAACACGTTCTGTTGTAGTAGTTTTACCTGCATCAATATGTGCAGCAATACCAATATTTCTTGTGAATTTTAAATCTCTAGCCATTTCTTAAAACCTAAAATGTGAGAATGCTTTATTAGCTTCAGCCATCTTGTGAACATCCACTCTTTTCTTAACAGCAGCACCTTCTTCTTTAGCGGCAGCTAATATCTCTGCAGCTAATTTTTGAGCCATTGTTTTTTCGTTACGTTTTCTTGTGTAAGAAATTAACCATTTAATCGCCATAGAAATTTTACGATCTGGTCTAATTTGCATTGGAATTTGGAATGTTGCACCACCAACACGGCGACTACGCACTTCTACTTGAGGCATCACATTTGTTAAAGCATCTTTCCAAATTTCTAAAGCCGATTTTTCTTCGTCTTGTTTTCTTTCTTCTACGATATCAAGTGCATCATAAAATACTTTAAAAGCTGTTGATTTTTTGCCATCCCACATCAAGTTGTTCACAAAACGTGTAACTAATTGATCATTAAATTTTGGATCTGGTAAAAGAATCCTTTTTTTCGCTCTTCTTTTTCTCATGTCTTTACATTAAAAGTTTTACTAAAATTTACTTTGGACGTTTTGTTCCGTATTTAGATCGACGTTGAGTTCTTCCCTCAACACCTGCAGTATCTAATGCACCACGCACAATGTGGTATCTAACTCCTGGTAAATCCTTTACTCTTCCTCCTCTAACTAATACTATCGAGTGCTCTTGTAAATTATGTCCTTCTCCTGGGATATATGCATTTACCTCGTTACCGTTTGTCAACCTAACCCTTGCAACCTTTCTCATTGCTGAGTTTGGTTTTTTAGGTGTAGTTGTATAAACACGAGTACATACTCCTCTTCGTTGAGGACATGAATTTAAAGCTACCGATTTACTCTTCTTAGTTTTACTGGTTCTTCCTTTGCGTACTAATTGTTGTATAGTTGGCATACTAATTTGTTATTGTTTACGTTTTTATAATTAAACATCTCTTTTTTAGAGAGTGCAAATGTACACTATTTTTCCAGTAATTCAAATGCCAATTAGTTTATTTTTTATACTCATTATTAAATCATTAGAATCCACTATATTCACACCGTATTAACAATCTTTTATTTACTTTAATTGAAAAGTTTTTTTACACCTTATATATACACCCTTTTTTTATTGTTGATTTTTCAATCAGCTTTTACACAAGAAATTGAGTTGAAAATAGTTGAAAAAGATTCACTGAATAATTCGTTATTTAATTTGGTTGAATATCAACATCTTCATTCTTCAGAAAATTCATTGTATGCTGAAGTTGATTCTGTAAAATCAAAACTTCATAGGATAGGATATTTGAATACTCAATTTGACACTATTCAAAAACAAGACTCAATTTTTATTGCTCATCTAATTTTAGGAGAAAACACAAAGACAATAAAAATATTTTTTGACTCAAATAGTGTTGATAAAAATATTATCAAAAAATACACAGCTAATTTTACAGATTCTTCTTTTTCTCTCAAAATACATGATGTTTCAAATTTAATGAGAGATTTAGTTCAGCAATTTGAAACCGATGGAAAATCATTTACAGAAGTTTCTTTAAAAAATATTAAGAAGTCTAATAATGAGTTAATCGCTGAGCTAAATATCAACTCAACCAAATCAAGAACTATTGACAATGTAATAATTAAGGCATATGAGAAATTTCCACAATCTTTTGTTAGGCATCGGTTAAATCTAAAAATAGGAACTGTTTTTAATACAGAAAAACTACAAAAAGCCTCTGACGCCATTCAAGCAATTACTTTTGTGTCAGAAATAAAATCTCCAGAAGTTTTATTTACGAATGACTCAACATCCATTTATTTATACTTACAAAAAATTAAAGCAAATCGATTTGACGGATTAATTGGTTTTGCTACTGATGAAGAAGGAAAATTGAAATTCAACGGTTATCTTGATTTATTACTAAATAATGTATTAAATAAAGGAGAAACAATTTCGATACAGTGGAAAAGCAATGGTGATGATAGAAAACTATTTGACCTCGCTTTTACTGCGCCATATATTTTTAAATCACCTATTACATTCGGTGTTAATTTTAATCTTTACAAACAAGACTCTACTTTTTTAAACATCCACACTAAAATAAATTTAGCATACACCCTAAATCAATTTAGCGAAATTGCGGGAGAATTCAAATCAGAAAATTCGAATGACTTAGATTCAGGAAATACACAAAACAATATTGAAGGGTACAAAAGCACTTTTTTTGGAACTTCATACAATTACAGAAAACCAGACAGAGATAAACCTTTTCAAAATAAATTTTATTTTAACATAAATGCCCTTTGGGGGAAAAGAACACTTGCCAAAAATACTGTCAAGACTAATCAGCAAAAATATAAATTACATACTTATTACATTTGGAGTCTAAATCAAAAGAGTAATATATTCATCCAAAGTAAAAGTGGCTTAATGATTTCTGGAGATTTGTTTTCAAATGAGCTATTTAGAATTGGAGGCGCTAACTCCATCAGAGGGTTTGATCAGGAAAGCATTTTTGCATCAGCATACAGTATTTTAAATTTAGAGTATCGATACCACCTCGCTCAAAGATCTTACATATATTCAATTACCGATTTCGCTTATATCCAAAATGATATTATAAATGATAACGGACAATTGTTTGGTTTTGGACTCGGATATGTATTTAATACTAAAAGTGGCGCTATTGACATCAGTTATGCTCTTGGCAAACGATCTGATTTTCCAGTGGACTTTCAAAACTCAAAATTTCATATAAGACTTTTACAATATTTTTAGATTCTTCCATTTTTTGCTATATAATGAAAGTAATCATAAGGCTACTACAAACTTAGCTTCACTATTTTTTATATAAAAATCAAAATAATATTTGAATTTCACGCAACCTATTTTAATTAATTGCATCTTATAATTAGGATATCCACAAAAGATCTTAACTTTTATTTAACTTTTTTAACTATTTTTATGTTAAAAAGTTGGTTTTTTAAGTATTATTTAAGACTTTTGGCTCAAATTAATTCAAATAATTATATAATGAAAACAAAGTTTAATGGAATTTTAACGCTGTTATTGGCGTTTGTAGTGCAAATAACTTTTGCACAATCAAAGACTATTTCTGGTAACGTTTCTGACGAATCGGGTCCTTTACCTGGAGTAAGTGTCTTAATTAAAGGTACTTCAACTGGTACTGAAACAGATTTCGACGGTAACTATTCTATGACTGCTAATACTGGAGATGTACTTCAATTTAGCTTTATTGGAATGGAAACACAAGAAATGACAATTGGTGCAGCAAACACTATGAATGTAGTAATGGTTGCTGGCGCTGAAGCTTTAACTGAAGTTGTTGTAGTTGGTTTTGGTATTAAAAAGCAAAAGAAATCTTTAGCTTACCAAGCAGAAACAGTTAAAGGTGAAGATATTATTCAGGCATCTCCTACAAGAGCTGCTAGCGCTTTAGCTGGTAAAGTTGCCGGATTACAAATTAACATTCAAAATAATGGCGTTAACCCATCTACCCAAATTATTTTAAGAGGGTTAAGGTCAATTAGTCAAGGTAACCAAGCGTTAATTGTAATTGACGGATCTATTGCTTCTACTGGAGCTTTTGATGATTTAAACCCTAATGATATTAAGAGTTTAAATGTACTTAAAGGAGCTTCAGCTGCTGCTCTTTATGGTTCAAATGCAAGTAATGGTGCTATCATTGTTGAAACTAAAAAAGGTTCTAGCGATGAGAAATTTAAAATTGGTATTAACACCACTGCTACTTTTGAACAAGTTGCTTACATGCCAGATTTCCAAACTGAATACGGTACAGGTTGGCAAGGTGCTTATGACAATATTGAAAACACAAACTGGGGACCAAGATTTGATGGCCAAGTTAGACAGATAGGACCAACATTTGCTGATGGTACTTTTCAAACCGTTCCTTATGCTCCTGTTAAAAATAACCTAAAAGATTTTTATAACACAGGGTCAACGTTTCAAAATACGATTTATGCTAGTGGAGGTGATGAAACAAGTCAATTTTACATGTCTATTGGTAATCAAGAAACAGAAGGTATTGTCCCAAATGACAAATACGATAGACAATCTTTTCGTATAAATGCATCAAAAAAACTTGGAAATATTACATTAGCTGTTAACTCAACTTATATGAGAGACAAAACAGATGTAGTTGGAAGTTCTATTGGGTCGCAAGACAGACCGTTGTATTGGTTTGTATTGAATACAGCTGCAAATATTCCGCTAACTAATTATAAAGATTGGCAAAATGATTTATTTGCTTCTCCTGATGGATATTTTAACGGTTACTACCAAAACCCTTATTGGGCAATTGACACAAATAGAAATACAGACAAAACTGCAAGATTAATTGCTAATGTTTCTGCATCTTGGGATATCGCTGAAAGAATTAACTTTACTACTAGAATTGGTATTAACAGTGTTACTGGTACAGGTAAAAATTGGAGAGCTCCACAAGTATATACTGGTGATTATACACGCCCAACTAATGTAACATCTTTTGTAACTGATTCTGAATTTCAATCGCTTACATATACCACTGATGCCTTATTATCTGGTCAATTCGATTTAACTGAAAGCCTTACTTTTGATGTTATTTTAGGAGCTACTAATACTACTAGTAATTTTAGATCTAGTTCTATTACTGCCAGCAACTTAAGTATTCCTGATTTTTACGATGTATCTAACGGTACAGGGCAACCTATTGTTGGCGTTAATGAAGAAACAAAGAAAACTTATGGTTTCTTTGCCGATTTAACTTTTGGTCTTAATGATTATTTATTCCTTCACTTATCAGGACGTTATGACTTTACTTCAACTCTTGCTCCAGAAGATAACAGTTATTTTTACCCTGGTGCTGGTTTATCATTTGTCTTGACAGATGCAATTGAATCGCTTAAGGATGGTAACATTCTTAATTTTGCTAAACTTACAGCAAACTATTCAAATGTATACAACGATTTACCTGCTTATCAGATAAACGAAACATACTTTCAATCAAATCCAAACAACGAACCTACTAGATCAGATACGTCTTATGGATTCCCATTTGGCTCTTTAAACGGATTTTTCTTAGCAAATACTGCTGTTGATGCAAACATTAAAAAAGAACAAATTACTTCTACAGAGTTTGGAGCTAATTTAGGATTCTTTAATAATAGATTAATATTAGATGCTGCTTATTTTATTACAAAATCTACAGATTTAATTACAAGAACAACTCCATCTAATGCTTCTGCTAGTACAGGCTTTTTAACTAACATTGGAGAGTTAGAAGGAAAAGGGTTTGAAATTACAGTAGGAGGGACTATTTTTAAAACTGATGATTGGAGATGGGATGCTAGTGTAAACTATTTTAGTAGTGAAACTGTTGTAAACAAAATTTCTGAAGGTGTAAATGAGATTACACTTACCAGTACTGGTTCAGTTGGCGTATTTGCCATTGTAGGCGAAGCTTATCCACAAATCAAAGCAACTTCATATGTTAGAGATCCCCAAGGTAGAGTTGTTGTTGACCCAATTAGTGGTAATCCAAAAGTTGGTGCTCTTAAAAATTTAGGTAAAACTACTCCTGATTATATTTTAGGGTTTAATTCTAGCTTAAGTTATAAAAGTTGGACTATAGCTACAACTATGGACTATAGAACAGGACATGTGTATTACGAACAAGGATCTGACGCTATGGAATTTACCGGAAGATCAATTGCTTCAGTTTCATCTAACAGACAAGATTTTGTTTTCCCTAATTCAGTTGTAGAAACTGCTCCAGGAGTGTATGTTGAAAACACAAACCTTCCAGTAACTAGTGGTAACCAAGATTTTTGGACAGGTAGATATAATGAAATAAAAGAAAACTATGTTAAAGATGCAACGGCATTTAAAATTAGAGAAGTTTCATTAAACTATTCTTTACCTAACAAATATTTAGATAATACACCGTTGTCTACAGTAAAAGTTGGATTTGTTGCTAGAAATATTTTGACTGTATTACCTGAACAAAACAGGTTCTCTGATCCAGAATTTAACAATACAAATTCTAATGCTATTGGTATTGGTGGATATTTCCAATCACCCCCTACAAGCAGTTATGGTATTAATATAAATATAGAATTTTAATAAATAAAACAATTTAATTATGAAAAATATTTTAATATCAATCAAAATGTTAGCGGTAGTTTTACTACTAGCATCTTGTAGTGATAGCTATTTGGACGTAAATACGGATCCAAATAATCCAACAACAGTTAGTCCTGATTTAATTTTACCTGTGGCTATGAATTATACTGCCTATACACAACAACGTAATAGAGGGTACAATACTTTAGGCAACATGTTAATGTATAACTGGAGTCAAAGTGATGGATTTTCTTGGTACGATGAGGAGTTTCAATATTCAGTAACACCTTCTTTTTATGCCCAAAATTTTGATTATACTTTTTCAAGAGCATTAAAGCAATACCAAGTGTTGTCGACACTAGAAGGCCCTGAAATGGGATATTATGTTGCTCTTGGCGAAATAATGAAAGCTTATCATTTTAGTATTATGGTAGATCAATATGGAGATATTCCTTATAGTGAAGCTCTACAAAGAGGTAGTAACCCAACTCCTAAATATGATGATGCACAAGTTATTTCAGAAGATTTAATTGTTAAATTATCTGCTGCAATTGCACTTATTAATTCTACTTCTTCAAATGCTGATATTGTACCATTAGTTCCTGGAGCTGATGATGGACTGTTTAATGGAGATATGGATATGTGGAAAAAATTCGCGAACTCTGTAAAATTAAGAATTTTAGTACGTCAATCAGATATGTCTGGTAGAGATGGGTATATTCAAACAGAATTAGCAAAAACTGCAGCTGATGGTTTTATGGGAAGTGATATAGGGATTAATATTGGCTATAACTTAGGAGAAAATCAAATGAGCCCTTTTTGGGCAGCATTTGGTACTGATGCTACAGGAGCATCAACTACGAATAACTTCGAAGCAACATGTGCTACGCCATTTGTATTAAACCATTTAATGACAACAAACGATCCAAGAATTGATTTTATCTATGAAATTCCTGCATCAGGATTTGGACATTTAGGTGTTGATCAAGGTATTGCTGATTATGATTTTCCTGTACTAGATCAATTTGACCCTGTAAATGTTTCTAATATTGGTCCTGGTATCAGAAAAAGCGCTTCTCAAGACGCTATTTTAATGACTGCCGGTGAAATTCATTTCAATTTAGCTGAAGCATCAATGAAAGGATTAATCGGAGGAAGCCCACAAGGTCATTATGAAGCGGGAATTCAAGCTTCATTTACTACTTTAGGCACAGGTAGCGCATCTTCTTATTACAGTCAAAACATTAATTTAGTTGGCTGGGTTGCTTCTTTAGATAAAATGGAAGCAATCATTACCCAAAAATGGATTGCTTTAAATGGAATTAATGCTTTACAATCTTGGTTTGATTACAATAGAACAGGATTTCCATTAAATCTACCTATTTCAGAAAGAGGAGTTACATCAACAGGTGACAGACCAGTTAGATTATTTTACCCTTCTAGTGAATTGACTACGAATGGCATTAACTTACCTGCTCAACCAAATGCTTTTACTGATAAAATCTTTTGGGCAAATTAATAACTTAAAATATGAAAACAATGAAAACAATTAAATATGCATTAATTTTAATAATGACTTTTACTACACTAATTTCTTGTGTAGAAGATGATGATCTTACACATTTAAATGATGATGGACCTAATCTAGGAGGGTTTTCGAAATCTGCTATGACCCTAGGCGGAATTGCTAATGGTGATGAATATTTATTTGATATTCAAATGGAAGTTAAAGGACCAACTTATACAAGTATTAATGGTGATGTTCTTGTATCTATTGATGTTGCCCCTGGTTCTACAGCTATAGAAGGTACTCATTTTAGATTTGATTCAAAGTCAATTCTCTTACCTAAAGATAACAACTTTTTAGGTTTGTTACCAATTACTATGCTAACTCAAGGTATTGTTGCGCCACTAGAAATGTCACCGATATTAAAATTAAAAGTGACAAATGCAGATGGTGTAAATGTTTTAGGTAATGGCAAATTGCTAACTATTACATTAAATTACTTGTGTTTTTCTAATTTGGCACAAACGTACAATGTTGACTTACATTACATTAATCCGAGTGCAGGAATCGACGCTTGGTATAATTTTAATGATACATTTACTGAAACTGGAATTGGTGAGTATAGAACTGAAAATGTTGGTCATTGGACACAAGCACAATTAGGAGGCACCCCAGGGTTTACATTTTTTGATGTTTGTAATGGAATTACAATTCCAGAACAAAACTTAGTTGACTTATACTCAAATTTGGTTGAAGGAGTTCCTAACGCAAGTAGTGTAGATCCAGTAACAGGCGTTATTTACATGGAATATTTGATTTGTGCTGGCGGCGCTTGTAGAGAGTACTATGTAACTTATACACCACTTTAATTTTAAAACAATATTATAATGAAAAAATATATAAATTTAAAAAATCTAATATTCTTCGGAATTCTATTATTTAGTCTTGCTTCATGCGACGAAAATGAAGATATAGAACCAATTGCAAGTACAGCTGATTATCCAGTAGCTACTTTTCAAGTTTTAGATACGGACATCAATGATAGACAAGATGGTATAATTAGAGTCAAAGTTACATTTGATAAAGCGTTAACTAGAGGTGTTACTTTTTCAGCTGAACAAACCGGTGGTACTGCTACTGAAGGTGAAGATTTTGATATTACTGCTGCTAACATTTTAGCATATTCAACTGAAACTATTGTTGAAATTCAAATATATGGTGATATAGAGGTTGAAGGGGATGAAACAATTGTCATTAAAATGAATGCAACTGCATTAAATAATCAATATTTGATCAATCCAACAACTGTATTTCCTGAATTTACAATTAACATAACAGATTATGTTTTTTGTTTATGGACTCTTGATTCAAGAGATACTTATGGAGATGGATGGAATGGCGGATATGTTTTACTTGATTCAGAAGGTATTCAGACCCAATATGCTACAGATGGACCTCAAACAGTGTTTGATATTCCTGTTACGGTAGGTGCAGACTATACATTTACCTATGTATCAGGTGGTGGAACAGGTGGTGGACCAGGTTGGGAAAGTGAAAACTATTACTTACTAACTGCTCCTGACGGAACTGAATTTGAAGGTGGAACACAAGATTATTCTGGTATTCCAACTCCAGGTGAAATTACCTCAGGTACAAGCACATGTAATTAATTAAATTATTTAATAAATAAAAAACCACCTTTTATAGGTGGTTTTTTTATAACATAGAATTAAAATGAAACATATTTACTATTACATATTCTTTCTGTTTTTTACATTTTCTACATTTAGCCAAAACACAATAGGTGTCTTAAGAAATAATGCTGGATCTTATAATGGCTATACATTATTAGCTCCATTAACATCTACTGAAACCTATCTTATTAATAATTGTGGCCAAGTAGTTCATCAATGGACTAGCACCTTCAATCCTGCTGCCTCAGTCTATTTATTAGAAAATGGTAATTTATTAAGAACTGGTAAAATTATTAATGATGATATCTCTTTTGGCGGTGTAGGTGGCAAAATAGAATTATTTAATTGGGATAATAATTTACTTTGGGAATATACATATTCTACTACAGAAGTTTCACAACACCATGATATCTATCCGCTTCCTAATGGAAATATTTTAATGCTAGCAGTTACAACAATGTCAGGAATAGAGGCAATAGAAGCTGGTCGTGATCCAGCATTAATTGAAGAAGGTAAAATATTCAATGAACAGATTCTAGAATTAGAACCTGTTGGTACTAACCAAGCTAACATTGTTTGGGAATGGAATATTAAAGATCATTTAATTCAAGACTTTGACAATACAAAAAATAATTTTGGAGTTATCAACGATTTTCCAGAACTATTAGATTTTAACTTTACAAATGAAAACAATGGACCTGCAAATTGGTTACATGTCAATTCAATTCAATACAATGAATCCTTAGATCAGATTGTTCTAAGCTCTAGAATTTTGAGTGAAATTTACATAATTGATCACTCAACTACAACAGCAGAAGCAACATCTCATACTGGTGGAGTTTATGGAAAAGGTGGTGATTTTCTATACCGCTGGGGAAATCCACAATCCTATGGTATTGGAGGTGTTGAAAACAGAACATTATTTAGCCAGCATTATCCACATTGGATACCAGATGGTCTAAATGATGCTGGTAAAATTATGATTTTTAACAATGGTAATTCGATTAGATTTTCAGCTTTAGATATTATTTCACCCTCAACTAGTTCTCCAGGATTTTACAATTATGATAACACAATTGGATATGGCCCATTAACAACAGATTGGACATATACTGACCCTGTTCCTTCTGATTTTTTCTCATCAATATTATCAAGTGGCCAAAGATTACCAAATGGAAACACCCTTATTTGTGATGGTGATTCGGGATATTTCTTTGAGTTAGACCCAAGTAACAATATTGTTTGGGAATATATAAATCCAGACACACTCAATGGAATTTTAACCCAAGGAGATGCTCCATCTGCAAACTTTGTATTTAGAGCCCTTAGATTTGATGAAACATACCCAGCATTTGATGGTAGAGATTTAACCCCAGGAGATCCAATAGAACTTAACTTTGACATTAGTGGATGTTCTCTATCTGTTGATGAAGTTGATATTTCTGATGCATTTAATTTATACCCTAACCCAACAACAGGCATTGTTAACATTAATACAAATCTAATTATTGATGTTGTTGAAATTTATGATATATATGGTAAATTGATTAAAACTAAAAAGAATACCCAACGTATCGATATAGAAGAATTAGCTGCCGGTATCTACATTGCTAAAATTCGCTCTGGAAATAACTTTGGCATTAAAAAAATTATTAAAAAATAATTTAAAATTTGCATTCATAAAAACCATCAACCTAAGGTTGATGGTTTTTTTTTATTACCTACTTTTGCAACATGGAAAACACATCAAGTAAAATATTCGGGATAAGAGCAATTATCGAGGCAATCAATTCTGGAGCCACTATTCAAAAAATATATTTACAAAAAGATTTAAAAGGAAATCTTTTCTCAGAACTGAGTTCATTGATTAAAGAAAATAATATTTCTACTAGCTTTGTGCCTATTGAGAAGTTAAATCACTTGTCAAAAAACAGTAATCATCAAGGTGTTGCGGCAACAATTTCACCTATTGATTTTTATGACCTTGAAACTTTAGTGAATGAAGTTTTAGAAAGCGATGCTACTCCCCTATTTCTTTTATTAGATCAAATTACGGATGTACGGAATTTTGGAGCAATCATTAGAACCGCTGAATGCACTGGAGTAAACGGAATTGTTATTCAAAACCAAGGCTCTGCTCCTCTTAATGCTGATGCTATTAAAACCTCTGCAGGTGCTGCTTTTAAAGTACCTATTTGTAGAGTAAATCATTTAAAAGATGCTATGTTTTTATTACAAGCATCAGATATTAAAATGGTAGCAGCTACTGAAAAAACTAACAACACTATATATGATGTTGACTTTAAGCAACCCACAGCTATTATTATGGGTTCTGAACATAGGGGAGTTAATCCTTCAATTTTAAAAATGGTCGATGCTAAAGCCAAACTTCCTTTATTAGGAGAGATTGAGTCGTTAAATGTTTCTGTTGCTTGTGGAGCCTTCTTATACGAAGCTATAAGACAAAGGATGTAATCTTAGTCTTCTGACTTCTTTTTAGTCAAAATATAATTTACCTCTATCTCTTCTTTTTCTTCTTTAATTTCTGGTGGATTGTAATTTCCATCTTCATCAAATAGTAGATCAAAAGAAGTTTGTTTGTATTCCATTTCCTTTTTTTGAGGACCTTTCTTTCGATATATAATAGCTAATAAAAATCCTACGATAAATCCTGAAGAATGTCCTTCCCAAGAGATTCCCTCTTTAATTGGAAAAACATACCAAACCATACTTCCGTATAGAAAAACAACAATCATCGAAACTGCTAGGAGTCTATAATGCTTTCTTAAAACCCCACTAAAAAAAATGAAACTAAAAAGCATATATACAATACCACTTGCGCCAATGTGGTACGATTCTCTAGCAAAACTCCAAGTAAGAGTCCCAGTTAAGAAGAATCCATAGAAAAGAATTTTCGAAGCCAATTTTCGATAAAAAAAATACAATGCTGTTAATAAGACTGCTAAAGGAACAGAATTATTAAATAGATGCGATGTGCCGCTATGAATAAAAGGTGAGCATATAATTCCTCTAAGCCCTTTGATTGTTTGTGGATAAATACCGTATTTAGTCCAGTTAAATCCAAACCTCATTTCAATCCAATAAACAAACCAAATTGAAAATACTGCTAAAAATGGCACAACAATAACTGCTCGGTGATATTTAAAAAGTTTTGAATCTTCCATAGGTTGTAATAAACAAATATACACCCAAAATAAAATCTTATGAAAAATTGTCAGTTCAATTGCTTTCTGTCTGATAAATCAACTATTTTTATACTATGAATGAACCATTGGCAGAACGCATTAGACCGAAAACTTTAGACGACTATATTAGTCAACAACACTTGGTTGGCAAAAATGGATATTTAACGCAACATATAAAAAATGGCATCATTCCATCGCTGATTTTATGGGGGCCTCCTGGAATTGGTAAAACAACGTTGGCCAATATTATTGCAACAGAATCTAAACGTCCGTTTTATTCATTGAGCGCAATCAATTCTGGCGTTAAAGATATTAGAGAAGTTATTGATAAAGCCAAACAAAGTGGTGGACTTTTTACCACAAAAAATCCTATTTTATTTATTGATGAAATTCATCGGTTTAGTAAATCTCAACAAGATTCTTTATTGGGAGCGGTTGAAAAAGGGTGGGTAACTTTAATTGGAGCAACCACTGAGAACCCAAGTTTTGAGGTGATTCCTGCACTTCTATCACGCTGTCAGGTTTACATCTTAAATTCTTTTGAAAAAGACGATTTATTGGCGTTGCTAGATAGAGCTATTACCAAAGATGAAATCATCTCAAAAAAGAAAATCACTCTAAAAGAAACAGAAGCATTAATTCGTCTTTCTGGAGGTGATGCTCGTAAGTTGTTAAACATTTTTGAACTATTGGTAGCCACAGAAAAAGGGGAAATTACCATTACCAATGATTTTGTGATGGAGCGTGTTCAAAAAAATATGGCGCGCTATGATAAAACAGGTGAGCAACACTATGATATCATTTCAGCCTTCATTAAATCTATTAGAGGTAGCGACCCCAATGGAGCTGTTTATTGGTTGGCTAGAATGATAGAAGGTGGTGAAGATGCAAAATTTATTGCGAGGAGGTTGCTAATTCTTGCTTCAGAAGATATTGGCAATGCCAACCCAACTGCATTGATATTAGCCAACAATACTTTTCAGGCAATAACAACAATCGGTTTTCCAGAATCTAGAATCATTTTGAGCCAATGTGCTATATACTTAGCCAACTCTCCCAAAAGCAATGCTTCTTATGAAGCTATTGGTAAGGCGCAGAAATTAGTTAGAGAAACGGGTGACTTATCTGTTCCGTTACATTTAAGAAATGCTCCGACCAAATTGATGAAGGATTTAGACTATGGGAAAAACTATAAATACGCACATAGTTACGATCAGAATTTTGTAGAACAAGAATTTTTACCAGATGAAATCAGCAAAACAAAATTGTATGATCCAGGTAATAATCCACGGGAAAATAGTTTTAGAGATTTTTTAAAAAAGCGTTGGAAAAAATATAAGTATTAAATAAGACATAAGACCGCTTCACTTTTAGACTTAAGATAAAAGAGTTATTCCATCAATTTAATATTCAACTCTTTTTGAATTAAAGCATCACCTTCATAATACTCCGCAATCCAAACACCATTGTTTTTATAGATGATTCCGTTTGTGTCTTTAATTAAGTACACATCATTAATTGATGATTTTAATGCAATATAAACCACTTTCGGAGTACTATCAACCAATTGGTATCCATTTGTAATTTCTTGAGCATACAATACATTTGTACCGGATTTTTTAACAACAACCGGTGATACAGCAATTATAGCTTCTGCTTTTACAGTGTTTTTATTTTCAGCTTTAGTCTCAACCTTAATTGGTGCTATCTCAACTTTTGGAGTTGTTACGGCTACCACAGTAACTACTTCTGGACTTACTTCTTTAGGCTCATACTTGTAATTTTGAGTTTTAATATCTTCAAAAGTTTTTCTGATTGCAATATTATAGGCTCTTTCAAAATCTTTCTCTTTTGTCTTCGCTAAGTTTGTAGAAAAAACAATGCTATTATTACAATCTACTAAATCATAATATAATTTTGTCATTAACATATTAGACTTGTTATTCAATTTTGCCGTCAATGCCAAACAATGATTAGTACTTAAATCCACAGGGTAGCTATCATCACTCATAATCACAGTAAACCCTTCTTTTTCGAATAAAAATTTAGTCAAAGAATTAATTCTATACTTGTTTTCGCTACTTTGAAAGTTATATTTTACTGGAATAATTATATATTTATAATCGTTCAAACTCTTTTGAGCAAAAGTTGAAATAGAACATAAAAAGATAAAGGTTAAAGTGATTTTAATTTTTAACATGTGGATTTGTTTTTTACAAATTTAAGGAAAATTCTTATTTAAAAAGGAGAATGCTAAATAGGTGATTTAATCAAACTCCGTTTATAAATACTTTTTGATTTCTTCTAGATTTTTGACTGACGGGATTGAGTCATCAACCGACTCATTTTCGAAATTGCAAAAAATGACCTTCATTCCAAAATCTTTAGCACCCATAATATCGGCTTCCCAATTATCACCAATCATGATGCTTTCACTAATTTTGGCACCAACAGTATTTAAAGCGTACTCAAATATTTTTGGGTTTGGTTTTTTAACTCCAACCTCTTCTGAAGTTATAATTTTATCAAAATAATTATCAATTTTAGAGTTTGCAAGTTTTTGGTGTTGCACTTCACTAAATCCGTTTGTGATAATATGCATTTGATAATTTGGCTTTAAGTAATCTAATATTTCAAATACACCTTCGAACAAATAATTAAAACTGGACAAATGTTGAATATAATCTTCAGATAACTTATTAATAATACCATCAGTTATTGGATGCTTAATCTTATCAAAAGTATCTTTTAATCTTCCATATCTCAGATCTTCTTTGCTGACTTTATCATTTCTAAACAAGCGCCAATAGTCTCTGTTTATTAAGCTGTAATAGTTCAAAAACTTCTGAATATCTATTTCCATTTCATTTAAACTAAAAATATATTCAAAGGTTTTAGCAGAGTTTTTTTCAAAGTCCCAAAGTGTGTGGTCTAGATCAAAAAAGATATGTTTTATTTTCATTGGGTAAAAATACCAATTAATAAATATGATTTAAAAAGTTGAGAGGTTAATTTTGTTTTATATTTGGAGAAACATTTTTTTGAATATTAAATTACCCTTTTTCACAGGTTCTTCTTTCCAGAAAAACATTTTTTCTATGTTTAAAGGAACAGTTGTTGCTCAAGTAATTGGAGTTGTTGGCTCACTTTTTTTAGCTAAAATTTACGCTCCAAATTTATATGGATTCTACAGCGCCTTTTTAAGTTTTACAAGTATCATTACCATTCTTAGTAGTTTAAAATTAGAGTATATCATTATCACAGATAAATCTGACACCAAAAGTATAAATGTTGCAAACTCGTTATTGGTGGTATCTTTAGTTACAAGTGTTGTTCCCTTTATTTTTTTCACTCTCTTTAGAGGTTTTTTTCTTGATAAAGGAATCACATTTACCATTTTACTATTAAGTGTTTTGACTGCATTGATAACTGCCAATTCAAGAATATTAGAATCATATGCAACACGCAAATCAAAGTTTAAAAGAATAGCAAATGCCAAAATTCTAACTACTTTTAGTACAATTTCTATTCAGTTAATTTTATTCTACTTTATTAAAGATGGTCTTATCTACGGATTTATTGGTTCTACAATTATTGTTCTTTTATTCTATCTAATTACTTCTAGAAAGTTCATCAAAAAACCAAACTTTCAACTTTTTAAAGAATCTATAAAAACTCACATAAACCTTTTAAAATTTGGTTTTCCTTCTGGACTTTTAAATGCTACCGCCATAAACAGTATGCCAATTTTAATGTTGAGCTTTTTTACGGCATCAACTGCTGGAGTTTATGCATTAAGTCTGAAAATTGTTTCTTTACCACTTTTTATAATTTCAGCTTCTTTGTCTCAAGTTTATTTTCAAAAAGCTTCAGAATATTACAATCATCAAAGAGGTGAATTGTATAGCTTTACAAAAAAGGTTGTAAAGTCTAACATCTTAATTATTATCGGGTTTTTACTCTTATTAAATACTGTGGGGGTTTATTTGTTAAATTTTGTTTATGACAATGAATGGGAAAATTTAAGCCTTTATATATTTATGCTATCATTTTATATACTTCAACAAACTTCGTTTTCGCCAATTAGTTCTATTATTGTAATCACTAATAAAATGCAAATTGGCTTATTGTTTAATATCAGTTTGTTTCTTATTAATCTAATTGCTATTTATATAGGGTATTTGTATGATTCCATTTTTATTACTGTTCTTATATTGTCTATATTTGGTGGATTGGGCTATGTTATTTTACTAGCATACTTTCTAAAACTTATTAAATCATACAAAAATGAATCGTGAAATTTCATTGAAACAAAAGTTTGATTTTTTGCTGTTTGGTTGGATTATCAATTGGGCATATCCAGAATATTTTCGTCCAAAATACAATCCACAACCCTACTATAAATTATTCTTCCATTTTCTATTACCGCAAAAATTATTACGAATTAATGGCTCCGTAAAATGGCCTGTACATTTTACATCCACAGTAGTAAGTGCACAGAATATTAAAAAAGGAATTCTATGTGACCCTGGTGACAATCCGAATGTATATTTAGAAGCTAATAATGGAATTATACTCGGAAACAATGTTGGCATTGGTACAGGAAGCAAACTTCTTTCATCGATTCACTCACACGAAGATCATTCCAAATATAATATTGATCCTCCTATAACTATTGGAGATAATGTCTTTATTGGAGCCAACACTATTATTTTAAGAAGCATAAATATTGGTAACAATGTTGTTATTGGTGCCGGAAGTTTGGTAATCAAAGATATCCCTTCAAATTCTATTGCTTATGGAAATCCTTGTAAAGTGGTAAAGCGATTAGGTAAATATAAAGAAGATTTTTCGGATATCACATTTAACAAAAACATTCCAAAAGAACACTTATCATACTTTAATAAAACTGATAATTAAAAATGTGTGGAATAGCAGTAATCTTAAACTTAAACACTCCCTTAAATAATGCAAAAGAGTTATCATTAATGACTCAAAGCATGCAAAATAGAGGCCCTGATGATGAAGGGTATATGTTATTCAACAACAAATCTATTTCATATTCCGGTGATAATAGTCGTCTTCAAAACAAATCAAATATTCATCAGTCTTACTCCCGAAAATTTAAAATAGGATTTGGATTTAGACAGCTTAAAATAATTGATTTATCAGAAAATAGTCACCAACCTATGACTGATAATAATGAAAACTATTGGATTGTTTTTAATGGTGAAATTTATAACTTTAAAGAAGTAAGAAATGAATTAAAAAGTTTAGGCCATTCTTTTTTTTCCAACTCTGATACAGAAGTTGTGTTAAAATCATATAAACAATGGGGCTCTAATTGTTTACAAAAATTCAATGGAATGTTTGCTATTGTAATTTTTGACAAATCTAAAAATGAAATCTTTATTGCAAGAGATAGAATTGGTATTAAACCTCTTTACTACTTCCAAAATAATGAACAGTTTGTTTTTGCAAGTACACAAAAAGCAATTATTGATTCTGGTTTATATAAACCCGAAATAAATTGGGAAGGCTTGTGGCAAAACTTCAGGTTTTCTATTGCTCAAAGACCTAATACTTGCTTCAAAAATATTGTTGCTTTAGAACCCGCACATTTTTTAAAAATTGATTTAAACACAAATCAAATAACCAAAAAAAAATATTGGGAGATTCCGATTAATACTCAAGACTTTAGTTTAACTGAAAAACAAGCGGCAGATTTATTAGAAGAAAGTTTAACTACAGCTATTAATCTACGTTTAAATGCTGATGTCCCAGTTGGGACTTTTATGAGTGGAGGAATTGACTCAACTACTATCTCTGTTTTAGCTTCAAAATTACATCCAAACATAAAAGCACTTACACTAGGATTTAAAGACCACCCAGATTATAACGAGGTACAACAAGCAACAGATACGGCTCAACTTAGAAACCTAAATCATACAATAAATTATACAAATGCATCTGATGTAATTAATAAATTAGATGAATTAGTAATAGCCTTTGAAGAACCTTACAATCATTTATCAGCAAATTATATGATTGCTCAAATGGCATCACAAAACAACCTAAAAGTGGTGTTAAATGGTTTGGGGGGTGATGAATT
Organism: Flavobacteriaceae bacterium; assembly: GCA_045047075.1. Lineage (GTDB taxonomy): Bacteria > Bacteroidota > Bacteroidia > Flavobacteriales > Flavobacteriaceae > Urechidicola. The sequence goes on from JASFYP010000024.1 coordinate 108,740, forward strand.
ATTTGGTGGGTATGATATATATTCAAAAATTAAGCTTTGGAAAAGGTTAAAAAAGAACAAAAATTTTATCAATCTAATTCCAAATATTCATCCTAAAATTAGTAAAGCACATGACATTGCAAATATTAATTCATTAGGGGAATATTATTCACATTACCATACAACCTTTGAGGATTTTGAATTAAAAAAGCTTTTTAATCAATCTATTTCAAATACTCAAAATACCATTTCAAATTTATACAACAAAGACGCAAAATCATTTACTGATACTTTTGAAGCCATGAGTTATTACAATCTAAAATCATATATAGGAAACCACCAAACTAGGATGGCAGACCAATTCACTATGGCTTTTTCTTTAGAAGGTAGGCTTCCATTTTTAGATCATAATTTCATAGCCACTTCATTCCAGATTCCAACCAAATACAAAATAAAAAACGGAATTCAAAAATACATCTTAAAGGAAGTCGCAAAAAAACACATTGCCCTTAGTTGTTTGACGATGAATAAAAAAGGACTTCGATTACCATTAGAGCATTGGATTTCTAACGATCTTGAAAATATTGTTGAGGATTCTATCCTAAAATTAAAAAATAGATTTATTTTTGACAATAACGAAATAGATTTAATTTTAAAATCTACCAACGAACAAAAAATTTGGCAATTAGTTTCAACAGAGTTATGGCTAGAAGAATTTTTCAAAAATTAGATTATTTTTTTTTCGGTTATCTAATAAATATATTATACCCAGAATATTATAGACCAAAATATGGCTATATTAGATATTCTACTCTATTTTTCAAATATTACATTCCTCAAAAAATATTTCGATTAAACCCAACAGTTAAATGGCCAGTTCATTTTACCTCAAAAGTTGTTGCTCCTGAGAATATTAAAAAAGGGATTCTTTGTGATCCTGGAGATAACTATAACAACTATATACAAGCAACAAATGGAATTGTTTTCGGATCGAATATAGAGATTGGTCCAGGAACAAATATTATTTCTTCTAACCATGATTTTAGTGATTTTTATAAACAATCAAAAGCTAAACCAATTACTATTGGTGATAATGTATGGATAGGATGTAATTGTGTTATTTTACCAGAAGTAAACATTGGTTCAAATGTTATTATTGGAGCAGGTTCTATTGTGACAAAAGATATTCCATCCAATACAATTTCAGTTGGTAACCCTTGTAAAGTTATTAAATCAAAAAAACCACATACAGAAGGTTTTTCAAATATTACTTTTAACAAAAAAATACCTGAAGAATATCTTGAGTTTTTAAAATAACGCTTTTCTTTCATACATAAAATACCCTTCATCGATAGCCCCAAAACTTTTAAAAAAGAAAGCTATACCTTCTATCATAGATCCTTCAAAATCTAGAGTTAACTTTTTATTGGTAGATTTTTCAATAACCCTATCTATAATATCTGACATTGCATTTTGTTCTCTGCCTTTATTTGAAACTACCGAAAATAAATATGTAATTCTTTTAGTCTCTTTTAAAAAAAATGCACCACCTAGTAATTTTCCATTTTCACCAATTGCTTTTAATACATCAACTTTATTGTTCTCTATCAAAAAATGAATCAATTGTTCTAACCTCAAATAATCATCTTCTCTAGTTGATACTTTATCTTTTTTAAGTGTTTTAAATAAGTTTATTAACTCATTATAATTTTCTGTTCTACTTACTATTATTTTATTCTTTATTGATAACCTTATATTTCTTCGTCTAACAGATTTATACTCATTAAACAACTCCCCATAACTCTTATCTAGTGGTAAAATATAATTTGCTTTTTTGGTTATTCCTTTACCCGATATTGGATTATCAGAATTTAATTGAATTGTAATCTTTTTAAACTTTCTTGGAATAGTATCAATAAATGTTCTAACTAACTCTTCATCAGTAGGATTGGGTGAAAAAACACCCAATTGCTGAGTCCAACAAGGTTTGTAAACATATTTAATAAAATATTTTTGTCGCCATGGCAAAGGCATTACAGCCTTGTAATCATCTAAAATAAGCACATCCCAATTAGTAGCAACAATATCTAAATACCATGAATATGCGTAGATTCTAGAATTGGGAGAATTGTCTAAACAAGCATTGTATTTTGCTGTATCAAGGTCGGCTCTTTTAATATATTTAATCATCGAGTTCAGAAACTATTTCTTTATACATTTTACTCCAACCCTTCCACCTATCAGTTTCACTCAAGGTTTCGTTATGAAACAATAAAACAAAAGTGCCACTAACTGCTTTTACTTCAGCTATCAGTTTTTTAATTTTTGATTTAGCAACTGCTGGCACATATTCTAAATAATCATTCAAAGTAGTATCCATCACAGCAAATGGAACTATTTTAAGTGGAGTCTGAATTTCAAAATCTAAATCATAAAAATAGAAAGGAGTACAAGTACTTGCCCTAAACCCATACTGTTTTGCATAGCCCATTGAGTAATCTTCTTCAACCTCTAAATCAATTAAATATTGATATGTTTCGGGGAGTTTAATCCGTAGATAGTGCTGTCTTGATTTTAATATAGGGATGTTTACAATTTGCTCTAATCGTTGTTTTTCTTTTTTAATTTTTTCAGCATTCTTCATTGTAAAATAAGATGGATGCAAACCAACATCAACATAATCAGCAATTGATTTAATTAACGATTTATACTTAGCGTTTGATGAAGAAACGTTAGTGTCATAAGTAGTATAATCTCCAACTAAAAAGAAAAATATTGTTCTGATCTGATGCTTTTTTGACAAAGATAAAATCATTTCATAGGTATCGTATGGGTCTTTACTAAAACCCAACAATACCATAACACGAGTTACTAAATTTCGAAATTGAAACCGGATTAAATCTCTAAAGAATCCACCAATATTTCTGATAAAACCTTTATGTCTATATGCAAAAACATTGTCAATATCAAAAGTTGAAATAAACTCGAATTTACGCTTTCCTTGTACACAATTTGGAAACTTCTCTTTAAACAATTCTAAAAATTTAAACGCCCAAATATCAATCAATGGTTTATCTAAAAATTGGTGCTTATGTGCCAAACTGTCTGTAGCCGTAAATCGCTCATGCACATCTTGTACATAAGGCAAATATTCTTCATATCGACTTTGCAAATAAAAACTTGCTGCAAAAATATCAAACGGAATACTTGCATTCTTTCCTGTTCCAAAAAAACAAGGGAGCTCATCCCATTGCTCTATTTTAATCTCTACATCATTAACGCCTTGTTCAAAAAGCAAGTCATGACTTTTAATAAAAAACTCATTACCTAAAGCAGCTCTTGAATAGGTGAGTTTTGGACCGTTATGAGCTACAAATTCTTCGACACTTGTTGTGAATCCAACTTGCATCTTTAAAATCCTAACAAAAAAATGTTTGCAGATATAGCTTACTCTGGGTGTTATTGTATGTGTAAATATTAGTACCAAATTATTCTTTTATAAAACCTCGATAATGCGTATAGCGTTCAAAAATCTCCTTAACATAGGTATAAGGCTCAATACCTCTAACATACCCATATTTAATAAATGACTTATTGTAATTCTCAGGCGAACTTAAAGCCAGAATCATCTCAGCAACATTATCATCCCATTTTAAATATTCTAACCCATTCTCTTTAGCTAATTTTTGTGCGTCTAAAACATGCGAATATCCACAATTATATGATGCCATAGCGAATTTTATGCGCTGTTCTTCATCTATTATTTTATCAAAACGGTTGAATAAGACTTTTAAATATTTTGTACCACCAGCTAGATTGTCTTCTGGATCAAATCTATTTTTTACTCCCATCTCTTTAGCCGTTGCAGGCATCATTTGCATTAAGCCTCCAGCTCCTACCCATGATTTTGCATGAACTTCAAATTGTGATTCTTGATAAATTAAAGCTGACACCAATCGCCAATCCCACCCTAGCTTTTCAGATTCTTTTTTAACCAAATCGTCATATTTGCTAATTGAGTTTGTCTTTAAACTATAAAAATCACTTTTTACCCTTTTTCTAAAACTTCGTTTATTTTTAAAGTACTTTTTATAAATAACATTATAATCTGCTGTCTTTTTAAAATCAATCAACCAAGAGTCTAATTTGCTTAAGAGTTTTGGAGAGTTTTTTCTTACTGCCCAAGCACTTTTCTGTAACAACCCAACAGGAACTCTAACATCTAATATTGGATATGAAGCCGCCAACAAACTCGCAAGGTTTTCGTCAGAAATTGTATATTCAATTTGACCGTCAGCAACCATTTCTATAATTTCATCAGTTGTCAAAGTACCATCCAATTTTTCAATTGTTATAGATGCTCCTATTTCTTCAGATAAATTTTTTAAGCGTTCATAATAAGAAGTCTTTGCTCTTACAGAAATCGTTTTACCCTCTAAATCAACAACATCACGAATTAAATATTCATCTATTTCGTGCAATTTCATTTTACGCCAATTTTCAGGTTTCTTTTGAACCAACACTTGATGTGTTAAATAAATAGGCTCTGAAAAGGCTACTTGTTGCTGTCTGTTTTTTGTAATGGTCAGTCCGTGTCCCATCAAATCTACTTTGCCAACAATTAAATTCGGAATTAAACTATCAATATCTGTTGCAACAACAATCTCCAATTCAACTCCTAAATGTTTAGCAAAACGACTCAACATTTCATATTCAAAACCTAAGGTTTCACCTCTATATAAAAAATAACTTGTGCTACTATACGATGTTGAGACACGTAATTTTCCATCTTTTAATATAGCTCCAAGATCTCTTTTTATAGTAGGATTTGAATGCTCTGACGCTGAACACGCCAATAATAGAATACTAAAAAAAAGAAGTGACCATTTCTTTAAAAACATATAGGACCTTTTAAATTTCAGATTCTTTTATTTGAATGAAAGCTAAATTTCTCCAGAATCTGCGAAGCTAAAATACGCTTTTTCAGTAATAATCAAATGGTCTAAAACTTTAATATCTAAAGTTGCTCCTGCTTGTTTTATTTTTACAGTCAAATCTTTATCTGCACTACTTGGCTTTAATGTGCCTGAAGGGTGATTATGAGCCAATATAATCGAAGTTGCTGTTAGTTCCATTGCCATTTTAAATAGCAAGCGAGTATCTACCAATGTTCCCGTAATCCCTCCCTTACTCAACTGCTTTTTAGCTACAATAGCATTGGAATTATTGAGGTACAATACCCAAAATTCTTCATGCTGTAAATCGCCAAGTATGGGTTGCATGATTTCAAATACTGCTTTACTACTATTCATTTTAGGTTGTACCAAAGCTTCTTCTAACCTACGTCTTCTTCCCAGCTCTAAGGCGGTAATTATCGAAATAGCTTTGGCTTCTCCAATCCCTTTAAATTTGATTAAATTATTAACAGATAACTTAGCGAGTGCATTCAAATTATTTGCAACAGATGCTAATATTCTTTTTGACAAATCTACTGCAGACTCACTCCTACTCCCAGACCCAATAAGTATGGCAACCAACTCTGCATCCGAAAGAACTGACTTTCCTTTGCTCAATAATTTCTCTCTAGGGCGATCATCTTCATTCCATTGTTTAATAGAAAAAAAATGTGGTTTATCATCCATAACTTCTTTTTTTACCAAAGATAAGTTTTATATATTTGTGTTAAATATTTCTATCTCATGAAAATTATAATTGCTGGTGCTGGCGATGTCGGATTTCACCTTGCAAAACTTTTATCTTATGAATCACAAGATATTTATGTGGTTGATTTAGATAGCGATAAACTTAATTATTTAGATTCGCACCTCGATGTAATCACCACCAAAGGCGATGCCACCTCTATTAAATGTTTAACTGATATTGGTATTGAAAAAACCGATTTACTCATTGCAGTTACCGACTCTCAAAATACCAATTTTGCAGTGGCTGTAATAGGAAAAAAGTTAGGTGCAAAAAAAACAATTGCACGTATCAATAACCCAGAATTCATCAACAACCCTAGTATTGATTTTAAAGAATTAGGGCTGGATGCTGTTATTTCTCCTGAAGAATTAGCTGCTGAAGAAATTCATACCTTATTAAACCAATCAGCATTTAATGATTCTATTGTTTTTGAAAAAGGTGTGCTTAATATGGTTGGTAGCACATTGAGCAATAGCTCTCCTATCTTAAATTTAACAGTTCAACAAGCCAAAAATAAATTTTCTGATATTGATTTTATCATCATTGCAATAAAACGCTCTGATGAATCTCAAACCATTATTCCGCGTGGTGATACAGTTTTTAATATGGGAGATGAAGTTTATTTCTCTTGTCCAAAAGAAAGTATTATAAAAATTAATAAACTCATTGGTAAAGAATCTGTTCATATTAAAGATGTGATGATTTTAGGCGGGAGTAAAATTGGAGAGAAATCAGCAAAAAAATTATGTGAAGCACGATTTAAAGTCAAGCTTATAGAGCAACAAAAAGACAAAGCTTTTCATTTAGCCGAAAAACTAGAAAGCACACTTGTTATTCAAGGTGATGGTCGTGATTTGGAGTTGCTAGAAGAAGAGAATATTAGAGAAATGGATGCTTTTATAGCGGTGACAGGAAACTCTGAAACAAACATTATGTCTTGCTTAGTAGCAAAATCAAAAGGAGTTAAAAAAACCATTGCGTTGGTTGAGAATATGGATTATATCAACATTTCACAAACTATCGGAATCGATACGCTTATCAATAAAAAATTATTGGCTGCGAGTGAGATTTTTAAACACGTTCGTAAAGGTGATATTCTTGCCTTGGCAAATTTAAAACATGTAGATGCAGAAGTATTGGAGTTTAAAGTATCAGCGAATTCTAAAGTCACAAAAAATATTATTAAAGATATCAAACTCTCTAGAAATGCTGTTTTTGGCGGAGTAATAAGAGATGGGAAAGCACTTATGACCTTTGGTGATTTTCAAATACTAGCTGATGACAAAGTGGTCGTTTTCTGTTTGCCTGATGCTATTGAAGATGTTGAAAAATTATTTTAATAATGAAAAATAACTTTGAACCTTTGAACCATAATCAATATTGAAAAACCTTAACTACCAAATCATCATTAGCTTTCTCGGACTCACTTCAATGCTCAATGGGGTGTTTATGCTATTGGCTATTCCGTTTAGCTTGTATCATAAAGAAGATGCTATTTCAGGAATTTTAACCGCAGGATTGGTCACCATCTTTATTGGTTTTATCATGTGGTTTACAAATAGAAATGCACCAAAAAATCTGCAAAAAAAAGAAGGATATATCATTGTTACTTTCGGTTGGCTGATTTTAACTTTAACAGGCACACTCCCTTATCTTTTTACAGGTGCTATCCCAAATTTTACCGATGCACTTTTCGAAACTATGTCGGGTTACACAACCACTGGTGCCTCAATTTTAAATGATATTGAAGCATTGCCAAAAGGCATTTTGTTTTGGCGATCAGCAACACATTGGATTGGTGGTATGGGAATTATTGTACTTACCATTGCAATATTACCGATGTTAGGAATTGGAGGTATGCAGTTGTTTATGGCCGAAGCTCCTGGTCCATCTGCCGATAAAATGCATCCTAGAATTACCGAAACTGCTAAACGCTTATGGTTGATTTATTTCACATTGACAATGGCAGAATTTCTCTTGCTAAAAATTGCAGGAATGACTTGGTTCGATGCTATCAATCATGCTATGGCAACTTTGAGTACCGGTGGATTCTCAACTAAAAATGCTAGTGTTGCTTATTGGAATGGACTCCCACTCGTACAATATATCATCACCTTTTTTATGTTTATTGCGGGGACTAATTTTATTCTTACTTATTTTGCTTTTAAAGGGAGATTTAAAAAAATATTACAGAACGAAGAGTACAAATGGTATTTTTTAGGAACTCTAGGGATGGTCATTATCATTACTATTTTGATTGTAAATTTTCAAGACCCCAACTTACATACAAGTGTAAATCACCCGATGCCTTGGGGTGAGGTTGAATCTGCTTTTAGGCACGCTTCCTTTCAGGTGATTGCGGTTTTAACAACCACTGGTTTTGTGTCGGCAGACTATACGATGTGGAATTCTTTTGCCACCATGATTATCTTTTCATTGTTTTTTATTGGTGGTTCTGCGGGATCTACTTCTGGTGGTGTAAAAATTGTACGGCATATTATTATGATAAAAAGTAGCGTCTTAGAATTGAAGAAGTTATTACACCCAAGTGCTATCATTCCTGTGAGATATGGAGGAAAAGCGGTACACCAAAATATTGTATTTAACATCTTATCCTTCTTTGTACTTTACATGCTTATCTTTATTTTAAGTACCGTATTACTCACTTTTTTAGGATTGGATTTTATGTCTGCCCTCGGAGCAGCAGCATCTTCTCTGGGTAATATTGGTCCTGCATTGGGAAGTTTAAGCCCTGTAGATAATTACGCAAGTTTGTCTGATGGTGCCAAATGGTTTTGTTCTTTTTTAATGTTGATAGGACGTTTAGAATTATTTACCGTATTGATTTTATTAACTCCTTATTTTTGGAAAAAAAATTAAACAAGTACTTTTATCTGACATTTAACAGGGATAACAGTACTAAATAGAATGATATAACAAGTTGCCATTCATTGAGAAAAATTAAAACGAATGAATAAAAATAACTTAAAATATATATATTACTTTCTTTTAGTTGTAGGGGTTTCCCTAATGATTTACAATATCTCGGAACTTGACTTTGAAAACCTCAAGAGAGGTCCTTTTTCAAGCATAATTTCAAATGTATTTCTAATTTTATCAGCGGTCTTTATGCTATTAGCCATGAGAAAAGGAAAAAATAAGGAAAACTCATAATAAATTAAAAACTAAATTGGGCTCTATATTAAAAGTGCCGTAAAATGATCCACATAGATGGAAATTGGCAAGTTTTCGGAATTGAAAATTGAAGCGTGAAATCTCATTATTGCGGAATTAAAAAATGAAAGGACAAAATAATATCAGTGGAATAAAACAACGAAATGGCAACACCGGTTATAATTCATTGTGGTATTTTAACTGAAATAAAAATTAGAAGTATATTTAAACTTTATAAATAAATTGAAAAATACGTTGTTACAGTTTTTGTTTGGCCTAAAAAGTGCCTCAGCACCTTTGCGGTCAGATTTCGGCACACTCGGAGTGAAAGCCAAACAAAACTGTCAATCCACAACGCAATCATAACCA
>JASFYP010000025.1:0-26163 GCA_045047075.1 Flavobacteriaceae bacterium
ATCAAATACACACGCTATGCTATTGGCGAAATTGTATTGGTTGTAATCGGAATCTTAATCGCATTATGGATTAATCAACAAGCTCAATATAGTAAGGAACGAGTAGATGAAATCAAAGTACTAAAAGAAATTCGGAAGAATTTAGATAGCGATTTGACTGAAATTGGTGTTGATATTACCTACATGGATACCGTGACTATCTCATCGAATGAACTACTGATCTATTTAAAAAAACATGACAAACCTAATGACGATTTTGGAGAGCACACCATGAAAATGAGGACAACACCCCATTTTAATCCAAATACTAGTGGGTACAATTTATTGACTTCTAAAGGGATTGAAATTATACAGAATAGTGAGTTACGAAATGCCATTGCAAACCACTATGAATCTTTATATCGCTATTATAATTTATATGAGAAGGAAAGAATTAATCTCCGCCTCCTTCATTTAGATCCTGTATTAATAGATTATTTCTCTTGGGAATACATTCCTGAATCAGCATTTTTAGGTACTTATACTATAATAGAAGAAGATTATCAAAAACTAAAAGTTAATGACACATTTAAAAAATTAATTTTAAGCGTTCAACGTGAAAATATTTTAGTTCAGGACAGAGCTATTAGAGTTAGGAAAAGTATTGAAACTCTTTCTAAATTATTGGATGAGGAATTAGCAAAGCATTAAATAAAAATAAAAAACCCAACACTCTAAAAGTATTGGGTTTGATAAAAAATATATTTTACTATTTACTGTATCACCAACTTCTTAACAGCTTCTCTATCTCCACTATTTACTTTTAATAAATAAATTCCCGAAGACAGCCCTCCAAAATTTATTTCCTTATTAAATAAGCCAGAGTAATTATTATGATTTTTAGAATAAATTATCCTGCCACTAATATCGAATAAAGAAACTTGTACGTCTTCTATCGAACTTAAATTTATATAAACTTTCCCGTTTGATGGATTTGGATAAACATTAAATTGTGCAAAGCTATTGTCCTCAACTGTCAATGCTGTTTCTACTGTTTCGCATATTTCTACATTCCAAGAAACTAATGTTCCAGTATCAGCTGCAGCAAGATCCATAAACCCAATGGTCCATATCCCTCCTGCCGTTTCACCATCTAATGCCGTAAAGGCTTGTGCAGGTGTAACATTTCCAGTTGTTGGGCTTGCGCAAACTATGCTTCCTGCTGCATCAAAAAATGTAACATTAATATCATCTTCACCTGCACAGATTTGATTAATTAAAATGAGTTGGCTACCATCTGGGCTTAAAATATCGAACCTTAAATCATTAATCCAAGTATGCGTTACATTAATTCCTACTTTAAGGAATACTCCGCTACCAAAAGTTTTTACAGATGTTGAATTTATTCCATCGGTCGAAAAGGTTGGGTCATTGTCTGGAATTGCCACATTTGGATTACTCGTAAACTGCTCATCACATGTTGTTGAAACTAAATAATCAATTGCAAAATCAACTGTATTAACAGAAAAGAAAGGTGCTCCTGTTGGTTGTACCATTATTCTACAATATGGTGCCGGTGAATTTGGAACTACAATAGTTTCACTTCCATCATTTGCCACACTTGCTGCTAAAGTAGTTGGATAAGTTAAACCTCCATCAATAGATAAAAGAATATCTACTGTTGCTGCTCCTGTCATTAAGTCTGTGTTATTTACACTCCAAACTATATCCTCACTTGTTCCACCGCTCCAAACAATTCCATTCGACCCTTGCGATGTAACACTGAGAGGTCCTTTTGTATTATCCCAAGTAACAAGCATATCTCCAAAGCTATTTCCAGCACCTCCAGCCCTGTTATCTCTCACTGTCAATCTAAAATCTGCAGTTCGTCCAACGGTTGGTATTTTTTCCCAAACATTCCCATTTACGCCATTGGCGAGTAAATCTTCTAATTTTGGAAAAGTTCTATCTGTTGATGTTGTTGGGTTATAAGATCTAAATAATGGTTTATCATTACTTGTTGAAGTTTCATCAGGATATGCATTTAAAGCATTGTCTTCATTAAATTGCTCCCAACAATACGTCAAAACATCAGCAACATCACCATCAGTAGCAGAACCTGTTAATATAAATGGAGTGCCAATTGGCAAGGTAATATTTGCTCCTGCATTTACAACTGGAATATTATTTCCCGTTGGTGTTTCAACATCACAAGTTCTGGATTTTGCATGAGCAGTAATTTGTTGAATAGAAATCGCATGAAAATAGGGGTCAACATTTGATTGTACATCGGTTGCTCCAGTAATTCCGGCATAACTCATAATTGTTGATCCAGAACCTGGTTCCATTTGTGCAATTCCAGCATTTTCAGAAGAATGCGTAAAAGTATGTCTTCCTCCAAATTGATGTCCTAATTCATGCGCTACATAATCAACATCAAAAGTATCACCAATAGGATTTGTACTTGTTGTATAGCCACTTCCTTTTATACCGTTATCACAAACACAACCTATACAACCTGCATTCCCGTTATTACCAATACCACCCATTAGATGTCCAATATCATAATTAGCTTCTCCTATTTGAGCGGTTAAGGTTGATTGTAAAACTGAATTATAATTAGCATCACTAACAGAATCATAAGGATCTGTAGTACCATCTAAATAAATAACATTATCATTTGTAGCAATCAAAACTAATGTAACTGCAAAATCAATTTCAAAAATTGAGTTTTGTCTTGCCACCGTAGTTGCAATTGCCGCGTTTACTGAAGCTAAAGTCCCTCCATGAAAAGCTGAATATTCTCCGGTTACAGACATCGCCAAATCAAAAGTTCTTAAAACTGAATCGTCTGCAGCTTGCACTCTACTCTCAGAAAATCTATCTGCAAGTGAATCAAACTCATTATCAGTAGTACATTCAAAGGGAGTTTTATTACCTGATTTATCTGATCTTTTAAAAATAATTAATTTTGAAACATCACCAGGTACAACTTCAATAATTTCTGATTCACTTCTATTGCCTGTTAAAACGATTCCGTTCATTCCATTATAAGGTGATATTGTAAATCTGACATAGGTAGATGCGTCATCTAATGCAAATCCTGCATAAGCTCTAATCTCAGGATACTTTGCCTGTAATGCTGGCGCAAAAACTGAGGCTTCTTGTACACTATATTTTATGAATTCTCCATTTGCATTTGGAATTTCAATAATTGTGTTGGATTGTCTTGAAGAAGTTCCTCTTTCTGGAGCAGTACTTAATTGACTCTTAAAAGAATCCATATTTAAAGAAAATATTTTTGCTTTTAAAGGGATGTTTCTTTCCTGTAAAACTTGTTTTTGAGTTGCTGAGATTGTAGAGCTATTCCACACGTTTTGTGCAAAAATCACACTAGTAAAAAAACAGAATAGTAACGAATAAAGCAGCTTTTTATTCATGAGATTAAGGTTTAAAAATTTATATCCCTCAAAAATAACCTTTTATTAGCCAAACGCAAAAAAGCAGGAACAATTTTGTTCCTGCTTTTATTTATAATTAAGACTACTTCTCCGTTTCATTTTTATAATGAATAACGTTTAATAGCTATCCTCCAAAATCATCGAATCGGATATTTTCATCGGCAAGACCAAAGTCTTCTCCCATTTTCTGAACTGCTTTGTTCATTAACGGTGGTCCACAGAAATACAATTCTAAATCTTCTGGCGCATCGTGTAAGTCTAAATAATTTTCTATCACACAATTATGAATAAATCCAACAAAACCATCACCTGTTTCATCATGAATATCTTTTTTTACTTTCCAATTATCTGCCTCAGCAGGATCTGATAACGCAATAAAGAATTTAAAATTAGGAAAATCTTTTTCTAAGGCTCTAAAATGTTCTACATAAAACAATTCTGCTTTAGAACGACCACCATACCAATAGGTAACTTTACGTCCTGTTTTTAAGGTTCTAAATAAATGATATAAGTGTGAACGCATTGGCGCCATACCTGCTCCACCACCTACGTATAGCATTTCAGCTTCAGACTCATTGATAAAAAACTCACCATAAGGTCCAGAAATAACAACTTTATCTCCTGGTTTTTGATTAAAAATATACGAAGATGCGATTCCTGGATTTACATCCATCCAACCATTTTTGGCATTATCAAATGGGGGAGTTGCAATACGAACATTCAACATAATTTTTCTTTCTTCAGCAGGATATGAAGCCATTGAATAGGCTCTTTCAACAGTTTCGTTATTTTTCATAACCAAAGACCACAATCCAAATTTCTCCCAATCACCTTTAAATTTCTCTGGTTCTCCTGGATGTTCTTCTGGATGTGCTGTTACATCCATATCAGTATATTTAACTTCAGTATTCGGAATTTCTATTTGAATATACCCACCTGCTTTGTAACCCATATCTTCAGGAATTTCTACTACAAATTCCTTGATAAATGTTGCTACATTATAATTTGAAACCACGGTTGCTTCCCATTTCTTGATTCCGAAGATTTCTTCTGGAATAGAAATTTCCATGTTTTGTTTTACTTTTACCTGACATGCTAAACGTACTCCGTCTTTTAACTCTTTACGAGAAAAGTGTGGGGTTTCTGTTGGCAATGCTTCTCCACCACCAGATGTTACATGACACTCACATTGAACACATGTTCCACCTCCACCACATGCTGATGGTAAAAATATTTTTTGATTACTTAGAGTCGTCAATAAAGAATCACCTGATCCAACTTCGATTTCTCGTTCTCCATTAATCAAAATCTTTACGGGACCTGAAGGTGATAACTTTTGTTTTACAATTAATAAAAGTACGATTAATGACAATGCAATCAATAGAAATATGACTATCGTTACTAACATTGTTCCTCCTGTGCTTGCTGCTAATATCATCTTATTCTACTGCTTTTATGTTATTTGCAATTTCCGTTTGTTGCTCTACAGAAACTTGAACAGTTTCTACTTGTGCTGGCTCTTCTTCATCACCTCCGGTTAACATCCCACCAAAACTCATAAATCCAATTGCCATTAATCCTGTAATGATAAATGTAATTCCTAAACCTCTTAAGGCTGGTGGTACGTTTGAGTATCTAATTTTTTCGCGAATTGCTGCAATTGCAAGAATCGCTAAAAACCATCCAATTCCAGAACTTACTCCGTAATTAAATGCCAATCCTACAGATTGAATTTCTCTTGATTGCATAAACAATGACCCTCCTAAGATTGCACAGTTTACAGCAATTAATGGTAAGAAAATACCCAATGAATTGTATAATGATGGTGAAAATTTCTCTACGATAATTTCTACCAATTGTACCATGGTTGCAATGGTTGCAATAAACATGATAAATGATAAAAAGCTTAAATCATATGATGCATATTCTGGCCCTAACCATTCCAATGCACCATCTTTTAATAAGTAGGTGTCTAACAACCAGTTTAGGGGAACTGTAATTGCCATTACGAAAATTACTGCTGCTCCAAGACCTACTGCTGTTGAAACTTTTTTAGATACTGCTAAGTAAGAACACATTCCTAAGAACGTGGCAAATACCATGTTATCTATAAATACTGCTTTGAAAAATAATTCTAAATGTTCCATATTCTATATAGTTGTTTGTTGTTGGTTTTTAGTTGTTGGCCAATCAACGATCAACGATCAACGCTCAACTAGCAACCATCAACTATTTTTAATGATCTTCAATTAATGCTTCGTTTCTACTACGTTGTACCCAAATGATAATTCCTAAGGTAATTAACGCCATTGGTGCTAATAACATAAATCCGTTGTTTTCGTAACCAAAGGCATAGACTCCTGTTTTTTCGATTGGATCTCCTAGAACTTGCATTCCTAATAGAGTTCCTGATCCTAGTAATTCTCTAAAGAATCCTACAATGATTAAAATTAATCCGTATCCTGCGGCATTTCCTATTCCATCTAAAAATGCTTTTCCTGGTGTGTTTGCTAAAGCGAATGCTTCAAAACGTCCCATGATTATACAGTTTGTAATAATCAATCCTACGAAAACTGAAAGTGTTTTACTCAATTCATAAGCAAATGCTTTCAATACTAAATCAACAATAATTACCAAAGCCGCAACTACTATTAGTTGTACAATAATTCTAATTTTTGACGGAATGATATTCCTTAATAATGAAATTACAACGTTTCCTAATGCCAATACAAATAGCACCGCTATTGCCATCACAATTGATGCTTTTAACTCTGCTGTAATTGCCAATGCAGAACAGATACCTAAAACCTGAATTGTAATAGGGTTGTTATCTGCTAATGGATCGGTAATTAATTTTGCGTCTTTTTTTGATAAAAGTCCCATCTAATTATTTTTTAAAGTTTGTAAATATGGCATATACATCCCTAAGTCTTTTTTAATCATTGCCGTTAACCCATTTCCTGTAATTGTTGCACCTGCAATGGCATCAACTTTAAAGTCTTCTTTACGTTTGTTCTTTGGATCTGCATTTCCTTTTGCTACGGTGATTCCTTTAAAAGTATCACCCTCTAAAATATGCTCTCCTTTAAAATCATCCATAAAAAAACGTTGGTTAATGTTTGCTCCTAAACCTGGAGTTTCACCTTTATGATCAAAGAAAATTCCTTCAACTACCAAGTCTTTATCCAAAGCTACATAACCCCAAACGGCATCCCATAAACCTTTTCCTAACATTGGTACGATGTAGAATTTCTCTCCATCTTTTTCGCCAATAAATAAAGGCAAACGTCTTACTGCCCCTTTTTTTGCTTGTGCAGCTTCCTTTTTTAAATCGATTAAGTACGCTTCTTCTAATTCTTCAGACTCTGTACTACCTTCTCCTAAAATTACACGTTGCTCTACGATATACTCGCTAAATTTTTCTGCAACCTCTTTAGTAGATATAAAGACAACGCTTTTTTCATCATTTTCATTAATTCCTAAAGCGTATAAAATATTTTGTTGCTTTTCTAAACGTTTGTTTTCGTCTATTTGCGGTTTCAAATAGGTAGCTAAAAATGCTAACATCGACCCCACAATAATTACCATCACTGTGGCAAATAGTATTGTATAAGAATTTTTATCTGTTCTTTTTTCCATGGTTATGCAGTTTTGGCTTTTAAACGTTTCATTCTTCGTTTTACATTTCCTTGAACAACATAGTGGTCAATTGTTGGTGCAAATACATTCATCAATAAGATGGCTAACATTACACCTTCTGGATATGCAGGATTAAACACACGAATCATAATTGAAATAAACCCTATTAAGAATCCGTAAATCCATTTTCCTTTCGTTGTTTGTGATGCTGTTACTGGGTCTGTTGCCATGTAAATTGCACCGAATGCAAATCCACCTAATAAAAGGTGATGCCAGAATTCCGTATTCATTAACGTATAGAATTTGCTACTTTCAGCAATCCATCCCATAGCTACAACTTGGTTAAAAATGAATCCCATTACCAAGGCACCTACTACAGATGATAACATAATTCTCCAACTTCCAATTTTTGTAAAGATTAAGAATAACGCTCCTAGTAGTATTAATACCGTAGATGTTTCGCCGACCGAGCCGGGAATAAATCCGTAGAACATATCCCAAGTTGAATAAACAATTTCTTGCCCTTGTGCTAAAGCACCAAGGATTGTTTCACCAGAAATGGCATCGAGATTTGCACCTGCTGCAATTTCTTTGGTTCTTTCAACAGCTCCTGTCACCCAAACTTTATCTCCACTCATCCATGTTGGATATGCAAAGAATAAAAAGGCACGTATTAATAAAGCAGGGTTTAAGATATTCATCCCAGTTCCTCCAAATACTTCTTTTCCAATTACTACACCAAAGATGATAGCTACAGCTAACATCCAAAGTGGAATATCAATAGGAACAATTAATGGAACTAACATCCCAGTTACCAAGTACCCTTCTTCTACTTCATGTCCGTTTTTAGCAGCAAAGAATACTTCGATTCCTAAACCAACTATATACGATACTAAAACTAATGGTAGTATTTTCCAAAACCCTACCCAGAAGTTTGATAGTGACCAAAATTCTGCACTAAAAAACCCGCTGGTTACTCTTTCAATTTCTCCTGTTTGTACGTGGTGTAGGTAACCTGCATTAAACATTCCGAAAAATAACAATGGAAGCAAGGCTAAAATAACCATGGTCATTGTTCTCTTTAAATCATCCGCTCCACGAATATGACTCCCTGAGTGAGTTGTATCATTTGGCGTATATACAAAGGTGTGAAATGCACCAAAAACTGGTGACATTTTTGTTCCTTTATATTTTTCTTTTAAATTGTGTAAACTATCTTTTAAAGCCATAATTATCCTATTTCTTTAAGCATTAAGTCCAAGCCTTTTCTAATAATATCTTGATGTGGTTGTTTAGACACACAAACAAATTCTGTCAAAGCAAAATCTTCTGGTGCAACTTCGTACATTCCTAAAGCTTCCATTTCATCTAAATCTTTATACATACAAGATTTTAAGATTTGCATCGGAAAAATATCTAAAGGAAAAACCTCTTCATATTGTCCTGTCAACACAAATGCTCTATGCTCACCATTGGTGTTTGTATTTAAGTCGTATTCCTTATTCTTGTTCATCCAAGAAAAAGTCAACGCACGTGTTGTAGATATTTTTTTGAATACGGGCATTGTCCATCCAAGTAATTCGTAATCATCTCCCTCTGGAATCAAAGTAACAGTATTGTCATAATATCCTATATACCCATCTGGATTAATAGCACGACCTGTTAACACATTACCAGTAATCAATCTAAAATTATCACCTTCAACTCCCGCATCATAAATAACACTTGCTACTTCTGATCCGATAATCGTTTTATAATATTTTGGTTTTTTTACTATTGATCCTCCAACAGCAACAATTCTCTCAGCATTGAATTTTCCAGTCAATAACAGCTCACCAATAATTACCAAATCTTGAGGTGTTACAGTCCAAACAACTTCCCCTTTATTAATAGGATCTATTTGTGCTATTTGTATGCTTATATTTCCTGAAGGATGTGGTCCATAAACCTTGTGTAAGTCAATTCCGTTTAATCCTGCTAAAGGCGAATTTGATTTTGCCCCTACTGAAACATGTACTTTACCAGAAGTCAATTTACCTAAAGCGGTTACTGCAGCTTGCAGCTCTGCTTCTTTGCCAGCCAATACATAATCGTAATCGGCTGTTAAAGGAGCACTTGCATATGCAGAAATGAATATTGCTTTTGGTGCTACAGCTGGATTTGCAATTACATCATACGGACGCTGTTTAACAAATGGCCAACAACCAGAAGACAATAACAAACTTTTAATGTCATCAGCAGATGCCGACGCAATATTTAAGGTTTTGTTTTCTTGATAGCTTTGTTCTTTATCTGCAGTTATCTTTACTGCTAAAATTTTTCTTTTTTCTCCACGAACTACTTCAGTAACTTCTCCACTCACAGGCGAAACAAATTTGATATCCTCATTTGTTTTGCTATAAAAAACAGTTTCACCTGCCTTTAATTTAGCTCCTTGTTTTGCGATAAGTTTAGGAATAATTCCGTGAAAATCTACGGGTAGTAATGAATAAACATTACTGGCAACAGCGTTAGTAGTAACTTTTTCTGCTTTGCCTTTCAATTTAATGTCTAACCCTTTTTTGATACGGATGTCTATTGACATATTCTAAATTTGAATTAAATTTTTTGCTTATAAAAGCGATGCAAATTTAACCAAAATAGATGTTACAAATATGATATAAGTCAATTTATTGTTCATTTAATTTTATTTATAATAATTCTAAATAGATTGTATGAAACTGAAGAAATATAGATCATATTTAATTCTAAATAATGGAAATAATAAAGCTAAAAAATAGAGTAACTGATTATTTAACAATCATCTTTTCTGTTTTTACCAAATTGTCTGAGAATAATTTAACAATATAAACTCCAGAAGAAAAATCTATATTAATAATTACATCGACATCGTATGTTTTGCTGAATAATTTTTGGCCTTGAATCGAATAAATTTGAATTTCAGTATTCTGATTGATTCCTTTTACAATTAATTTATCAGTTGCAGGATTTGGATAAAATTTAATATTTGCTAAATATTCATCAGTAACACTTAAAGAGTTACTCCAAACTTGCCCTATCATATTTCCCCAAATATATTCTACCAAATCTGGTTTATCAATTAAAGGATTCCTGTTAAATTGCCAATTATAAATAATATTGTTTCTATTCATTTCATAATCGTCTGGGGGGTCGTTACGATGCCAATCAAGTAAGGTTGACAAGTAACCCATCTCGCCAACTACGGTCGGGTTTTCAACCACACTCAAACCATTATAACGCAATTGCATATATAAAACACTACGTGCAACATCACCTTTAAAACTTCCTGCAGTGCCAACTGGACCAATATAATCACCATAATATTGATTCCCTCTTGAACTGTTTTCTGGTCCATCAGCGGCTCTTAAGGCATGCGCATCAGAATTACCGTGACGCAAAGAATCGGCATTTGTATTCCAAAACACATTTATTCCATCAGGAATATCATCATCTTCAATACTATTAAATCCACCTCTAGAACGCGGAAAAGTATGTTCTCTATTCCATTTACCTATACTATTAGAAGTAGTTTGATAATCTAATTTTGCACGCCCTTGTTCTGTATACACTAACCAAACTTGATTGCTATTGGCTGGATTTTGATCAGCTTCTTTTAAAATATCAACAACATCTGCATAGGTTTGTGCTCTCACAACCCCTTCTTCCGCAATGATATCTTGTATTGCTTGCTCTAGAGCAACATCAGACAACCCATCAATCGGATCATAATAGTTTACAGGCTCTGTACTAGAAACAAGTCCAAAAGTTGGACTTAAAGGCGTGCCCCAAGCAGCAACAACAAAATCATTATCAACTACTCTAATTTCAATTAAATTATTCAATGCCAAATACTCAGCAGGCAAACTCGCCATATTTATTTCCAAAACTTCATCGCCTTCATCGTCTGTATCATCAATCAAAGTTATTGTGGAAGTCACGGAATTTTGTCCATTTAAAATAGTGACTGATGTATTTCCACTAAAATCAGCATTGGTAAATGTGCCTTTATTTAAACTAAAATTGATAACCAAATCACTGGCTACATTTTGCTCTGTTGTAAATGTGATATCAAAATTATCTCCTTCATTATATTGGGTAGCATTTACCGAAATTGTAACTCCGTTTAAAACAACTCCGGTTCCATCATTCAATGCTCTTGGTGTTGGTGCTTTAACTTCATAAGTTCCATCATTTTTTCTTTGGATGGAATTTGTATTACCAGATGAACCTTCATTTATTTGCTCAGTTAAACCAAGCAAACCCATTAAAACAGTATCGTCAGCATCAGCTGTATCATATGCCAATGCATGGATTAAATTAGTAGTGGTTGCCAACGTTCCGTCAGGGAAATCGGTATCACTTCCAAAGTAAACTCCAACAGCATCTGCTCCGTTTTGAATAAGGTTTTCTGGAATTATTAATTGAGGAATTGGCGACACACTAGAGCTTCCTATAAGTAGTAATCCATTAACATCTGTTGTAAATCCATCTAAATCAAAAGTTAAATAACTGCTATCAGCTCCATTTGTTGAGCCATTAAAAAATACAACAACGTATCCATTTAAACTAAAATTTGGAGTGTCTGATTTTAATTCTAAGAACTCTAAAGTATCAATACTTGGCGTATCACAATCGAGTTCATTAATCACAATTTGAGCAAAAGTTAATTGTGCCATCAGTACAAAAAACAAGCTGGTAAAAAATAATTTCATAAAATATGTTTGGGTATTCTTAACAACAAAGATGCTTCTTTTTTAACTTAATCAGATGTTTTTATTGTTAATTGTTTCAATACCAAACTTGAATTTCACCATCGATAATTACTATTTAAATTTTTTATAAGATCATTTGAATTAAATAGTCTTTCAAAATTATATTTGTTTCATGTATCTTTGAAATTCTGATAAAATTTTATCAGCTTAAAAATATTATACTTATGAAAGACTTTTTCAAATTCGACTTTTCTAATTTTAAAGGTGATATTTTTGGTGGTATCACTGCAGGTATTGTTGCTTTGCCTTTAGCTCTTGCATTCGGGGTTAGTTCTGGATTAGGCCCAAGTGCAGGATTATATGGTGCAATATTTGTAAGTTTTTTCGCAGCTATGTTTGGTGGCACGAGTACTCAAATTTCTGGACCAACAGCGCCAATGACAGCTGTAAGTATGGTGATGATTGCGGGTTTAGTTGCAGCGAATGACGGAGACTTAGATCGTGCGCTTCCCGGGATTTTAGCCGTTTTTATTATGGCAGGATTGATGCAAGTATTATTAGGAGTTTCAGGTTTAGGAAAATATATAAAGTACATTCCTTACCCTGTGGTATCAGGCTTTATGACTGCCATTGGTTTAATTATTTTAATCACCCAAATCCTCCCTTCGTTAGGATATTATCCTAACGAAGATGAAGCCTATGTTAATAATTTTAGACCACATGCTCAAGAAATTATCCTAAATAATATTTTAAAAGACGAGGCTGGTGAAGGCTTATTGGTATTAGATCATTTTGAAAAAACAGTGTCAAAAGCTGATTTAATTACTGATGAACAAATACTACAAGAAGCAAAAACTTTGGCAGGTGCAAATGCTTCTGGAGTTATTGGGGCTTTAAAAGTATTGCCGAAAGCAATCTCACATGTAAACTGGTTAGAGCTAATTTTGGCTTTAGGCACCATCATCATCATTTATGGATTTAAAAAAATTACGACTGCTATTCCGAGTACATTAGTCGCCTTAGTAGTAATGTCACTTATTGCTATCGGATTTGGTTTAGATTATCGACCAATTGAAGAAATTCCTGGAGGTATTCCAATACCGAATATAGCAGTATTCTCTCAATTTGATTTAGGCGCTATATCTCCTTATATATTTACTGCATTGACTTTGGCATTATTGGGTTCTATTGATTCTCTATTAACCTCGGTAGTGGCAGATAATATGACCAAGACAAAACACAATCCAAACAAAGAATTGGTGGGTCAAGGAATTGGAAATAGTATTGCAGGATTGTTTGGTGGGATTCCAGGTGCAGGAGCAACTATAAGAACAGTTGTAAATATAAATGCAGGAGGTAGAACACGATTGTCTGGTATGATGGCGGGTCTTTTATTACTTGCAATTCTAATGGCAATTGGACCAATTGCTTCAATGATTCCAGCAGCAGTTTTAGCAGGTATATTAATTACTGTTGGTATTGGTGTGATGGATTATAAAGGATTAAAAGCAATTCCATACATGCCAAAATCCGAAGTTATAGTGTTGATTATTGTGATGGTATTATCATCTGTTTGGAATTTAGTGTATGCTGTTGGTATCGGTATGGTATTAGCCTCTTTAATGTTTATGAAAAAAATGGGAGATATAACTGCAGAGCATTCTGATGTAAAATCATTAAAAGAAGAAAAGGCTTGGGCAGATGAAAAAGGTTTTCCAGAAAAATTAAAAGAAGTTGTCTTTATAAAGCATCTTAAAGGCCCTTTGTTTTTTGGATCTACAAGTGATTTTCAACAATTGGCAAAACAGATTCCTGACACCGCAACTACCATAATTATTAGGATGGGACGCATGCAATATATCGATCAATCTGGTTTATATGCGATGGAAGAAGTGTTGGCAGATTTAATAAAAGATGGTAAAAAAGTATTGATGGTAAATGTATTAAATCAACCAAAATACATGTTAGAAAAAATTGATATTATCCCAGATCTAGTTCCAGAAGAGTTGCAATTTAAAAGCTTTGACGACGCTGTGGCATGGGTAAAAAATAATTTATAATACACTAAATTATTTTACAAATTATAGAAGTACGCACTCATTAAGTGCGTACTTTTTTATTTTTTACGAAAGGATTCTTTTTTAACTACGACTTAATTTTTAGACGCAACAAATATTGTAACTTATTCAACCTCATTTTGTTTAACTTAAATTTATTGTCATGAAATCAATCATTAAAAAACTAAACAAATGGGCTAATTCTCATACTTATTATCCTATCGATATTTTAAGAATTGCTTTAGGTGTATTTCTAGTCATCAAAGGAATTTCATTTATAAAAGACTCTAGTCACCTCGAAGAATTACTTATTGGTCTCGATGATTTTTCTGTAATGGTTTGGATGGTTCACTATGTTGGCATGTTTCATTTTGCCGGTGGCATCCTACTTATTTTTGGTCTCTTAACTAGAGTTGTACTAATTGTTCAACTACCAATTTTTGTGGGTGCAGTCGCTATCAACTTTTTTTCTGTATTCCAAACCCAAAGTTTTGCTGAGGCGCTATTGGTTTTGATAGCCTCTTTCTTTTTTATTCTATATGGTTCTGGAAAACATTCTGTTGATTATGATTTAAAAATGCAGGTCTAAAGAATTCGTATTAGGAATAGAAGTCCGATTGATTTATATTTGTTTCAATAAATAATTCTTATTTATGAAAGAAAATGAATTAAAATTGAGTGACATATTAGCCATTGAAAGAACTCGATTAGCCAACACCAGAACTTTTTTAGCTTATTTTAGATCTAGCGTTTTCTTTTTAGCGACTGGGTTATCTATCATTAAAATTAACTTTTTTGATGACGTTTCTTATTTAGGATGGGGGTTTGTAGTGATTGCCCCACTTTTATTTTTCCTTGGATTGTATCGAAGAATTGCTGTAAATAAAGCAATCAACAAAATGATAGATACTGAGTAAAATTAATCTAAAAAATCTTCGTTATCAAATCAATGAAACAAACAATTCTACTCCTATTTATTCTATTTAGCAACGCCCTTTTTTCTCAGGGTGATTTTGACGTTATAGAACCTAACTATATTAAAACGGTAATTTTACAACCTACAAAGCCTGATTCTTATGTGTCTATTATGCGTTTAAGAGAATCGTTTATTTTATCTTTTGATGATTTAGAAGCCGACCAAAAATATTACTATTACAAAATTCAACACTTCGATTTTAATTGGCAACCCTCAGGACTATCAGAAAGGGAATATATAAAAGGGTATGATGGAGATAGGATTAGAAGTGATGAAAACTCTTTTAACACCTTACAATTTTACACCCACTATTCAATTGTATTTCCGAATAGGAGTACTCAACTTTTATTGAGCGGTAATTATATGATCTCAATTTTAGATGAAAATGAAGATATCATTTTTACCCGTCGATTGGTACTATACGAATCATTGGTCGATGTTGGGGTAAGTGTACACAGAAGTAGAGAAATTGCAACAATTGATAGCAAACAAAATGTACAGTTTGTCATCAATCATCCAAATATGTTAATCAATAATCCAAAGGTCGAAATTAAAACGGTATTGATGCAAAACAACAATTGGCAAACAGCAATTACTGATTTAGTTCCGCAATTTTATCGAGGCTCACAACTACTTTATAAGTATTTAGACATCACCAATTTTTGGGCTGGTAACGAATTTTTATATTTTGACAGTAAAGCCGTTCGATTTTCTAATGTGTATATAAGACGTGTTGATTCTGGTCCAGAATTGTACCATACTATTCTATATACTAATGATGAGCGAATTGACAAACCGTATTCAATAAATCCAGATATTAATGGGAATTTTGTAGTAAGAAATGTTGACGGCACAGGAGACTCTAACATCGAAGCAGATTATACTTGGGTCTTCTTTTCATTATATACATTGGAAGATTTAAGAGGAAAAAGAGTTTTTGTAAACGGCAATTTCAACAATTGGAGGAATGATGCTATGAACGAACTCTTTTACAACGAAGAATCTGGTTTATACGAAGCACAAATTTTAATAAAACAAGGCTTTTACAATTATCAATTTGTAACCTTAGATGCTACTAGTAATTTTAGCAACCATGATATTGACGGCTCTTTTTATCAAACCGAAAACGATTATACCATCTTAGTTTACTATCGAAAAATTGGAGATAGATATGATAGTGTCATCGGATTTGGAAAAGCTAATTCTAGAGATATTCTAAATTAACATTCTGTAACTCAAATATTTAAAAAAAGCATATCTTTGCAAACACAACAACCTCAGCAATGTTATGATACAACAGGTAACAAATGGCATAAAAATTTCGGTTGAAACCAAATTCATTGGTACAAGTTATCATGAAGAGCGTTTACATTATGCTTTTAGTTACCACATTTCTATTGAAAACCAAAGCAATGATTCTGTACAACTATTAAATCGCCATTGGAAAATTTTTGATTCTCTTAATGCTATTGAAATTGTTGATGGCCCTGGTGTTGTGGGCTTAAAGCCTATCCTAAAACCTGGCCAAAAACACTGCTATTCTTCCAATTGTATTTTAACTTCTCATATCGGTGCAATGAACGGTTATTATGAAATGGTGAATTTTACCTCTACTAAGACCTTTAAAGTACACATCCCAACTTTTCAGTTGATGGTATCTGGCGCCTTAAATTAATTTCCTTTTTTTCATTTTTCATTTTGATTAACTACTTTAGTAGCGCAAAATTTTTATATGAAAAAATTACGGATTCGTAAGAAAAAAGAAATCGCACTTCACCAAATTTTACCAGAGTGTCTTAACTGTGGTAAACCATTAGCATCTGACGATGTTTTTTGTTCCTATTGCGGACAGAAAAATGTGGAAAAATTAAATTTTAGCAGTTTTATTGGTCAATTGATTTCTGGTATATTTTCTTACGACTCAAGGTTTTGGACAACCTTTGTCCCCTTGCTTTTAAAACCTGGTGTCATATCTAGAAATTATATTGATGGCAAAAGAAAACGCTATGTAAATCCTTTTCAACTGTATTTACAAGTATCTATTTTGTTCTTTTTAATTTTAGGACTGACTAGTAATTTTGACCCTACTGAAACTGTAACAAACATCCCTGGCAACATTATGGTTTCTGATTCTATAATACCTCAGGATGTGAAAGATGAAATCCTAAAAGAAATTGATACGGTAGATCAACAAGTCATCAAATCTCTTTTTGATGCCAAGCGATTTTCTGAAATGATAGTAGATTCAACTTACCAATATAAAATCCAAAATGATACCATTAAGAAAGTTTCATTTTCAGACCGCATTCAAGATTTTTATGTCTATCAACATCGCAATAAAGATCAAATAGAAACAAAACCTGCATTAACAGAATTAGGCTATCCGCTAACCTTTTGGAACACCTTTTATTATGAGCAAATGCAACGGTTCAGAAGCAATTTTAATTCGACCGTAGATGACAACGGTAAAGGTTTTGTAAAAAACTTTATTTCAAAATTATCAATAGGGTTATTCATTTTCTTACCATTATTCGCTCTATTTTTCAAAATTATCTATTACCGAAAACACATGAATTATATGGAACACTTGGTCTTTGTTTTCCATACTCAAACTGTGTTCTTTTTGCTGATGATTATTTACATCCTTATTACATTAGTAACAGATTTTGAAAATACTGCACCATACATACTCCTCTTTTTGGTCTATTTATATATGGCGCTTCGAAAGTTTTACCAACAGGGCTGGTTTAAAACCTTGGTTAAGTTTTTTATCTTAAATATTATTTACATTAATATCGGAGGACTCGCAATGCTGATTATATCATTCATCGCTTTTATGTTTGGATAATGACGGTCATGTTGTTAATCCGCAGATTGGCTCGTATTTGCAAACAAAGTGAAGTAATCTCATTAATTTACTACTATCAACACAATTTAAATCTCAGTCACTTTATGAGTAAACATATCTTCATAAATCAAATGAAGTTTATCCTTTTTTCTACTGATGGATGTGATACTTACCGTACCTCCTTTTTCTCGTTTCATCAGCACATCAATTTCTGAATTTCCAACTCCTGCAGTTTTATGAAAATTTATTATCTGATCTTTTGAGTAATTATGGTTCTTTGAATTCCAATTTTGAAACCAATCTTGACGCAACTTTTTAGTAGCATCATCATACAATGTAGAAGACGACCAAATATGTGGTAATTGCGGAATATTAATCAAATGTTTCTTTTCTCCTGCCCAAACAAACTCAAACAATTCCAAACCGTCATTCCAATCGACAATCACCAACGTAAAAGGTTCGATATCATCCAAATCAATCTGAGTCAAAGCTTCAGAAATCTCATTCGCTTTCAATAAATCCTTTACAATAATTCCCCGACTTTTTCTATAGCTCTTTTTTGATGCGTGATATTTATAGCCGCCATTTAGCAAACAAATTAATCTGTTTTTAGAACTGGTTCCAATCCAAGACCCACCAGCATCTCCATCTTTTGGATAGGTAATTTTAACTCCATCCTCCATATATGTTTTTGGAGAGTCCGCTCTTTTTCTTGCAAAAGGAACATCTCTACTTGATGTTAAAATAAATTCATTTTCACCTGAAGGAAGGTAGGTAACTGTACACATGTTTTGTGGATTATTTAATTAATTAACCTAGATGGTAGGCTTGTTAAACTATTCACAAATATAAAACCTAATAATTCAAAATCTCTTTAAAATATCGTAATTTTGCAGTCCTAATAATTAAAATTTTTAGTCATGGCAAATGCATTTTTTAACGTTCCTAAAGCAGTGAACGAAACGGTTAAAACCTATGCTCCTGGAACACCAGAACGCAAAAACGTATTAGACACATATAAAAAAATGTACAACGAAACAATTGATGTTCCGATGTATATTGGTGGTGAAGAAATTAGAACTGGAGACACCG
This sequence comes from Flavobacteriaceae bacterium, assembly GCA_045047075.1. GTDB lineage: Bacteria > Bacteroidota > Bacteroidia > Flavobacteriales > Flavobacteriaceae > Urechidicola. Next base: position 18,786 of record JASFYP010000025.1, read on the forward strand.
CAACGATGTCACCTCCTCATGATCATAAACATATTTTAGGTACGTATCATAAAGCTGAAAAGAAACATGTTGAACTTGCAATTAGCAATGCCTTGGATGCTCAAAAAGAATGGGCAAATACTCCTTGGGAGCATCGTGCAGCAATTTTCTTAAAAGCTGCTGAATTGTTAGCAGGACCATACCGAGCAAAAATGAATGCAGCTACAATGTTAGCGCAATCTAAAAATGTGTTTCAAGCAGAGATTGACGCTTCTTGTGAATTGATTGATTTCTTGACATTCAACGTTCAGTTTATGACGGAGATTTATCAAAATCAACCCATATCAGATAAAGGAATTTGGAACCGTATGGAGTACCGTCCACTCGAAGGATTTGTCTATGCAGTAACTCCGTTTAACTTTACAGCAATTGCGGCTAATTTATTTGCAGCCCCAGCAATGTTAGGGAATGTTGTAGTTTGGAAACCTTCTGATAGTCAAATATATTCTGCAAAAGTAATTGTTGATTTATTTAAAGAAGCTGGTTTGCCTGATGGTGTTGTCAACGTGGTTTACGGTGACCCTGTGATGATTAGCGATGTGGTTTTAGGGCACAAAGATTTTACAGGATTGCACTTTACAGGATCTACAAATGTGTTTAAACATTTATGGGCACAGATTGGAAATAACATAAATAACTACAGATCATATCCAAGAGTTGTGGGCGAAACTGGAGGTAAAGATTTTATCTGGGCACATCCATCATCAAATGCAGCACAGGTTGCAACAGCGATGACAAGAGGTTCATTTGAATATCAAGGACAAAAATGTTCAGCTGCTTCGAGAGCATATATTCCAAAATCTATTTGGGAGGATGTTAAAAAACAAGTGGTGGAAGATGTGAATTCTATGAAAATGGGATCTCCAGAAGATGCTTGTAACTTTATCAATGCGGTGATTCACGAATCTTCTTTCGATAAAATTTCGTCATATATCGATGCTGTTAAAAATGATGCAGATGCTGAAATTTTAGTGGGAGGGTCTTGTGATAAATCAACAGGATACTTTATTGAGCCAACGGTGATTGTAACATCAAACCCAAAATACACCACGATGTGTACCGAATTATTCGGCCCTGTTTTAACAGTGTATGTTTATGATGATGCAGACTGGAAAGAGACTTTAAAATTGGTTGATGAAACTTCAGAATATGCATTAACAGGCGCAATTTTTAGTGGAGACAGATATGCAATTGATTACGCTTCAAAAGCCTTGGTAAACGCTGCTGGTAATTTTTATATCAACGATAAACCGACAGGTGCAGTTGTAGGACAACAACCTTTTGGTGGAGCTCGTGGTTCTGGAACAAACGACAAAGCAGGTTCTATTTGGAATTTATTACGTTGGGTATCTCCAAGAACAATTAAAGAAACTTTGGTAACACCAACAGATTATAGATATCCTTTTTTAGGAGATTCATAAATATTATTTGAAGTGTCATTTCGAACATCGTGAGAAATCTCATCATCAAAAATAAAATTAAGCCATGTCAAATTGATGTGGCTTTTTTGATTTACTTAATTAAATCGATATTCTAAATTCAATTGAAAAACTGAGTTTTTAAACTCTCGTAAAACAGCAGTTTCCACATCTTCTATTCTATCAAAGCCATAAATATATCGAAAACCTAATCCAAATGTAGCAGAAACATTATATTTTATTCCTGCTGCGAGCCCCCAATTAATCTCATTTAACAATTCATCCAATATTTCATCTGGGTATTTAAAGCCTTCTGCTCCTTGTTTAATAGCAAACAAATAATTAATCTGCGGACCTAATTCAACACCATAGTTTTCCAAAAACTTATAATTGAACATTAATGGAAGCGTAAAATAAAACTCATTCGTATTATAATAGGTTCTGTTGATAGAATTAATATGTTTTGTTCCTTGCAAGGAGAATATAAATTCTGGTTGTAGATAAAAATCCCCTTTCAATTTGATTTCAGCAAATCCACCAACTTGAAATCCAAACTTATATTTAAATATTTTATATTCTCCTCCGGGATCAGAAGGACTAATGAATTTTGACATATTGACTCCTCCCTTTAAGCCAAAAACTACTTTTTGAGCTGTTAAATTTTGAATAGAAAATACAATGAGTACTAAAAGGACAATTTTTTTCATAGAATAAATTTTCTCAAAAAAACAACTCTTAATTTTAATGTGCAAAAAAAAGGCGTTCTTTGTTTTTTATCACCCAATATAAAAATAACACCATGAAAAAAATAATCTTCCTATTTATATTCAGCGCATTTCTTTTAGGATGTGACACCACTGAAAATGATATTCCTACAGTTTCAATTGTCGGTACTTGGACTGGAACTGCAATTGACTTTACCGGAACTGCACAAACAGAAGTGCAAGGGATTCCTGTAACTGCAAATTTGGTTGGCGAAGGTGATACACTAAATTTTACCTATACGCTTACTGAAAACCCGAATACGGCAACTTCAGAAGGTAGCTATAATATGGAAGTTACGGCATCTGTTTTGCTTCAGTCGCAAACAGAATATAGAGAAAATGTTCCTGCAGATTTTTCTGGACCTTGGGAACAAAATGGAGATACACTCACCTTAACTTTTGAAGGAGAAGAAGTCATCGCAAATATTGTTGAGCTGACAGAAACTACCTTGGTTTTACAATTCGCAATTACACAAACCGAAGAAATCAATGGCTTTGAGGCAACCGTTACTTTAGATATGATGATTTCTTTTTCGAGATAATAATAATTTACAAACCCTTCCGAGATGTCCAATGCGTTGGACATTATCACCTTCCCTTATTAAGGGAAGGAAGTTTAGTTACGGTTAATAAACCTAAAAGGTCTTTCAGGAAATATTTTTATCCATTTTATTGAAGTCTATAATAAAAGAACATACATTCTTATAAAAATTCATCAGATGACTTTTGAGCTTATCTGTATTTAGTCACCAGATGAAGAAAAGCTAATTTAAAAACGATTCACTTTATATAAAAGACGGTTCTCTTTTAAGTTTAGTCGCTTCACCCAAAAAAGTGAAATACACGACTAACATCCAATGTATATTTGTACAGAGTTTAGAAATAGACGAAGACACTCGGAGTAGTTAACCAAGTGATATTTTTAAATTTTTTTCATGATAATTAGTTTAGTTAGTTTTTCAAAAACAGCCGTGGATCTTTCCTCGGCTGTTTTTGATTACACCATTTTATGGTGTCAATTAATTAGTTCAACTTAGCAAGTTTAGTATATTTGCCCCTTATTAAAAAACCCAATAACATGAAATATTTCTTAGTTGCTTTTGCCTTTTTATTTTTAATTTCTTGTGCTGATGATGACTCTCCGAAAGATTATACTGCCGAAAACGAACAAGAAATCTTAGATTATATTGAAGATAATAATTTGGATGCAACTGCCACAGGTTCTGGTTTATATTATGTAATTAATAATCAGGGTGCAGGAGAACAGCCAACTACAAACTCTAATGTTACGGTTGCATACAAAGGATATTTTACCAACGATGCAGTTTTTGACCAAAGTAACGCAGCAGGAATTTCATTTAACTTACAACAAGTAATCGCTGGATGGACAGAAGGAATTCCTTATTTTAATGAAGGTGGGGATGGAGTTCTTTTAATTCCTTCGCACCTTGGGTATGGCAACGACGGTAGAGGATCAATTCCTGGTGGAGCTGTTTTAATTTTTGATGTGACTTTGATTTCGGTAAACTAGCTGTTTTATTAAATCACCCTTTAAATTTTATTGGAATATGAACCACTTTTTTGGTTTCAAAAAAGTCCTCTTCAAAATAGTTTGACAAGTCGAATAAAGTTGCTTTAGGAAAATTTTGCAACTCTTCTGTTAAATCACCTCCTTTTAAATAGAGGATTCCGTTTTTGAGTTCATGAACGGATTTCTTTTTGATTTTACCTTTGGTCCATTTTACAAAATCGTTCATATTGGTGACAGCACGACTTACAATAAAATCAAATTGACCACTTACTTTTTCGGCTCTTAAATGTTCGGGTTTTACATTTTGCAATTCCAAAGCTGAAGTAACTTCATTGACTACTTTTATTTTCTTACCAATAGAATCAACCAAATGGAAATTCGCATTTGGAAATAGAATTGCCAACGGAATTCCAGGAAAACCTCCACCTGTGCCAATATCTAAAATAGTAGTGCCATCTAAAAATGGTTGTACTTTGGCAATCGCCAATGAATGTAATACATGACGTAAATATAATTCGTCAATATCTTTACGAGATACTACATTTATTTGAGCATTCCACTCTTTGTATAAACTCTCTAACTTTTCAAATTGTGAAATTTGATACGCTGTTAACTCCGGAAAATATTTTTTTAATGTCTTCATATTGATGGCTGCAAAGTTAAGGTAATTTGTCTTATTTTTGGGTATTTAAGATAACAGTTGTCATTCCGAAGATATGGCGAAAGGAGTAATGAGGAATCTCATTATTTTGAGATTAAAAGATTTCTCGTCGTTCGTTCCTCTCTCTGTCGAAATGACAAATAATAAAATCAAGTTAACTAAAATACAATCATCTAAGTTTCGTTAATTAGTTAACATTATTTTTGATTACTCCATAATTAACAGTAAAATATGAAATTTGTTAGCTGTCAAAAAGAAATTTGATGTAATTTTGCCACTTTAAAAATCCTCAATAAAATGAAGACAATAAAATTTTCTAGAAACGACAAAGCGAAATTTTTTAAAACGCTAAATAAAAGAGTTAATGACTACTTTAAAGACAACGATATAAAACGTACAGGAAACTGGAAATTATATTCAAAAGCAATTGTAATGTTCTCATTACTTTTAGTACCATTAGTTTCAATTTTTGTTTTTGATTTACCTACTTGGGCAAATATCATAGGTATGATATTAATAGGTATAGGCATGGCAGGAGTTGGGATGAATGTAATGCACGATGCCAATCACGAATCATTTTCGAGTAAAAAATGGGTTAACAAATTAATGGGTTCTAGTATTTATATCCTTGCAGGAAATGACTATAACTGGAAAGTACAACACAATGTTTTACACCATACATATACCAATATTCAAGGACATGATGAAGATATTGATGCCGGTAGAATTATTCGTTTTTCTAAACATTCTAAATGGTTAAAAATCCATAAATACCAAAAATATTATTCATTTTTCTTATACGGATTGTTAACTGTAAATTGGGCAATCACAACAGATTTTAAACAATCTTATAACTATTTAAAGAGAAAATTATCTTACGGTAAATTCCCTAATCCAGCAACACAGTGGACGAAATTAATCATAGGGAAAATAATATATTATGCATTATGGGTGGTATTGCCACTATATTTAGGTTTTGCTTGGTATGAAGTGTTAATCGGATTTTTTATCATGCATTATACAGCAGGAATCATTTTAAGTGTTGTTTTTCAATTGGCACATGTAATGCCAAATACTGAAATGCCAACACCAGATGAAGATGGGAATATGAAAAATACCTGGGCAATTCACCAATTATATACTACATCAAACTTTGCTCCTAAAAGTTGGTTGGTAGAGTTTTTTACTGGTGGATTAAATCATCAAGTAGAACACCATTTATTTGCACATATTAGTCATATCCATTATGATAAATTGGCGAAAATTGTAAAAGAAACAGCTGAAGAATTTAATCTGCCTTACAATGAATACAATACTTTTTGGAAAGCTATTAAAGAGCATTACAATCAATTAAATGTTTTAGGAAAAAAACCACAACTAGCATAAATTAACAACACTACATGTCAATACATCTATCCGACAGAATTCAAAGTTTACCTGTATCGGCAACTTTGGCTATGGCTGCAAAAACTAGAGAATTAAAGCAACAAGGAAAAGACATCATCGGTTTAAGTTTGGGTGAACCAGATTTTAACACCCCTGAATTTATCAAAGAAGCGGCAATAAAGGCGATACAAGAAAATTACAATTCATATACGCCTGTTGATGGGTATGTAGAATTAAAAGAAGCTGTTTGTGCAAAGTTTAAACGTGACAATAATTTAGATTACAGCCCAAATCAAATAGTAGTTTCTACAGGTGCAAAACAATCTATTGCAAATATTGCTCAGGTATTATTAAATCCTGGAGACGAAGTTTTATTACCAGCTCCTTATTGGGTAAGCTATTCTGCAATTGCATTATTGTGTGAAGCAAAATTTGTTGAGATTCCATCTAGTATCGATACTGATTTTAAAATCACCCCAGAACAACTAGAAGCGGCAATTACTTCTAAAACAAAAATGATTTTCTTTAATTCGCCAAACAACCCAAGCGGTACAATTTATACCGAAAAGGAGTATAGAGCTTTGTCCAAGGTTTTAGAAAATTACCCTAATATTTACATCCTTTCGGATGAGATTTACGAGCACATTAATTACGGCGCTAAGAATTTTAGTTTCGCTAGAATTAAGAGTATGTATGATAGAACCATTACTGTTAACGGAGTAGCAAAAGCATTTGCCATGACAGGTTGGAGAATCGGTTATATTGGAGCGCCAGAATGGATTGCAAAGGCTTGTACTAAGATGCAGGGGCAAATTACTTCAGGAGCAAATTGTATTGCGCAACGCGCAACAATTACTGCTTTAGAAGCACCCGTTTCTGAAATTCAATATATGGTAGCAGAGTTTAAAAAGCGAAGAGATATTATCTTAGGTTTATTAAAAGAAATTGACGGATTTAAATTGAATGTTCCAAAAGGGGCGTTCTATATTTTTCCTGATGTATCAGCATTCTTTGGTAAAACAATTAAAGGACACAAAATTGACAACGCATCTGATTTATCAATGTTGCTGTTAGAGGAAGCAAATGTTGCTACTGTAACAGGTGAAGCTTTTGGAGCCCCTGATTGTATCAGAATCTCGTATGCTGCATCTGAAGAAAATATTAGAAGAGCAATTGCACAAATAAAAAAAGTGTTGAGCTAATCTTCAAATGTCCGTGCGAGCGCAGTCGATAACTAAATTTAGACAATAAGGTCTCGACTGCGCTCGACCTGACAAAAAGCAAAAATGCTTGAGACAAAAGTATCAGGCATTTTTTAGAATGTCATTTACAGATTCAATTACGGCTCTTTTTCTTCATATTCTTTTGAACTTTTGTTATTAGATGTATTCCGTCAACGAATAATTTATCAAATAAATCTTTTCCTAGGCAACCCTTATCTCCATAGAGTTTCCCAAATATTTTATCATTGAAAGATTTATTTTTTAGAGGTTTTCTATCGTATACATTTCCCGGAGTAAGCATAAACTCAATGATTTCTCCTTTATCATTACAAACAAGATGTAATTTAAAACCATAA
>JASFYP010000026.1:0-8614 GCA_045047075.1 Flavobacteriaceae bacterium
TTGTCGGGGTGGCAGGATTCGAACCTGCGACCTCCTCGTCCCAAACGAGGCGCGATGACCGGGCTACGCTACACCCCGAATATTTTCGGACTGCAAAGATACAACATAATATCAATTTGCAAAGACAAGAGAGTTTATAATTTTATTATTTTTTGATGTAGTATATTTTGATCATTTTCAGTTAAAACTTCAAGCACAAACACCCCTTGTTGCAATTCTGAAATTGAAATAGTTGAACGATAATTTTCAATTTCAATGTTTTTTTGTAAAACCAAGACACCCGCCATATTGTAGATGTTTATTTTGATTGAACTCTCAATAGTATTGTAAATGGTTAAATAGTCTTGAATAGGATTTGGATAAATCATAATATCTGATATTAAATCAGAACCATTGCAATCTTCGTCAATGTTATTATCATTCACTTCAGTGCCAGATGGATGAATTAATGGATTATTATCATCACAATCTTCAAAAGAAAAATAACCATCTCCATCCGTATCAGCATAAAAATATTTTTTTGCAAAATGATAAGCGTCCACTCCGATTTTTTCGCCTAATATTCTTCCTGGAATATCATCAACTGGCGGGTGGATTCCACCCCAAATTCTCGACAAACTACATTGATCTGAAGCATCACGATAGGTTGCCCACTGTAAAACTATATTTTCACTGGGTCCATTTTCAAAAACCAGAAATTCATTTTGGTTAGCATCAAAAGTTCCCATACCACCAGGAAAAAATTCATCTCCAGTTAGTAAAGTCATGACTTCAGCAGCTGCTCTAGAAAAAGTAGAATGACCAGAAACATAACCTGCAAAAGGAGGAGTTACAAAAGAAGGACGTTGATATGGCATCCAATTTTCAGCGAGAATCCAATCAACACCAGCAACATCATTATCAGGGTCGATGATGAATTCAGGTCCTTTCCATGCGTACAATTTTATTTTTCCGACATATTCATTATTTGTTCCCGCCAAGGCATCTCCTTCTTCAATTACTTCAATGTAATTCGGAATTAACGGAATTCCCTGAGGGTCATAATTTTCTAAATTCGGATTAGAGCTTTGTCCTTTATCGGCCATAAATCTGAGTGCAGAAACAGGTCTTATATAATCGTAATACCCTTTAATTCCCCATGAAGTAATGGCAACATCATGTACCGTTCCTGCCATCAAAAGATAAGATTTTACATCCCATTCTAAATCTGATAAAACGTCACCTTGACCATTGAATTTTTTTTCTAACATTGGATGGTCATTCACATAATTTAGCAAAGTAAACCAATGCCCAGGAGGAGTTTCAGAATCCGGACCATCTGCCCAAAATTCAGCTAAAACTCTTCCGTAATCTCCTCTTGACACCATTTGTGGTGTATATGGATTTCCTGTGGTGGGATTAATTTCTCTGCCAATACTTGCATCACCACCGTTTTCAAAATCATAGAAAGTTTTATACTCTTCAAAATTCGTAGGGAAATTTTGAATGTTTCCGATGGATGCTGGTGAGATATCAATCATAGTGTCATCCTGTGGGTCTAAGTGAGATGACCAAACTGAAACCATAGCAAATCCCCATTTATAAGGATCATCTAAACCAAGGACAGTTTCGTCATTTTGAATATACCAAGGATTTCCAGGGTCATCATATACCCAATAATCAAAATCATTTATGGTGCTAATGGTTGCGTTTTCTTCTTTTAATGAAAAAGGAATTACTTGCCCCCATTCTGGGCCTAAAAATTCGGGCGTATTCAAAGGAATTGTATTACCGCTTTGATCAATATATACTTCTAAAGTTAATGGCTGCCACCTGTTAGGATCTACAATAGTGGGGTTACCAGGGTTGTCAATAATCAAAGATGGATTTACGGGTTCATACGAAATATTTTCATAATCATTTTGTTCGTTAGCACCATCTTGTAGCCCAAATAAAATTAACTGTTCAGCAATGTAATTTCCCAATGCTGCTGGCGACCCTGTTGAATAATCAGTTGATATAAAAGATTCATCATAATTTAATTCGGCCATTAATTGGCTGCATAAACCTCTTAAGTAGGCTGCATTTGGAGAGTTTTGAAAACGGTGATTTAACAATCGCACAGTAGCATAGCTGATGGCTTCTTTTTGAGCTTCTTCAATATTAGTTGGAGTTGAAATTCCGTCAAAATTACAAGAATAATTTCCTAAAGTATTTCCTAGGAAAAAGGGTTGCGCTTCTTCTTCGTAAATTGACCAAGCATCATACATGGCAATAGAAATATGAAATAAATTTCGTGAATGAACTGTTGGTCTTGCAAAATCATTTCTGATTGATTCTAATAAAACTTCATTCCATTGTCTTGCCACAGAATGTTGGCTGTACGAAATAATTGAATAAATGCAGAATGTAAATAATAGTAGTCGTTTTTTCATTTAGTTTGAGTTGATTTCGGTGTAAATATAATTTATTATATGATTGAAATCAAGTGCTATTTTTACGACTAAGCATGTTCATTATTAAATCTTATAAATCCATTGTAAAAAATTATAAACTTTTGGAAATAAAGAAAATGAATTCGTTTATTTTTGTACTATAAAAAAATAGAAATTATGTCAGATACAATTGAAAGAATTAAGTGCCTTATTATTGGTTCAGGTCCCTCAGGATATACTGCAGCAATTTATGCTTCTAGAGCCGATTTAAAACCTGTAATGTACACAGGAATGCAAATGGGAGGTCAATTAACTACTACTACGGAGGTTGATAATTATCCAGGATATCCAGAAGGAACAGACGGTACAGCAATGATGGAAGATTTTAAAAAGCAGGCAGAACGTTTTGGTACTGATGTCCGTTTTGGATTGGTAACTAAAGTTGATTTTAGTAAAGAAGTTGGTGGAATTCATAAAGTTACTGTAGATGAATCAAAACAAATTGAAGCAGAAACAGTGATAATTTCAACCGGAGCTACTGCTAAATATTTAGGATTAGAAAGTGAACAACGATTGATTGGTGGTGGAGTTTCGGCTTGTGCTACTTGCGATGGTTTCTTTTATAAAGGTCAAGATGTGATTGTAGTTGGTGCAGGAGATACTGCTGCTGAAGAAGCAACCTATCTTTCAAATATTTGTAAATCGGTTACTATGTTGGTCCGTAAAGATGAAATGCGTGCTTCAAAAGCAATGCAAACTCGTGTAAAAAACACAAAGAATTTAAAAGTATTGTTCAATACAGAATTGGATGAAGTTTTAGGTGATACAGTTGTTGATGGAGTTAGAGTTGTAAACAATCAAACTCAAGAAAAACATGAAATTCCGGTTACAGGAGTTTTTATTGCCATTGGTCATAAGCCAAATACGGAGTTATTTAAAGGGGTGTTGGATATGAACGAAACAGGGTATTTAATCACCAAAGGAAAATCTACCAAAACAAATTTACCAGGAGTCTTTGCCGCAGGCGATGTGCAAGATCACGAATACCGTCAAGCTGTTACTGCTGCGGGTACAGGTTGTATGGCGGCTTTAGATTCTGAAAGATATTTAGGAGCGTTGCTTTAAAAAACAGTAAATAATTAGTACTGTATTTTTTAATTAACTAAACTTATTATGAGCTTAAATAACATATTTAAGGGTGCAAATATCCCCAGTCAATTTCAAATTGAAAAGCCAATCAACCAAGAATTGTATTTGGTGAATGGTGAGTTGAGATCTTGGTATGGAGAAACATCACCAGTGAATTCTGCAATTTTTACCGAAAATTCTGACGGAACTTTAGAGCGAAAAGTAATTGGCTCTGTTCCTTATATGTCAGAAGAAAATGCCTTGGAAGCATTGGGTGCCGCCTATGACGCCTACGATAAAGGTCGAGGGGAGTGGCCTACAATGAAGGTTGAAGATCGTATTAAATGCATCGAGAATTTTTCTAAAATGATGTTGGAGACTCGTGATGAGGTCGTGAAATGTATGATGTGGGAAATCGGGAAAACATATACTGATTCTTGCAAAGAATTTGACAGAACGATTGAGTACATCGCTGATACAATTCAGGATTTAAAAGAGATGGATCGCAAGCACTCGAACCTGCAATTACATAGTGGCGTTTATGCCCAAGTCCGTCGCGGACCCTTGGGAGTTGTTTTGTGTATGGGGCCCTATAATTATCCGCTAAACGAAGCTTTTTGTTTGTTGATTCCCGCATTGATTTGTGGAAATACCACGGTTTTTAAACCTGCTAAATATGGCATTTTATTGTTGTCACCTTTATTAGAAGCTTTTCAAAAATGTTTCCCAAAAGGAGTGTTGAATGTGATATACGGAAGAGGCCGGGTGTTGGCAGCTCCAATTATGAAAACAGGAAAGGTTGATGTCTTGGCGTTAATCGGAAATAGCAAATCTGCAAATGCCTTGCAACATTTGCATCCAAAACAAAATAGGTTGCGTTTGGTGTTGGGATTAGAAGCGAAGAATCCTGGAATTGTTTTACCAGATTGTGACATCGATTTAGCGGTTGAAGAATGTGTTTTAGGATCATTATCTTTTAACGGACAAAGATGTACGGCACTAAAAATATTGTTTGTTCACAAAGATATTGTTGATGAATTTAACAAGAAATTTGTTGAACGTGTATCAAAATTAAAATTTGGATTACCTTGGGATGATGGTGTTTCTTTAACGCCATTACCAGAACCAGACAAACCATCATATATTAAAGAATTGGTAGAAGATGCAGTTGCAAATGGAGCAACAGTATTGAATGAAAATGGAGGAGAATCAATAGGTAGCTTTACGTTTCCTGCTGTGGTTTATCCTGCAAATAAAAATATGCGAGTTTTTCATGAAGAGCAATTTGGGCCTATTGTTCCGATAGTCCCTTATGATGATATTGAAGAAGCCTTAAACTATGTTTCGGAATCTAATTACGGGCAGCAAGTGAGTCTGTTTAGCAATTCTGCTGATACTCTGGCTCCTTTAATTGATATGATGGTAAATCAAGTGTGTCGTGTAAATATCAATGCGCAATGCCAACGTGGACCTGATGTTTTCCCTTTTGTGGGCAGAAAAGATTCGGCAGTAAGTACCTTGAGTGTGCATGATGCTATTCGTTCTTTTTCTATCAGAACCTTGGTTGCATTTAAAGGAAATGATTTAAACAAAAAAGTGTTGAACACCTTGTTAGATACTAAACAATCTAATTTTGTAAATACACATTATATATTGTAGAGTAATTATTTTTATGTTTGCAATAGCTGAACTCTTAACAAATTTTAACATAATTATATACTTCTTTTTCTGACTTTTACGCTCGTTATTAAAAGATGGTTTTATAACAAATAATATTTATCTTAGAAACGTATAATATAAATGATGCTGATAATTTTTAAAACATAATTAATTCAATTACAGCGAAAGATTTTCAAGATATTGCGACTAGACTATTAGACGATTCACAATCGTTTAAAATTGAGTTCAAACCCAAAAAGTAAAATAGAATGAAAAATGTAGTTTTCGGAATTTTAGCATTCCTCTTTGCAGTTAATTTAAACGCCCAAATCCATGACCCAGTTTCTTTCGCCACATCGGTTGAAAAGATTTCGGACACTGATTATAATTTAGTTGTAACAGCTAATATAGATAGTGGATGGCATTTATACTCTCAACATGTTCCAGAAAATGGACCTATTGCAACAGCATTTCAATTTACAAATGATAGTAATCAGTTTCAATTAGTTGGGGGAGCTTCTGAAGGAGAAGGCCACACTTCGTTTGACAAAGCGTTTGGAATGGATATCAAATATTTTGAAAATACAGCTACATTTAAACAACACATTCGTTTATTAATTAATGATAAAATTGATATTGTTGGTGAAATAGAATACATGGTTTGTGACGATACACAATGTTTGCCTCCAACTTATAAAGATATAAATTTTTCAGTACAGGGAGTAGCAGGAGTTATATTGTCTACAGCTGATATTGAAAATCTCAGTCAAGAAAAAAAAACGTCAGTAGAAAAAAAAAGTGAAGTAAAAGAGGAAGTTGAACCTAAGGAAGAAAAAAAATCAAAAGAAGATAAAAAGGGGTTGTTGACTATCTTTATAATTGCCTTTTTCTCAGGATTCATTGCATTGTTAACACCTTGTGTTTTCCCTATGATTCCGATGACTGTGAGCTTTTTTACAAAACAAAGTAAGAGTAAAGCTGCCGGAGTCAGAAATGCTGTTATTTACGGATTAGCAATTATTGTTATTTATGTATTTCTAGGTTTTGCCGTTTCCTACTTTTTTGGTGCAGATGCATTAAATGCTTTGGCTACAAATGTTTGGTTTAATCTGGCATTCTTTGTTTTATTAATTGTTTTTGCAGCTTCTTTTTTAGGGGCGTTCGAAATAACATTACCGAGTTCTTGGGGTACAAAAATTGACAAACAAGCCGATAGAGGTGGAATTGTAGGTATCTTTTTTATGGCATTAGCATTGGCAATTGTTTCATTTTCTTGTACTGGGCCAATTGTTGGAACGCTATTAGTTGAGGCAGCATCGGGAGGTAGTTATGCAGGACCAATTGTTGGAATGTTCGGATTTTCATTAGCTATCGCATTGCCATTTACATTGTTTGCAGCTTTTCCAGGATGGATGAATTCACTTCCAAAATCAGGCGGATGGTTGAATACAGTTAAAGTTGTTTTAGGATTTTTAGAATTAGCATTGGCATTCAAATTCCTTTCAAATGCCGATTTGGTGTTGGAGTTACATTGGCTAGAGCGCGAAGTGTTTATCGCAATTTGGATTGCAGTTTTTGGAGCTTTGGCAATGTATCTTTTTGGAAAATTACAATTACCACATGATTCTCCATTAACGCATATTTCAGTAGGTAGATTAAGTTTAGGTTTGGTGGTAATGTCATTTACAATTTATATGATTCCAGGTCTTTGGGGAGCGCCGCTGAATTTAATTAGTGCTTTCCCACCACCACAACATTATGCCGAATCACCTTATGGGGTTGGGTATTCTAGACTCGGTGGAGGAGGAGTATCACTTTCTGAAATTCCTGAAGGAGCACATTTACTAGCACCTCATGATATTTTATCTTTTGATGATTATGAAACAGGATTGGCGTATGCAAAAAAAGTTAACAAACCTGTGATGATTGACTTTACCGGTAAGGCATGTGTGAATTGTAGAAAGATGGAACAAAATGTTTGGCCAAAAGATAAAGTGCTAAAGATCTTAAAAAACGATGTGATTTTAATCTCCTTATTTGTTGATGATAAACGTCCACTTGATGAAGATGAAGTTGTTGATTCGAAATTAAACCCTGGAAAAAAATTGCGTTATATCGGGCAAAAATGGAGTGAGATGCAAGCCATAAAATACGGTACAAATGCACAGCCTTATTATGTTTTGATGGGGCATGATGAAGAAAACTTAATAGACCCAGTTGGTTACACACCTGATGTTGATGAGTATTTAGAGTGGTTGAATGAGGGACTTAACAACTTTAAGCACGAGTAAGGTTATCAATAGAAAATAAAATAGAAACCAATCTATTTTCTGAGTCAGTTGTTAGATTGTGTTTTTTAATTTAGGAACTTATCTACTAATAACTTCAACTCATTATAATCTACAATTTATTTTTACAAAAAGATAATTTATTGATGAATCAAGTTGAAATAGAGTTGCAGCATATCCAAACATATCCAAATAGAAATAAAAAATGGTAGAGGAAATCACATGCGTCATTTTATTGACCAGTGGTTTTGTTATAAATATGGTTATGTTAATCGAAATGGAAATGCAAAACGGGAATTAATTGCTTGGTCTGAATATGTGTCTTCAAATGCAGATAAAATACGTAATTTAGATTTAGTTGTGCATAAGAACATATAGTTCCTTTAAATGTAATTACGAGAAAACTTATGGTACTTCCTAAAGATGTTAGTTTGAATGAGATTGAAAAATTGCTTGAAAAGTATTTAAGATATGCAACAATTACAAAAAATGAAGATAAAGTCTTAAATAGTCAAGGTTTAAGGAGTAAAATGCCAAATGAATTTTATGAGGTTGGACATGCATTATATGAAGATGTGTTTGCTAGATATAAGATTATCGGGCTTACATTATACAAAAAAATAAGAAATATAAAAAGCAGTCTATGGAATCCTCGTCTAGACTGCTTTTTTTGTGATTTTACAAATCTTTTAGCAACTCATCCACTGCTCTTTTAAGCTGTGTATCTTTTCCTTTTGCTTTGTCATCAGGATTGTTTTGAACAACAATATCTGGCATAGCTGGTGTAAAGTCCATATTTTTTTGTGATGATTTCACATACCATCCTCTAAATGGAACTCGAACATAAGAGCCGTCAATTAATGTTTGACCACCGGTCGAAATTACTGCTCCAAAAGTTGGAATCCCAACTAATTTCCCAAGGTTTAATTCTTTGTAGGCATGCGAAAATATTTCGGCATTCGAATATGAGTTTTGATTACACAAAGCAATCGATGGTTTGGTCCATGAAGCTAGTGGTAACCTTTCGCTAAATGGGTAGTATTGTGTAAAATTCTTATTCTCTTTTTCTAAATCTTTAGCTGCTCCTCTTGGTATAGTATAAGCGTGTTGTTGCACATTTAGTAC
>JASFYP010000027.1:0-21843 GCA_045047075.1 Flavobacteriaceae bacterium
ACAACAGGTGCTTTAATTAGCGAGAACTCTTTAGTGCTACAGCAGAAGAAAAAAACATAGAGTTTACGGTAGAAGACAAATTAAATGCAGTCTTTATGACAGATAAATCAAAATTAGCACAGGTATTGAAAAACCTCTTAAGTAATGCTATAAAGTTCACAAAAGAAGGGTTTGTTCGCCTTAGTATGGAAAAACAAGGTGATAACTTACTTATACAAGTAACAGATAGTGGAATTGGTATTGCAGAAGATAAAATAGGTACTATTTTTGAAGCTTTTAAACAAGTCGACGGAAGTATAAGTAGAGAGTTTGGTGGAACGGGACTTGGCTTATCTATAAGTAAGACAATCGTTGACTTAATGAATGGAGAAATTTCTGTAAATTCAAAACTAGAAGAGGGCACTATTTTTAATGTTAGCTTACCTTTAATAAAAGAGTATTTAGAAAAAAACTTAGAAGTAGAACCTCAAAGTATTGGTAAAGTAGTGCAAGCTTCAGTTTTAAGTAGCGAAGTAACAAATGTTTCAACAGCTGATGAATTTTTAGGTAAAAAGGTTGTTATAAATATCTTCAACTTTTGAAACCAAGACAATTTTAATGGAATAATTCTTTTTTGAAATTTTATTGAATTTTGAAACAAATATTTTTGTAAACCCTAGTTTTTCTGCTTCTAAGATTCTTCGATCAACTCTATTGACTGGTCTAATTTCTCCTGCCAATCCTACCTCTGCAGCAAAACAAAATTCTTGCGGAATTGGGTCATCATCATTTGACGAAAGTATGGCAGCAACAACCGCCAAATCAATTGCGGGATCATCTACTTTAATTCCTCCAGTAATATTTAAAAATACATCTTTTGCTCCTAGTCTAAATCCCGCTCGCTTTTCTAAAACGGCCAACAACATATTCAATCTTTTAATATTATAACCGGTTGATGAACGTTGAGGTGTTCCGTAAACCGCGGTACTCACCAAAGCTTGCACCTCAATCATCAAAGGGCGCATTCCCTCTAATGTTGCTGAAATTGCTGTTCCGCTAAGTGATTCATCTTTTTGAGAGATTAATATTTCTGATGGATTTTCAACCTCGCGCAATCCAATACTTTGCATTTCATAAATACCTAATTCTGATGTTGAACCAAAGCGATTTTTTTGTGCTCTTAAAATTCGGTAAGTATGGTTTCTATCACCTTCAAATTGCAAAACAACATCTACCATATGCTCCAAAACTTTTGGGCCAGCAATATGACCATCCTTGGTAATATGACCAATTAATAAAACAGGTGTTGCTGTTTCTTTAGCAAATTTTATTAACTCTGCAGCGGTTTCTCTTATTTGCGAAATACTTCCAGGAGAAGCCTCAATAAAATCGGTATGTAGGGTTTGAATGGAATCAATAATTAAAACATCTGGTTGAGTTTCTTCAATATTTTTAAAGATATTTTGGGTCTTTGTTTCGGTTAAAATCAGGCAATTATCATTTTTGATTGCCAACCTTTCAGCACGCATTTTTATTTGATTTAGACTTTCTTCACCAGATACATACAATACTTTTTTTGTAATTGATAAGGCAACTTGTAATAACAAAGTAGATTTTCCGATTCCAGGTTCACCTCCCAATAATGTTATTGAACCCCTTACCAAACCACCTCCTAAAACTCGGTCTAGTTCGTTGTTTTTTGTAGGAATTCTGTCTTCATCATTTAAAACAATATCAATAATTTTTAAAGCCTTAGATGCTTTTTTAACTGATGTCGACTGTTTCCATGTACGTTTTTCTTCTTTTTGAATAATCTCTTCAACAATAGTATTCCATTCGTTACATGCGGTGCATTTACCAATCCATTTTGCATATTGGGTACCGCAGTTTTGACAGAAAAAAGTTGTTTTTGTTTTTGCCATAGTATTTAAATATTTCTGATGAAAAAGAAATTAATGAGTGTAATTTCATCAAAAATAATCAATTATTTCTCTTTGTTTATTATAGGAAGCAATAAAAAAGACAAGCCCCCAAAAGCAAGTACCATTAGGGTTTGTGCGGTCCACATAATCCACCCAAATGCTTTTGCAGGATTTCCGTCTACACCATATAAAATTAGCGCACTTGCAACAAAAATTGGATAAACACCAAGCCCTCCATTTGTAATTGCCATACTTAATCCGCCAACAACAAATCCTGTAATAATTGCTCCAAAAGGAAGGTTTGTAGTTTCTGGTAAAGCAAAAGTTACTGTATAAAACATCAACACATACATTGCCCAAATAAAAACGGTATGAAAAATAAAGGCCCATTTACTTTTCATGTTTAAAATACTTTTAACACCTTCAAGTAAATCCATTAAAAAACTTTTTACTTTTTTCGCAATAAAATGATTGGATTTTTTTAGTATATAAATACTTATTGCACCCACTACCCCTAAAATAAGAAGTGTTATTAATGATTGCAAAGGGTTAAATAATCCACTTTTTAATAAAAAATCTGCTTGAATAAAAAAGGCAATGCTTATAATTAGTAATAGCATAATTACATCTGCAATTCTTTCAGCAACAATGGTTCCTAATGCTTTTTTAAAAGGTATTTTCTCATACTTTTTAATAGCTGTCGCTCTAGCAATTTCACCTGCTCTTGGAATAATTAAATTTATTAAGTATGCAATTAAAACGGTAAAAACCAAATTAACAAAACGCGGTTTGTAACCTAAGGGTTCGAGCATAAATCCCCATCGATAAGCGCGAGATAAATGACTTAAAATACCTAAAAATAAAGAAAGTGCCACCCATCTATAATCCGCTGTTTTAAATGAAGAGATGATAGTTTCTTTATCTGAAACCGAAAGTTGAGATAAAAAATACCAAATCAAAAAAACTCCCAAAGCAATTGGAAGTATCGTAAAAATTAATTTTTTAAATTTTTTATTCAAAGTGCTAATTCAATAAGTTGTTATCTTCATTCGGGAATACTAATGAAGGCTTAAATTTTTTGGCAATTTCCATTTCTAGAATTCCGTATGTAATCAAAATTAAAATATCACCCACAGCTACCTTTCTTGCAGCAGCACCATTTAAGGTAATCTCACCACTTTTTCTAGTGCCAGGAATTGCATAGGTCTCTAATCGTTCACCATTATTGTTGTTTACAATCTGAACTTTTTCTCCCTCAATAATGTTTGCTGCGTCCATCAAATCTTCGTCGATAGTGATACTGCCAATATAATTTAATTCAGCTCCCGTTACTTTAACACGATGAATTTTAGATTTTACTACTGTTACTTGCATGCTGCAAAAATAGTTTTTTTTAGGATGTTTTGAAGCTATAATTTAATATTGTCAATCAATCTTACTTTACCTACAAAAATTGCAATAAAAGCGCGATAATTTTTTGTTGTGTTTTTATTTTGAGCTTCTTGTAAGGTCTCTTCATCTGCAATTTGAAAATACTCTAACTCAAGTAGTGGTTGTTTTTCAAATTCACTTTTAACCCAGCTTATACAATCATCAATACAGTCTGTTTTAAATTTTCCCCGTACACCCTTTAAAGTCGTATAAATAAATGGCACCACTTTTCTTTGCTCAGAAGTTAACATGGTATTTCTAGAACTCATCGCCAAACCATCTTCTTCTCTAAAAATTTCACATCCAATTACATTGACAGAGAGCTGATTTTTAGTCACCATTTTTTTGATGATTTGTAATTGCTGGAAATCTTTTTTACCAAAATAAGCATTGGTTGGATTCACAATTTCAAAGAGTTTTTTTACAATAGTACCCATCCCGTTAAAATGTCCAGTTCTATATTTGCCCTCCATCAAATGTTCCAAACCATCAAAATTAAATATTGAAGACTCCACTTTACCAGTATACATTTCGGCAGCAGTTGGAGCAAAAACTATGTCACATTTCACCTCTTTTAAAAGAGATATGTCAGCAGCTAAGGTTCGCGGATATTTTTTTAAATCTTCAGTTTCATCAAATTGAGTTGGGTTGACAAAAATGCTAACAATTACAAAATCGTTGTTTAAAGAAGCGCTCCTAATTAAAGATAAATGCCCTTTATGCAAAGCTCCCATAGTTGGAACAAAGCCGATGGTTTTATCAGTAGAAAATGAAGATAAATGGTCTTGTAAATTTTTTATGCTTTTAAAAACTAACATTTGATTCTGTTAATTACTGTTAAAGGGGGCAAACTTACTCTTTTACAACATAAATCTGTATATATTTTCGTATTTTTGCAAAAATATATTATCCGAATACAAAATGAAAGATAAGAGAGTATTGTGCGTTTCTTCAGAGGTAGTTCCTTATTTACCAGAAACAGAAATGTCAAAAATGTCCTTTGAGGCTGCGAGAATGGTTCATGGGAAAAGTGGGCAAACAAGAATTTTTATGCCAAGGTTTGGAGTAATTAATGAGAGAAGACACCAGCTGCATGAAGTAATAAGACTATCCGGAATGAACATGATAATTAACGATATGGATATGCCGTTGATTATTAAAGTGGCATCGATTCCTAAAGAGAGAATGCAAGTTTATTTTATTGATAATGAAGAATACTTTAAACGTAAAGCAACTTATACAGGTGCAGACGGAAAGATGTTTGACGATAATGATGAACGAATGATTTTCTTCGTAAAAGGAGTTGTCGAAACTGTGAAAAAATTAAACTGGGCTCCAGATATTATTCATGTTCATGGTTGGATGGCGTCTTTATTACCAATCTATTTAAAAGAATATTATAAAGATGATGCACTTTTTTCTAACAGTAAAATTGTTACTTCATTATACAATAATGGATTTTCGGGAGCGTTAAACCAAGGGTTAAAAGACAAAGTTAGTTTTGATAAAGTCGAAAATTTGGAAAGTATCAATGAACCGATTCACGAAAATCTTCAAAAAATTGCCATAGAAAATTCTGATGCAATTATTGTTGGAAGCGAAGATTTAAGCACTGATTTGATTGATTATGCTAAATCTTTAAACAAACCTGTTTTAGATTATTATCCTGTTGATGATTTTGCAGATGCTTATCTAGAATTTTACCAAACTCAAATTTTACAATAAAATAAAAATTACCATTGTTTATGACAACAAAAGTTGTGAATGTTTTAAAACAAGGAGGAATTTCTTTGTTTTTAATTATAGGATTATTGGCTTGCGAAGGGCCTATTGATGATGTTGGAGTTAACATAGTTGACAATGATGTTTTTGAAGATGGAAAATATACTTCAGAAGTTGTAACCTATAATAAAAACATTGAAAAAAGATTAGGAAATAAATTAGGACAACACCTTTTAGGTGTTTATAAAAATGATGATTTTGGGAAATTAGAGGCAACTATACTTGGCCAATTAACCTTTAATACATTAGATGTAATTGATTTTGGATTAGACCCTTCTACTGATAAAGTGATTTTGAATATTCCATATTATGCTACAGAAATTGGAGATTATGAAAATGGTTCTTCAGAATTTGAGTTAGATTCTATTATCGGAAATCAAGATGTTCCTTTTAGATTAAAAATTTCTGAACTACAAACGTATTTAAACACCTTAGACCCAACAGACCCAACAGAAGAGCTAGATTACTTTACTGATGAAGATTATAATGTTAATCCAACACCTCTATATGAAGATTTATTTACACCAAATAAACTTGATACCGTTTTATATGTAGATAGACCCGAAGTCATTTATGATTGGGAAACATTAGAAACTGATATTGATACCATTAAAAACACAAATGCATCACCATCGATTAAAATTTCACTAGATGAAGGTTATTTTCAAAATAATTTTTTAAATAACCCTACAATGTTTACATCGCTAGACGTTTTTCTTGACTTTTTTAATGGACTGTATATAGAAGCTGAAAGTAATGTTATTATTCCAATGGATCCAGATGCATCACTAATGACGCTCAATATGCGAGGCGCAACAATGACAATGTACTATACAAATTCCATTTTAATGGATGAAACTGTTACATCCACTGACTCAGAGGGGAGTGTCACTATTATTTCACAAATAGATTATAATGGTGATGGAGACACAGATGACGTAGATGTACCTGTCCGGACTAAACAATCATTAGTTTTTACCTTTGGAGGTGTCACGAATAATAAATATACAAGAGATTACACAGGATCTAATGCAAAACCAATTCTTGACAATCCAAATGAGATTTTTGGAGATGAACAATTATTTGTTCAAGGTGCAGCAGGCTCCATTACATTAATAGATTTGTTTACAGATGAAGATTTAGATGATTTGCGCAGTAAAAACTGGTTGATAAATGACGCTAATCTTGTGTTTTATATAGATCAATCTGCAGATATGTCAATTGCTCCAGAACAATTATTTTTATACAACTATGATGATAATGAACAATTACCCGATTTATTATTTGAAGGGTTCTCAGTTTTTGGGGGGGCATTAGAGAGGGACGATGATCAAAACCCAGTGTCATATAAAATAAGTATAACAGATTATGTATCAAGAGTTTTAGCTTTCGAAGATGGAGAAGATCCAGCAAAATTAGCATTGAGGGTAGTAAATCCTACAGATGTTCCTACTGGAGTTATTGATACTGAAATAAAAGACTATAATTGGAATCCTAAAGGAATCATTTTGCACGGTAATACAACTGCTGATATAGAAAAAAGAGTTAAATTAGAAATTACTTATACGGAAATAAACAACTAACTAATACGAACATTGCTATGTGTGGAATTGCAGGTTATATTGGATACCGAGATGCGTATCCAATAGTAATAAAAGGATTACAACGTTTAGAATATCGTGGTTATGATAGCGCAGGTATTTTACTTTTTGATGATGATGTATCCATTTCAAAAACAAAAGGAAAAGTTTCTGACTTAGAGGCTTTAATGATAAACGGAGTTTCTAAAAACGGAAGTATTGGTTTTGGCCATACACGTTGGGCAACTCACGGAGTTCCTAATGACGTGAACTCTCACCCTCATGTCTCAAATTCTGGAGAACTTGTTATAATTCATAATGGGATTATCGAGAATTATGATGCAATCAAAAAAGAATTAGTAAAAAGAGGTTACACTTTTCAAAGTGATACTGATACAGAAGTGTTGGTTAATCTGATTGAAGAAGTTAAGAAAACCCACGATTGTAAATTAGGACAAGCAGTTCAAATTGCATTAAACCAAGTTATCGGCGCATATGCTATTGCTGTTTTTGACAAAGCAAAACCAGACGAAATAATTGTAGCGAAATTGGGAAGTCCAATTGCTATAGGTGTCGGAAAAGAAAATAAAGAATTCTTTATAGCTTCAGATGCTTCACCTTTTATTGAATACACCAAAGATGCTATTTATTTAGAAGATGAAGAAATGGCAATCATCAGAAAAAATAAAGAGATTAAGATTAGAAAAATTAAAGATGATTCTTTAATTACTCCACAAGTTCAAGAATTAAAAATGAATCTTGAGCAGATTGAAAAAGGAGGATATGATCACTTTATGCTCAAAGAAATTTATGAGCAACCTAGTGCTATTACTGACACTTATCGTGGCAGATTATTAGCAAATGAAGGAATTATCCGATTGAGTGGTCTTGATAATCACATGGAAAAATTCTTAAATGCCAATCGCATTATAATTGTTGCCTGTGGAACTTCTTGGCATGCGGGATTGGTAGCAGAATATCTTTTAGAAGATTTAGCACGTATCCCAGTTGAGGTAGAATATGCATCTGAGTTTAGATATAGAAACCCTATCATTACTAAAAAGGATATTGTTATTGCCATTTCACAATCTGGAGAAACTGCTGATACATTAGCGGCAATTAAATTAGCAAAAGCGCATGGAGCTTTTGTATTCGGAATTTGTAATGTAGTTGGTTCATCTATTGCTCGTGAAGCACATTCTGGAGCATATACACATGCAGGTCCTGAAATTGGTGTGGCATCAACCAAAGCATTTACAACTCAAATTACGTTGTTGTCTTTGATCGCTTTAAAATTAGGAAAAGCTAACGGAAACCTATCTACCGCTCGTTATAGAAATTATTTACATGAGTTAGAATTGATTCCAGAAAAGGTAAAAACCTTATTGGAATCCGATGAAATCGTAAAACATATTGCAGAGACCTATAAAGATGTTCCAAACTGTTTGTATTTAGGAAGAGGCTATAATTTCCCCGTTGCTTTAGAAGGTGCTCTAAAATTAAAAGAGATTTCTTATATCCACGCTGAAGGGTATCCTGCAGCTGAAATGAAACATGGTCCAATTGCTTTAATTGATGAGAATATGCCAATTGTTGTGATTGCAACTAAAAAAGGTCATTATGAAAAAGTGGTGAGCAATATTCAAGAGATAAAATCTCGAAAAGGAAAAATTATTGCGATTGTTACTGAGGGTGATACGCAGGTAAAAGAAATTGCAGATCACGTAATTGAAATTCCGGAAACCGAAGAAGCATTTACTCCTTTATTGACAACAATTCCGTTACAACTATTATCATATCATATCGCTGTGATGTTAGATAAAAACGTTGACCAACCAAGAAATTTAGCAAAATCTGTTACGGTGGAGTAATAGATTTCTAAAATAAAAAAAAGAGTTGAATAGCTATTTTAGATTATTCAACTCTTTTTTCTTTGGTAAGAATTCTAATTAGAATAACATCTTAATATTCGCAGCAAATAATTTCACAGCGATTGCCAATAAAATAACACCAAATATTTTTCTAATTATTTGAATCCCGTTTGGGCCAATAACCTTTTCGATTTTTTTCGAAGTCTTTAAAACAATAAAAATTACAATTACATTTAGTAAAACTGCAACAATAATATTTTCAAGATTAAATTCTGCTCGTAGTGAAAGCAACGTAGTTAAACTTCCAGGACCAGCAATTAACGGGAATGCCAACGGAAAAACGGAGGCAGTCATTGTACTACTTTCTTCATCTTTATAAAGTGTAATTCCTAAAATCATTTCTAATGCGATAAAAAACAAGATAAATGCACCTGCAACAGCAAAGGAGTTGACATCAATCCCAATAACAGTCAATAAACTTTTTCCTAAAAAAAGGAAAGCAATCATAATAATTCCTGCAATAATAGATGCTTTTCCAGATTCTATATGACCTGCTTTTTTACGTAAATCAATCACTAAAGGGATATTTCCGACAATATCTATTACCGCAAATAGAACCATAAAAGCAGTAAAAATTTCTTTTAAATTAAAATTCATAATAGTGTGTTTTTTGAGGGCGCAAAAATAGAAAATAATCGTTATAATTGGCTACAATATAGCAAAATAAAAAATGTATTTTTGCCGCATGATACAATTAGGGAAAACAATTATCTCCGAAGATATTATTGAAAAAGAATTTGTGTGCAACTTATCGGCCTGCAAAGGAGCTTGCTGCGTTGATGGTGATGCAGGAGCGCCATTAGATGAGGATGAGCTTAAAATATTAATGGATATCTATCCAAAAGTAAAACCGTTTTTGCGAAAAGAAGGCATTGCAGCAATTGAAGAACAAGGCTTATTTACTACAATTGATGGTGAACATGAAACAACTTTAATTGACGGAAAAGATTGTGCTTACGTTTTTTTTGATGAAAATGAAATAGCACTTTGTGGAATTGAAGAAGCCTATAATCAAGGAGAAATTTCATGGAAAAAACCAATTTCTTGTCATTTATATCCGGTAAGAGTACAGCAGTATTCTGAGTTTGCAGCGGTTAATTATCACAAATGGCATATTTGTGGAGATGCCTGTACACTAGGGAAAGAGTTACAAGTACCTGTGTATAAATTTGTAAAACAAGCGCTCATTAGAAAGTTTGGCGAAGATTGGTATGCCGAATTAGAAGTGGTGGCTAGAGAATACAAAAAATTATAATTACTTAACCATATCCGTAACCGATTTTAAATCTAATTTGGTAGTTTGTTTCCCTTTTTTAATAGCAATATAGCTATGTACATTTCCCAATTCTGAAATTAAAGATAGTTTGGTTTGTACAAATTTTTCATAGGCATCCATATCCTCAATTACAATTTTTAATAGAAAATCAAAGTTTCCCGAAACTTGATAGCATTCCATTACTTCAGGAAAAGAGTTTACTTGTTTTAAAAACTTCTCTAAAAAACTTCTCGTGTGCCCTTTTAGTGTTACTCCAATAAAAATAGTTTGCTTTAGCCCTATTTTTCGCTCATTTAACAAGGCTACATAATTATCTATATACCCTTCATTTTCTAATTTTTTGATACGTTCAAAAACAGGAGAGGTCGATAGGTTTAGTTTTTCGGATAATTTCTTAGTAGTAATCCTGCAATTCTCTTGCAATAATCCAAGAATTTTATAATCGGTTTTATCTAACTTATAACTCATCTTATTTTTTGTTTAAACAATCATTTTTTCAAATTTAAAGAATTTATACACAGTAATAATCATATATACAGAATAAAAGACTGAATATCTTTTAAAAGAGAGGATAAACGTAAAATACAATTAATTATTAAAGTAATTTAGCTTTTATGGGAGATTCAAATACAATATTTAAGACCTTTATCAATCAGAAAGATTATGATGGAGGCATTACAAGAAGCGAGTTAAAACAATCTACAAATTTTGATGAATTATGGAAATTATCATCGAATGAAAATATCTTAGGACCATCTCCAAAAGCGATGAAAGCAATCGCCGATAATATTTCAAATTTACATGAATATGGATTTAGAGATGACGCCTTATTAAAAGAGGCTATTTGTAAAGCCTCTCCAGTATTTACTCCTCAAACTATTTTTACAGCAAATGGCGGAAGTGAAATTTTAGAATTGATAACACGGGCTTTTTTAACTCCAGGTTTAGAGTGTATCATTAGCACCCCTACTTTTATTGCATACAAAAACTTGATAGAAGGTGAGGGAGCTGTTGTTGTTGATGTGCCATTAGAGCCGGTACATTATACTTTAGATGTCGAAGCAATTTTGAATGCAATCACTAAAAAAACAAGAATTCTTTTTATTACAAATCCTAACAATCCAACCGGAACCTATACAAACAAAGAGAAAATGGATTCTCTTATCAACAATGTCCCGAATCATGTAGTAGTAGTTTATGATGAGGTTTATTACCATTTTTCTGATGCTCTTGATTATCCAAGAGCAATTGATTATATTAACCAAGGTAAAAACGTGATTGGAGTTCATAGTTTTTCTAAGTCGTATGGATTGGCAGGAATCCGTTTAGGCTATGGAATTTCAACTGAAAAAATCACTGCTTATATTGAGAATATTCAACGCCCCTTCATGATTAATACCTTGTCACAAGTTGCAGGAATTGCCGCTTTAGAAGATTTAGATCATTTAAATAATACGATTGATTTAATAAAAACTGAAAAAGAATGGCTGTATAGTGAGTTTGAAAATTTAGGAATTAACTATTGGCCAACACAAACAAATTTTATTTTCCTTGACCCACCAATGGAGTTGCATTTGTTTACAAGTAAGTTGCTCGAATTTGGAATTATGGTTAGACCATGCGATAAGTTTGGTGCGCCAAATGGAATACGAATTACTATTGGAAACCGAAAAGCAAATACTGTTTTAATAAAAGGGCTTTCATCAATTTATAAATAAGACACATTATGTCAAGATATCATAGCTTAGGGAAAATTCCACCAAAAAGACACACTACTTTTAAAAACCCTGAAGGAGGTTTGTATCAAGAAGAGTTGTTTGGTACTGCTGGCTTTGCAGGTATGTCATCATTATTGTATCACTTGTATCCGCCAACTGTAGTATCTGAAATAAAAAATATGGGGTCTGTTGCTCCTAAGGTTGCAGTTGAAAAAAACATGAAAGCATTAAGCTTTAAAGGGTTTTCTTTGCAACCCGAAAACGACTTTTTAGATAGTAGAAAAACCCTATTTGTAAACAACGATTTACATATTGGTTTGGCAGCCCCTAAATCTTTTTCTAAAAATTACTTTTATAAAAATGGAGATGCCGATGAAATGCTATTTATCCATGTTGGTTCAGGAACATTAAGAACAAATTATGGAAATATCTCTTTTAAGTATGGTGATTATTTAATCATCCCAAAAGGAACTATTTATCAGATGGATTTTGATACGGAAGAAAATAGAATTTTATATATCGAATCTTTTCAACCGATTTTTACACCTAAAAGATATCGCAACAATTTTGGGCAATTGTTAGAACATTCTCCTTTCTGTGAACGCGATATGCGATTACCAGAAGATTTAAAAGCTCATGACGAAAAAGGAGACTTTTTAGTTAAGATTAAAAAGCAAGGAATTATGTGGGAGTATACCTACAGCAACCATCCTTTTGATGTTGTTGGTTGGGACGGATTTAATTACCCTTATGCTTTTTCTATCCATGATTTTGAACCAATTACAGGGCGAATCCACATGCCACCTCCAATTCACCAAACTTGGGAATCAGCAGGATTTGTAGTTTGCAGTTTTGTGCCGAGAATGTACGATTATCACCCAAAGGCAATTCCCGCCCCTTATCATCATTCAAATATTGATGCTGAAGAATTATTATACTATATTGATGGTGATTTTATGAGTCGTAATAATATCGAAAAAGGGCAAATAACATTACACCCAGGGGGTGTTCCACATGGACCACATCCAGGAGCAATAGAAAGGTCTGTTGGGAAAAGAGAAACAGGAGAATTAGCGGTAATGATAGATCCGTTTAGCCCAATGTCAATTACAGAAGAAGCATTAAAATTACAAGTAGAAGATTATCATAAGTCGTGGATTTCTTAAATGATGTACGACGAAAAGACGTACGATGTAAGACTGAGGAAACGTCTTAAATCATTTATTCTAAAATTTTAAAAATGCAGCATAATTTTAAAAAATTAATTATTTGGAAAGAGAGTTTAGAGCTTGTAATTGAGACTTATAAAATGACAAATAAATTTCCAAATGAGGAAAAATTCGGATTAACAAGTCAATTAAATAGGTGTTCAGTTTCAATTCCGTCTAATATTGCAGAAGGCACAAGTAAGAGTTCGTCTAAACATTTTAAAACTTTTTTAGAAACAAGTTTAGGTTCTGCTTTTGAATGGGAAACTCAAATAATTATTGCTTTTAAAATTGGATATATAAGTCAAGAGAAATTTAAAGAAGTAGAAAATAGAATAAACAAAATACAAAACATGATATATAACTTTATGAATAAACTTGAGGCCTAATTGTCTTAAGTCTTATGTCGTTTAGTCATACATCCTAAATTAAACACCATGTCAACAGAAATAAGAAATTTAAAAGATTTACAAAACACAGAATACGGATTAAAGAAATTGTTTGATGATGCAGATGATTTTTTACCATTATTAGGAACAGATTATGTAGAGCTATATGTGGGTAATGCTAAGCAAAGCGCTCACTTTTACAAAACTGCATTTGGTTTTCAATCCGAAGCATTTTCGGGATTAGAAACAGGTGTACAAGACAAAGTTTCGTATGTATTAAAGCAAGACAAAATCAGATTGGTTTTAACGACTTCTTTAGAAAAGGATGGCTTAATAAATGAGCATATCAATAAACATGGCGATGGTGTAAAAGTTATTGCATTGTGGGTTGATGATGCTACATCTGCTTTTGAAGAAACCGTAAAAAGAGGTGCAAAACCTTTTATGGAACCTACAAAAGAGGAAGATAAAGATGGTCATGTAGTGCGCTCTGGAATTCACACTTATGGAGAAACTGTTCACATTTTCGTAGAGCGTAAAAATTACAATGGTATCTTTTTACCAGGGTATAAAAAATGGGAATCGCATTACAATCCAAAAGATGTAGGTTTAAAATTTATCGATCACATGGTGGGGAATGTAAATTGGCATGAAATGAATATTTGGTGTAAATTTTATGCTGAAACAATGGGTTTTGCACAAATCATTTCTTTCGATGATAATGATATTTCTACCGAGTTTACTGCCTTGATGAGTAAGGTGATGAGTAATGGTAACGGGAGAGTTAAATTCCCAATTAACGAACCAGCTGAAGGAAAAAAGAAATCACAAATTGAAGAATATTTAGATTTTTACAATGGATCAGGAGTACAACATATTGCAGTAGCAACAGATGATATTGTCTCAACTGTTTCACAAATGAGAGATCGTGGAGTTGAGTTTTTATATGTTCCAGAAAACTATTATGATGATTTACTAGAACGCGTCGGTGACATTGATGAAGATATTGAAGTTCTTAAAAAGCATGGGGTATTAATAGATAGAGACGAAGAAGGGTATTTATTGCAATTATTTACAAAACCTGTTGTTGACAGACCAACCATGTTTTTCGAAATTATTCAAAGAAAAGGTGCTCAATCATTTGGAAAAGGTAACTTTAAAGCATTGTTCGAAGCAATTGAAAGGGAGCAAGAAAACAGAGGAACATTATAAAAACTGTACCATCATAAATGTCTGATAATTTAGTATATCAACCCGAGTTAAATAGTATAACTAAGCGGTTGCCCAAGCATTTACACAAGTTTATCGTTAAACAACCTTACGATGAATATACTGCTCAAAGCCAAGCAGTATGGCGTTATGTGATGCGATTAAACATCGATTATCTCAAAAAAACAGCTCATGAGTATTATTTAGAAGGCTTGAAAAAAGCAGGAATTTCTATTGATTACATTCCAAAAATGGAAGGCATGAATCGTATTTTAAAAGAGATAGGTTGGGCGGCAGTTTCGGTCGACGGATTCATTCCTCCGAATGCTTTTATGGAATTCCAAGCTTATAATGTTTTGGTGATTGCGTCGGATATTAGAACACTAGATCATATCGAATACACCCCTGCTCCAGATATTATTCACGAGGCGGCGGGTCATGCACCAATTATTGCAAGTCCTGAATATGCTGAGTATTTAAGAAGATTTGGTGAGATTGGAAGCAAAGCAATTTCATCGTCAAAAGATTTTGAGTTGTATGAGGCAGTGCGATATTTATCTATCATTAAGGAAGATCCAAATACACCTGAAGAAGCAATTGAAAAGGCAATTGAAAAGGTAAATGAAGTTCAAAATGATATGGGTGAATTGTCTGAAATGGCACAAATTAGAAACTTGCATTGGTGGACTGTTGAATATGGATTGATTGGTACATTGGAGAATCCAAAAATTTATGGTGCGGGATTGTTGTCGTCAATTGGCGAGAGTGAATTGTGTTTAAAAAATCATGTCGAAAAACGACCTTATACCATTGATGCTGCAACGATTAATTTTGATATTACCAAGCCGCAACCACAATTATTTGTAACTCCTGATTTTGCACATTTAAGTTATGTATTGGAGAAGTTTGCCAATAAAATGGCACTTAGAAAAGGAGGATTAAAAGGAGCGCGAAAATTAATTAGCTCTAAAAATTTAGGGACAATTGAGTTGAGTACAGGCATTCAGATATCAGGAGTTTTCACCAATGTTTTAGAAGATGATGGGAAACCTATTTATATTCAGACTACAGGAAAAACAGCTTTAGCAAGTAGGGATAAAGAATTGATTGGTCATGGAGTTGAATATCATTCTGAAGGATTTGGAAGTCCGATTGGGAAGTTAGAAGGCATTAATTTAGCAATTGAAGATATGTCTCCAACCGACTTAGATGTTTACGGAATTTGCGAAGGTAAAAAAACAAGTTTGTTGTTTGAAGGCGGTATAAAAGTAGAGGGCGAAATTATTACAGGAATTCGAGATTTACAAGGGAAAATTATATTGATTTCTTTTGAAAATTGCACCGTGACTTATAAAGATCAAGTTTTATTTCAACCAGAGTGGGGCGTGTATGATATGGCAGTTGGTAAAGAAATTATTTCGGCTTTTGCAGGACCCGCATCAACAGAATCTTTTAAAGATGTTTTTAAAATTTCAGAAAACAAGACACATAAAATTAGTTATTCTGAAGATGAATTAAATCTTCATCAATTGTATAAAAAGGTGAGAAGCCTTAGAGAAAATGAGCAATTAGAGATTCAAGAGTTGACAGTGATTTATGAAGAAATCAATCAAAAATATATAAATGAATGGTTACTATTATTAGAAATGTATGAGTTGTTATTTGAATCAGATTCATCATTAAAAGAAACAATTCATCAAGATTTAATAGCGCTAAAAGAACAGAAAAAATACAGTAAATTAATTACTGATGGATTACGATTAATAAAAAAACAAACACTTACAGTTTAAAAAATATACTATGAACACTTGGGTACAGATTCCAGAAAATTCAGATTTTACTATACATAATATTCCTTTTGGAATTTTTTCAATTAACAATTCAAATAAGCATGTTGGTATCGCAATTGGTGATAAAGTTTTAGATTTATTTGAAGCATCAAAAGCAGGAGTTTTAAACAACTTAAATTTTGACAATTCAGTTTTTGAAAGTGAAATATTAAATGATTTTATTTCTTTAGGAAAAGAAACAACATCAAAAATAAGAGAGGTAATTCAACAAGAACTATGTGATGAAAATTCGGTTTTGAAAAATGATAGTAATGCATTTAAATCTCAAAAAGATGTTACAATGCACCTGCCAATTTCGATTGGAGATTATACCGATTTTTATTCGAGTATAGAGCATGCGACCAACGTGGGGATGATGTTTAGAGACCCAGCAAATGCATTGTTACCAAATTGGAAACACTTACCTGTTGGGTATCACGGAAGAGCATCGTCGATAATTGTGAGTGGAGAGCCTGTGTATCGCCCGAAAGGACAAGTGATGTTGCCAAATGATACAAGTCCTACCTTTCAAGCTTCATCAAGAGTAGATTTTGAATTAGAAATGGGGTTTGTAATTGGTAAAGAAACTAAGTTAGGAGAAACCATCAGCACTGATAAAGCGGAAGAATATATTTTTGGAAAAGTGTTGTTTAATGATTGGTCAGCAAGAGATATTCAAAAGTGGGAGTACATTCCACTAGGGCCATTTTTAGCTAAGAATTTTGGATCTTCTATGTCTCCATGGATTGTAACGATGGAAGCATTAGCTCCGTTTAAATTACAAGGGCCAGATCAGGAGCCAGAAGTTTTACCATATTTAAAATGTGAAGGATTAAAAAATTATGACATTAAATTAGAAGTTGCGATTCAGCCAGAAAATTGCAATGAAACTGTAGTAAGTAAATCTAATTTTAAATATATGTATTGGAATATGAGCCAGCAATTAGCACATCATACCATTAATGGCTGTAATGTTAAGGTTGGTGATTTAATGGCATCAGGAACGATTAGTGGAAAGGATGATACCGCTTATGGATCGATGTTAGAATTGTCATGGGCAGGAAAACATACCGTAAAACTCAATGAAGGAGGAGAGCGAAAATTCATCCAAGATAATGATACGGTCATTATGCGTGGATATTGTGAAAAGGACGGAATCAGAGTCGGGTTTGGAGAAGTGAGTTCAAAATTATTACCAGCACTGTAAACTAAAAAAATTAATGAAAAACACCACATCTATAGACCCGGCTACATTAACCACAGTTCAGGTTCATAAAATATTATTAACCGCTGTGGCTCCAAGACCTATTGCTTTTGCAAGCACAATTGACGCCGAAGGAAATGTAAATTTGAGTCCGTTTAGTTTTTTTAATGTGTTTAGTGCCAATCCGCCGATTCTTATTTTTTCTCCTGCTCGTAGAGTGAGAGATAATACTACAAAGCATACGTTGGAAAATGTAAAAGAGGTGAAAGAAGTGGTAATTAATATTGTGAATTATCCGATTGTTGAGCAGATGTCTTTGGCAAGCACCGAATATGAAAAAGGTGAAAACGAATTTGTAAAAGCAGGATTTACAGAAGTACCTTCCTTAAAAGTAAAACCACCAAGAGTTGCAGAATCTCCGGTTTCTTTTGAGTGTGTGGTGGATGATATTATTGAATTGGGAGATGAAGGTGGAGCTGGAAATTTGATTATTTCTAGGGTAGTTCAAATCCATATTGATAATAAGTATTTAGATGAAAATGGAGATTTGGATACTAAAAAATTAGACTTAGTTGCTCGTTTAGGTGGGAGTTGGTATTCTAGAGTTACAGAAGATTCTTTGTTCGAAATTCCGAAACCAATTGCCACAAAAGGAATAGGAGTTGATCAATTGCCTAAGCATATTTTTGAAACTGAAGTGTTATCAAACAACAATATTGGGCGGTTGGGGAATGTAGAGAGAATCCCTTCTGATGAAGAAATAGAGGCGTTTAAAAGCAATACAGAAATTAATACGATTCTTCAAATCAAGAATACTAAAACTCGCCTTTTAGAGCTTCATAAACTGGCAAAAAAACACCTTGAAAAGGATGCTATAAATCTTGCTTCAAAAGTCATTTTTTCTATCATATAATTTTTTATTTTACATAATAATAAATTTTAATACAGCGTATTGACTCTCTTTGTTTTTAACAATTAAAAGGTAAACCCCATTTTGCAAAGCACTAAATGAAATTTGGTTTTCAATGGCTGAAGTTTTAAACACTTTTTGACCTAATAAATTATAAACTTCAACTTTATTTATTTCGGTTAAGTTTTGTGTTTTTTTAAAATAAAGTGTATTGTTATTAATGTAAAAATTACTTTCTTTTATGTTTTCAATTTTCTCAATTCCTAATGCGCAAGTAGGAGCCGTATGAGTAAACCCTTGCCAAGCTAAAAAAGGGTAACCATCATTAACAGTAGCATTCATTCCCCAAACATCACTGCTACCATTTAAAGATTCGAGCATAAAATCCCAAGCAGCGTCAACACCATCAACATACGTGCATAATGAATTCATTTCTAATGTTGTTGCCCCAATTCCACCAGAACTTATTCCTTGTCCGGTTGTTTCAGTATTCCAAAATGAATTATGTGCACCCCAACCTCCATCTCCTACAAGCCCTCCTACAAAACTACCACTACCACTTACAAAACCTATGCAATAACTATTTGTAATGTTGTAATTTTGATGACTCCCTACTAACCCACCGACATAAGAAACCCCATTTACAGAGCCAGTACTGTAACAATTAAGTATATTTGAACTACCATTTAATCCTATTAATCCTCCCGTATTATTTCCGCCACTTGTTACTGCACTCTCACTATAACAAGAAGATGTAGTAGCATACCATGTAAATCCTATTAACCCACCAGTTCTTCCTCCTGTTCCACCAGTTACTATTCCTGTACTATAGCAATTACTAACTACATCTCCATTTGACCCTGCCAAACCTCCTACACTTTGAAAACCATATACATCACAAGTACTATGAGAATTGCTAGTTGTTGACGATCCATTATTGGTATCTGGAATTCCTCCTACTAAACCTCCCACTCCCACAATTCCTGTGACAGTACCAGAACTGGAACAATTATCTACAAGACCAGCAGCATATCCTGCAAGACCTCCAACACTGTTTTTTCCTGTAATATTTACATTGGTGATGCCCAAATTTTTAACGGGTCCATTTTTCCTACCAATAAAACCAACATAATCCTCCACCGGTCTGTTAATAAATAAACCATCGATTGTATTTCCCTGACCATCATAAGAACCTGTAAAAGCAGTTGTAACATTACCTATTGGTGTAAAACCAACATTTGTGTCCCAAACATTCGTGCTTGAGGCATCTATATTTACTGTTTGAATATAATATTTATCCCATTCGGTAGAATTTTGAGTTAACCAATACAAATTATCCAATGTAGAAATTTCATACGGAGTTCCACTAGTTCCATTACCAATTAAAGGAGGTGTTGCCGTTTGTGCGTGTAATCCTCCTAATCCTAAGAGAATAAATGCAATACTTGTTATTGTTATTTTTGTTTCATAATATTTTTTTATAGGAATTCAATAAATTAAAAACCGAAGTGTTTGGATGTGGCTACTATTATTAGTTACTTTTAAAATATAAACACCAAGTTTTAATGGTTCTAGTGAAATTTCTTTCTCAATTTTTGAAGTTTCAAATACTTGTTGCCCAAGTAAATTGTAAACTTCAATGTTATTTATTTCAGTTAAGTTTTGAGTGCTTTTAAAATATAAAATATTGTTGTTTACATAAAATTTATTTTTTGTAATGGTGTCGTATTTTTCAACGATTAAGGCATTATTGTTAAATAAATTTAATATTTGGGTAACTGATAATTCGGTGCTATAAATTCGGACGTCATCTATCTTTCCTTTAACAAATCCAGCATAATTATTTGCAGGATTTCTTCTTCCAATAAATAAATCACTTGTGCTAGATATTAAGTTAATTGTTCCTTGTTGTGTCTTTGACTGCTCAATACCATTTATATAAATTTCCCCTACACCATTGTTAAAAGTGCCTGTAATCATAATCCACTGATTATTATAAGAATTAAAATCACTGATAAAATATCCGCCTCCACCAATGTTTAAAGATAATCTTCCATTAATATTACTAGGGTCATTGGTAAAAATCAATTCATATCCATTTCCAGTATCATATCCTCCTTTTGAAATTCCTTTCCATAAATTACTAGAATCAGGATTATCATTATATAGCCACATATTTATAGTGAGCTCATTGCTAGTAATATCTAAAGAACTGCTATTTGCCACTTGAACAAAATTGTCAATGCCATTAAATTCATAAGCACTATCTAGATTTCCAAATCTATCAATTGTAAGGGTTGAACCACTTACATTTCCATGATTTTCATTTCCGCTTTCATCATTGGCATTTCCGTTAAAAGGATAGTAGGCCACAAGATTACTTGTGTTAAATAATTTTTCAGCACCATAATATTTTACTCCATCAAATTGAACCCAAGTTTTATAATAATAAAACTGATTTTGGATTAAGCTGGTAATGTTATCTGTATATGTGCCAATGCCATTACTTGAATTAGTAATTGATGTTGCTGTAGTAACATCAAAGTTTTCTGTTGTTGCATAAACAAATCCTCTTTGAATAGTATTTGAAGTTTCTGCAAAAAGTACTTCCCCATTTAAATCGGCTGAAGTTGGTTGTTGATTTGTTGCCTCATTAGTTACTACATTTGTTAAAGCTTCAAAAGCTCCCGCATCCATTGTTGTATTTATTGTTCTGTTGTTTCCAATAATATCAACTATTGGTGTATCCGTTGTAACTGGATATGAAGAATTATCCCCAAAATCAATAGCAGCAGATTGTGGATTTATATACCAATCTGCATTTAATATTTCATCTAATTGTTCTGGTGTTGTTGCATTACCTGTAAAGGTTGTAGGTTTTGTAAATCTCGGGTAATTTTCGCCATATATAGCCCCATTATTTGCACTTGAAATTCCAATATTGGTGCCTATTGTTGAAATATCTTGAATAATATTGTTCTCAATTTGGTGAGAATTATTTGATGCTATGTGAGTTGATTGATAAGTACTATTTCCCCAAATAATACCATTAAAAGTACTTCCATAGGAGCCAAAATGAACTCCATTACCACCATTATTTACTATGGTACAATTATTAAGGTAGCCTTCACTTAGATATGCTCCTGCTCCATAATTTTCACATTCATTATTGGCTATTACACAATTTATTACTTTTGGAGCGCTATTAATCCCTGTAATTTTAATACCACCACCAAAATTTACACTTTTATTGTTTACAACATATGAATTGTAGATTCTACCATTTGTACTTATAGAAATACCACCACCTGAATTATCTGTTTGGTTAGAATAAATTTTACAATTGTATATTTCAGCCCTTTTGGAAACAAATATTCCTCCCCCTTCATTGACTGCATAATTATTACGTATGATACAATTTCTGATATACGCATTAGAATCACCTACATCTACAGTTATAATTAGAATACCTCCT
>JASFYP010000028.1:0-43611 GCA_045047075.1 Flavobacteriaceae bacterium
CAATTCAATTCTATCGCCAACTTCTTTGAGCCATGAAGTAATTGTTGCCTCAGCAACACTTTCGCCCATCTTAGGAAGTTTTAATTCAAATTTTGCCATTTTTATTTTTGTTTGATTGTCGCAAATTTACGAAAAGTATTGCTTTGATACCTTAAATTGATTTAAAACATAAGGGCTATTTTGAATTATTATTAATTTTACATTGATTCGATTAAATTATATTCATCATTACTAATGATATCTTATAATTCAATACGAATAATTTAATAAAAAAGCGATTGCGGTGATGGTAATTATTTAACTATTCACCCCGTGACTTAAAGTCACGGGGTGAATGTATTTTTAAAATTTTACCTAAATAGTAGTAGAGAAAATTCTTGTATCAGGTTTATTTTTTTGAAGTCTTAAATCAAATGCCATACAAACATTACGCACAAACATACGCCCTTCTTCTTTCACTTTGAGTTTGTTATCTGAAAATTCTAACAAATTATCTTTTGACAATTCTTGTAATTGATTCAGTATATTTTCTTTTTGATTTTTAGTCAAATTATCATTCCACTCCGTTTCTAAATTACACATCAAATCCAAGATATGCTTTCTGATAACTAAGTCTTCATCTGTTAACAAATGTCCTCTAAAAATCGGAATCTCACCTTTATTCACTCGTTCTTGATAATCATCAATATTTTTTTCATTCTGAGCAAAAGCATACCAAGAATCACTGATAGATGACATTCCTAAGCCAATCATCAACTCAGTTTTACCCGCAGTATAACCCATAAAATTACGATGGAGTTTTTTATTTTCAAGTGCGACATTCAGAGAATCAGAAGGCAATGCAAAATGATCCATCCCAATTTCGATATAGCCTGCATCAAAAAATAATTGTTTTCCTAATTCATATAAGTGACGTTTTTCTTCATCCTTTGGCAAATCATTATCGTTAAAACCTCGTTGCCCTACACCTTTAATCCAAGGCACATGCGCGTAACTGTAATAGGCAATTCGGTCTGGTTTTAAAGCGATTGTTTTTTTGATAGTATCTCTGATACTCTCTTCGGTTTGAAAAGGAAGTCCGAAAATTAAATCATGGCTAATAGAAGTATACCCAACCTCTCGCGACCAATCATTCACTTTTTTTACCTGCTCAAAACTCTGCACACGATGGATCGCTTTTTGAACTGTTGAATCGTAATCTTGAATCCCAAAACTATTTCTTCTAGAGCCTAAATCATACAAAGTTTGCAACTGCTCTTTAGATGTATGATTTGGATGCCCTTCATAACTAAACTCAAAATCAGTGTGCTTATCAGCGGAATCAAAGATTCCATTGATAAGTTTAGACAAGTTTTCAGAAGAGAAAAAAGTTGGTGTTCCACCGCCCAAATGTATCTCTCTGATAATTGGTTTCGAATCAAACAACTCACAATACAATTTCCATTCTTTTAAAACGGTTTCTAAATAAGGTTCTTCAACTGAATGGCGCTTGGTAATTTTTTTATGACATGCGCAAAAAGTACATAGGCTTTCACAAAATGGTAAATGAATATAAACACTGATTCCCTCTAAATCATTACTCTCATTAAAAGATTTGATAGTTGATTGTTTCCAATCGTCTGGTGCAATTCCATCTTTATCCCAAAAAGGCACAGTTGGATAACTTGTATATCTCGGTCCTGGAATATTATATTTTTGAATTAGTTTGGTGTTCATATTTTAAAGGCTTCTGGTATTCAGTAATTAGTATCAGGTATTATGAATAAAATTATTTTTGCCATTTTTCTTTTCTATAAAATAAATCAACAGATGTCAATGTAATTATCATTAATTGTATTCTGTCATTATAATCTTGAAATCCATTTCTAAATCCCCAATTATTATTTGATTCATTCTTTTGTGTAAAAAGGTTACCCATAAATATTGGACCATACTCATCACTCGATTCAACATACTTAACATATTCTTCAACTTCTAGTCTCTTTTGCCCAATTAATCTTAGATAATCTAAATATTTCCCTTGAAGATTTGGTCGAATCGATTTCAAAGCTGCATCTGTAGTCTCAATATAGTAACTCTCAAAAGCCCAAATCTCATTAAAAGTTTCTTGATTAATTTCCTCATAAATTTTGAGCTGATTTTCAAAAGTAAAAATTTCTAATTTATACTCACTTTCAAATCCTCCATTCTGTAATGTCCAAAACCAATCTTTATAGCATTGCTCAATTGCCTTTCCTTCAACTTTTAATTTGCTTTCAAAATAATCTACTAACGTATTAATATCTGTAATTTCAGATTCAGAAAATATTTGACTCAATTCGCGAGTTGTTCTAAACTCTTGTGCGAAAAATATAATTGGAAAAAACAAAACAACAAGTATGTATAGCTTTTTTTTCATAATGTTATTACAAACTTTTCCATATCAATCGGCTCAGTTTCGTTAACAGGAGTGTAGCTTTTAAATTCTGTTTCACTCCAAATAAATCCTGTTTTTTCAGCAACTCTAACACTGGAGATATTTGTTTTATGTGCTATAATAAAAAGTGATTTTAAATCAGCTTTTTCTTTTGCAAACTCACAGATTTTATTGACTGATTTAGTCATTAGTCCCTTACCTCCAAAATCGGCATCTAAGCAATATGCAACTTCAGCATCAGCTATTTTTCTATTGATGTTTTTTAGAATCACCAATCCTACAATATTTTTAGAAGCTATATCTTTAATTCCCATCGTATATTCTTCTCCAGCATCAAACAATGATTTCTTTTTTAGAATATACTCTTTTGTCATTTCCAAATTTAAATTTTGCTTTAATGTCTTCGGAAAATATCGTTGGAATCTTTCAGTGTTTTTCAATAACATTGCATTTAGACTTTCAGCATCAGCCAAGTCCAAAATAACTATCGAAAAATCACCTAAATCAATCATCTAATATTCTTTTACGGCATCAATAAATGCCTTCGCATTTTCTAAAGGAACATTTGGCAAAATACCATGACCTAGATTCACAATATATTGATCTTTACCAAAATCATCAATCATTTTCTTAACCATTTCTTTAATGGTTGCAGGAGAAGACAACAATCGCGCTGGATCAAAATTACCTTGCAATGTAATTTTATTCTGAGTTGCTTTCCGTGCAAATTCTGGAGTCACCGTCCAATCTATACCCAAAGCAGATGCATTAGAATTCGCCATATCTTCTAGAGCATACCAACATCCTTTTGCAAAAGAAATTACAGGAGCATCATCTTTTAATGCTTCAATAATTTGGTTGATGTATTTCCAAGAAAACTCTTGATAATCAACTGGAGATAACATTCCTCCCCAAGAATCGAATATTTGAACAACATCAACACCTGCATTTACTTTTGCTTTTAAATAGGCTATCGTCGTATCCGTAATTTTTTGTAACATTTGATGTGCAGCAACAGGATTTGTAAAACAAAACTCTTTTGCTTTGTCAAATGTTTTTGACCCTTGACCTTGCACACAATAACAAAAAACTGTCCAGGGAGACCCCGCAAAACCAATTAACGGCACTTCATCATTCAACAATTCTTTCGTTGCTTTTATGGCTTGATAGACATAATCTAATTCCACATGTACATCTGGAACAATAACATTATCAACATCACTTTGAGTCCGAATTGGATTTGGCAAATAAGGTCCAAAATTAGGTTTCATTTGCACCTCAATGTTCATGGCTTGTGGAATTACCAATATATCAGAAAACAAAATTGCAGCATCCATACCAAATCTTCTGATTGGTTGCACGGTAATTTCACTTGCTAATTCTGGTGTTCTACAACGTGTAAAGAAATCATACTTTTCACGAATTGCCATAAACTCTGGCAAAAATCTTCCTGCTTGACGCATCATCCATACTGGTGGACGCTCAACTTTTTCTCCTTTTAATGCTCTTAAAAATAAATCGTTTTTCATTTATTATAGTATCTTGTATTTGAGTACCTTGTATCTGGCACTTTTAATTTTGTTTTAAATGCTTATTAAAACTAACCAGCATTTTTTGAATTTTATTTAATTGATTTATAACCTTTTCGAAATTTTCATTATCAATATAGCCAATCTCAAAAGCAATCATTAATTGTGTTTCTAATTCAAATGATGAACCTGTAGCAATATGGATAAATCTAGCAAAATCATTATTACTATTTCTTCCTGCACCTTCTGCAATATTCGATGGTATTGAAACCGAAGAGCGGTTTATCTGAGAAATAATTCCGTATTTTTCTGAAGTAGGAAAAATTTTAGTTAATTTATAAACTAATACACACAAATCTTTCGACTCTTTCCAAACATTCAATTCTTTAAAATTATGCATAAACATCTTTTTTAGAAATACCTGATACTAAATACTTGATGCCAGATACTAAATACCTGACACTTTCTTTATTGCGGTATCAATTGCTAATTTAATTTTATTCAAATCATCATCACTCAATGCCGATGATAAGAACCAAGCCTCAAACTGTGATGGTGGTAAAAAGACTCCATTATGAATCATTTCCCAAAAGAAGACTCCAAATTTTTCCGTGTCACTTGTTTGTGCTAATGCAAAATCAATCACAGTTTCTTTGGTAAAAAATGGATTGATCATTGAACCGAATCGATTTACAGTCACATCTACTTTATATTTTTTAGCTGAATTCAATAAATAACTTTCAATCTTCTCTGCGGTATTATCAAACTCCTGATAAGGATTTTGCTTCTTTAATTCTGTCAAAGTTGCAATACCAGAAGCCATTGCAATTGGGTTACCAGACAAAGTTCCTGCTTGATACATAGCCCCTAGTGGAGAAACCATTTCCATAATTTCATTTCGAGCACCATAGGCTCCAACAGGAAAACCGCCACCAATTACTTTTCCTAAACAGGTGATATCAGCTTCAACATTAAGCAAATCTTGAGCTCCTCCAAATTTGGAACGGAATCCTGTCATTACCTCATCGGCAATTAATAGAATTCCATTTGCTTCACACAAGCCTTTTAAGTCTTTTAAGAAATTGCCCTGAGGTAATACAACACCCATATTACCACCAACTGGCTCAATAATTACGGCTGCAATATCCTTGTTTTCATCAATATGCTTTTGAACAGAGGCCAAATTATTGTAATCAGCAATCAACGTATTTTTAACCGCATCATTCGGCACACCCTTACTTCCAGGTATACTCAAAGTTGCCAATCCAGAACCTGCAGCTACCAATAATGCATCTGAATGTCCGTGGTAACAACCCGCAAATTTTATAATTTTATCTTTATCTGTAAATGCTCTAGCTAAACGCAATGCGCTCAACACCGCTTCTGTTCCTGAACTTACAAATCGAACTTTATCCATCCCCGGAAAAGCATCACAAACAATTTTTGCCAATTTGATTTCATTTTCTGTAGAGGCACCGAAAGTGTAACCGTTTTTTAAAGATTTTTTTATTGCTTTTTGCACTTTTTTATGTCGATGACCTAAAATCATTGGACCATACGACAATACTAAATCGACATATTTGTTTCCGTCAACATCGATGATTTTTGATCCTTTTGCTTTTTTAATAAACAATGGATTACCACCAACCGATGCAAATGCACGTACGGGAGAATTTACCGCTCCAACTAAGTTTATAAGTCCTTTTTGGTATAGTTTTTCTGATTTCTTAAAATTCATATCTTTTCTTTCTGTCATTCCGCACTTAATACGGAATCTATTTATATTTCTGGATT
Source organism: Flavobacteriaceae bacterium (assembly GCA_045047075.1). GTDB lineage: Bacteria > Bacteroidota > Bacteroidia > Flavobacteriales > Flavobacteriaceae > Urechidicola. Next base: position 5,740 of record JASFYP010000028.1, read on the forward strand.
CCCACTTTCGTGGGAATGACATTTTAATTTAATAACCTCGCCACCTCTTTTGCAAAGTAGGTGATGATGATATCGGCACCTGCTCTTTTCATAGATAACAAAGATTCCATCATTACTTTTTCACCATCAATCCAACCTTTTTCTGCTGCTGCTTTTATCATGGCATATTCGCCGCTAACATTATAACATGCAATTGGCCTGTCAAAATTATTTTTTAAATCTCTAACAATATCCAAATAAGCCAATGCAGGTTTTACCATTAAAATATCAGCTCCTTCCTCGTCATCAAAAGTTGCTTCACGCATTGCTTCATCTCTATTTGTAGGATCCATTTGATACGTTTTCCTATCTCCAAAACTCGGAGCAGAATCAGCAGCATCTCTAAAAGGACCATAATAAGCTGATGAATATTTTACCGAATATGCCATAATTGGCAAGTCTACAAAACCTGTATTATCTAAGGATTCACGTACCATTGCAACCGTACCATCCATCATTCCCGAAGGAGCAATCATATCTGCTCCAGCTTGGGCATGTGAAATTGCTTGCTTTGCAATATTGACCAAAGTGGCATCATTATCAACATCATTTTCATAAATGATTCCACAATGCCCATGTGAGGTATATTCACAAAAACACACATCTGTAATCACATATAAACTCGGATAATTTTTCTTAATGAATCTAACTGCTTGCTGAATGATTCCATTTTCATTCCATGTTTCTGCTCCTTCATCATCTTTTTTAGATGGAATTCCGAACAATAAAACTGCCGGAATATTTAATGAAACAACTTCATCCAGTTCTGTAGAAATTTTATCTAAAGAAAAACGCTTAATTCCTGGCATGGAAATAATTTCAGTTTCTATATCTGTTCCTTCTTCAATAAATAAAGGGTAAATTAAATCATCAACTGACAGTTTAGTTTCCCGCACCAATCTGCGAATATTTTCTGATTTCCGAAGTCTTCTAGTTCTGTTCATCTTTTTTGTCTTTCCGCACTTGATGCGGAAACTATTTTATTTATGGATTCCCACTTTCGTGGGAATGACATTATTATTCAAAATAATTATTCACTGATTTAATCACTTGTTCTATAGAAGGCAGATTAGAAACTTCAACTTTTTCAAAATGCTTTCTTGCCTCTTTCGCCGTTGTTTCTCCAATACAAAATGCAACAGCATCTTTATTCGTATTGTCTTCAATATAACTTTGAACACCAGATGGACTGTAAAATAGAATTCCATCAAATGTATCTTCAAACTTACGTTCGTTTAAAATAGTTCTGTAGGCTTCAATGGCATCAACAGTAATCTCATTCTTCGCTAAAATTGATGAGAAATCCTCTTGTTTTAAGTTACCACAGAAATAGGTGAGTTCTTTAATATTCTTCATCCTCACAATATGATTTGCCAATTCTTTAGCAGAATTTTCCATGTGAGTAACTTTACCTATTTTCTTCTCAATCAATCGTTTTGTTCTTCGTCCAACACAATAAATATTTTCAAAATTTAACTCAACCGGAGCATAATTATTTAACAATGCTTCTACTCCATTTTGACTTGTAATCACAATATCGGCATGTGCATTCTTTAAAATAGAAGGTTTCATTCGATTAAAACGAATTGCAATAAAATCGCTCATTTCAAATCCGATATCACCATTAAATAAATCGGTTTGCGAAGTTGCCAATTGTTTTGTAGAAAGAACATTGACTTTTTTAGCACCAGACGCCATAGAAATCATCAACTTTTTACCTCCACGCTGTAAAATATCTTCAGCACATTTTTGTCCTAAATCTTTAGCATCAACCATATAAGCTAGCTTATCAATTTCTATTTTACGCTTTCCATCCAAACTAAAAAGAGCTCCTTTAAAAACAATTCGTTCTTCCTTAAAAAATGCCAAAGCACCGATTGGAGCAGAACATCCACCTTCTAAGGTATGTAAAAATTGACGCTCAATATGTGCACACACTTCAGTATCTCTATGATTGATTTCTTTACAAACCTCTAACAACTCTGTATCAGATTCCAACGCAGTAATCATTACAATTCCTTGTGCCGGAGCGGGAATCATCCAATCTAATTTGATATGGTTTTTAGGGAGTAATTTTACACGATGTAATCCTGCTTGGGCAAAAATTGCTCCGTTCCAATCACTATTTTCTAGCTTTTCCATACGTGTATGGACGTTACCTCGTAAGCCAACAATTGTGTGATTTGGATAGTGATGTAGCCATTGTGCTTTTCTACGTAAGCTACCCGTAGCTATGGTTGCTTCCTTTTGTATTGCTGACTCTTCACTGTCATTATATACCAAAACATCTAACGAACCTGCCCTTTTTAAAACTGCAGCTTGCACTATTTTTTCTGGCAACACGGTTGGTACATCTTTCATAGAATGAACTGCGATATCTATGGAATCATTCAACAAAGCCTTATCTAATGTTCTGGTAAAAACTCCGGTAATCCCCATTTCGTATAATGGGTTTTCTAAGTCTAAATCTCCTTGTGAATCGATTTTTACAACTTCAACATCATGTCCTAATTCCTCTAACTGTATGGCAACAGTTCTAGCTTGCCAAAGTGCCAATTTACTTGAGCGCGTACCAATTCTAATTTTCTTCTGCATTTAATTTTCGGTATTTAGAGGAAATACTTTTTGCATTACTTCGATACTTTGAACAGCTGTAGTATTTTCATCTTTAAGGTGTTTCACAAACTGTGTTGTGATTTTTTGTATAAAATGGGAAGTTATGATTTTTGCTTGTTCTTCATCAAAATTTTGAATCTTTTTTTTATGAAAATCAATTTCATTTTCTTGTATGATTTCTAAAGAATGTTTCAAAGCATTGATTGCAGGTGTAAACCTTCGGTGGTTTAACCATTCTAAAAATTCGTCTTTATATATATCAATAATCAATTCTGCTTTTGGGACTTCACTTTCTCTAACTGCCAAAGTTTCATCAGTAACCACAGACAACTCATCTACATTAACTAAGGTGATTTCATCCATTAATTTAACATCCTCAGCAACATTTTTTGGCATAGACAAATCTAAAATCAATAAGTCCTTATTAGGAGGAATCATATCTTTTGTAACAGTTGGCTCATTGGCACCTGTTGATACTATTAAAATATCTGCATTAGAGATTTCATCCACTAAATTACTATAATCCGCAACTCTAATATTTTCATGCTCAAGAGCAAAATTAACAGCCTTTGAATGGGTTCTGTTTATCAGACTCACATCCTTATTCTGAGTATATTCGGCTAAATTTTTACAGGTATGTTTACCCATTTTCCCAAAACCAAAAATCAATATATTTTTAGAATTATGGTTTGGCAAATTTTTGATGATGTACTGTACAGCAGCATAAGAGACCGATGTGGTTCCAGAACTCAACTTGGTTTTATTCTTTACTTTTTTACTCGCCTGCAATACTAAATTTAGCAAACGCTCCAAATAAGCATTCGAGGCGCCCAGGCTTTTTGCCTGCTTAAATGATTTCTTTAGCTGACCAACAATTTCATAATCACCCAATATTTGACTATCCAACCCAGTTGCTAACCTAAACAGATGATTGATTGCCTTTGTGCCTTTATTTACATTTGAAACTTTGATGAAGTCATCTACAGTTCCGTTAGAATATTTACACAGCAATTTTATCAATTGAAAAGGATGTTCAGCAAAACCTGTAATTTCAGTTCTATTACAAGTTGAAATTACAAATAGACCTTCAATACCAACTTCTTTTGCTTCTTTTAAAAGTAAAATTTGATTTTCATTTGAGATACTAAATTTACCTCGAGTAAACACATCAGCCTTTTTATAACTAAGACCTACATTGTATAATTTTTGTGAAGTTAATTTTTCTTGCATAGTTAGTTTATCAAATAAAACATCGCCAAAAGTACACTGATAGATTTTTAATTAATATCGCTTAAAGAACTAATTATGTCGCTCTTGGTTATTTAGTCAATTTAGATTAATTACAAATAAGGGTGTAATTATCTTATACTCAGCAAATGTATAAGTATTTATTATACTTAAAGTTGATAAATGTCATGTAAAAAAGAATTAAATAAACCTAAATTTGCAACAAAACAATTAGATTAAAACTGTATTTTTGCAATTGAATTACACAAGTACAACACAAAAGTATCGCTATGGAGATTCAACCTATTATTAGAAAAAACAACGATAAAAGTCCTGATTCTTTTTATAACGAAATTGATTGCTTTGACATCTTACGCATCAAAAATAATACAGGAAAAGAACAACGCTATTTTCATAATTTAGATGCAAATTATATTCAAATCTATTTTTGCTTGTCAAAAGGATGTACGATTGCATTTAATATGGAGCATTGTAAAATTGACTTAACAAAAGATGAAACTGGATTGATTTACTATAAAGACACAACATCAAATTTATTTTATACGTTAAAAAAAGATACTGAATTGGCTGTAATTTTGATACCATTAAAGCATTTTCATTCTCTATTTTCAACCGAAGATAATAGTTATTTCAATTTTGAAAACATTAAACTAGGCAAGCCAATTATTGAGGTTAAAAAAACAAAAACTTCTGTAAAAGCTATTATCCATCAGTTATTCAATCAAAAGATAAATGAATCATTAAGGTCTCTTTATACAAGAGGGAAAGTGTATGAGTTGTTGAGTTTATACCTAAACATGAGTGATAACAATGACACTGAACAATGCCCATTTATAGCGAATGAGGATACCGTTTTGAAAATAAAACAGGCCAAAGATATTATTATTACAGAAATGTCATCACCACCAAGCCTTGACGAATTGTCTAAAAAAGTTGGGCTTAATCTCAAAAAACTAAAGACGGGGTTTAAAGATTTATATGGGATGCCTGTTTTTACCTTCCTATTTAATTATAAAATGGATCAAGCCAAAAAGCTATTATTACAGAACGAAAACAATGTAAATGAGGTAGCATTACAAGTGGGCTATAGCACCTCAAGCCATTTTATTGTAGCATTTAAAAAGAAATTTGGTATTACTCCAAAACAATTTACCAAACAAGAAACTAACTAAATGAAGGGAATTTTACTCATCAACCTAGGATCACCTGATAGTACAAGTACCAAAGATGTCCGTAAATATTTAGATGAATTTTTAATGGATGAACGCGTTATTGATATGCCTTATTGGAAACGATTTTTATTGGTAAAGGGTGTCATTTTAAATACGAGGCCTAAAAAATCTGCTGCTGCATATAAAAAAATTTGGCAGAAAGAAGGTTCGCCTCTTGAGGTTATCTCAAAACGATTTACTATTAAACTCCAAAAAAATATTGATATTCCTGTAGCTCTAGGTATGCGCTACGGATCAATGAGTATGGAAAATTCAATTGACGAATTACATCAAAAAGGGGTAACAGAAATATTGATGATTCCGATGTATCCGCACTTTGCAATGTCTAGTTACGAAACTGTTGAAGTTAAGGCCAAAGAAATTTTAGCTAATAAATATCCATTGATAAAATTAGAGTTATTTCCTGTTTTTTATAATGAACCAAATTATATAAAAGCGATGGTTTCTAATATCGAAAATCATTTAAAAGATGTGGATTTTGAGCATATTTTATTTTCATACCACGGATTACCAGAACGACATATTTTACTGGCAGATACTACAAAATCACACTGTAAGTTAGATGGAAGTTGTTGCAATACTTCATCAATTGCTCATAAAACCTGTTACCGTCACCAATGTTTTGAAACCACTAAAGAAATTATTAAATTGCTCAACCTAAATGGAAAAACACATAGTAATTCATTTCAATCGAGGTTATTGAAAGACCCTTGGCTTAAGCCATATACTGATTTAGAGCTTGAAAGATTTCCAAACAAAGGCATTAAAAAATTAGTAGTAATTACACCAGCTTTTGTCACTGATTGTTTAGAAACCCTAGAAGAAATTGCTATGGAAGGAAAGAATCAATTTATAGAAGCTGGTGGAGAAAATTACAAACACATTCCGTGTATGAATGACAACGATGATTGGGTAGATGTAGTTACAAATTGGGTGAAAGAATGGAGCTAAGGTGTAGAAAAATAGATAATAATAATAAATATTAAAAGCTAAACTATGGATTTTTTATATCTAAAATCACTCCACATCATTTTTGTTATCACTTGGTTTGCAGGACTGTTCTATATCGTTCGCTTGTTTATTTATCAAACCGAAGCCAATAAAAAACCAAGCCCTGAAAAAGAGATTTTACAGAAACAGTACAAAATTATGAGTAGTCGGTTATGGTATATGATTACTTGGCCTTCTGCAATTTTAACAACTATATTTGCTATTTGGATGCTTGTTTTGAGACCTGTATTGTTAACAGAATCATGGATGCTGATAAAACTTGGTTTTGTAGGGTTATTATTTATTTATCAGTTGGCTTGTCAAAAAATTTATTCGCAATTACAAAATGACATTGTCAGCTATTCATCTTTTAAGCTCAGGGTTTGGAATGAAGTTGCAACAATTCTACTGTTTGCAATCGTATTTCTAGTCGTTTTAAAAAGCACTATCAATTGGATATGGGGTGTAGTTGGTATTATTGCTGTTAGCCTTCTTTTAATGGGCGGAATTAAACTCTACAAAAGTTTTAGAGAAAAGAAATAGCAATCTGTAAGCTACTCCGGTTTTTTCGTTCCAATATGTTAAACTCTTCAAGAATAAAAGATTTTAAATCTTTTTTATTATTTTTGATAAAAACGAACATACCATGAAAAAACAACTACTATTTCTTTCTGCATTATTTTTTACCCTTATTACTTTTAGTCAATCAATCACAACTGGAGATCTCGATTTTGTTACACAAAATATCTCTTTGAATGCTACTGTAAATACAGGTACAGATGTTGTTACCTTAACAGTTACTGGTCCACAAACAAGATGGTTTGGCATTGGTTTTGACGGCACAGCAATGAGCGGTACTTACACACTTATTTTCAAAGAAAATGGAGGCACGATTGAAGAGCGTATTCTTGGCTTTCACAATAAAGGAAGCCTTGTAGCTACTCAAGATATTAGCGTTTCGAGTGATACAAATGACGGAACTATTAGAACTATTGTTTTGACCAGGCCTAGAAATGGTACAAATGCAAGCTCATACGATTTTCCAACAGCAGATGGCAGTACGACAAATCTCATTTGGGGATATGGGTCTGCAGGAACTAATTTTGATTCGGTTGGATTCATGGGCGGTCATAGCCCAGGAGGTGTACTTATTACTTTTAATAATACACTATCTATCGAGGATTATAACAATGTATTGAATGCTGTAGTTTTTTATCCGAACCCAAGTACAGGAAAAATCAATATAGAAAATGGAAGAGAAATAAATTCCATTGCCGTATATGACATGATGGGTAGAGTTGTAAAAGAAATCAATTATCGCGAGCAATCTACAAACAGTATTGATTTGTCTGATTTAAAATCTGGCATGTATGCTGCACTTCTTTTAGGTGATAACAACTTAAAAGCAATGAAAAGAATCGTTATCCAATAAATTTATTTTTCTTGATGAAAAAAGTTTTTACCCTCGTGTTATTCTTTGCGTTTTATTCAGGTTTTGGGCAGACTGATATTTTTGATATTGCCAGAAATGGAACTCTTACTGACTTAATTATTTTAGTAAACAGCAACAAAGACACCATTAATACTATAAATGCGAGAGGTGACTCTCCACTTGTTTTAGCCACCTATTATGGCAATAATAAAGTTGCATTGTATTTAGCTGAATGTGCTAAAGACATTAATATCCAATCTAAAAATGGCACTCCATTAATAGCAGCAATATATACAAGTAACATAACTTTAGCTGAAGGATTATTGAAACTAGGAGCTGACATTGAAGGAAAAGATTCTGCAGGAAAAACTGCTATTATGTATGCTCTTATTGCAAAAGATACTGAATTAGTCAAATTACTGTTATCATTTAACGCAAAAACAGATATCAAAGACAAAAATAATTATGCCGTAATTGATTATGCTAAACAAACTGGTGATGCAGAAATAATTAGTTTAATTAGGAATAACTAGTTAAAAGGTGATGACTTCTCCTCTACTTTCTGATGTATTACTGCCAAAGAAATAGTTGCAGTTATTAGGTTTAATTTTAAAAGTTAAACCTGTTTCTTTTAGTTCTAAAATATGTGCAATGATTTTATGATAGGTAACATCATTGTTATCAAAAATAACTTCTTTAATTTTTTTCTCTTTAACGTAAGCTTTAAAGCGATTAATATTTTTAATGTCAGAATACTCAAAGAATTTCACCTTCGAAGATACTTTTTTCATCTTATCAAAAACCTGCTTGTTAGTACCAAAATAAACAATGGATGTTGGCAATTCATCAGGCTTTACTTTTTTCTTAAGTCCAAAGAATTTTAGCAAATACCAAAACTCAATTCCAAGGCGCATAAAAAAGTCATACACCCTATTTATCTTGAAATGTTCCTTATAAAATATCTCCATCGCTTGATGAAAATGACGTAAACTCAACGAATCTTTAATTGTACTCTCTCCTTTATAATGAATGGTAAGCGCTTCAGCATAATAATAGTTTTGATATCCTTTATTCAATATTTTGTAGCTCAAATCGATATCCTCACCATACATAAAATAACTCTCGTTAAAACCATGCACTTCATTATACACCTTACGTGTCATAAGCATAAAGGCTCCAACTAGCACCTCAATAATACCTGTTTCATTCTCTTTTAAATGATTGGCATAGTACTTTCCAGTGCTTTTACTCGTAAACCCAATTAATTTATAAAATGAAACGGTTGGTGTAGGAATACCTCTTTTACTTTCTGATAAAAACGCTCCTTTACCGTCAATCAACTTCACTCCTAATGCTCCAAAATTATGTCTAGTCTTAGCAAAATCTAAAATCTTTGTAAAAGTATCTTTAGCTACAATAGTATCTGGATTTAAAATCAGTACATATTGCCCACGTGCTTTAGAAACACCTTGATTATTGGCTTTTGCAAATCCGTAATTTTCTTTATTAGCTATCAAAGTTACATCAGAAAATCGTTCTTCAACAATTTTACAACTATCATCTGGCGAATTATTATCAACCACAATAATTTCAGAATCAATATCTACAAGTGCATCTTGCACACTTTGCAAACATGGCTCCAAAAAATATCTGACGTTATAATTTACTATGATTATGGATAGTTTCATTAAAATTATAAAGAGTTTTCAAACGGAATTCGGTTAATAATACTTCTTCCTAAAGTTACCTCATCAGCATATTGTAGCTCATCACCCACTGAAATTCCACGAGCTATTGTTGATGTTTTAACATTATATCTTTCTATCTGCCTAAAAATATAAAAGTTAGTAGTATCACCTTCCATGGTACTACTCAACGCAAAAATTACTTCTTTTACACTCCCAGATTTTACTGTTTCAATCAAACTATCTATCGTTAAATTTTGAGGTCCTACACCTTCTATGGGCGAAATCTTACCCCCTAAAACGTGATATAATCCTTTATATTGCGCGGTAGATTCAATTGCCATCACATCCCTTACATCTTCTACAACACAAATAATTTCTTCATTTCTTTTAGAACTAGCACAAATTTCGCATAAATCAACATCCGAAATATTATGACATTTTTTACAAAGCTTAATTTTATCAACCATCACATTCAACGCATTTGCCAAATGATGGGTTTGTTCTTTCGGCCTTTTTAATAAATGCAACACTAATCTCAACGCAGTTCGTTTACCAATTCCGGGGAGTTGAGAAACTTCATTTACAGCATTTTCTAAAAGTTTAGAAGAAAAATTCATCCGACAAATGTAACAATTCAATAATGAACATACAGCTATTTTTTGTTTCTTTGCTGTTAAGATAGATTCAATTTTAATCTGATGGATAAAGACCTAAGCAAGTATCGAAAAGTATATCAAAAAAGTGAATTGTCAGAAAATTCGGTTTCTAGCAATCCGATGGAATTATTTCAAAAATGGTTTTATGAATTAGAAGCTTCTGAAACAGTTGAAGAACCCAATGCCATGACCATTGCAACAATCGGCGCAGATGGATTTCCTAAAAGCAGAGTTGTGTTACTAAAAAAATTCACTTGGGAAGGTTTTATTTTTTACACCAATTACAACAGCGATAAAGGAAAATCCATAGCTAAGAATCCGCATGTATGTTTGTCTTTTTTTTGGCACGGAGTAGAGCGGCAAATCATCATTAAAGGAATGGCTGAAAAAATTGCCGAGAATTTATCTGATGGTTATTTTGAATCGAGACCAGACGGCTCAAAGCTCGGAGCCTGGGCATCTAACCAAAGTGATGTTGTTTCCTCAAGAGCATCCTTAGATCAATCTCTCAAAGACTTTGAATCAAAATTTAAAAACAAAGAAATCCCAAGACCAAATCATTGGGGAGGCTATATTGTAAAACCAATTTCAATCGAATTTTGGCAAGGGAGGCCCAATAGAATGCACGATAGAATTCTCTATACTTTACAAGATAATTTTGATTGGAAAATAGAGCGATTAGCCCCATAATTTTTTATATTTGAAATTCAATTCAACCAATGAAGACACTTTATATTGTTAGGCACGCAAAATCATCTTGGAAATATGAAGGCATAAGCGATTGTGATAGACCTCTAAAAAAAAGAGGCATCAATGACGCTTATTTAATGTCTAAAATTTTGAAAGAAAAAATTAATCGCCCTCATGTTTTTGTTTCTAGTAGTGCCAATAGAGCTTTGCACACAGCCATCATTTTTAGTAACGAATTCAAATATCCACTTTCAAATTTAAAAATTAGCAAGTCATTGTATAGTTTTAGCGATGGCTATTTGGTTAAAACCATCAAAGCATTGGATAACGGTTTTGATTCTGCCATCATTTTTAGCCACAACCATGGCATCAATGACTTTGTAAATAGTTTTGGAAATAAATTTATTCAAAATGTTCCTACTTGCGGAATAGTCGCAATTAAATTTGACACTAAACATTGGAAAAGTATTAAGAAAGGAAAAACTTTTTTAAGCGATTTCCCTTCTGACAATAAATAAATTACACGCTTTGAAAATTAAAAAATATGCAGCAATTGATATCGGATCCAACGCCGTTAGATTATTAATTGCCAATGTAATTGATAAGAAGAATAGTGAAAATCCACAAATAAAAAAGTCATCACTAGTTCGAGTTCCAATTCGTTTAGGGGCTGATACTTTTGTTACGGGTAAGATTTCTGAAACCAATAAATCGCGTATGATCGATGCGATGAAAGCATTTAAATTGTTGATGAATGTTCATGGAGTTGAAAAATATCGTGCTTGTGCTACATCAGCCATGAGAGAGGCTACAAATGGACAAGAAATTATCGATGAAATTTGTAAGCAATCGAAAGTAAAGATTGAAATTATTGATGGTAAAACCGAGGCTGAAATAATTTTTTCTACAGATTTGGCTGAATTGATTCAGGAAGATAAATCGTATTTATATGTTGATGTTGGTGGTGGTAGTACTGAGTTTACTGTTTTTTCAAATGGAAAACTTATCAACTCGAAATCATTTAAAATTGGTACGGTGCGTTTACTAAATAAAGCCATCAATAAAAAAGAATTATGGCCAGAAATTGAAAAGTGGATTAAAGACAACACCCAAGGCATGAAACATATGACCTTGATTGGTACTGGCGGAAACATCAATAAAATATATAAAATGTCTGGTAAATTACCCGGTAAATCTCTTTCGTATATCTACCTAAATGCGCATTATAAGTTTTTGAAACAGATGACTTATGACGAGCGAATTACCGAAATCGATTTAAACCCCGATCGTGCCGATGTAATTATACCTGCTACAAAAATTTATTTGAATGCCATGAAATGGAGTGGATCTAATAAAATTATCGTTCCAAAAATCGGACTGTCTGATGGAATAATTAGGACCTTATATCAGAAGGAGAATTCTTAAAAACCAATAAGTAAATTATAATTATTTAACTATAAAAAATTGCTGTAGAAATCTCAAACAACCTCAGCTACAACAAAAGTACTACCTCCAACAAAAATCAAATCTTTGTCTATGGCTTTTGCTTGTGCACTTTGAAGCGCTTTTTTTACTGATGGATAAACTCCCCCAAACAACCCAAAATCAGCAGCTTGTTTTTTTAAACTCGAGGCTTCTAATCCTCTTGGAATATTTGGTCTGCAAAAATAATAATTGGCATTTTTAGGAAACAAAGGCAACACCGTTTCTAAATTTTTATCATTTACAACGCCCATAACAATATGCAAATTTTCAAATTCCTCTTCTTGCAATTGCTCTAACACAAATAACAAACCTTCTTTATTATGAGCAGTATCGCAAATAGTTTTAGGGGTATCACTTAGAATTTGCCAACGCCCAAACAGTCCTGTATTTTTTACAACTTGTAACAAACCTCTTTTAATGTGATTATCAGAAATAACATATTCCAAATCATTTAAAACCCAAATGGTTTGAATCGCAGTTTTTACATTTTTTTGTTGATAGATTCCCTTTAAATCTGATGGATAGTTCTCCATTATGTTCTTATCGGCTAAAAATAGACTAGCATGTAATTCAAGTGCCTTTTGATAAAATACTTGATGCACATCTTCTTGATACTCACCAATAATAACTGGAACTTCTTTCTTTATTATTCCCGCTTTTTCAAAAGCGATTTCCGGCAAGGTCTCTCCCAACATTTGCGTATGATCCAAGCCAATATTTGTAATTACCGAAACTATTGGAGTGATGATATTGGTAGAATCTAATCGACCGCCCAAGCCAACCTCAACCACCGCAATATCAATTTGATGTTTTGCAAAACTATGAAATGCCAAACCTACAGTCATTTCAAAAAACGACAATTGATGAGCTTCAAAAAATGGTTTGTTTTGAGCAATAAAATCGGTTACCTCATTTTCTGAAATTGGGTTGCCGTTTATTTTAATCCGTTCTCTAAAATCTTTTAAATGTGGAGATGTATATAAACCAACTTTATAGCCAGATTCTTGTAAAATCGAAGCTATCATATGACTTGTAGAGCCTTTTCCGTTAGTGCCCGCAACATGAATCGATTTGAATTTATTTTCTGGAGTATCGAGATGTTGCGATAATAAGATACTATTGGTTAAGTCTTTTTTAAAAGCTGTTTTCCCCTGATTTTGATACATGGGTAATTGAGAAAACATCCAATCTAAAGTTGTTTGATAATTCATTTCTAGAACGCTGATGACGCTGATTATTTTTAAATTAATTAAACAAAGAAAAACGATATTTAATTATTCAAGTCCTTTTAATAATCGTTGCAATTGTAACATATACTTTTCCTTTGCTTCAATAATATTTTTACTTTCTTTTTCTCCTCTTGTAAAATGAGCATTCAGAGCTCTTTCCAAACCAAGAATTTGCGCGTTTAACGACCTTGCTTGACCAACATAATCCAGCTCCGAAAATTTTAATTCATCAATTCCATGTGTGCCTTTTTCCATAATTTTAATTTTAATTAAACATTTCTTTGTTTACCTTTTCTGAGATATAAACATTTCCTAAAATCCCAATTCCAATTATTTCAGAATTTGAAGAGTAATTAAACTTTGTCAAAGAGAAGAAAAGATAATTATCTATTGAAACGTTTTTTAAAGCTTCGTCTATAATAACATTTCCGAAAGATTTTCCTAATCCAATATAAAAAAGATTTTCAGTGTTTTCAGATAAAGATTCTTCGACTATCCCAAATAATTTAACCCTTAAGGCCTCTCTATGATCTTCCGTTTTAGGATTAGATAAAAAAGCAATTAAAATGAATAATGCTAAAAAGATATAAGGCCAAGATCTAGAATTATATTTTTTCTGTTGCTTCTTCTTGTTATCTATTATAATATGAGCATGAGAATTATCCAACAAAAACAAATCACAAACGCCTTCAAACTTTGCTTTTTCATTTGTTAAATTACAAATAATTCCTTGTTTAAGGTCAAATTTCTGGTGAGTGCATTTTTTACAATATTCTAACTGTAATCTTCTTTCCATAATATTCTAAATTTCAAATTATGTCCTGATAGTAATTATTTATAACTAATATATTTTAGTTTTTATTTCATTTCTACAATAATGCTGCATCTTTTAATGCTACGCCCTTGAAAGCAGCCTTACAAATTTATACATTATCCCCAAACACCATACTAATTAGTAAGAAAAACGATATTTTATTTTCCCTAATTGTTTAACACCTGCACTTTGAGAAGATTCCCACGTAGTTTTGTAAGCAGCCCTAATGGCACTCTGAATTAAACAGTCATTGCCCGTTACTCCTTCCTCTTTACCTTTAAAAGCATTAACAACTTTCCCGCTACGGTTCACTTCTATTAAAACCACTACATAACCTTTAGCATTACAATCATTCACTGGAGGTGGTTTAACAATAGCTTCCCTACTTCCTAATTGGTAATCACCACCGCCGCCACTTCCTCCGTTGCCATAGTAACCAGATGCGTTAGGGTCACCATTTTTATTTCCTTTATCTCCGCTAATGGTGTCATCTCCTTCTCCGCCAGATGTTCCATCAGAATTATTCAAGCCGCCCATCATTGCATCTAATTGACGCTTTTTATCTTCTTGCTCTTGTTTAATTCTATCAGCTTCTTCTTTTTCTAAACGTTCTTTATCTGCTTTTTCTTTTGCAATTTTATCCGCCTCGGCTTTCGCCTTTGCTTCAGCTTCTTCAAACTTCTTTTTTTCTTCCTCTGCCTTTTTTATTTTGATAGATTCTTCTGATTCACTCGTCAATACATCTTCTGCTGGTGCATCATCAGGAGCAACTTCTTCTACCTTTTCTTCAACAACTTCTTCAGGAATAATTTCTTCTTTTGTAACAACTGGTTTCACCTCAGTCTTTACGGGTTTTATTGGTTGAATGTTTCCACTCCCAACATTTGATGTTCCAAAATTTACAGCGATACCAGATTCAATTGGAGGATCCATATATTTCAATCCAAAAAAGAAAATCAGTAATAACAACAACACCATAAGAATGGTTGTTATAGTTGCAGATTTACGTTTGTGTATGGTGTTTAAAAATTTCATTTTTAGATGTCAGATTTTAGATATGAGATTTTAGACATCATCATTTTCGTTAATTATCAAGTACAATTTATCAATCATATTTTCGCACATATTTCCAAATTGATTAGGATTATAGTTTGAATCAAATCCTATATCAATCAATTTAGTTTTAATTAATTCATCAAACTCAATTACTTTATCAATAGTATCAAATATAAGGATATGCTTTTGAGTCATTTATTTATTTTGTCCAAAACAAATAATCTTCTTTATCAAATATTTCTGAAATTAAATCCAATTCTGACTTATCAATTCTAACACTCTTTTGTTCCATTCAAATCTATCGTCTATTATCTATGGTCTAACATCTCATGTCTTATTTTGGCCTCACCGCCAAAATCACTTTAAAATGATTTCTATTGGCTATATCCATCACATAGACTGCTTCCTCAATTGGCACACCTTCTTCGGCTCTTAACAATATGGTAGGCTTGTCTTGACCTACTAATAAAATTCTTAATTCCTCTTCAATATTTCCTTCGGCAACCTTTTTATTATTGATATAAAACTTGGCATTTTTCTTAATGCTTACCGCTACGTTTTTTGTGTTGGTAGATTTCCCTTTGGCTTTGGGCAAAATCATATCCAAGGCATTTGGAGCATTCGAAGTCAGCATAAAAAAGACCAACAATAAGAATACAATATCTGTCATGGAACTCATACTGAATTCTGGACTAATTTTATTTCTTCCTTTAAATTTCATCTAAGTGAATTAAACTGGTTCGTTTAATAAATCTAAAAACTCTACAGCTTTCGCTTCCATTTTATGTACTACCTTATTGGTTTTTACCACCAAATGGTTGTAAGCAATATAAGCAATAATACCAACTATTAACCCAGCAACCGTTGTTGTCATTGCAACATTAATTCCCCCTGCCAAAGCTCCCATATCTGCTTGCCCTCCACTGGTTGCCATTTCATGAAAGGCTAAAATCATCCCAATCACCGTTCCTAAGAAACCAATCATTGGAGCTGCACCTGCCACAGTTGCCAAAATACTTACGTTTTTTTCTAACTTATAAACTTCTAAGGTTCCAGCGCTTTCTATCGCTGTATTAATATCTTCTAGTGGCTTCCCTATTCTTGAAATTCCTTTTTCTATCAATCTAGCTTCGGGAGAATTTGTTTGTGCACACAACACTTTTGCAGCATCTAATTTACCATTCATCACATTATCCTTAATTTGATTCATAAAATTGCCATCTGTTTTTGAAATTGCATTGATTGCAAAAACACGTTCAAAATAAATGTAAAGTGCCGTGATTAAAAGTATCAATAAAATCAATATTATGACTTGACCACCAATACCACCATCCATAATAAGGTTATAGATAGACAATGTTTTTTCTTCTGATAAAGCTTCTTCTAGAACTTCTTTCGCTTGTTCTTGCATCTGTAAATAAGTATTTAATTCTGTAATAGTAACGGAATAAATTATTGGAAATTGTAATCTAAATTTATTAAAAAACCCGAGAATAAATTCTCGGGTTGTTATATTATCCTATGACATATCTTACGCCCATAAAGGCAAGGGAGCCGACAATAAAACCGACCGCCGCTAACCACGCAATATTTCTAAAGTACCAGAAAAAATCAATTTTTTCCATACCCATTGCAACAACTCCCGCTGCTGATCCGATGATTAACATGCTACCTCCTGTACCTGCAGAAAATGCAACGAAGTGCCATAACGGACTATCTATTGGTTCTTGAAACATTCCCATACTTGCAGCTACTAAAGGTACGTTATCTACTACTGCAGACCCTACTCCTAATAACATCACAACAACATCAGTATTTGGTATAATAGTTTTTAAAGATTCTGCTCCTATAAATAACATCCCTAAAGTTTCTAAGGCTGCAACTGCCATTAATATCCCAAAGAAAAACAAAACACTTGGCATTTCAATTTTTGATAATGAAGCATGAACCGGACTATGATGCCCTTGAGAATCATCACCTTCTTCATCAACAACATGCGAAATACTAAATTCTGATCTACTATATAATTCAGCAAATACTCCAACAACTGACAAAGACAACATCATACCTACATAAGGTGGTAAATGTGTAATCGTTTTAAAAAACGGAACGAAAATAATAGCGCCTAAACCTATATATAACATAGTTGCTCCGTATTTACTTGCAGATCCTTTAATCTCATCTTTCATTGGGATGTCTCCTCTAAATGGCTCCATCAATGATGCAATAAATGTTGGGACTACCATACATAATATAGATGGAATAATAAGGTGCTCTACCAATCCTGCTGCGGTTACTTTTTTACCAATCCATAACATGGTAGTTGTAACATCGCCAATTGGCGACCACGCACCCCCTGCATTTGCAGCAATAATAATTAAACCCGCAAACCAAAGACGTGTATTTTTGTCGTCAATAATTTTTTGAAGGATTGTAATCAATACAATTGTTGCGGTTAAGTTGTCAATAATTGCAGAAAGAATAAATGCTAATGTTGCAAAAATCCACAGCAATTTTTTCTTGCTTTTTGTTTTTATAAAATTCTTGAAAGTAGCAAATCCATCAAAATAATCAATGATTTCCACAATGGTCATTGCTCCTAATAAGAAGAAAAGTATCTCGGCTGTTTTCCCTAAATGATGTAATAAAGTTTCTTCTAAAAGGTGATGTTTTTCTTCGGATGTAAATTCTGAAAAGCCATCAATTAAAGCATGAGCACTAGAGTCAAACCAATTTTTAAAATCATCCAACCCAAAAGAGACCAATGCCCAAAGTATTGCCATCATTGCCAAAGCAGGGATTAATTTGTCTAATTTTAAGTTGTGCTCTAGCGCAATTGCTAAATACCCAATAATGAATATGATGATAATTAATGTTTCCATATTGTAGTTTTATGAAGTTTTTAAATTGATTTTATGAATAATTTTCAAAAGCAATGACACAAATATATCAATTAGGACTATAAATTACGCCACTACTGTGGTCTTTTTTTGCACCTGTTACAGATTGCAAACAATTCACCTGATTTTCAACACGAAGCAATCCTAGAAAAGCAAAAATTAATGCCTCTTTAAAATTGATAATTATAGTACTTGGTACCACAACTTGAGCCGAAGTTGTTTTTTCTAATTCGGATATCATAAAAGAATTAAATACTCCACCTCCAGTAATTAATAGTTTTCCGTTTGATGTGATTTTTTTCGAAATTTGAAGAACCGTGTGCGCAATAAATGTTCGTAAAATATCTTTTACAGGTAAGTTGTATTTATCAATTAATGGAAAGATCTCTGACACTACAAACTCATATCCTAAAGATTTTGGAACACTGTCTTTGTAAAAGGGCAACTGATTTAATTCTTTTAAGAGCTCATTATTTATAGCTCCTTCAGATGCTAATTTACCACCATTATCATATTCTAACCCCAATTGATTAGCATAATGATTCATCACAATGTTTTCAGGGCATATATCAAAAGCGATGCGCTTATTTTCTTTTTCAAAAGAGATGTTGGCAAAGCCTCCAAGGTTCAAACAATAATCATATTCTGAAAATAAAAGTTGATCACCAATTGGTACCAACGGGGCTCCTTGACCTCCCAACTTTACATCCTGAGTTCTAAAATCGCACACTACTTTTTGATTTGTAATTGCGGCTATTGTTTCTCCAGATCCAATTTGAAGTGTATATCCTTCTTCCGGCTTGTGAAAAATAGTATGACCATGTGATGCTATAAAATCGATTTCTTCAATTCCGTTTTTTCTGATGAAAGTGTTTACCAAATTTCCAAGATATTCACCATATTGAATATCAAGTTTTTCAATTTCATGCTCAGATTGATTAAAAGCATTTTGAAGCTTTTGTTTCCAACTATCTGTATATGGAATTGTATCTGCATGAATAATTTCAAATTTATAGTTGGCATTAAAGGAAATATAAACAATATCAACTCCATCTAAAGAGGTACCACTCATCAATCCTATAATATGTGTTTTTTTATTTTGCATCCAACAAATATACAACTGAATTAGGTGAATAATTTATTGCGGAATACATATTTATCGTCCATAAAAACTAGTATATTTGTGAAATATTTCATAAACCCGCCTAAAAATTATAGACTATGGATTTTAACTTGACCGAAGAACAAATCATGATTCGTGATGCAGCAAGAGATTTTGCTCAAACAGAATTATTACCTGGTGTTATTGAACGTGATGAGCTACAAAAATTTCCACATGAGCAAATCAAAAAAATGGGTGAATTAGGTTTTCTTGGAATGATGGTAGATCCAAAGTATGGAGGTGGCGGAATGGATGCAGTATCTTACGTTTTAGCAATGGAAGAAATTTCTAAAATTGATGCTTCCGCGTCTGTGGTGATGTCAGTAAACAATTCTTTAGTTTGTTGGGGATTAGAAACCTATGGAACAGAAGAGCAAAAACAAAAATACTTAACCAAATTAGCAACTGGAGAAATTATCGGCGCTTTTTGTTTGAGTGAGCCCGAAGCTGGTAGTGATGCAACTTCACAAAAAACAACAGCTAAAGATATGGGCGATTATTATTTGGTTAATGGTACTAAAAACTGGATTACAAATGGTAATACAGCAAGCGTATATTTAGTAATTGCACAAACCCATCCAGAAAAAGGACATAAAGGTATCAATGCCTTAATTCTTGAAAAAGATATGGAAGGTTTTGTGGTGGGACCAAAAGAAAACAAGTTAGGGATACGTGGTTCTGACACACACTCCTTAATGTTTACGGATGTTAAAGTACCTAAAGAAAATAGAATTGGTGAAGATGGATTCGGGTTTAAATTCGCAATGAAAACTTTGACTGGTGGTAGAATTGGTATTGCATCTCAGGCATTAGGAATTGCTGCTGGAGCATACGAATTGGCATTGCAATATTCCAAAGAGCGCAAATCATTTGGAAAAGAAATTAGTCAACACCAAGCTATTGCCTTTAAATTAGCAGATATGGCAACTGAAATTGAAGCTGCAAGATTTCTTTGTTTAAAAGCGGCATCAGACAAAGATAATGGCAATGACTATACACAATCTAGTGCTATGGCAAAATTATATGCCGCTGAAATGGCAATGCGAACTACAGTTGAAGCTGTTCAAATTCATGGAGGGTATGGTTTTGTAAAAGAATACCATGTAGAGCGTATGATGCGTGATGCAAAAATTACCCAGATTTATGAAGGCACTTCTGAAATCCAAAAGATTGTAATCTCGAGAGGTATCTTGAGAGATTAGAAATAGGTTTCTTCGTAATCTCGAGAGGAATTCCAAGAGATTAGAAATAGTTTCTGAATAAACTTTTATTTTATAAATATCTTTTTTAAGAGGTGTCCTTAAAACCCCATCTTACAATTTGGATATTTAATCTTTTTGGGAAGATTTTTTACACTTTTTAATTATAAATATCTTGTTGAGTTATTCTTAATAATTTTTACTTTTATTTACATTATTTTTATCTTTATTGATTTTTAGATGAAAATATTCTTATACCTACACAATTGTTATAAATTATTTTTAACAAAACTTCATTTTTATGTTATTCTCAAAATAAAAGCAAAAAAATAACAACCTCATTTTTCACAATCATATAGAAGCTACTCATTTATCATAAGTACATTTTATCACTTCTTTTATTAACAAGCCACTTGTAAATCGCAAACGTTTTCGGGCTGCACCATCTACTATCATTAGGTTTTTACTTTTTTTAATATATACATTTGTGCCATTATTAATCACAAATATTTATACATGAAGAAAATTTTATTTATAGTATTCGCAATTTGTAGCTTAAACTCATTTGCGCAATTCGATTTAGGTTTAGATGTTCAATCTCGTTACGTATGGCGTGGTGTTCAACTTGGAAATAACAGTGTAAGTTTACAGCCATTCGTAGAATTTGGAAAAGGTCAATTTGCCATTGGTGCTTGGGGAGCTTATTCAATTGGAGGTGATAATAGCGGGTTACAAGAAGCCGATTTATATGTATCCTACAGTCCGTTAGATTTCTTGACTATCTCCATTACAGATTATTTTTTTCCTGCAGATGGAACTATCACAAATAATTATTTCGAATACGGAAACACAACAGGACATGTTTTTGAAGGAATGCTAAGTTTTAGTGGAGTAGAAAAATTTCCAATCGGAATTACAGTTGCAACAAATTTTGCTGGAGCTGATAAAGACAGTAATGGAGACCAATCGTTTTCTACCTACATAGAATTTAGTTATGAAAAAACAATTGATGCTGTTGCTATTGGTGTTTTTGCCGGTGGAGTTGTTGGTGACAACGGTGGATACTATCTAACTAACGGTTCAGGTTTAATCAATCTTGGGCTAAGTGCTGCCAAAGAAATTAAAATTACAGAATTATGGTCATTACCAGTGGATGCTGCATTGATTTTTAATCCAGATGCTGAAAGCATTTTTATCACATTTGGATTTACCATTTAAACAATCTAAAACTATTTTATTATGAAACGAGCTTGTTCAAAATATTAATTCAAACTGAAATAGATATTAGCGAACAGCACAGCCTGTACTGAGCGCAATCGAAGTATGACAATTAAAAAACAATAAAACACAAACACATGAAAAAAGTAGAAGCAATTATCAGAAAATCAAAATTTTCAGCAGTTAAAGAAGCCTTGCACAATGTGGGTGTAAACTTCTTCTCTTATTGGGATGTAACTGGTTTAGGAAATGAAAAAGAAGGGCACGTATATCGCGGTGTGTCTTATAGCACAAGTGATATTCAACGTAGGTATTTATCTATTGTAGTGAATGATGATTTTGAAACAGTAACTATTAATGCTATCGTAAAATCAGCAGGAACTGGTGAAGTTGGAGACGGAAAAATATTCGTATCAAACATCGAAGAGTGCTACAGAATTAGAACTGGAGAAAAAGGCGGAGACACACTTAACTAAATCATTAACCTAACATTTTACAACACATAATTATGGAATTACTAACAATAAATAATGTATGGATGATGATCTGTACAGCGCTCGTTTTCTTTATGCATTTAGGATTTTCATTCCTAGAAATCGGATTGACGAGACAAAAAAATACCTTAAACATTTTATTTAAAAATATTTTTATCATCACTTCTGGACTACTTTTATATTGCCTTGTTGGATTCAATTTAATGTATCCAGGAGATTTTAATGGATATTTCGGATTTTCAGGATTTGGTTTGGATGCTAATGCTGCAGCTGATTTAACTTACAATGTAGGATATACATATTGGACAGATTTCTTATTTCAAGGAATGTTTGCCGCAACTGCTGCAACCATCGTTTCTGGTGCAGTAGCTGAACGAATCAAATTAGTCCCCTTTATGATTTTTGTAATCATATATGTAGGCGTTATCTATCCAATTGCGGGTTCTTGGAAATGGGGTGGTGGATTCTTAGACCAATTAGGTTTCTACGATTTTGCTGGCTCAACATTAGTACACTCAGTTGGTGGATGGGCAGCTTTAGTAGCCGTTTGGTTACTAGGTCCTAGAATCGGGAAATTCAAAAATGGAAAGCCTCAAGCAATTCCAGGACATAATGTCCCTTTAGCAACAGCTGGAGTTTTAATTCTTTGGTTAGGCTGGTTCGGATTTAACGGCGGATCCGTTTTATCTGCTGATCCTGGTGCAACATCCTTAGTACTAGTTACAACTTGTTTAGCTGCTTCAGCTGGTGGAATCGTTGCTTTTTTAGTATCAACTGCTTTGTACAAAAACTTTGACTTAACCATGTTCTTAAATGGTATTTTAGGAGGACTCGTTGGCATCACTGCTGGCGCAGATCAGATGGGACCGACAGATGCTATCATAATCGGAGCTATTGCTGGAGCAATCATTGTATTCGCAGTTTCATTGATTGATAAATTAAAATTAGATGACCCTGTTGGTGCAATTGCTGTTCACTTAGTTTGTGGTATTTGGGGAACTTTAGCTGTCGGAATCTTCGGAGCCATGGCAGGATGGAATCAATTCTTAAGCCAATTAACCGGAGTAGCAGCCTATGCTATTTTCTGTGCAAGCACCTCTTTCATCATCTTCTTTGTAATGAAGAAAACTGTTGGCATCAGAGTTTCGGAAAGAGAAGAGTTAGAAGGATTGGATGCTCACGAACACGGAATGAGTGCTTACCCAGATTTTAGAATGAACGAACATTAATAGATATTTAATAAAATGAATCCCATAGATTTATTTATTTTACTAGAAAACTCCATACAGTTAAATTGTATGGAGTTTTCTCATTTTTACCAATATCATAATCAAACAAATAATATTTATACATATTAAATAATATGCATATGATTATTCATATTGTTATATTTCTTCAATCCTTTCGGGTGATTCACTAAATTATCCTCATTACAATGTGTAAATTTACAATCTTATTACAATGATTATGATACAGAAGCAAGGATTATACTTACCAGAATTTGAACATGAAAACTGTGGTGCAGGCTTTATCTGTAACCTGAAGGGAGAAAGAACAAATCAAATCATTCATGATGCCTTAGAAATTTTAGTGAAATTAGAGCATAGAGGAGGTGTAAGTGCAGATGGAAAAACAGGAGATGGCGCAGGATTACTTATTGATATTCCTCATAAATATTTTGAAAGAGTTTGCAAATTCAATTTACCAGCACAAAGAGAATATGCAGTCGGAATGGTGTTTTTACCAAAAAATAAAAACCAATACAATTATTGTAAAGTTACTTTTGAAAAAGAAATTAAAACGCAAGGCTTATCTATTTTAGGATGGAGAACCGTACCTGTTGATTCTTCTAAATTAGGAGAAATCGCATTGGCTTCCGAACCAACTATTGAGCAAATTTTTATTGGAAAAACTGAAGTCATTGAAGAATCAATTTTTAAAGCAAAACTATATGCCGCTCGTAAAATTACGGAGCATACTATTGCTGCTTCAAAAATGTCTGAAAGCTCATTTTTCTATTTGCCTAGCTTATCAAATACCACCTTAATTTATAAGGGTATTATTATGCCCGAAGATATTGGACCTTACTTTAAAGATTTACAAGAACCTGATTTAGTAACAAGATTAGCTTTAGTTCATCAACGTTTTAGCACCAACACAATGCCAACATGGGAGCTAGCTCAACCTTTCAGGTTTATGTGTCAGAATGGTGAAATTAATACACTGAGAGGAAATGTTAGTAGAATGCGTGTGCGTGAAGAAATCATGAAGAGTGATGTTTTTGGCCCTCAAATAGATAAGCTATTCCCAATTATTTTACCGGGTAAATCTGATTCAGCTTCTATGGATATGGTGGTAGAATTGTTAACCCACAGTGGAAGATCTTTACCAGAGGTGATGATGATGATGATTCCTGAAGCGTGGGAAAAACACAAAACAATGTCAGAGGACAGAAAAGCGTTTTATGAATACAATGCTTGCTTAATGGAAGCTTGGGATGGTCCTGCTTCTGTACCTTTTACTGACGGTGATTATATTGGAGCTTTACTAGATAGAAACGGATTAAGACCATCTAGATACACCGTTACTAAAAGCGGTAAATTAATAATGGCATCTGAAATTGGTGTGGTAGATATTGCAGATGAAGACATTGAAAAACACGGTCGTTTAGAACCTGGTAAAATGTTTTTGGTTGATATGAATGAAGGTAAAATTATCAATGACGAAGAAATCAAAAGTAAAATTTCTTCTGAAAGGCCCTACAAAGAATGGTTAAAAGAACACCGTTTACATTTAAAAGATATTCCTTACACACCTAATTATTCTCCGATTGAAATCTCTGATTATAAAACCAGACAACGGTTGTTTAATTATACTTTAGAAGATATTCAGGAGATAATTACACCCATGGCAATTGCCGGAAAAGAGGCATTGGGCTCAATGGGAACGGATACTCCTTTGGCTGTTTTATCTGATAAACCACAATTAATTTCAAACTATTTTAAGCAATTATTCGCCCAAGTTACCAACCCTCCTTTAGATGGAATTCGTGAAGAAATTGTAACTGATATCAGCTTAGCATTAGGAAAGGACCGAAATATTTTTAGTATTACCGAGCGTCAATGTAGAAAGTTACGTATTCAAAATCCAGTAATTTCTAATAAGGATTTAGAAAAAATAAGAAATATATCTGTTGATAAATTTAAAGCAGAAACTATTGAAATTCTGTATCCAAAAGAAAAAGGTTTAAACGGTTTAGAAGATGCCCTAGAAAATATCATTATACAAATTACAAAAGCACTAGATAAAGATACCAATATTATTATTTTGTCAGATAGAGGTGTAAATAAAGAATTTGCACCGATTCCATCTTTATTAGCGTGTTCGTTTGTAAATCATCAAATGAATCGTTTGCGAAAACGTTCTTATTTTGATATTATTATCGAATCCGCAGAACCTCGTGAGCCGCATCATTTTGCAACGCTTTTTGGATATGGTGCCAGTGCGGTGAATCCATATATGGTAAATGAAATTATTAGAACCCAAGTAAGAGATGGTTTTATTACTGATTTAGATGAGCAGCAAGCTGTAAATAATTTTAACAAAGCAATCGGGAAAGGGATTTTAAAAGTGATGAACAAAATTGGAATCTCTACTTTACATTCTTATAGAGGTTCTCAAATTTTTGAAATTGTTGGGTTTAATTCTCAGTTTGTAGAAAAATACTTTCCTTACACTGCTTCGAGAATTGAAGGAATTGGATTATACGAAATTGAAAAAGAAATTAATGAACGTTATAAATATGCCTATCCAGATAAATTAATCGACAAAAGGTTAGGACTAAACATTGGTGGTGATTACCGATGGAGACGAAATGGAGAACGCCACATGTTTAATCCAATAACTGTTTCAAAATTGCAACAAGCTGTCCGATTAAAAGATCAAAATAGCTATGATATTTACGCAAAAGCTGTAAATGAGCAATCTGAAAATTTAATGACTATTCGTGGATTATTTGAATTCAACAACTTTGACCCCATCCCTATTGATGAAGTAGAACCTTGGACAGAAATAGTAAAACGATTTAAAACTGGTGCCATGTCTTACGGATCTATTTCGAGAGAGGCACATGAAAACTTGGCTATTGCGATGAACAGAATTGGTGGGAAATCTAATTCTGGAGAAGGTGGTGAGGATCGTAAAAGGTTTACACCAGATGCAAATGGTGACAGCCGAAACTCAGCTATCAAGCAAGTTGCATCCGGAAGATTTGGAGTAACATCACATTATTTAACAAGTGCCAAAGAGATTCAAATTAAAATGGCGCAAGGTGCGAAACCAGGAGAAGGTGGTCAATTACCGGGAGAAAAAGTGCTGCCTTGGATTGCATCCGCAAGAAATTCTACTCCTTTTGTAGGATTGATTTCTCCACCTCCACATCACGATATTTATTCAATCGAAGATTTAGCACAATTAATTTACGATTTAAAAAATGCCAATCGTGAAGCAAGAATCAATGTAAAATTAGTTTCAGAAGTTGGCGTTGGAACAATTGCAGCTGGAGTTTCAAAAGCAAAAGCAGATGTTGTTTTGATTTCTGGTTACGATGGTGGTACGGGTGCATCTCCCCTTACCTCATTGAAACATGCGGGTTTACCTTGGGAACTTGGATTAGCCGAAGCACAACAAACTTTAGTACTCAACAATTTACGAAGTAGAATTGTAGTTGAGTGCGATGGACAGTTAAAAACAGGTCGTGATGTTGCCATTGCAGCATTATTAGGTGCCGAAGAATTTGGGTTTGCAACGGCTCCTTTGGTAGCATCGGGTTGTATTATGATGCGTAAATGCCATCTAAATACTTGCCCTGTTGGAATCGCAACACAAGACAAATCTTTGCGTAAAAACTTTAAAGGTACACCGGAACATGTCATCAATTTCTTTTACTATATCGCTGAAGAATTAAGAGGGATTATGGCAGAACTCGGTTTTAGAACTTTAGAAGAAATGGTGGGACAAACTCATAAAATCAATGCCAATAAAGCAATTACACATTACAAGGCAAAAGGTTTGGATTTAAGTTCAATCTTACACAGACCAGAATCCTATTCAAAAATGACGGTTAAAAATACTGAGAAGCAAAATCACAATTTAGAGAATGTCTTGGATTTTCAAATTTTGAAAGATTCGCACAGAGCGATTTATCGAAAAGAAAAAATGATATTGAATTACCCAATCAAAAATACTGACAGATCTGTGGGAGCGATTATCAGCAATGAAATTTCAAAAATATACGGTCATTTAGGATTACCCGAAGACACCTTAAACATCAACTTTACAGGATCTGCAGGACAAAGTGTTGGTGCATTTGCTGCCCACGGATTGACATTTAACATCGAAGGAAATACCAATGATTATTTAGGGAAAGGATTGTCTGGAGCAAAATTAATCGTAAAAAAACCAGCAAAATCCAATTTCTCAGCTCAAGAAAACGTCATTATCGGGAATGTTTGTTTGTTTGGCGCGGTAGCAGGTGAAGCATACATTAACGGAATTGCAGGTGAACGATTTGCAGTTCGTAACTCAGGAGCAATTGCTGTTGTAGAAGGTGTTGGAGATCACTGTTGCGAATATATGACAGGTGGAAAAGTAGTTGTATTAGGAAGTACAGGTCGAAATTTTGCGGCAGGCATGAGCGGGGGAATTGCGTATGTATATGATCCAGAAAACAAATTCACCAATGGTTTGTGCAACACAGAAACTATTGAATTTGAAGAAATTTTAGCAGATGATGCTAAAGAATTAAAATCGCTAATAGAAAAACACGTTGCTTATACCAATAGTGATTTAGGGAAAGAGCTACTTAAAAACTGGAAAGAAAGTTTATCAAACTTTGTACGAGTAATGCCAACAGAATACAAAAAAGCGTTGGAAAGATTAGCAACAGAAGAACCACAATTTGAAGAATTAACAGCATAAGACGATGGGAAAAGTAACAGGATTTAAAGAATTTGAGAGAGAAAATGAATTGTATATCGCTGTGAAAGAGCGTGTAGCGAATTACAAAGAATTTACGGTTCCTTTAACAGAAAAGCATATTACTGAACAGGGTTCGCGTTGTATGGATTGTGGAATTCCGTTTTGTCATAGTGGTTGCCCGCTTGGGAACTTGATTCCAGATTTTAATCACATGATACATCAAGGCGAGTGGCAAAAAGCCTCTTGGATTTTACATTCCACAAACAACTTTCCAGAGTTTACAGGAAGGTTGTGTCCAGCACCTTGTGAAAAAGCATGTGTACTTGGAATTATTGAAGACCCAGTATCCATAGAAAATATTGAGAAGAATATTGTAGAACGTGCTTTTAAAGAAGGATGGATAAAACCACAAATACCAAAAATTAGAACTGGTAAAACAGTGGCTGTTGTTGGGTCAGGTCCTGCGGGATTAGCTGCGGCTCAACAATTAAACAGAGCTGGACATTTGGTAACTGTTTTTGAACGTGATGATGCTATCGGCGGATTGCTTCGTTATGGTATCCCGAATTTTAAATTAGAAAAAGGAATTATAGATAGACGTGTTGCAATTTTAGAAGCAGAAGGAATTACATTTAAAACCAATACAAATGTTGGTGTGAATTATGAGGTTTCAGAATTAGAAGCATTTGATTCAATTGTTCTATGTGGAGGCGCAACTACCAGAAGAAGTTTACCAACAAAAGGAATTGAAAGTAACGGAGTTGAGCAAGCAATGGATTTCTTAACCCAACAAACCAAAGTTGTTTCTGGTCAAAAAATCGACAATCAAATTTTAGCAACTGATAAGGATGTGATTGTAATTGGTGGTGGTGATACAGGATCTGATTGTGTAGGCACATCGAATAGACAAGGTGCAAAATCAGTGACTAATTTTGAGATTATGCCAAAGCCATCAATCGGAAGAAGTGAATCTACTCCTTGGCCTTTTTGGCCTTTACAATTAAAAACCAGTTCGTCTCATCAAGAAGGTTGTAATCGTAATTGGCTCATCAATACCAAAGAATTTATTACTGATGCTGAAGGTAATTTAACCGGATTAAAAACCGTAGAAGTTGAATGGAAAATTATTCCAGGTCAACGACCTGAGCTAATCGAAAAAGAAGGAACTGAAAAAATATGGCCTTGTGATTTGGCATTATTAGCTCTTGGTTTTACTGGCCCAGAATCTACCTTAGCAGATAAATTAGGATTGAAAGTTGATACAAGAAGTAATTACCAAGCAGCAAATTACCAAACCAACAAACCGCATATTTTTACTGCTGGTGATATGCGCCGAGGGCAATCATTAATTGTTTGGGCAATATCAGAAGGACGTGAAGCTGCAAGAGCAGTGGATATTTACTTGATGGGGAAATCGGATTTACCTACGAAAGGAAATGGGGATATTTTGAGTACTTAGTGATTGGTTGGTATATAAACGTCTTTGCGAACGAAGTGAAGCAATCTCACATTTATTACTATAAACCAACAGACTGCCTCAAAATTATTCTAATTTTTCGCAGTGACATAAAGTTTATAGTTACTTGTCTTTCCCTCGAACGAGGGAATCCAAACTCCTCTAATTTTAGATTCCCGTTTACACGGGAATGACAGAAATTTTTTACATAACAATCAAAAAGAAACCCTAAAACTCACATTCGGTGTTAGTCCTAAAGAAGTTTGTACAACTTCTTCGGTGGTATTTCTATCAGAAACACGGTAATATTTATTGATTACATTTTTGGTGTTTAATAAATTCCAAACTGAAACACTGGTAGTCGCTTTTACTTTTTTACCTAAGTTGAAATTGTAGTTTGCCGAGGCGTCCATACGCATATATGAATCTAATCTACTACTATTGGTAGGTTGGTAATTAATCTCTCTACCAACAATTTCATTCCCTTTAACAGGTTCAGTTGTTGGTTTTCCAGAATGCCAATTGATTCCAGCCGAAACTTTAAAATTTTTGAGTGCATACGAACTGGCAAAAGAAAGTGAATGTTTAATGTCTAAGTTGTTTGGAAAATTAACTTCTGCAAATTCTTCAAAAGTATATTGGTTATCAACATAGCTATAACTCAACCAAGTGTTCAAATTTATAAATCGTTTATTGATTAAAAAATCTCCGCCATAAACTCTATAGCTCCCCGTTGTTTTTACATATTGATATTGGTTTTGAAACCCTTGACTTTTAGAGGTGATTCCGTCAATAATTTTATAATATCCTTCAACACTTAGCAGCCAACCTTTTTTGTGGTAATGTATACCAACAGATGCTTGCTTACTTTTAATTATTGGGATATCGTCGTTATTAGATAAAATCCAACGACGATTTTCAACTCCTAAAAAATCCTCTTGAAAATCGATAATTTGAGTGGCAGTTTGATGTTTTATTTCACCTAAAAATTCCAACGTAAAATTGTTTAAAAACTGCTGGCTAAAACTCAACCGGGGTTCTACTAAAAACTCACCAAACTTTTCGATATAGTTCAATCGGAGTCCTACTCTGACATTCGTTCCTTTATTTTTAGATTGATATCCTACTTGTGATGACAGTCCATGGGCACGAATTACTTCTTTTGTTTTACTAAAAAACAGTGGGTTGTCAACATCCTGAATATTAGTGATACCAGTTTCAAAATATTGATATCCGTTATACAAAGTCAATTGATCAGTCAATATATATTTGGTATCTAACTTAATTGATTCTTCTACAACTTCATTTTGCTGAATCAATCGCTGATTATTTATAATATCATGGTTTGTTGATTTTAATAAATACTTTGTCACATACGATTGAATCTCAGTTGAGAATCGATCGGACCAAATACGCTCATAAAAAATACTTGCAGCTAGGTTATCCTGCTCAGCACTACTCTGTTTAAATTCTTCTGTACCATCAACAATAGCATCTTCTTGAAAAGTTAAGTCGTTGCTGAAGTTTAACAAATTCACCCGCACTCTATCAACTTCTGATATTTGATATAGCCAACGCGCATTGACATCGTAAAAAGAAAAATCATCATCAGAGTTTATGATGTCATTCTCACCATCAATTACCTCAGTATCTTGAAAAGCTTTTTCGAAATATTGTTTGTAGGTTGGTGTTTTCCACAATTCATTGATAGACTTTCTTGCAGATAATTGCAAAGACGATTTCTTGCCAATCGGCATATCTAACAAAACATCAGCATTAATTAAATTCAGCCCAATCTCTGTTTTAAAATTGTGATTCAGTTCCGTATCAGTTGCCATCAAAATAGATCCAGAAACACCATCGGTATAATTGGCATTGGTTCCGTTTTTAATTAGGATTGCATTTTTGGTTAGATATGGATTGAATGCAGATATTAATCCAAAGAAATGACCAGACTGATACATTTTAATCCCATCCCATAGCAACAAATTTTCGGCATGCGAGCCTCCTCTAATATTGATATTAGAAACTGTTTCATCAACACTCTGAATTCCTGGAAGCGCCTGTATAGTTTGCAACACATCTGGCTCTATCAACCCTGGTAGAATCCCGAAATTGCTATAATCGATATCAAAACTTCCAGTGGTAGTTTTACGAATACCTTTTGCCAAATAATTGTGAATTACAATCTCACGAATTTGCTCAATATTTGGAACCAAATAATGGCTGTTACAATTTTTATTAGTAAACTTTTTGGCAACATATCGCACCGTTTTATAGCTAATGTGCTGTAAAGAAACCAATTGATTTGTTGGCACATCTACCAACTCAAAATATCCATTGACATCACTTATAGTATTTTGATTGTTTGTTTGAATTGCAACATTAGAAATTGCCTCGCCAGTATCAATATCTACCAAATATCCACAAATATAAAAACTACTTTTTTTATTGCTAATCGCTACAACATTGTCTTGTAAAAGTGTAAAATTTAGAGGTGTGTTATCTTGTAAAAAATTAACAACTTCTTGGAGTGTTGTTAAACTCGATGGAATCGCAATGGTAATGTTTTCAATGTTCTCATCGGCATAA
Source organism: Flavobacteriaceae bacterium (assembly GCA_045047075.1). Lineage (GTDB taxonomy): Bacteria > Bacteroidota > Bacteroidia > Flavobacteriales > Flavobacteriaceae > Urechidicola. The sequence continues at coordinate 37,915 of JASFYP010000028.1, forward strand.
GAAAAGCTACAATCAAATTCTTGCTCTATCTGTAAAATTACGGCACGAAGGGTCTGATTTTCTTTTTTAACTTGTGCGTAAAACCCATGACAAAAAAGAAACAACAAACAAATGATGATTCCTTTTTTTTTACTCAATCTTTGATAAAGTTATACGGTTGTTTACAATGACATATTCCAAATTAAATGGAATGGTAATCGATTTTAATGCTAACTCTTTGTTGGTATGCACAAACATTCCGGTAAACAGAATATCAGTATTATAAGTGGTTAAAACTTCAACATCATATTGGCGCTCAAATTCAGCAATTACTTCATATAATGGTACGCTTTTAAAGCTACTTTCATTATCAATCCAAGTTGGAAATGCTAAGTTAGTATTGCTATTTGTAATATTTCCTTCAACAATTCTATACGTGTCTCCTGCAGACAGCATCGTTTCATCTCCATCAATTGTAACACTCACTAAGCCTTCAAAACATTTTACTTCAAAATAATTTTCTCTATTTTTTACATTAAATTGTGTTCCGTGCACACTTACAATTCCTGTAGATGTTTCTACTTCAAATTTTGATCCTTTAGCAACTTTAAAATAAGCTTCTCCTTCTAAGTTCAATGATCTATCCTTTTCCCATGTCTTTTCGCTATAACTCAACTCAGACATCGAATTCAATTGAGCTGTAGAATTATCTGGTAAAGTAACCATCTCTTTTTGACTTGCCATAGTTTCAACAGTTGTGATGTCTTTAGAAAAAATAACAGTCACCAAAGTAAAACCAATAATAAACGCTGCTGCCATTTGAGCAATAACCTTATATAAACCTTTATTACTTTTTGAAGTTCTTTTTTCTTCAATTACAGGCTGCAACTTTTTATAAGCTTCAGAACTATTAAAATTCGGAGCCTTAAAAAGCTGCGCTTTGTCAGATAATTTCATGTACGAATCGTACTCCTCTAATTGCTGAAACTCTTTGAGTTCATCAGCAGTTAGTTCATTATCTAACCATTTCTTTATTAAGATTTCCTTTTCCATAATATTCTCCCTTATGTATAAAACAACTCAGTTATAAAATTCCCTACCTATTATTTTAAATCCCAAAAAACAAATCGTAATTTGTAATTTATCGAATTCCTTCAATTTCTTTTCGCAAACTTTTTAATGCTCCGTACAATCTTTTTTCAACTCCTTTTACAGAGATCCCTAACAATGAAGCAATTTCTTTATGCCTTTTCCCTTCAATTCTATTCAATAAAAAAGCTTCGCGTTGTCCATCAGTTAAATTTGCTAAAGCTCGTTGGTATTTTTGCATATACTCATCTTCTTCCATCAAAAACTCAGGTGTCACATTGGTATGCTCTTTCGGTTTAATTTTTTGATAATTCAACTTTACCTTCTCGTGCTTCAAAGCATTTAAAACACTATTATTAGCAACGGTAAATAAAAAGCTCTTGGCCTTATCAATAGGTACATCTTTACATTTATCCCACAACTTTATAAAAGCTTCTTGCACATTATCTTCAGTATTTATTTGCTTACCATATTTATAATACAAAAAATCATGGAGTGATTTAGAATACTTTTCGAAAATGGAAGAAAACAAACGTTCTTCACATATAGTATCTTGGAGTTTTTTAGTCATTAGGTTTATCAAAAGATATCCAAATATAAATTTTTTATTTTAAGGGGTAGGGATTTTTATAACTGAGTTGTTTTATAATTGTAAACAAAAAAAACTTAAAACCCACAATTATGAACTATTCTATGAAAAAACTATTATTCCTACCAATCTTCTTTATGATGATCTTCTTTAATTCTTGTCAAGAAGAAGGAATTGAAATTGTACAGGAAAATGGACAAGAAGCTATTGTTGCTAATTCAACAGTGGCAAGCTTAATATCACGGACTGCCACTTTAGATGGGTCTAATGACAATATTCTTGATGGTGCTAGCTGTATAAACATACAACTACCAGTTACCGTTTTTGTAAATGGACTTGAAATCATTGTAGATTCTGAAGAAGACTTTGAAGTGATTGAAGCCATTTTTGATGAGTTAGATGATGATGATGATTCTATTGATATCGTTTTTCCTATCGTGATAGTTTTGAGTAACTATGATGAAATTGTCATTGAAAACCAAGATCAATTAGAAGAATTTATTGCAAGTTGTTCTAATGAAAATGAAGAAGATGACGACATAGAATGTGTTGATTTTATCTATCCTTTAACCTACACTATTTTTGATACGGATGATAATGTTATTAGTACTGTTACTATTAATAGCGATGAAGATATGTATCATTTTATTCAAGAAATTGATGAAAATGACATTATCGCATTAAACTTTCCTGTTACTTTAGAGTTTTCTGATGGAGAGCAAGTAACCGCAAATAGTGTTCAAGAATTAGAAGATATATTAGAATCCGCAGTAGATTTTTGTGATGAAGATGATGACAATGACTATTGTGATGATGATTTTACTTTAGAGCAATTAAATGAACTCTTAGTTACTTGCCCATGGGTTGTACATACAATACGTAGAAACGACCAAGATGCAACAGAAGTATATGCACAATATGTATTATTATTTGAAGAAGATGGTGTTGTAAGAGCACGTAGAAGAAATGGCGAAATTGTTGCCGGTACATGGGAAACTCAAGAGACCGATAATGGTGTTGTTATAAACCTAAGCTTTGATGCTATTGGTGACTTTACCTTAACATGGAATGTTTGTGAGCTTGGTGATAATAGAATAAAATTATATGTTCCAAATCCTAATGGCAATGTTGTAGATCATATTGTGTTAATCAAAAATTGTGATATTGTTTTTGACCATAACATAGACAGAATTGAAAATATATTAAAAGAGTGTTTTTGGAGAGTACATAGATTAAGGGTTGATGGAATAGACCATGAAGAACAATATATCGGTACACCTCTAAAATTTGAAGATAACAATATTGTTAAACTTAGAATAAATGGTGAGTTTGTACAAGGTACTTGGGAAATTATAGAAGCTGGATCTGGTTTTGCTCTACAAATGAGTTTTGATAATCGTCCTAACTTAAACTTAAGTTGGCTTATAACTGAATTAGAAAATGATGAGATAAAATTGGAAAATCAAAACAGCGAAATGAGACTGAGAAGGGTTTGTCCTGATACAGATGATGATATTGTATATATAAATCAAACATTAATAGAAGGCACATGGATGGTTGCTTATTTTGAAGAGGATGCTGTTGATAACACTGCTAATTTTAACAATTTCGCCTTAGACTTTTTAGATTCTAGACGTGTACATGTAATAGGTAATTCACAAGATTTCGGAGGCTCTTGGATGTCTTATAGAAATGATGATGATCATTTAAAATTAGCTTTAAATTTTATGGATCATGATATATTCTATGAATTAAACAATAGATGGAAAATTATTGAAATCAATGCTACTAGAATTGAACTTGTTGACTTTAGCTCTACAGGTGCAATCGAAAAGAAACTAGTTCTTGAAAGAAATTAAGAAGTAAATATCAACCCAAAAACAATTTTAGTTGGTTAGTGAAAAATCATCTCGTGGCTATGACGGGGTGATTTTTCTTTTACAAAACTCACCAATCACCTAAATTAATATCTTTTACCCATTCTTTTAAAATAGCAATATCTTCTTTTGATGTTAAATCAGGTACATGCTCAGACAATGGAATTCCCTTTACAGTATTTGAATGCTCTTTTAACATCGCCATTAAAGCTGTTGGTAATTCTTTTTCATTTCTAGTTGGATGTACATTACAATTTTTGACATATTTAAAAAACAAACTTCCATCAAACTTAAAAATATTCATACTCATGCGTAATTTGCCATCATCACCCTTAAAGCTTTCAAGTAAATCAATTGCTGGTTTTTCAACAATATATTTCAAATATTGGTTTTTATCAAAAATCATCAATGCAAATTTTGATATCCTTTCTGATGAAAATAACAAAGCATCTCTATCATAACTTATCAAAGCATTTCGAGAACTAGAATCATTACGTAATAACTCTAAGGCCCTTACAGAGTACAAATTATCACTATTGCAAACCGTAAATATATTTTTTTGTAACACAGGGTATTGCTCCATTGCCTGATACAAAGCATCAGCAGTACCAAAAGGTTTTACCCTATTTGTTGGAATTTGTTGAACAGCAAAATTAACCGTCAATCCGTGAAAAATATTATTATTATCCTTTTCTCCATAAAAAGATTTAAAAAGTGAATTGTCTTTACCTGTAATAATGTAGATATTTTTATACCCTGATTTTTTTGCATTGTATAATAAATAATCCATTAAAGGTCGTCCACTTGTATCAATAGAAATTAGACTCTTACTTCTGTGGTTGGCTTGCTCTAGTTCTTTGTCAGACAAAGAATTATTAGACAATACCTGCTTTTTCATTCTTGAAGATGCACCTCCTGCCAATATTACTAAACTTGTATAACTCATAAAACTTGAACTCCTTTACCTATATTAATTTTATATGCTGCGGATGCGCCTCCGGCTAAAATTCCGTTAATTACATTTTGTTCTTCTCCAGGTCTTGCAATTGCTACAATACAGCCACCACCACCTGATCCAACAATTTTAGCACCCAGTGCTCCTCCTCTTTTTGCACCTTCAATCATTGCATCAATAATTGGGACGGTAATTTTTAAATGCTCTTTTAATTCTTTGTGATGTGCATCCATTAATTCACCAATACGATTTATATCTATTAATTCTTGTTGCATGACTTTAAAAGCCTCTTTGGTGATTTCATAATTTTTTAAGGCTGCATAAAAAATAGGCTGTAATTTTTCATCAACTAAATCAGCATACTTATTATAATCACTTAAAGTTGATTTAGAAATATCAAATTCAGGAAACTTCTCTTTCACTTGACGTATCGCTTTTTTCGCATAATCCCCCAAGTGCCTCAAAATTTCTAAGGTTTCTTTTGGCACACCAGATTCTCCAATAATTAAAGATGCGACTTCATTACTAATCGTAGTATGATTCCCCGTAACAGTATCTAAAAAAATAGTGTTACCTAGGCTTATTGAATATTGATCCATCAATCCTCCAGGCCCATTGAATTCCAACACTTCAGCAGTATAACATATTTTAGCAATCAATTCTAGAGTGGTTTTTTCATTCGCTCCAAATGCCTCTAGCAAAAAAGCAACCCAAGCAACCAAAACTGCCGATGAACTTGACAACCCAGCATTAATAGGAATATTTCCTTTTATGGTGATATCATATCCTCTTTCAGGAATACAACCAAATCGTTCCAAAACCTTAATAGCCGATGCAAAAAAATCAGTATTAGAAAGAACTTCTATCGGTTCTCCTATCTGTATAATTCTAGCTTCACCTATATCGAGCATATGAATATAAAGCGCTTTATCTTTTGATGGATTTGCAATTAATTCAATGTATCTATCGATTGCACATGCAATCACCGGTAACCCCAAATAATCTTGATGATCTCCAAACAGACAAATTCTTGCTGGTGCTTTTATGTGAATAATTTCTTGATAACCTATCATACAATTTTACGCGTTTTAATGACATGTTTATATCTTTTAAAAATACATCTATTTCGCATATTGTTTTAGGTTTACTTCAAAAAAAATCCTTCAACAATTAAGTTGAAGGATTTTAAAAAAAAGGCGATGACATAC
>JASFYP010000029.1:0-24252 GCA_045047075.1 Flavobacteriaceae bacterium
TCTAAAACAAAAGGAGGAGTGTTTAAAATTGGTAACTCAAACACTTCAATTTCAAAAGAGGTGTCAGAAAAACACGCAGCACTCAAATTGTTTGTCATTCGTACATAAATAGTTTGCCCACTTACAACTGTATTTGTAAAAGTTGCTGGAGTTCCAATCAAGCTTGTATATGCAGCATCTGTAAAATAAGTTAAGGTGAAATCTGCAGAAGCTTGTCCGTTAAAGATTTCTGTTTCTTTTTGGGTTAAATCAAATAGGATGAAACCATTCGTGTCATCACCATCTAAATTGTTGTCGCAAAAAGAATAATTAACAACACTTGCAGCATCTAGCGGAAAAGCAGCATCGTAAATTTCCAAATCGAAGCTTGAAGTTGTATAGCAATCAGGTTTTAAATCATTCTCTACGCGGGCAAAAATAGTTGTGTTACCACTTTCAAGTGGGCTAGAAATAGGATTTGTATTGGTATCAGCATCTGCCTGTGTTGGATGATAGGTTATGGTCATACCAGCATCAGTATTAATAAACGCATCTTGGTCGGTCAATACAAAAGGCATCGTACCATTATTATCATCATCACATAAAACCATAGTTGGTGCAGTTAACGCAATTGGTGTATCGAAAACCTCAATTCTAAAATCATCAACACCAAAACATCCACCGATTGGGTCATCTAATCTCGTCCAAAGTATTTGTGGATTTGAGGTATTGGGATACAAACCAACAATTGGATTAATATCGTTATTAGCATCATTTTCTGACTCGTGATATGAAACGACTAACCCAGTTTGTCCGTTGATAATTGCAACATCACTTTGAGTTAAATCAAAACTCCAAAGAGCATTGTTGTCATCATCACAAATTTCTATATCAGGTGCGGTTAAAGTTAAACTTCCAGTAATAATTAGATTAAATTCAACCACTGAAAAACACTCAGTACCTGTGTTTGTAATTCTTGCATAAATAATTTGAGGCCCTGATTGAAATGCAGATGGAGTATTAATAGCATTCGCTCCAATTTGAGCATCACCTTCTACTTCATGATAGGTTACTGTAACTCCAGTTTGTGCGCCTATCATTATAGGAGAATTGACAGTTAAATCAAAAAGTGTAGCATTATCTACAATTCCGTCTGAATCACATTCTTCTAAGTCTATGGCAACTCCAGCGGGTACCTCATTTGTTGGAGGTGGGTTAAAAGTTGCCGTACCTCCAAAACTTAAATCAAAGCCTGAAGTTGAAGATGACCAATTATTTATAAAAAGTAATAATACGTCACCTGCATTTACATTTACTGGTGCTAAAAATCCATCTCCAGTACCTGGACCTTCTGATAGGTCAGTTGCACCGTTACCCATTCCCGTAGCACCATTAGGAGGTAAAAACATTGTTGATGAGCATCTTAACTGTGTACCTGTACTGTTTGCTGGAGCCGTTGTAACATCAAAAAGAGCCCAATCATAATCGTCTGTATTATTGTTTGGAATTAATGTAAACTCCAAAGAGCCACCAGTATCAAAAGTTAATCTTAACCATATACTTTGACTTTCTACTGGGTCAGTTGATAAGCAAGTTGGATTTGCATTTGTTAAAAAATCATCTACACCTGGGCCAGTTGGTGTATATGTGAAATCAATATCTCCACAGATTGATGTAGCACCACTTATATCATTTGGAGATTGAGAATATATAAATATTGAGTTGAATACTAAAAATAATATAGTTAGTTTTCTCATAGTAAGTTAGCGTGTTGTTTTTTTGATGCTAGCAAATATAACAAAAGAAAAAATACTAGCGTCTTACCAAACTAAAATTACCCCGATGCAAAGTCGTTTTACCAAGTTGGTCTGTTAAATGGAGTGCGAACCAAAAACCACCACTAGGTAAAGCTGATCCATTATAGGTTCCATCCCAACCAATATCAGTTGCGTTTATAACAGTTATAAGTTTGCCATACCTATCATAAATCTCGATAGGTGAAACGGTAAACTTTGCAGATTCAACTCCTAGTAATTGCCAAGTGTCATTATAGCCATCGTTGTTTGGAGTTAAGAATCTAGGATAATCAATCAATACAACTTCAATTGATGTTTCTCCACAACCATTTTTATCTCTTACAAGTAAGGTGTAAACGCCTCCCATTAAATCTAAAAATTTTGGTTCGTCTTGATAATACCTACTATCTCTAGGATGCTCTAATGCAAATTCATAATCTCCACTTCCTAAATTTGCTGTCAAAATTTCGATAGAATTTTCTGGACTGCTAAACTCTACCGTAACAATATCTGCATCAGTAATTGTTGCAATAGAAGATTTCCAGACTCTAATTGATTTTGTTCTATCGCAAAAAGTTATAGGATTTGTAGCTGTCACTAAATAATTAACCCCCTCAACTGTAATATCATCTGTAGTAGTAATTATCAGAGTTTGGTCGTTACCGATAGAGACTCCATTAGAATTAAACCATTCATACAAATAATCACTTGCATCAGGATTCTCAACCAAAATTTCATGAGGCAAATAATTTTCACAAACTAATGATTCTATGGCTAGTTCATATTCTGGTAATGGATTAACAATTAAATCAAAAGCATGTATAGCTCTAAAACATCCTGTTACATCGTTTGTAACTCGAACAAATATTTGCTCTGGATTAGAATTGTTTAGATAAGTAGATGTTGTTGTGATTTCATCAGTAAATGGTGTTAAAGAAGCCCCTGTTAACGTAGTGTGGAAAGTAACCGTAACAGGATCTATTGTTGTTTGCATTGCTATAAAATCATCAACAAAATTATCTAAATTCCAAGTAACACTTCCATTAGTATCATCACCGTCTTCATCATTGTCACAAGATGGGCTCACCGCAATTGGAGCTAAAATTGGCAAAGGATTTACTATCAAAAAAGTTGGAGATTCTTCAATTCTTATACATCCTGTATTGTCATTTTCTATGCGGACAAAAAGAGTTTGATTATTAATGATATTTGGATATAAATCTGGTAAAGGATTTAGCCCTGGTGATGTTTCTGCATCTGTTAAATTCTCATGATAAGTTACTATATAATTTACAGTTGCAATATTTGGTTGCAAGTTTTCAAAATCATTTCTCAAACTACCTAAATCAAATACAACTCCAATTCCGTTTGTATCATCTCCATCATCATCGTTATCACATTCTGATGCTAAAGATATATTTGTAAAATCTACAATTGGTAACGAGGTTACATTTAAATTAAATACTATATGTGCATTGATACAACCTGTTGTTGCATTTACAACTCTTGCATAAATACTTTCGCTGTTTGTAGTATTTGTGTAAGGGCTACTGATTGAATTATTTCCTGAATCAGCATCAGACTTAGATAAGTGATATGTAATAGGGAAATCGGTAGCTACAGCACCCGTTTCTCTAATTAAATTTGATTGATTTTCTAAATCAAATAATACTCCAATGCCGTTGGTGTCATCACCATCGTCATCATTATCACAAGATTCTAAGTCAGAAACTACATTGGCAATTGGTACTTGATTTGCATTTAAAGTGATAAAATTTCCATTAGCTAAACAATCATTTCCTAAAGTACTTACGATACGTACCCATATTCTTTCTTGATTTGCTGATGTTATATTTCGATAATTAGAATAGGTTGTAGGATCTATAGGATTAATACCCGCATCAGAATCTGCTTCTGTATGATGACAACTAACCGAAACGCCAGCAGTACCCGAGAAAGGTGCTAAGATTAAATCAATTTCATTCTGAAAATCAAATGTGGTAATTCCGTCAGTATCATCATTTGAAGAATTGTCATTTCCATCAACATCTAAAAAATCATCACATTGATTTAATTGATAATCTGGATTGATTTGAGAAGGCCTAATAATTAAATCGACCATGGCTGTTCTAAAACATCCATTCACAGTTACTACTCTTACCCAAACTTGATCTACACTACCTGTAACAAAATACGCAGTTGCATCTGGAATTTCAGTACCAGAAACACCTGCAATTGCTAAAGCTTCCGTAGTGTAATAAATAAAAATTTCTGTTGTAACGGGGGTAATTACATCTCCGTTGGCTTGGTATAAATTAAAATTTGCCTCGGCATCATTGCTTGGATCATCGCATTGAATTAATTCATACGGAGGAATTCCAGGAGACGTATTTAACACCGGAAATTTATATACCTCAATTTCAAATGAAGTATCAGAATAACAATTTGCATTTAAATTATTTGTCATTCTAACAGAAATTATCTGTCCATCAACAATTGTATTGGTAAAGCTAGTTAAATTTCCAACAGGGATTTGAGTTGTGTAACCTGCATCTAAAAAATAGGTGAGTGTAAAATCAGTGGCAGGTTGACCATTTAAAATTTCAGTTTCTCTATCAGTTAAATCAAAAATAATATACCCGTCGGTATCATTACCTACTGTTGTATTATCACATTCACCTAAAATTGATACTGTAGTTGAAGGGAAAGCACTTTCATAAACTTCAATTACAAAACTTGTAGTATCATGACAATCGATATTGTTGTTATTAGTGATTCTTGCAAAAATGGTTTGAGGGTTTGATATATTTGTATATGCAGTTGGCGTTGTGATAGGATTGGTATCTGTATCAGCATCTGCTTGACTCGTATAAAATGTAATCGTAAACAATGAGGCATCTTGTGCTCCTAATATGTCAGTATTTCTAGTTGTGAGATCAAAGCTCCAAAGACCATCATTGTCATCATCGCATTGTAAGATATCTGTTGTGTTGTTGGCAATTGGTATGGTTGTAAAAGTTATTTCAGCCACATCAGATATTGAATTGCCGTCTATATCAACCAATTCTACTCTATAAGTTCCTGTAGTTTTAGCAACACCAGTTGTACCGTTAATAGTTAGAGTTGCTCCAGTTTGTGTTGGAGTAAAATTAGTAAAACCAGATCCAGTATCTAATGACCAATTGTATGAAACTGCAGTTCCTGTAGTTGGAGTAGCATCTAAAACTACATTTTCACTTTCGCATATGTTTTGATCGGGGCCTAAAGTAGAATCTAAAATTGAACAATCTGTAGAGCCACCTTTTGTATTTGTTTGATTCATACGAATAAAACCAGATGCGTTACTGAAATTTGTAATCAACAAAATAAAATACTCCCCAGAATTTGCTCCAATAATGTTAAAATTTTCAACAAAGTTTCCTGAATAACTACAGCCTTGTGTAGTTGTAGTATTTGTTGCTCCGCTTGTCCCATTTCCAGGGACTATATTTGCTCCTGATAAATCCCCACAAACTCCTGCTATAAATTCTGTTTCAGTAAATGGCCCCCAAGCAATAAAATCAACATCTAATCCAGTTCCAGAGAAATCAGCTTGTGTATTTTGCTCTATAGACATAAATAAATCTCCAGGTTCATCAATCTTTAAATAAAACCACGAAGGATTCGGAGTACTACCCAAGCATCCATAATTGGGGCCTGCTTCAGCATTACCAACATTCGTAGTATTTGGAAACTCTATGCCATCTGCTGTACAAAATGGTTCAATAGTACTACATGTTGTGTTTTGTGCAGAAAGACAAAAATTTATAAAAACGAAAAATAAAAAACTAAGATATCTCATCAGAATTTAAATTTTTTATAAGATTCTAATTCTAAAACCAATTTTTTATACTGAGTGTATTGTTCTGCGGAAACTAAATTAAATACAGCTATGGTTTGTTCTTTTAATATTTTATTGAATAATTTTTTATCTTGTTCAGCATCTTTAAGTTGATGATTGTACTTTAATAGAATCTGTTTAAACTCTTTAGATTTATCTGCTGTTAATTGCAGCGTTTCTGTGTATTCTTTATTAATTTGATTGATGTGTTTTTTATCGGAATAATCTTGACTATAAATTATGTTACTTATAAGCAATAAGAAAACAATAAAAATGGGTGTTTTTTTCATTTATTCAAATATTTTTTTTCTGGTATTAATACAACAAATATATCTATATTTTCAGCAAAAAACTTATCCTACTCTTTATAAAACAACTCAGGATTGAAAACTCCTACTTTATTAAAAAATATTTTAGTCCTGTTTGTAATAAATTAAAGTAATATATCAATAACTATTGTTTTTTCGAATATTATGGTTATCACAAAAAGGCTTGATTTCACTAATTAAAATTTTAGAACTATTAACGATAGATTTAGTATTTTTGCCAATCAATTTAAGGTAGAAAAATGAAGACGATAACAGTAACAGCACAAGCAACAAAAAATCCTGCTATTTTAAAATTTGTGCACACCGCTCAAATTACAAACGGTAGTTATGAATATAACAATATTGATGACGCTAAAAACTCACCTTTTACACAGCAATTATTTCATTTGCCATTTGTAAAAAAAGTTTTTATTGCAGCTAATTTTGTTGCGATTGAAAAATACGATATTGTTGAATGGACAGATATTACGGATTCAATTAAAGATCAAGTTGAAAACTTTTTAAACGAAGGCAATCAGTTGATTGATGATACTCAAAAGTCATCAGCTAAGACGGCAATTGAAATTTATGCTGAGTCAACTCCGAATCCATCAGTAATGAAGTTTGTTTCAAACAAAATATTGACTTCACAAACCTATGAGTTTAAAAATATTGACGAAGCTAAGGAATCTCCGATTGCTGTTGAGTTATTTAAATTTTCGTTTGTAAAAGAAGTATTCATTTCTGAAAATTATATTTCTATTACCAAATATGACATGGCAGAATGGGAAGAGGTAGGGCAAGAAATTCGCAATTTTATAAGAACTTATATTGTTGATGGTAACAAAATTGTTTCGGAAAATGCAACTCCAATTTCTGAAAAAAGTTCAATTGCTTCATCCCAAGATTTGGATGAGACTTCGAAACAAATCATAAGTATTTTAGATGAATATGTTAAGCCTGCTGTAGCATCTGATGGTGGTAATATTCAATTTGTATCGTATGAGCCAGACACCAAAATTGTGAATGTAGTTTTGCAAGGAGCTTGTAGCGGGTGCCCCTCAGCAACTATGACGTTAAAAAGCGGTATTGAAAATATGCTAAAGCAAATGATTCCGAATAAAATTGAATCAGTTGATGCAATAAACGGTTAATTTTATGTCTGAAAAAGTAACGCCCTATAAAGATTCTGACCTCGGTAAAAAAGAGCAAGTTGCTCAAATGTTCAACAACATTTCTGATAATTATGACGGACTAAACCGTATGATATCTTTTGGTATTGATGTAAAGTGGCGCAAGAAAGTGGTTCAGTTAGTGGCAGATTGCAAACCAAACTTGGTGTTGGATGTTGCAACTGGTACAGGAGATTTAGCGATTAATATATCAAAAAATACAAGTGCTGAAAAAATTATTGGCTTAGATATATCAGAGGGGATGTTGAATGTTGGTAAACAAAAAGTTGCCAAAGAGAATTTAAATAATGTAGAATTGGTTTTAGGTGATTCAGAAAAAATTCCATTCGACAATAATTCTTTTGATGCCATTACTGTAGCTTTCGGAATTAGAAATTTCGAAACTTTAGAAAAAGGATTAGCAGAAATTTTGAGAGTGCTAAAACCAAAAGGGACTTTCGTTATTTTAGAAACATCGGTTCCGGCTAAAAGTCCGTACAAGCAGTTTTATAACTTTCATTGTACAAATATTTTACCATTGATGGGGAAACTTTTTTCTAAAGAAGAATCTGCATACTCCTATTTGTCTGAATCTGCAGCTAAATTTCCGCATGGTGAAACACTCAACAATATTTTACGAAAAGTTGGGTTTATAGAGGTAGAAAATAAACCTCAAACATTTGGAGTAGCAACTATTTATACCGCTACAAAGTAATTATGAACAAACTAACAACCTTTTTTCTTTGCTGTGTCTTTTTAGGTGTTTTTTCTATGAATGCTCAAAGAGAAAAAATACAATATTCTACAAGGTTTGATAATAGAATTATTCATTTTGGATTTTATCTTGGTCTGAATCAAAAATCATTTAAAATTTCATATACCGACGTCGATACTTATATTGATATTGAATCAAGTGCAGGGTTTAGTGTAGGCATGATTGTGGGTTGGAAAATTCATAATAACATTACCTTACGCTTAGAGCCAGGGTTGTCTAGTAATACCAAGGTATTGTCATTTACTAATATTTCAGGAGGAGAAAGTGAGAATGTCCGTGAAATTGGAGCAACCTATTTACATATTCCACTACTTTTAAAATTAAGCACCAATCGTCTTAATAATTTTAGACCTTATGTGTTAGGAGGTTTTTCTTACGACTATAATTTTTCTAGTAATGAAAAAAACCCTGATGACAATTCTAACGGAGAATTTAGAATGACATCGAGTAATTTTGGATATGAAGTAGGAATTGGCGTTGATTTTTATATGCCCTTTTTTATTTTCTCGCCATCAATAAGAGGTGCTTTTGCAATCAATAATGAATTGGTGTATGATGAAGACCCAAATAGTCCTTGGACTGGATCTGTCGATTATTTAGGAACTCGAGGTGTTTTTATTAACTTGGCTTTTCACTAGCGTTTAAACTCACTTAATAAAATAGCTGTAGCAGTTGCGACATTTAAACTTTCGGTTTGTTGTAAATCTCCAAATCTTGGAATTGAAATGTTATTGGTTATCAACTTCAATACATCGTCAGTAATTCCATTTGCTTCATTACCCATTACCAAAACAGCTTCTTTATCTAAGGTTTTTTGATACACATTTTCGCCATCCATCATTGCTGTATAAATAGGTAAATCAGTTTTAGTCAAAAATTCTAAAACATCAATATATTGTATTTTAATTCTAGACAATGACCCCATTGTAGCTTGTACTACTTTTGAGTTAAAACAATCTACAGTATTTTTTGAGCAGACAAGTTGGGTAATCCCAAACCAATCACACAATCTGATAATGGTGCCTAAATTACCAGGGTCGTTTATGCCATCTAAGATCACTGTAAATTTTGAAGTGTCAATCGGTTTTGTTTCAGAAATTTGGAATAGTGCCAAAACTTCATTGGGATTTTTTAAACTACTTATTTTTTTCAATTCAGTATCAGAAACAATTTCAATTTTATCTTCTGATAGTTGATGAGAAAAGCTCGAAATGCAAAACAAAGAGTGCAAGTTAAAATCAGAATTCAAAAATTCATTCACAGCTTTTATTCCTTCAACAATAAACAATTGGTGTTTATTGCGATACTTTTTTTGATATAAACTAGTTATTAACTTTGATTGACTTTTGGATAACATTATAAATGTGTTATTTTTGAGCAAATTTAAACTCTTATTTGTTGAAAAACAACTGCAAAATATTAATCCTATTTATCGGTATTTCTCTACTTCTTTTTTCTTCGTGTAATACAGTCAAATATGTTGCAGATAGCGAGCACTTACTTAAAAAAAACACAGTAAATGTTAATGATAAAAAAAATAAGAGTAACGATGTATTAGATTATATCATACAACGCCCAAACAAAACAGCATTAACAGTACCGGTTGCGTTGCATTTTTATAATTTTGGGAATAAAGATTTTCCTAATTCATATGAGGTTTGGAAAGATTCTTTTCCGGGTAGAGAAAAAACATTAAAGGCAGTATTGTCCGAAAAACAATCAAGAGTTTATCGTAAAACAAGATCCGATTTTAATAATTGGTTTTTTAAAAAAGGTGAAGCTCCAGTAGTTTTAGATTCAGCGAAAACGAGACTCACAGCAAAAAGGTTACAAGAAGAATTTCGTCAACGCGGATATTTTAGAGCTAAGGTTAGCTATGACCAAACGCTAAATGACCATAAAAAAGCAACGGTTGTTTATAACATTGAAACTGATACTGTTTTTAAAATAGACAGTATAACGACTTCAATAAAATCACCTATTTTAGATTCTATTTTCGAGTTACATAAAGACGAAACCTTAATAAAATCAGGAATCGATTTTAATATAAACACATTTGAAAATGAAGCTGATAGAATAACAAAACTATATCGCAACTTGGGTGTCTATCACTTTTCTAGAAACTCTATTGGCTTTACAGGCGACTCTACTACGAATAATTATAAGTCTGATATTTTAATGAATATTAGTAATAGGTTAATTGATAAAAATGATACTTTATCGATTGTTCCTTATCAAATTCAAAAGATTGCCAAAGTAAATATTTTCACAGATTATTCGTATAAAGATAAAGAAGAGGTTTATGGAAATGAGGAAAATCATGAAGGATATCACTACCTAACACATGATAAATTTAAATACAATCCAAAACTATTTTCAAATTTTATCTTTATTGAACCCAATAGTGTTTACAGTGATATAAATAATGATTTAACAAGAAGGAATATAAGAAGGTTAAAAAATTTTAGATTAGTGAATATTAATTATAATGAAATTGACTCAACTAATCTCGAAGCAAATATTTACCTAACGCCGTTTAAAAAATATTCAATTTCAGCTAGTACAGAAGTAACACATTCAAATATTAAACAATTTGGTATTTCTGGTAAAGCATCGTTATTAACACGTAATATTTTTAAAGATGCAAGTATATTACAATTTTCTGTTCAGGGAGCTTTTTTTAATTCAAAAGATGCAGCTACCAATGATAAAGCATTTTTTAATGCTTGGGAGTTTGGAGGTGATGTTTCTTTAGAAGTACCAAGAATAATGTTTCCTATTTCTACAGAAAAGATAATTCCTAAGAGGATGTTGCCTAGAACCAAATTCACTTTGGGTACAAGTTTTCAAAAAAATATAGGCTTAGATAAGCAAAAATTTACTGGAATTATTGATTACAACTGGGAGTCTAGCAAGAAAATTTCGCACCGTCTAGAAGTATTTAACACACAGTTTATTAAAAATTTAAATGTTGATGCCTACTTCAATATTTACAGGTCCGAATATAATAATTTGGTTGATGTGTCAGAAAATATTGGAAATACACCACCTGAATTTTTTGACGGAAACGGAAATTTGATTCCATTGCCATATATAGATTATGTATTAGATCCAACAAATGGATTTGAAAATACCGATCCTATTGAATATCAAGAAACTCAAAATATAGATAAGCAGTATGAAATTATAACTGAGAATGTAATTATTCCGATGATTACGTATGAATTTATTTACAATTCTAGAGAGAATTTTAACGACCCCAGCTATTCCTTCTTTAGAGCTCGACTTGCCTCAGCAGGAGGATTGTCGAATTTGGTTTTAAAAGAACCTGAAGATGGATCTAAAAAAGAAATTTTAGGAATACCTGTTGCACAGTATATTAAGTTAGATTTAGAATACAAGAAATTTTGGGGCAATAGCATTGACAAAGTCTTGGCGTTTAGAACCTTTTTAGGAATTGCAGTTCCTTACGGAAATTCGAATGAAATCCCTTTTAGTAGGAGCTATTTTATTGGAGGTGCTAATGATTTGCGTGCATGGAAAATATATGATCTAGGCCCAGGATCTACAAAAACAGGACTCGAATATAATGTAGGTAGTCTAAAGATTTTATCGAGTTTAGAATATCGATTTAAAATTATAAACAGTTTTAAAGGAGCTTTATTTGTCGATGCTGGTAATATTTGGGATATCACCGATTCGGATATCATTGAACCCGAAGGGAAATTTACTGGATTTAACTCATTGGCTGATATTGCGGTGGGATCTGGATTGGGTATTCGTTATGATTTTAGTTTTTTAGTAATTCGTTTAGATGCAGGATTTAAAACCTACGAGCCTTACCAACCAAATGGCAAAAAATGGTTTACTAACTATAATTTTGGAAATGCTGTTTATAATATAGGTATCAATTATCCTTTCTAAAAGCACCAATCATTTAAAGTAAAAGAGTAGCATCATTTGCATTGTCATCTGTCTTTTTATTAGCTAAAACCTTTTAGGTAGATAAAAATGGTAAGTTATTCTTCATTTAGTATCTTTGCTAAATAATTAAAACAACTACAACATGGCTCACAATATTAAACCTGGAGTTGCTACTGGCAAAGACGTTCAAGAAATTTTTAAATTAGCGAAAGCAAAAAAATTCGCGATACCAGGTGTAAACGTAATTGGTTCTAACACAATTAATGCTGTTTTAGAAACAGCAAAAGAATTAAATGCACCTGTTATTATTCAATTTTCTAATGGAGGAGCAGTTTTTAATGCAGGTAAAGGATTGTCTAACGAAAATCAAAAAGCGGCAATTGCTGGTGGTATTGCCGGAGCAAAGCATGTACATATTTTAGCAGAAGCTTATGGGGTACCGGTAATTTTACATACGGATCATTGTGCTAAGAAATTATTGCCTTGGATTGATGGTTTGTTAGATGCTGGTGAAAAGCATTTTGCTGAAACTGGAAAACCATTGTACAGCTCGCACATGATTGATTTGTCTGAAGAGCCAATCGAAGAGAATATTGAAATTTGCAAAACCTATTTGGCTAGAATGAGCAAAATGGGAATGACTTTAGAAATTGAATTAGGAATTACTGGTGGAGAAGAAGATGGTGTTGATAATTCTGATGTTGATGTTTCAAAATTATATACACAGCCAGAAGAGGTTGCTTATGCTTATGAAGAATTATTAAAGGTGAGTCCACAGTTTACAATTGCAGCAGCATTTGGTAATGTGCATGGAGTTTACAAGCCTGGTAATGTAAAATTAACGCCTAAGATTTTACTAAACTCTCAAGAATATATTTCTAAAAACTATAATGTCCCTAAGAATACAATTGACTTTGTATTTCATGGAGGGTCAGGATCTTCAGTTGAAGAAATTAGAGAAGGAATTGATTATGGTGTTGTAAAAATGAATATAGATACCGATTTACAATTTGGTTTTGCAACAGGGATAAGAGATTTTTTTGGTGATAATTCAGAGTATTTAAAAACACAAATTGGTAATCCAGAAGGTGCAGATAAACCTAATAAAAAATATTATGACCCACGTAATTGGTTGCGTAAAGGTGAGTTGACTTTTAAGGCGCGCTTGAAACAAGCCTTTGAAGATTTAAATAATGTTGACACTTTATAGGTCAATCATTTTTCAAAAACATTTTATAAAGAGAAACTATTTTATAGTTTCTCTTTATTTTTTTAGTAAATTGCTCCACTATTTAAACATTAAAAATCCTACTATTATGTCGTCATGGTTTAAAAGAAAAGACAAAGGTATTCAAACACCTACCGATGAAAAAAAGGATGTTCCAAAGGGTCTTTGGCACAAAACTCCGAGCGGTAAAATTGTTGATGCTGATGAATTGAAAGCTAATTTTTATGTGAGTCCAGAAGATGGATATCACACAAGGATTGGATCTGCAGAGTATTTTAGCATCTTATTTGACGATAATAAATTTAAGGAATTAGATGCCAAGCTAACTTCAAAAGATCCTCTGAAATTTGTTGATAGTAAAAAATATTCTGATCGCTTAAAAGCGGCTATGGAAAAAACAAAACTAAATGACGCTATTAGAACAGCAGTTGGTAAATCTTTTGGTAAAGATTTAGTAATTGCCTGTATGGATTTTAGTTTTATTGGAGGCTCAATGGGATCAGTAGTTGGTGAAAAGATTGCACGTGCTGCAGATTATTCACTTAAAAATAATATTCCTTTTATGATTATCTCAAAGTCTGGAGGGGCGCGTATGATGGAAGCGGCATTGTCTTTAATGCAATTGGCAAAAACATCTGCTAAATTAGCGCAATTATCAGAAGCGGGAATCCCGTACATTTCTTTATGTACCGATCCAACAACAGGAGGTACAACAGCTTCTTTTGCAATGTTGGGTGATGTTAATTTTTCTGAGCCAAGAGCTTTGATTGGGTTTGCAGGACCAAGAGTTGTAAGAGATACAACTGGGAAAGAATTACCTGAAGGTTTTCAAACGGCAGAATTTTTATTAGAGCATGGTTTCTTAGATAAAATTATTGAACGAAAATATTTAAAAAAGGAATTGAATTTATACTTAGATTTAATTTTGAATCAACCAATAAGAGCTTAGTTAAATAATGAAAAATTTGAGACACATCGTATCTTTTATTTTTCTGATGACCTTATTTATTTCATGTAAGCCATCACAACAAACTATTGTTAAGGCAACAGAAGAGATTCCTTATTTTACTTTTTATACATTAGATCAACAGCGATTTACAAAGGATAGTTTTGATACAGAGCGAACAAAATTCATCTTGTATTTTAATTCGGAATGTGATCATTGCCAAAAACAAGCACGTTGGTTAAAGAAAGGTATTCAAGAAAATCAAACTGCTTTCAAGCAATTAGAAATGATTTTTATTTCATTTGAAGAAATGAGCATGATTAAAGGATATCGTGATAAATATCAATTCACCCAAAATAATATTACTTTTTTACAAGATTCAAGACTCACCTTTGCTGATAAATTTGGGGTCGGTTCTTTTCCTAGTATTTTAATTTATTCGAAAGAAGGAAAACTCATTAAGAAGTTTGAAGGAGAAACTAAAGTTGAAGATCTTTTACCTTTTATCACCAAATAAAAAAAGATTGTCTTTTTACAGACAACCTTTTCTAAACTAACCAAAATTTACATCAAATAAGGGTTTGACTTAAAGTCAAAAATCAAACCTGTTTATTTTAGTTTCCCTTTTTCAAGGGAATGACAAATTATTAGAAACCTCGATGCAACGCATCGAGGAACCATTTTTTTTAATTAATGAAGTGTAATAACTATTTCTGTTCCGTCATCTAAAGTCAATAATGCTTCGTTATCACAAGTACCATCTCCGAAATCTAAAGATCCACTTCTATTGTTTTTTGTTAAATCAATTACGCCACTTACTAAAAATCTACAAACCAATTCTCTTCTTAACGGAGTTGTAACCTCACCAGAAATCTCATCGCCATTTCGTCTAACAGTATTCCAATGTCCAGTAATTAAATAAACATTATCACTCCAAACTCCAGTACCAACACCTTCTATCCATTCTCTTACTTTTTCGCCTACTCTAGAAGCTGTATCACCATTATCCCATGTTACATTCACATCAAATGTTGCAGTAGACTGTGGGTCTCCATTATCATTCTCACGCATTCTAACAATACTATGTGATCCTTGAATTAATTTGTGATCAATTCTGAAATTGTCAAATTCTACAGCAATGGTTCTTGTGTGTAAGTCTGGATCTTTTTCATAACTCAATATCATTACTCCCGCCATAAAATGACCTCTTACTTCACAACCATCTTCAAAATCTAGGGTTACAGTTTTTGTTAAATCTGTTGTTACAACAGTTTTGGTTAAACATGGTGGAAAAAAGCTAGTAAAATTCACTCCACGAGTAACCGTTGAGCCACTTTCTTCTTCAACAAAAGCTTGTTCTGCTGTATTGGTTATCTCTTCCATAACCATATCTACTTCTTCTACTGCAGTAATATCATCTGATGATATGGCAGCTGATTGCTCTTCAATAATTCCATCTGTAGTTTCACAACTCACAAATAAGAATACCGTTAATAATGCAATTAGATTTAATTTTAAACAATGTGATTTCATAATTTTAAGATTTTAAGTTTTACATTTCTAAGACCCAAAGATTTTAAAAAGGTTTAATTCAATTATAAAACAATTTAGAAATAGAATTCCCTACTTCAGTTTTAAGGTTTATAAAAAATTGTTGATTATAAATAAATTCTTGGAATAGGGGGAGATGTTTAGATGCTAAAATAAAAGGCTGCAACTCTTATTTTAATCCGGCTAATTAATTGTCATTCACAATAATAATAGTATCTTTGCGCCTTGATTCTTCGGGGTCAAAAAACAATTACATAAAAATTATTAAAAATTAATGTTAGCATGTATTTAACAAAAGAAAAAAAAGCAGAGATTTTCACAGAACATGGAAAAACTGCAACAAACACAGGTTCTGCAGAAGGACAAATTGCATTATTTACTTTTAGAATTAATCACCTTACGGGTCATTTAAAAAATAATCATAAAGATTATAATACGGAGCGTTCGTTAGTAAAGTTGGTTGGTAAAAGAAGAAGTCTTTTAGATTATTTAATTAAAAAAGACATTTTAAGATATCGTGCAATTGTGAAAGAATTAGGATTGAGAAAATAATTCAAGTAAAAGAGAGGCTATATGCCTCTCTTTTTATTTCAACTCTAATCATTTCAAAAAAAGAAAGTTAAACTTTTCATTGGGCAAGAAACACAACACAACAACAAACCAATTAGTTTAATTAAAATTTAAAAACATTTATGATTCCAAAAGTTTACAGAGAGGTCATTGACCTAGGTGATGGAAGAGAGATTTCTATCGAAACAGGAAAATTAGCAAAACAAGCACATGGTAGTGTTGTTGTGCAATCAGGAAAGTGTATGTTACTATGTACAGTTGTTTCCAATTATGAACAAAAAGATCTTGGTTTTCTTCCGTTAACGGTAGATTACAGAGAAAAATTTGCAGCCGCTGGTCGTTACCCAGGAGGTTTCTTTAAAAGAGAAGCAAGACCAAGTGATGGTGAAGTATTAACGATGCGTTTAGTGGATCGTGTACTACGTCCATTATTCCCAAAAGATTATACCGCAGAAACTCAGGTGATGATTCAATTAATGTCTCATGACGATGACGTTATGCCAGATGCAATGGCTGGATTAGCAGCTTCGGCAGCTATTCAATTATCAGATTTCCCATTTGAATGTGCCATCTCTGAAGCAAGAGTGGGTCGTATTAATGGTGAATTTATTATTAACCCATCGCGTGCTCAATTAGCAGAATCTGATTTAGATATGATGATTGGTGCTTCTGCAGATTCAGTAATGATGGTAGAAGGTGAAATGGATGAGATTTCTGAAGAAGAAATGGCAGCTGCGATTAAGTTTGCACACGAAGCTATTAAAGTACAATGTGCTGCTCAACTTAGATTGGCTGAAGCATTCGGAAAGAAAGAAGTTCGTGAATACGAAGGGGAAAGAGTAGAAGAAGATTTAGCCAAGAAAGTTCATGATATGGCGTATGATAAAGTGTATGCTATTGCAAAAGCTGGATCTGCTAAACATGAAAGAAGTGCTGCATTTAAACAAATAAAAGAAGATATTAAAGCAACGTTTTCTGAAGAAGAATTAGCAGATTACGGTGGTTTAGTTTCAGATTATTATCGCAAAGCTGAAAAAGCTGCAATTCGTGATTTAACCTTAAATGAAGGGTTGCGTTTAGACGGTCGTAAGACAGACGAAATTAGACCTATCTGGTGTGAAGTTGATTATTTACCATCAACACACGGTTCTGCAATTTTTACACGTGGTGAAACGCAAGCGTTAGCTACTGTAACTTTAGGAACTTCTAGAGATGCAAACAAAATAGATATGCCATCGTTTGAAGGTGAAGAAAATTTCTATTTACATTATAACTTCCCTCCTTTTTGTACTGGAGAAGCAAGACCAATTCGTGGAACCTCTCGTAGAGAAGTGGGACATGGTAACTTAGCACAACGTGCATTAAAAGGAATGATTCCTGCAGATTGTCCTTATACAGTAAGAGTTGTATCTGAAGTATTAGAATCTAACGGTTCGTCTTCTATGGCAACAGTTTGTTCTGGAACTATGGCGTTGATGGATGCTGGTGTACAATTGATAAAACCAGTTTCTGGTATTGCAATGGGATTAATTTCTGATGCTGATTCTGGAAAATATGCGGTATTATCTGATATTTTAGGTGATGAAGATCATTTAGGAGATATGGATTTTAAAGTAACTGGTACTGCTGACGGAATTACAGCTTGTCAAATGGATATTAAAGTAAAAGGATTGTCATATGATGTACTAGAATCTGCATTAAAACAAGCTCGTGAGGGTCGTTTACATATTTTAGAGAAATTGACAGATACAATTGCTGCGCCAAATGCAGATGTTAAAGATCATGCTCCTACAATGGTAACAAGACGTGTTCCTAACGAATTTATCGGTGCCTTGATTGGGCCTGGTGGAAAAGTAATTCAGGAAATGCAAAAAGAAACTGATACTACAATCGTTATTAACGAAGATCCAGTTACTGAAGAAGGTATTGTTGAAATTTTAGGTGTTGGTAGAGAAGGGATTGATGCTGTAATGGCAAAAATCGATTCATTATTGTTTAGACCAGAAGTTGGAACTGTATATGAAGTAAAAGTGATTAAAATTCTTGATTTCGGACCAGTTGTAGAATATGTAGAAGCACCAGGAAACGAAGTGTTGGTTCATATTTCTGAATTGGCTTGGGAGCGTACTAACAACGTAACTGATGTTGTTAATATGGGTGATGTTTTTGAAGTGAAGTACTTCGGAAAAGATCCTAGAACTAAGAAAGATAAAGTTTCTCGTAAAGCTTTGTTAGAAAAACCAGAAGGTTTTGTTGAAAGACCTCCAAGAGATAATAACAGAGGACGCGACAACCGTGGACGCGACAATCGTAGAGACGATAGAAGAAGAGACTAAATAACAGCCTTTAAAAAAAACCTCAAAATTAATTTTTTGAGGTTTTTTTATACTTTTTTTGTAACAAAAAGATGCTTTGTTACGTATATATAATTGTACACTTAAAAACACCTACACGTAAATGAGACAACTAAAAATTACCAAGCAGGTAACCAATCGTGAAACTGCATCATTAGACAAGTATTTACAGGAAATCGGAAAAGTAGATTTAATTACTGCCGATATGGAAGTTGAATTAGCACAACGTATCAAACTCGGTGATCAAGCTGCTCTTGAAAAATTGACCAAAGCCAATTTGCGTTTTGTGGTATCTGTTGCAAAACAATATCAAAACCAAGGATTGACTTTGCCTGATTTAATTAATGAAGGGAATTTAGGTTTGATTAAAGCGGCAAAACGTTTTGATGAAACTCGTGGATTCAAATTTATCTCGTATGCTGTTTGGTGGATTCGTCAATCTATTTTACAAGCCTTGGCTGAGCAATCTAGAATTGTACGTTTGCCTTTGAATAAAATTGGATCTATCAACAAGATTAATAAAATGTACGCTTTCTTAGAGCAAGAAAACGAACGCCCTCCGTCAGCTGAAGAAATTGCTAAGAAATTAGACATGACAATTTCTGACGTAAAAGAATCAATGAAAAATTCTGGTCGTCACGTATCGATGGATGCTCCTTTAATTCAAGGTGAAGATTCTAACTTGTATGATGTATTGAATACAGGAGATTCTCCAAATCCTGACAGAACGTTGATGCACGATTCTTTGAAAATCGAGATTGTTAGAGCTTTAGATACATTAACTCCTAGAGAGGCAGATGTAGTTCAGTTGTACTTTGGTTTGGGTGATGCACATCCAATGACTTTAGAAGAAATAGGAGAAACTTTTGATTTAACACGTGAGCGTGTTCGTCAAATAAAAGAAAAAGCAATCAGAAGATTGAAACACACTTCTAGAAGTAAAATCTTAAAAACCTATTTAGGATAGTTAGATATTAGACACTAGATAAAGCCACAACTAATTTTAGTTGTGGCTTTTTTTGTATTTATTATTCTGAATATAGTTTAGAACTATTCAATTGTAATCACTTCGTTTGTGGAGTATAAACTTCCATCTTCACCCATACCTTCAATATATAAATTAATACTATCAAAAGTGTAATTTGGAATTTTAAATGAAAGCACTCCTTTCTCATCAGGTGTTAAATTTGGGATCCAATTAATAACCCCATACTTAGAAAAAACAGCTGTATGAGACATTATGTATTGTGGGTTGTAATATTCATCGGCTTCTGAGTAACCGTATTTAAAACCTCTATTGCTAAAAGTGTTTTTTCTTGTTTTAGAATATGCAGAACTTTTAAGAAAAATATGTATCACACCACCAGGAGATCCATAAATAGACCCTTCATTAGAAATAAACATTTCTTCCACATCAAATTGTCTTATTCCTCTTATTAAATTAAATTGAGTAGGGTCAAGTAAAGCATAATCCAAGTATACTTGTGGCGAAAAATATCCATCCAAATTTCTTTTTCGCCTGCTAAAAATTTTGAGAAGATCTTCTCCCACATCAACCGCTACTTCAAATCCATTGTTTCTAATTTGATCAGTTATAGGTGAGTTAAGAGCATTACTGTCCGAAAAGTTAAGGTACTTTACAGAGTTGTTGGTCATTCCATAAGGTTTGTTTTTCGGTTGATGCAGAGGTTTGCTCTTAACAGTTTTAAGGGTTACAGTATCTAGAATATTGTCTGAAATATCAATAAATTGTTTTACTTGGTTGTTGTCTTTGTAATATAATGGTTGATGAATTTTAACATTATGTATAATAGAGTTATTAAAATTTAATATGCCAGAAAATTTATTTGGAAAAATATTATAATAAGGTTTGGGCAATGATTGCTTATCTTTTTTGTTTATTAAACTAAAATTAAGGTTGGAATTTTCTTTTATATAAAGTTTTTCGAAACTAAAGTATCCCTCTTCTGTAATATCTGTAGATAAATGGAGGGAGTTTTCTTTTGATGATAAAAGTAATCGATTGCTTTTTTTATAATTATAATCATTTAGTTTTCCTTTTATTTGAAATCCAGTATCAAAATTATATTTAATTTTAGGAGGATTGTTAAAAATACTTTCCCAAGAATACCTGCTCCAACCTTGTGTTAATAATAGTAAATCTAATTCATACATTTTTTTTGGAGTAATATTATTAAAATAATATTGTGGGTTTTCAACAAATCCTTTTATGTATGGTTTAAGCAAGAATGCATAAGTAATAGTTGAGTTCTTATTGTATGATTTATTTGAATAGGGAAGTACAGAAACACTTAAGTTAATATTTTTACTATCTGTTTTTAAAACAATAATAGTTGAATCTTTTTGCTTGATTAATGGTTGTAGCGAAATAGATTTTAATGGGCTAGATGTTTCATTAAATAGTAACCTTTCAGAAATCACTTTATTGTTTTCATTAAAAAGAGTAATAATATTTATTCCGGGAAGTAATTTGTTTTTTGGGATATTGAAAATATAATTGAGCTGATCTTCATTGAATGATACCTCAATATTTTCAATAAAGCCATCTCGATGAATAGCCAATAAATAATGTTTATTTAAAAGCTGTTTAAGAGTTTGTTTATTTGTACGTACATGAATAAGGACTTCGTCTTTTTTAAAATTTTCTACGCTCAATCCAACACCGATATCATTACTTTTGGGCAAAGGAGTTGTTAGTGAATCTCCGTTTTCAAGAATTATTTGAGCAAAATATTTTTTGGAATTATTGGTATTGATGGTGAATTTACCTAAACCAAATATGTTGCTTTTAAAAGTAGTAAGGATATTTTTATCACTGTCTATAACTTTTCCTGATTTTATTTTAACACCAAGACCAGTATTATTTATAACTTTAAATCCAACTTTGTTTTTTGTGTTGTTAATTAAGTGTCCACCTTCTGGTAATAACTGAAAGTCATATTGTGGTTTAGTTTCTTTGTTGTATATAACAGTGTTTTCGTTGTTGTCAATAACTGTAAACTGTTGGATGTGAGAATTGTCAGTATCGAAATTTTTCATCCAATTGGTTGTAGTCTTTATATAATAAACTCCAGGAGGAAATAGGTTGTCTATTTTTATATTGCCGTTGGTCACTCCATTTTTTACTTTATAAATTTTACTTAATATTAAGTTTTCATTTTTAGTATAAATATTGATGTAAATGTTTGTAGTGCTTATATAGGGGGTTTGATTTTTAGTGTCATAGATATACGTTTTAAACCATAATTCTTCGTTATAAAAAAAAGCAGTTTTATTTATTTGGGTATAAATCGTTTCAGGGTTTAAGCTAAAAAAATTAGTATAGTTGTTGTTAAGTTCTTCGGACGGAGAGTTGTTTTGAGAAGTAAGTTGTATTGTAAAAACACAAAAAAATAAAACAATAGTAAATAGTTTAGTCATATGATAGTTTGTTAGATTCAATGTTTAACAAATTTAGTGCCAAAAAGCTCCGTTGCAAAACTTTGAAACGGAGCTTTTTACTTACTCAATAGTAATCACTTCATTTTTAGAATATAAGCTTCCATCTTCACCCATTCCTTCAATATGCAGATTGATGCTTTCAAAAGTGTAATTAGGAATTTTAAAAGAGATGTTTCCATTTGAATCTGGTTTTAAATTTGGAATCCAATTTATGACACCATATTTCGAAAAAGCTGCAGTTTGTGACGTTATATACTGTGGGTTGTAATATTCATCTGGTTCAGAATAGCCGTATATAAATTCTCTTTTGCTAAATGTTTGTTGTCTCATTCCCGAAACTCCGGTTTTAGTAAAAATATGTATCACTCCACCTGGTGATGCATAAATAGATCCTTCATTTGAGATAAATATTTCTTCTACATCAAATTGCGTTAATCTTACTATCATGTTAAGATCATTGCTTAGTAAAACATAATTCAAATAGACAATAGGGGAGAAAAAACCTTTCAAATTTATTTTTCGTCGGCTCTTTATAAGAACATTTGACCCATCGTTTGATACTATTACTTCAAAGCCACTGTTTCTAATTTGGTCTATGATTAAAGAACTTGGAGTCTTACTATCAGAAAAATTTAAATACGTTGCATTGGTAGACATGCCATAAGGCTTGTTTTTTGGCTGATGTTGCGACTTGTTCTTAACAGTTTTAAGGTTTACCGTTTCTAAAATATTGTCTGAACTATTTTTAAATTGATTTATTTCCCCCTTATTTATTTTATTCAATGTTTCAGATGTATATAAATTATAAACTTTTGAATTATTAAAATTTAGTCTGCTAGAAAATTTATTAGGATAAATGTTATAATATGGTTTAGGCAAGGTTTGTTTCCCTTTTTTATTCTTTAAGCTAAAACTAAGATTTGAATCTTCCATAAGATAGAGATTTTCAAAACTAAATAAGCCTTCTTCATTAAGATTTGTATTTATATGAATTGAATTTTCTGTAGATGATAAAACTAACGCATCACCTTTTTTATATTTATACTTATTTAGTTTCCCTTTTATTTGAAATCCAGTTTCAAAATTATGGTTAATTTTAGGAGAGTTGTTAAAAATAACATCCCATGAATACCTGCTCCAACCTTGTGTTAGTAAAAGTAAATCTAATTCATATTTTTTTTTAGGAGTAATATCATTAAAATAATATTGTGGGTTTTCAACAAATCCTTTTATATAAGGTTTTAGCAAAAATGAATATGCAATAGTTGCATTATTATTGTATGATTTGTTTGAATATGGCAGCACTGAAATACTCAAATTTTTATTGATAGTTGGGTCTTCTGTTTTTAAAATAATAAGAGTTGAATCTTTCTGTTTAGTTTGTTGTTGTACTATTATTGATTTTATGGGAGAAAGTATTTCATTGAAAATTATTCGTTCAGAAATCACTTTATTATTTTCATTAAAAAGAGTTATGATATTTACCCCAGGCAGCAAATTAGTTTTTGGAATATTGAAAATATAATTGAGTTGGTCTTTATTAAATGACACGTCTATTTTTTCGATATATCCATCGCGATGAATAGTTAATAAATAATTTTTATCTAAAATTTGTTTAAGAGTTTGATCATTAGTTCTAACATTTATAAGAATCTTATCTCGCTTAAAATTTTCGACGCTTAAACCAACTCCTATAGTATTGCTTTTTGGCAAAGCGGTAGTTAGTGTGTCACCATTTTCAAGAACTATTTCAGCAAAATATTTTTTTGACTTTTTAGTTTTGATTGTAAATTTCCCTAATCCAAATATGTTACTCTTAAAAGAAGTTATTGTATTTTTATTGTTGTCAAAGACTTTTCCTGATTTTATCTTAACTCCAAGCCCAAGATTATTTAACACTTTAAATCCGACTTTGTTTTTCGTATCGTTAATTAAATGCCCACCTTCAGGTAAAAGTTGAAAATCATATTGCGGTGTGACGGTTTCTTTAATTGAAGTAGTTTCATTACCATCAATAATTTTAAATTGTTGGATATGAGAATTGTCGTAATAAAAATTCTTCATCCAATTTGTTGTTGTCTTAATGTAATAAATGCCTGGAGAAAAAACATTCTCTATTTTTATATTTCCAGAAGTCATACCGTTTTCAGCCTTATAGACCTTACTTAGTACTAAGTCTTTATTTTCATTATAAATATTGGTATAAATATTTGTTGTGCTTATATATGGTTTTTGAGTTGTAGAATTATAAACATAAGTTTTAAACCATAATTCTTCGTTATAAAAAAAAGCAGTTTTATTTATTTG
>JASFYP010000030.1:0-5926 GCA_045047075.1 Flavobacteriaceae bacterium
TAGTCATTAAAGCCTCCATTGTTTCAAAATCTCCATTTTCAAAAGCGCGAAGAAATTTGTCGAGTGCAGCCATTACTTCTTTTTCCTCATCTACGCTTTGCCCTGTTGAATTACAAGCAGTTTGAAAGATAATTAATGTGAACAATGCACTTATAATCATCAATATTTGAAATTTTTTCATAATTCTACTATTCAAATGACTTTTAAGTTTTATCATATGTTTCGCTTTTTTTTAAATGTTCGTTAAGATACATAAAAAATGACCACCAACGGTTTGCATAAGAATAGTAGCTGATTTCGGAAATAGAAATTTTTAAGTTACTACTAAATTTTATGCGGGCTACAATGTTCATATTTACTACTATTTCGGCTATTATTTTTTATACTTTGTGTGTGCCTTGAATGGCAAATTTAATAAAGTTCTTTGATAAAATAATTATCTAAAAGAAAGTCCAGGGGGTGCAAGTCCCTTATGCACTGGGGTAACGTCTGGAAGCATTAGTAAGTCGCAAGGTGGTTTGGGGTGACCCATGCACTGAAGTAAGCGAGACTACAAAAATCTGAACCGACGAACAGGAACAGGATATGAGGCATGTTAATCTGGGTAAGTAAGCACATCATTGCAAAGCCCAACGAATACCAAAAGGATAAGCATGTAGATTCTGCGGGATTAGATGGAAGGACATTTGCCTTACCAAGGGAGGTCTCATCAATCACGGGTTGATTATGGTGAGAAGTCAGCAGAAGCCATAGTACCAAACAGTATACGAGCTGTATAGAAGAATACAGAGGGCTCACAAGTTTGGGAAGGGCTGAACGTTATCTCGTTTCTGAATTAGATAAGGAAGCTAAATCTTAGGGTTTTCTAGCCTTATCTTAAGATGAGCAAGGTACTGTTGGTGAAAAGAGCAATAGTACTCATGAGTTAGCGAACCGCTGTATACGAGAACCGTACGTACAGTGGTGTGAGAGGTGCACTGGCGGTCACTTGACCGTCAGCCGCCTACTCGATTAGCCTTTCGTTATTTCCTTATCAATTAGATTTATGAGTTTTAGTGACATATTTTTCATTTCCAACATTTGAGCATTCATAGTTGAAAATTCCAATATGGTCATTACAAAACCGTTTTTAATCTTGGTACTAGCCAAGAACTTTTTATAATAGTCGGCAGTTAGAGTTGTGTTGCGACCTAATGTTCCATTGCTCAATTTATATTGGAAATTGTTAACCATTGGATTAAGGTCCATCATCTCGTAAAGAGGCCTATATATCAGTTCTTCTGTGTCAAATCGATAGTGTTCTTCTTCGCTTTTTAGTTTTTTATAAAGAGTTTCAATATTCAAAAGCATATTTTTGATTGAATCATTTGATATAAGTGCAAGATTTCCTGAACCCACAAGTTCTTGGAATGTATTATTATTTTGATGAAATTTTTGCCAGTTATAAATTGGTACACCAAGTGCGTTAAATTCTTCTATATCTTTTATAGGTTCCCCTTCAATATGTTCAATAATTGTATTAGCAGATTCAATACTTTCTTTTCGTGTTTTTATGTAATTATCTAATTCGAAAATATTAATCTTTAAGTCTGTTTTAATATTTTTTAGGTAGTGTATTTCTTTTATTCTTGCTTTTCTTATATCATTTTGATTATTGATTTGAAGTGCAATCAAAATACCAATAACAACAAGTAAAATTTCACCAATAGCATAAAGTAAATATTTACTGAATTTATTTTCAGTCAGCAACCTCTGTCTAATTTTTCTAAAATATTTTATCATTTACTCATCTGTTTTTAATGAAGGCTAACGGTCTTGTGTATGAAACGTAGCGTGTAAAAAGACACTAACTTTTCGGATTAACACAGAGCCGAATTTTTATATTTTGTTTTTAACTTATCAATCTTAAAAGCCAAATTTAAAAATTTGGCGGACTTTGCAAATATACACAAACCTCTCGGAAAGCCTTTAATAGCTATGTTTTATACACGTTGTTAGTCTTTCGTTATTTCTTCATTTAAAATAGAAATTATTTCTTCAATCCTTTCCAATAAATCTTGTTGAATCACGTATCTAAGATCTTCCAATATCGTTTTGTAATACAGATGTCCAAAAAAAGCATCCTGTTTAAATAAAAATTTAATAGCTTCTGATTCATTAGGATTTCTGATTGAATCTAATCCTATTATATCTTTTTTTAGGTTTAAATCTGCTAATGGGATTAATGTAGTTGCGGCAATCTCTTGCATATTGTATAAATGGTTCATACTTGTTTCGTGATCTTCAAACGTTGATTTGGCAATTGAGAAGTATTCGGCCATCAATTTTGTGAGTTTATCATTTTTAATTAACTCATAATCACCTGCATTTATTAACGCGTCGTAAGCACCGGACACCATTTCTGCTCTATACCAAGAATAGGCGCCAAATTGTATATATCTCATTATACTATCATTAGGAGCCATTGGACTTTTCTTTTCATACATTTGAATAAGAGCAATGCTTTGATTAACCGACCTTTTTTGCGCACGCATCGTTTTTTGAAGGCGTTTTTTCGACTCAATAAAATCAGAAGTTAAACTGAGTATTATTTTATTTTCTTGGTTTGATCTTTTACGTTCTTCATTCCAATTATTGATTTGTAACGCAATTAAGATTCCAATAACGACAAGAACAATTTCGCCAATAGCATATTTTAAATACTTCCCTGTTTTATTTTTTTCCATTAAGTCGTATCGTATTTTTCTAAAGAATTTTATCATTTATCGATTCAGTTTTTAATGAAGGCTAACGGTTTAAATATGGTGCGTGCCGCACTTTATTCAATAATTTTCTTTGATTTTCTATTGTTCAAATTTACTATTTCTTTTCTAGGTACTACTAACTGCGGCATGCATTATATTTGTTGTTATGCCCAGTGTTTAATTGTCTTTTTTTACCAATAATATTGAATTCCAATCATTGGAGCGATTGTATGAAAGTCCTCAACATATTGGTCTTTTGAGAATCTATTTGTAAAGACATATGGAACATTTAATTCTAGAGCAAATTTTTCAGAAAGAAAATAATTCAATCCTAATCCTGCAGTTAAAATCATGATTGATTCGTTTTCATCACCATAATTCACAGGTTCTGAAGTCATGAGATTCGTTGTTTTCTCATTGTAATTTCCAAACCCAACTGATGCTAGTCCGAAAATTATGAATTTCTCTTTAATTCTAAAATAGTATCTTAGATTTGGACTTATACCAATAATTCTAATTTCTTGATTCTCTTTATGTAAGTCAATTGATTCAGTTTTATATTCATTAGACACACCTGAATAAAAGAGATTCACTCCAAAACTTAAATTCTCAGAAACCATAGCACCATAATTGATATTGATTGCTCCTCCTTTGATTTGATTTTCCGGAAACATGTTTAGAACATCAAAAACTGGGAGTCCACCGACTCCAACATGATTTGAGTGAGAGTCGTTTTGGGCTCTACATGGCATTACTATTACAAAATAAATTAAAATAACTATAGTCAGATGTCTCATATTTTCAAATTTACTAAATCATTTTCTGTGAAAATGAAACTGCGGCATGCATTATATTTTTTGTTATGCCCAGTTTTTGTTTTTGTTTTCAGTCTGTGATTATTATCTTTTCCGTTGCAATTATTTTGTTTTTCTCTGACAAATGAATATAATACATTCCATTCATTAAATTCTCTCGCTGTAAGATAATTCTCTTGCCATTTAGTTTTTCCTTTTGCTTAACTATCTGGCCTAGAGTATTTGTCAAAGTTAGTGTGGTATTGACAAAACCCTTGTCTGAGTATAATGTTGTATAAATGTTGAATGGATTTGGGAATAATTTCAAAGTTATTTCATTTTTTAAAGTATTTAAATCTGATACTTGTTCAAGGTTAATCAAGTCAAAGTAACCAGTAAAACTTCCAACACCACCCATTGTAGGAACCGTCAAAAGAACAATTGCAGTGTCACCATCTGACAGAGAAAATGCTGCTAAATGTCCAAGTTTTGTCCATGTTTCTGATGAAGTAGTACTTCCGGACTGAATTGTAATAATCCCACTGTTTATTTTACCAAATGTTAATCCTACATCACCGTGTACCCATCCTGTAAGCAGAAAAGCTTGTCCATGTGTTATTGTTGGTAATTTTTGATAGGCATAATTAGGATGACAACCTTGTAAACTTCCGCCAGGAACTTTTAGACTCCAATTTCCACCTTCTATTGGTGACGTATTACTTGATTGGTTTTCATAACATCTCCATTCCCAACCCGATAAATCGGCAGTTGAATCATTTTCAAAACTACCATTTAATATTTGTCCATTAGCAGTAGTAAAAAAAACAAAGGTTGTTACTATTAATAATGCTCTTTTCATAGGGTTTAGGTTTTAAATTGGGCATAACAACTGTGTAAAGGTAAAAGTACCTATATTTCTTCATTATATTTACTAAAAAGTACTCTTATACTACCATTATGGCATGTATTGTGCACTTATATTATTTTAGTGTAGTTTAGTCTTTGTAGTTGAGTTATGACAAAAGTATAAATTAATTTACAATAAACCTATCCTACATGCCTCTGTACATTTGGTATAGTTTAAATATTATCCCACTTATCCATAGCAGTCTTTTTTGCATTCTCTTGTATCTTAGCATAAATTTGCGTTGTTTTTAAGTCAGAATGACCAAGCACATCGCTTACTAATGCTATGTTGTCCGTTAACTCAAGTGTTATCATTGCCCATGTATTACGTGCGCAATGAAAGCTGATTTGTTTAATAATTTCAGCTGCCTTCATAATGTCTTTCAAATGACGATTTGTTACCTGATTGGTGTATACTTTAAAAACTAATTTATTTTTCAGTGTACTATCTTCAATTAATGCTTTTGCCTTCCTGCTTAGAGGTATAGAAATATGCTTACCCGTTTTTTGGATGTCAAATATTAAAGTGTCATTATATATATTCTTGTATTTTAGT
The DNA here is from genome assembly GCA_045047075.1 of Flavobacteriaceae bacterium. Lineage (GTDB taxonomy): Bacteria > Bacteroidota > Bacteroidia > Flavobacteriales > Flavobacteriaceae > Urechidicola. Next base: position 5,001 of record JASFYP010000030.1, read on the forward strand.
TGCTTCATGTCCTGATATCTAAGGCTTGTATAGCATGCAAAAAGGAAATATCGAAGTACATTTTTAGTACCTTTTTTGGCAATTTTATTGCTATCATATAGTTTTTGCAACTCGTTAATTTCAGGTACCGTTAAATACTCTCTGTTACCTTCATGACTTTTTACTTTAAGGTTCTTTAACGGATTCTCATTTATATGGCCAAAGTCAATAGCCTGATTAATGAACTTTTTTAGAAGTTTTGACTGTTTGTGAATTGTATTAGGCTTGTTTCCAATTTCCTTTAGATGTGCTTCAAATGCTTTCCAAAATGGTACATCAATAGAATTTATATCTAGTTTTGAATTAAACCCTTTCAACTTGTTTAGATGAGTTTCAAATCCTATTATAGTTCTCGGCGCGTACTTCGGTTTAAATTCCTTTATATAATGCTTAACAAAATCGTAATAACTATTAGTTTGGTATGCTGTCGACCTTAATAGTATGTCAAGTTTATCGGTTCTAGCTATCTCGTTGTTGATATTACATTGTTGGAGATAATTTTCGGCTTTTGACATATATATTCTTAATTGTGTATTAATGTCGTTCCATTTTGGTGCAGATAGTTTGGCTACCTGATCTTTTTTATTCCAATCTTTTTTTTTGACAGATTTATTAGTAGAGTAATATGATACTTTTCCATTAATGTTAGCATATAGATAAATAGCATATGTGCCATCTTTTTTGGGTCTGTCGGTTCTTAATTTAAAAGCTAAATGGGGTCTGTTCATTATCAATCACTTTAATGGTGAAAAAATGGTGAAAATATTTGGTGAAAGTAATGAAAATTTGCTTTTCAAAAAGAAATTGTAGGGCTTTTTAATCAGTTAATTATGAAAGGATTGAAATATAATGTTTCAATCCTTAAGCTTAATCAGTAGCCCCACCAG
>JASFYP010000031.1:0-64592 GCA_045047075.1 Flavobacteriaceae bacterium
TTTGTCGGGGTGGCAGGATTCGAACCTGCGACCTCCTCGTCCCAAACGAGGCGCGATGACCGGGCTACGCTACACCCCGAAATAGTCATCTAATAAAATGCGGAGAGGAAGGGATTCGAACCCCCGGTACCCGTAAAGGTACAACTCCTTAGCAGGGAGCCCCGATCGACCACTCTGGCACCTCTCCATTTTTTATTATGCAAAGAACTTATTTTTGCGAGTGCAAATGTAGTATTCAAATAACAAAATCACAACCTTTTTTTAAGATATTTGGCAAATAATATTTTATTTATTCCGGATACTCTATTCTTAGGTGATATATGTTTTTTAATTTCTTTTTCAACACCTTTTTAACCAGTTCAATATCTCTAAAAGTAATGTCGGCATTGATAAATTGCTTGTTCTCCATTTGACCAGAAACTATCTTCTCTATTAAATCATCAATCGCTTGTGCTGTAGGCTCTTTAATGCTTTTTGAAGCAGCTTCTACCGAATCGCACATCATTAATATGGCTGTTTCCTTAGAGAAAGGAATAGGTCCAGGATATCTAAACTTATCAATATCTACAGAATCTGGGTTTATCTTTTTTTCTTGAGAATAAAAATAGTAAACCAAACTTGTACCGTGATGTGTTCTTATAAAATCAATAATCCTGTCTGGAAGTCCATGCTTTTTTGCTAATTCAATTCCTTCAATAACATGATGAATAATAATTTGAGCACTATCAATATTTGTTAAATCGTTGTGTGGATTTACACTTGTAATTTGGTTCTCAGTAAAATACATTGGATTATTTAATTTTCCAATATCATGATACAAAGCTCCGGTTCTAACAAGCATTGCATTGGCATTAATTTCATTTGCAGCAGCCTCGGCTAAATTTGCAACTTGCATTGAATGCTGAAAAGTTCCTGGAGCTTCTTCAGCTAATTTTCTTAAAAGAACTGAATTTGTATTTGATAATTCCAATAAAGAAACATCAGACACCAATCCAAATAATCGTTCATAAACAAAAATTAGGAGTGTAGATAAAAAAGCTAATACACCACTAAAGGCAAATAATCCGAAGTAAAACCAATTTAACTCATAAATATTTCCTGCTTGTATGATGGTAAAAGCCACATAAGCAATCATATAAATAAAAGTAATTTGAGAAATTGAAACAAACAGATTTACTCTTTTGTACAACTCAGATACCGTTAATATGGTTACCATTCCTGCAATAATTTGCAAGAAGATAAATTCGAAACTGTTAGGGACTACAAATCCTAAAAGCAAGACTGTAAGCACATGAACAAACAATCCTAATCGGGCATCAAAAAAAGCTTTTAATATAATTGGCAATGCACAGAGAGGAACGGCATAAACGTATTTAGCATCATACTTTACAATCATGGTGATTAGAAACACCATTAATAAAACATTGATAAATATCAAGGTTGTTTTACTATTATTATCATAAACATCGGTACGATATTTCCTTAAAAAAAGTAAAATCATAAGTAATGCAAGTGCCACTAAAATTGAATATCCAAAAACCACCCAATAATAATTTGACTCACTCCAAACTTTAGATTCTAATTCACTTTTAATTGAATTTAACTTTGCTAATTCTTCTCCTTTTACTAAATCTCCTTTTAATATAATCAATTCATTTTCTGATACTTGACCATTGACATCTGAAATCTTATTCAATGCAGTTGTTTTAACCTTATCAGTAAATATTTTATCAAAACTTACATTAGGCTTTATTGCTTTGGATAAAATATTAAGCAAGAGTACACGTGCTTCGGTAGATTGGATGGAAATTAAATGTTCATTTATAAATGATAGTAACTGATTCGATTTAATCAATTTTGAGGAGTTTAGCTCTTGTACCTCAACACCATTTCTAAGACTTATAAAATCAATACCATTTAGCAATTGTTCACTTTGGCCATCAACAAAACCAATTTTATAAACCAAGTCGATAATTTCAATTCCTTTATCATTAAATATCCGATCAACATTTTCAGAATATTGGGTATTTTCAACATCACCAATAAAATTTCTTTTTACTTCATCAACTATTGCCTGATCATAAGAAAAATAGAGTTTAGCATTTTCTATAATATTTTTCCTTTCTAAAGAAATCTCATTTTCAGATTTTTGAATCGCAAAACTAAACGGCGCATAATAATTCTCATATTGCCATGGTTTACCTTTAAAATAATCATATTTAAATTTTCCTCCTTTAGGAAATAAGAAAACAATTAACACCACAGTAGCGATGTATAAAAATATTTTATAAATCAACGAGTGATTTTGGAGTAGTTTATTCAAAATTTTCTTCATACCTCAAATGTAAAAAATAAAAACCTACTATTTTAATTCTATGTTATCTGTTTACAAACAATGCTAAATTGAAGTAAAATGATTAAATTCGCATCATAAATTTTGAACATCAAATTATGAATAAAGAGATTGTAATTGTATCAATGGCAAGAACTCCGATTGGAAGTTTTATGGGGACATTATCTTCAATACCTGCAACTAGATTAGGAGCAGTTGCCATCAAGGGAGCATTAGAGAAAATCAACTTATCTGGTGATAAAATTGATGAAGTGTTTATGGGTAATGTGCTTTCTGCTGGTTTGGGTCAAGCGCCTGCGAGGCAAGCTGCTATTTTTGCTGGGATCCCTGATACTGTTCCGTGTACAACAATCAATAAAGTGTGCTCATCTGGAATGAAGTCTGTGATAATTGCAGCTCAAGCTATACAATGTGGTGATGCCGAAATTGTGGTAGCAGGTGGTATGGAAAACATGAGTAGTATTCCGCATTATATGTCTGGTAGAAATGGTGTGAAATTAGGGGATATAAAAGTTGTTGACGGACTTTTATTAGATGGGCTAACTGATGTGTACGATCAAAAACATATGGGCACCTGTGGCGATTTATGTGCAAATGAATATAATTTTACAAGAGAAGATCAAGATGCATTTGCAATTGAATCTTATACGAGATCTACAAATGCTTGGAGTGAAAATAAATTTAAAGATGAAGTAATTCCTGTTGAAATCCCTCAGCGTAGGGGAGATGCTATTTTATTTTCTGAAGATGAAGAATATAAAAATGTGAAAATGGAAAAGATTCCAAATTTACGTCCAGTTTTTTCAAAAGAAGGAAGTGTTACTGCTGCAAATGCATCAACATTAAATGATGGCGCTGCAGCAATGGTTTTGATGAGTGTTGATAAAGCAGCAGAAATGAATTTAAAACCTCTGGCAAAAATAGTTTCTTATGCCGATGCTGCTCAAGAACCAAAATGGTTTACTACAGCACCTGCAAAAGCATTGCCAAAAGCTTTGGGTAAAGCAAATTTAACAGTGAAAGATGTTGATTATTTTGAGTTGAACGAAGCTTTTAGTGTGGTTGGTTTGGCTAATATAAAAATTCTTGAGTTAGATGCTGCTAAGGTAAATGTTAATGGTGGGGCTGTTTCTTTAGGACATCCTCTAGGTATGTCTGGTGCTAGAATCATCATGTCATTAATATCTGTATTAGATCAAAACAATGGTAAAATTGGTGCTGCCGGAATTTGCAATGGTGGTGGTGGTGCTAGCGCAATTGTTATCGAAAAATTATAAACTCAATATCCTTATTATAAATGCAATTCGGAATATGTAATTTAAGTATCATCTCACTTAGGATCGAACCTAATGATCAGAGTGAAATGATTTCGCAATTACTATTTGGTGAGCATTTTAAAGTGCTGGAAAAAAGAAGTAAATGGAGTAGGGTACGAGTAGTTTTTGACAAGAATGAAGGTTGGATAGATAACAAGCAATTTATAGATATTGAAGAAAATGAGTTTCTTGAATTAAATGAAAACACGAATAATTTAGCAGGTGAATTGATTGACTTCCTTTCTGATGACAAAGAAGGCTTAACTCCAATTCCACTTGGAGCCATACTTCCGTTTTATAAAGAAACTTCACTTTCAATTCTCAATAAAAAATATTCTTATCAAGGCATAACACGCTCAGGTAAAACTCCAAAAAACACTCTTATAGATACTGCTTTTATGTATCTAAACACGCCCTATTTATGGGGGGGTAAAACCCCTTTCGGTATCGATTGTTCTGGTTTTACACAAATGGTTTATAAGTTATGTGGTTATCAATTATTACGCAATGCTAACGAACAAGCTACCCAAGGAGATGTGTTGAGTTTTATCGAAGAAAGTAAACCAGGAGATTTGGCGTTTTTTGATAATAATGAAGGTGAGATTGTGCATGTAGGAATTATTATGGAAGACAATTATATCATTCATGCGCATGGTAAAGTTCGGATTGATAGATTAGATCACAGTGGAATTTATAATGTTGATACGCAAAGACATACGCATAAATTAAGAGTCATTAAGAAAATCATATAACTAAAAAAACCTGCAATAGCAGGCTTTTTTAATATCAATTATAAAAGAAAATACTATTCAATTTTCTTATCAATTTCTAAATTTTCGTACAAACTATTTACCAAATTTTTCAAAGCTTCATCATCAGGAATAAGTTCTTGTGCTTTTTCATAATATGCTAAAGCTTCTTCATAAATAGGCAACAATTTTGCTTCTTTAATTTTATCATACTTTTTAAAATTCATTGCATTAGCATCTAATTCTTCTTGTACAGGCTTTGCTTTATCTAAGGCCATTGCACCTAAATTATTATAAGCATCTCCAAAATCAGGGTTTAATTCAATAGCTTTTTTAAAGCTTATTGTGGCAGCTTCATTGTCTCCTAAATTCATATTCATAACTCCGACATTAAAATATAAATTTGGATCTGTTGGATTCAATTTAATAGCTTCTTCTAATTTTTCTTTAAATTTAGCCTCATCACCCATTCTGTAATAAACATTTGCTTCTTCAATCACTAAATCATAATCATTAGGATTTGCCTCTCTAGCTTTAGAAATAAATTCTAATGCTTTTTCATTATTCTCTAAACGACTATAATTTGTTGCGATTGCCTTAATAATTCCATTTACCTTAGACTCAGACCTTTCAGTTTTTGGGTCTTTAGCGATTCCCAATTTCACTTCTTTATCCATTTCTTTTTTAGAAAGGTAATATTTTGGCTCATCATTTACCGCACTTGTAGCGACATAGGTAGTTGCAATTCCTGTATATCCCATATCTAATAATTGCTGGTATTGTTCATTAGATTTCTCATAAGATTTACCCACAGCTAATAACATTGCTGAATTATTTAAATATGAAGTGTCTGTTGGGCTCAATAAAAATACACGCTCAAAATTTTTAGCAGCTTTTATATAACTTGCATCATCTTTCGTTGCTGTTGCACTTTGATATGCTGCCTGAGCATCTTCTGCAGCTTTATTAATAATTACATTAAGAGTTGTGCCAGCTTGAGTTGAATAAGTGTTGCTCCCAGATTCCTTTTCAATAGCGATTAACTTGTTGAATGCCGTAGCAACATCATCAATGTTTGCTGGTTTTGTTCCGTTAGCATACAAAGCTATCCCTTTTAAGTAATAATACTTTGCTTGGTATTTAGCTTCGGCATTTGCAATTAATCCTTCAGCACTATTTAAAGCTGCTATTGCCGCAGTAAAATCTGATTTTTTAATTGCTTTGTCTGCTGCTTTCAATTCTGATTTTTGTGAAAAAGTTGCAACACTCATCATAAGTATTAGTGCAAAAATTCCTATTTGTTTTGTTTTCATGTGTCTATATTTATTCTTGATTGTTACTCTCATTGTTTTCATCATTTTCTTCTGTAGCAATATTTTCTGATGACGTTTCATTTTCAACACCATCAGTATCTTCTTCATCTTCTTCGTGCATTACCTTGGCAACAGCCGCAATAGAATCTGCATCTTTAATGTTGATTAACTTAACACCTTGTGTAGCTCTACCCATAACGCGTAAATCTGAAACTGCCATTCTAATAGTGATACCAGATTTATTGATAATCATTAAATCATCTTCGTCAGTCACGTTTTTAATAGCAACTAAACATCCTGTTTTATCGGTAACATTGATAGTTTTAACACCTTTACCTCCACGGTTAGTAATACGATAATCTTCTAAACTAGATCGTTTTCCATATCCATTTTCAGAAACAACTAATACATTGCTATTTTCATCATTTACAGCAATCATGCCAATCACTTCATCTTTTTCATTCTGAAGTCTAATACCTCTAACTCCTGAGGCATTACGCCCCATTGGTCTCGTTTTGCTTTCTTCGAATCTAATACACTTACCAGATTTTAATGCTAACATTACTTGACTATTGCCATTAGTTAATTTTGCTTCTAGTAATTCGTCATTGTCTCTAATCGTAATAGCATTGATACCATTAGTTCTAGGTCTAGAATACTGCTCTAAAGAAGTTTTTTTAACTTGACCATTCTTTGTTGCCATAATAACGTAATTATTGTTGATATAGTCTTCGTCTTTTAAATCTTCAGTTAACAAGAATGCCATCACTTTATCATCTTTCTCAATATTGATAAGGTTTTGAATTGCTCTACCTTTAGATGTTTTTCCACCTTCAGGAATCTCGAATACACGCATCCAGAATACCTTTCCTTTTTGTGTAAAGAACAACATATATTGATGATTAGTTCCTACAAATAAGTGTTCTAAGAAATCTTCATTTCTGGTAGATACTCCTTTTTGACCACGGCCACCTCTGTTTTGTACTTTATATTCATCTAAGTTAGTACGCTTCACATATCCCGCATGCGAAATAGTAAGTACTACTTTAGAATTCGGAATCATATCTTCAATACTTAAATCACCACCAGCATATTCAATCACCGATCTACGATCATCACCATACTTTTCTCTAATCGCAACCAATTCTTCTTTGATGATATTGTAACGTCTAGCTTCATCTGCTAAAATATCTTTTAAATCAGCTATTGTAATCATGATAGCATCATACTCAGTGCGTAATTTATCTTGTTCTAATCCGGTTAATTGACGCAAGCGCATTTCAACAATTGCTTTTGCCTGAATTTCAGTCAACTCAAATCGTTTCATCAAATTCTCACGAGCTTCATCAGCATTAGAAGAAGCACGAATTATTTTAATCACTTCATCAATATTGTCCGATGCAATAATCAACCCTTCTAAAATATGAGCTCTTGCTTCTGCTTTTTCTAAATCGAATTTAGTACGACGTAAAACAACATCATGTCTATGCTCAACAAAATAATGAATCAATTGTTTTAGATTCAATTGCTCTGGACGACCATTTACTAAAGCGATATTATTAACGCTAAAAGAAGTTTGTAAAGATGTATACTTAAACAATTTATTTAAAACCACATTCGGGATTGCATCGCGTTTTAAAATATAAACGATTCGCATTCCTTTTCTGTCAGATTCGTCACGGATATTCGCAATACCATCTAACTTTTTATCATTTACTAAGTCAGCAGTTTTCTTAATCATATCTGCTTTATTCACTTGATACGGAATTTCAGTAACAATGATACACTCACGTCCTTTTATTTCCTCAAAGCTAGATTTTGCACGCATTACAATACGACCGCGACCTGTATGAAAAGCGTCTTTTACACCATCATAGCCATAAATAGTTCCACCAGTAGGGAAATCAGGAGCTTTAATGTATTGCATCAACTCATCAATTTCGATATCGTTATTTTCGATATAAGCAATGGTACCATTGATAACCTCTGTTAAGTTATGAGGCGCCATATTTGTTGCCATACCTACCGCGATTCCAGAAGCTCCGTTAACTAATAAATTCGGAATTCTTGTTGGCAACACAGTTGGTTCGTATAAAGTATCATCAAAATTCAAGCGTTTGTCAACAGTGTTTTTTTCAATATCAGATAACATATCTTCTGATATTTTTTGCATACGCACCTCTGTGTAACGCATCGCTGCAGGACTATCACCATCAACAGATCCAAAGTTTCCTTGTCCATCAACCATCATATAACGCACACTCCAATGTTGTGCCATACGCACCATAGAATCATACACAGATGTATCACCGTGTGGATGGTACTTCCCTAAAACTTCACCGACAATTCTCGCTGATTTTTTATAAGATCCTGTAGCTTTAATCCCTAATTCATGCATTCCAAAAAGTACTCTTCTATGTACAGGCTTTAACCCGTCACGAACATCTGGTAATGCTCTCGAAACAATCACCGACATCGAGTAATCGATGTAGGCAGATTTCATTTCATCTTCAATATTAATTGGGATTATTTTTTCTCCGTCAGTCATATATAAAATGTTTTGTTTTTTCTTATTTTAAAATAGAACAGCAAGATACAATTATTCCCATTTTTTAAACCAAAAATATAAGGGCTATTTCATAATAGTTATTAACAATTTACTGTTAAAAAAACACCTCTGTAACCCTTTGTTAATCAGGTAATTTTATTACATATTTACAAGAATTAAAAAACAGATATTTTACATGCTTTTCTTTTGATTTTAAATTGAAAGAAAAAACTGTTATTTTTACAGAGTAGATTTGATAGTTCGTTTATATTCGAACGACTGATGATTTAGAAATAATGTCATTATAACAGTGCGAAGTTGTTATAAACAAAGACAAAAGAAACTTACCATATTTTAGTTTGATGATTTTAATCATCAAGAAAACAACAGGTAAGCTTACAGAAACTTCAACCTTAAAAAAGACAAATATTATGGACGATAATTTTTCACCTAAAGTAAAAGATGTGATAGCCTATAGCAAAGAAGAAGCTTTGCGATTGGGTCATGAATTTATTGGGACCGAACATTTAGTTTTAGGACTCTTGCGAAAGGGGGATGGAAAAGCCATTGAAATTCTGAAAATTCTAGATGTAAATTTAGAACATTTACGGAAAAAAGTAGAATTACAAAGTCCTGCAAATCCAATAATTTCTGTGGTCAACCAAAAGAAAAATTTACATCTAACAAGGCAAGCAGAAAAGGCGTTAAAAACTTCTTTTTTAGAAGCTAAACTTTTTAAAAGTGATGCTGTAAATACAGCACATTTATTATTGTGTGTTTTACGAAATGAAAATGACCCAACTACAAAATTACTTGCAAAGTTTAATGTAGATTATGAAGAAGTAAAATCTATCTTTCAACAATTAAATCCTGCTACTGAAACAGATATAACAATGACACCAACCTCTGAAACGCCTTCGGATGATGATTTTGACGAACCTAAGCAAAATCCATTTGAACAGCAACCGTCAAAAGGGAAGGCTTCATCCAAATCAAAAACTCCTGTTCTGGATAATTTTGGACGTGATTTAACACTGCTTGCCGAAGAAGGTAAGTTAGACCCTGTTGTTGGAAGACAAAAGGAAATTGAGCGCGTGTCACAAATTTTGAGTCGTCGTAAAAAAAACAATCCAATGTTGATTGGTGAACCTGGAGTTGGTAAATCTGCCATTGCCGAAGGCTTGGCTTTGCGAATCATCCAAAGAAAAGTTTCAAGAATATTATTTAACAAACGAATTGTTTCATTGGACTTAGCCAGTTTGGTTGCCGGTACAAAATACCGTGGTCAGTTCGAGGAACGCATGAAAGCTTTAATGAACGAGCTCGAAAAAAATGAAGATATCATTTTATTTATAGATGAAATTCACACTATTGTTGGTGCTGGTGGTGCCACTGGTTCTTTAGACGCATCAAATATGTTGAAACCAGCGTTGGCACGTGGTGAAATTCAATGTATTGGCGCTACTACTTTAGATGAGTTCCGTCAAAATATTGAAAAAGATGGAGCCTTAGAAAGGCGTTTTCAAAAGGTAATTATTGAGCCAACATCTGTTGAGGAAACCATTGAAATTTTACATAATATAAAGGATAAGTATGAAGCGCATCACAACGTAGATTATACTGATGCTGCCATTGAGGCTTGTGTAAAATTAACTAGCAGATATATGACCGATCGTTTTTTACCAGACAAAGCGATTGATGCGTTGGATGAGTCAGGTTCACGGATTCACATCACTAATATTGTTGTGCCCAAAGAAGTCTTAGATTTTGAATCTCAATTAGAAAAAGTAAAGCTTGATAAAACAAATGCAGTCAATAGTCAAAAATTTGAAGAAGCAGCAAAGTTAAGGGATGATGAAAAACGATTGGAAAATTTATTGGCAACTGCCCAAAGAGAATGGGAAGAAGCTTCTAAATTAAACCGTGAAATTGTTACTGAAGATAATGTTGCAGAAGTAGTATCTATGATGACTGGGATTCCTGTTAATAGAGTCTCTGAAGCGGAAAATAATCGTTTAAGTGACTTGTCACAACTTATTAAAGATAAGGTAATTGGGCAAGATGAAGCCGTGATGAAAGTTGTAAAAGCTATCCAAAGAAATCGTGTGGGATTAAAAGATCCTAACAAGCCAATAGGTTCATTTATTTTCTTAGGACAAACAGGTGTTGGCAAAACACAATTGGCAAAAGTTTTAGCACGTGAGTTGTTTGATAATGATGATGCACTCATCAGAATTGATATGAGCGAGTATATGGAAAAATTTGCTATTTCGCGTTTAATCGGAGCACCTCCAGGATATGTTGGTTATGAAGAAGGTGGACAACTTACAGAGAAAATTAGACGCAAACCGTACGCTGTTGTTTTATTAGATGAAATTGAAAAAGCGCATCCAGATGTGTTTAATATGCTCCTCCAAATTTTAGATGATGGACATATTACGGATAGCCTTGGTAGAAAAATTGATTTTAGAAATACCATCATTATTATGACTTCTAATATTGGCACACGTCAATTAAAAGACTTTGGTGCTGGTGTTGGTTTTGGAACTACATCTAAAAAAGAGCAGGCGGATTCTCATGCAAAAAGTGTGATAGAAAATGCTTTGAAAAAATCATTTGCTCCAGAATTTTTAAACAGAATTGACGATGTAATTGTCTTCAATTCTTTAGATAGAGATGATATTCATAAAATTATTGATATCGAATTAGACTTATTGTTAAAAAGAATTTCTGGTTTGGGGTATACTTTGAATCTTACAGATAAAGCGAAAGATTTTATTGTTGATAAGGGTTATGACAAGCAATATGGTGCAAGACCTTTAAAGAGAGCGATTCAAAAATATATTGAAGATGCCTTGGCTCAAGAAATTGTAAATTCTAAATTGTCAGAAGGTGATACCATCACAATGGATTTAGATTCAAAATTAAATGAATTGACAATTAAAATTAAAAAGGATAAAAAAGCGGTTAAGGAATAACCAATCGATTTTTGATTCATAAAAAAACACCTTTCATTTATTATTTTGAAAGGTGTTTTTGGTTTGTCTTACATCTTTTATCTAAAAGCGAAGCGGTCTTAAGCCTTAAAATTACCCCTTATAAAATGGCAACCTGACAATTGTAGCAGCTATTGCTTTTTTACGAACTTGAATATAAATTTTAGAATCTCGTTTAGAATGTTCTTTCGTTACATAACCCATTCCAATACCTTTTTTAAGTGATGGGCTCATCGTACCAGAAGTTACAATCCCAATTTCATTACCATCAACATCAATAATAGGGTAGTCGTGTCTTGGAATTCCACGTTCATCCAATTCAAAAGCAACCAATTTACGAGTGACTCCAGCTTCTTTTTGAGCTTTTAAATTTTCACTATTCACAAAGTCTTTGGTGAATTTTGTAATCCATCCCAAACCAGCTTCGATAGGTGATGTCGTGTCATTAATATCATTTCCGTACAAGCAATACCCCATTTCTAAACGTAAGGTGTCACGAGCAGCTAATCCAATTGGTTTGATTCCGAAATCTGCACCCGCTTCAAAAACTTTTTCCCAAACTTGCTGTACTTCATCATTTTTACAATAAATTTCGAATCCACCAGAACCTGTATATCCAGTTGCAGAAATAATGACATTTTTGATTCCTGCAAAATCACCAATTTTAAATTTGTAAAATGGAATAGCACTTAAATCAACCGACGTAATAGACTGCATTGCTTCAATCGCTTTTGGACCTTGAATTGCCAAGAGAGAATAAGTGTCAGAAATATTTTTTATTTCTGCACCGATAGATTCATTGTACTTAGAAATCCAATTCCAATCTTTATCAATATTCGAAGCATTTACAACTAATAAATATGTTTCTTCTTTAATTTTATAACAAATTAAATCATCAATTATTCCACCAGTTTCATTTGGAAAACAAGAATACTGTGCATCTCCTAATGCTAATTTAGAAGCATCATTAGAAGTCACTTTCTGAATCAAATCCAAAGCTTTTGGTCCTTCAATTAAAAATTCACCCATGTGAGATACATCAAAAACACCTACACCATTGCGCACAGTTTCGTGTTCTATGTTAATTCCCTCATATTGCACCGGCATATTATAACCTGCAAATGGGACTATTTTAGCTCCTAAAGATTCATGAACTATTGTCAATGCTGTATTCTTCATGTGATTTAATTTTTTGCTAATTTAAAAAATATAGTATAATTATTTTGAGGATCTAAATAATATTTTTAGACAAAATTTATCTAAAATATTTTTAACATTCCGCACGTCCAATAAATTCCTATATTTGAAAATAAAAATCACCCAATAATGAAACTAAAGTATTTCCTCACCTCGATAATTTGTTTGCTTACAATAACCAGTTTTGCACAAACCGATTTACCAACAGATTATTTATCATCCGATTTTCACAAAGAAAGAAGAGAGGCGCTAAGAGCTTCTATGCCAAAAAATTCTGTAACAATATTTTTTGCAAACCCTGTTCGTAATAGAGCAAACGATGTGGATTATATGTACCATCAAGATCCAAATTTTTATTACTTAACAGGTTATAATGAGCCAAATACAATGCTGTTGATTTTTTCTGATGATCAAACAGAGGGCAATAAAACATTTAATGAAATCATTTATGTAAGAAAAAGAAATCCAAGATATGAAATGTGGACAGGAAGAAGATTAGGTGTTGAAGGAGTTTCAGAAATGGGTTTTGACCAAGTTTTTAATGGAGAAGATTTTGAAGCGAATATAATTGACTTTTCAACTTTTGATAAAGTCATGTTCAAAGATTTTAAAAATGATGTGAGAGATTCTAAAAGAGATAAAGCTGATTTATACAACTTAATTGAACAATTTAAAATAAAGGTTAATTATCAAGCATCTGAATCAAACATCCCAGTTGGTGATAATGTTGTGGATGTGACCACTAATATTGACGTAACATCACTACGAACTTTAATGGCAAATTTGCGTGAGATAAAAACTCAGGACGAATTAGTATTGTTAAAAAAGGCTGCTGAAATTTCTGCTGTTGGTCAAATTGAAATTATGAAAGCAATGCACCCAGAAATGTCAGAAGCAGAGATACAAGGAGTACATGAATTTGTTTATAAAAAATATGGAGCTGAATATGAAGGTTATCCTTCAATAGTTGGTGTTGGTAATAATGGTTGTATTTTACATTATACAGAGAACACCAAAATGATCGCTGGTAAAGAAATGATTTTAATGGATTTAGGAGCTGAATATCATGGTTATACAGCTGATGTTACACGTACCATTCCCGCAAACGGAAAGTTTAACAAAGAGCAACGTGCTATTTACGATTTGGTGTATGCAGCTCAAGAAGCTGGTATAGCCAAAACAGTAGTTGGTGCTACAATGGGAGAAATTGACCAAGTTGGTAGAGATATTATCAATGAAGGTTTGGTTAAACTCGGAATTATTGAAACTGTAGAAAAAGGGCGTAAATATTTTCCTCATGGCACATCACATCATATAGGTTTAGATGTACATGATTTAAGCAATAGAGGTGAGTTAAAAGAAAATATGGTAATAACTGTTGAACCTGGAATCTATATTCCTGATGGAAGTGATTGCGACGAAAAATGGTGGGGTATTGCTGTAAGAATTGAAGATGATATTTTGGTAACTTCAAATACACCTATCAATTTATCAGGAATGGCACCAAGACATGCTGATGATATTGAAGCGATGATGAATGAGGCAAGTATTTTAAATGCTTTTCATTTACCAAAATTAGATTAGCAGGTCATTGCGATGAGGGAAACGAAGAAGCAATCTCACAAATAATAAAATAGTTACGAAATTGAATTTCAATTTCGTAACTATTATTTTTTATCGCAATTACGAAGTCGCTTTTGCAGTTGAAGCAACCTGTTTAAGTCTTGTCATTGCAGTGAAGGTCATAATCTATCTTATAATTATTTATGGATTCCCGTTTTCACGGGAAAGACAATTATAATAAATCAGCCTTACATCTTTTGTCTAAAAGCGAAGCGGTCTTAAATCTAAAACAACTCCTTAACTTCTTCCTTAATAAAGGTTAAACCTGTTTGTGAAGGTGGGTTGCCATCAACCATTTTTTGCAAAACAGCTTCTCTTAATTCTTGTGCAGATTTCAATTCGCTGTTTTCAGCAGTTTTTTTGATGATATGTGAGGTGGCATTTTTTGATGTCATCAAAACACTCCAACATTTTTCTGAAATATAAATTTGTTGCGATAAATTATGTTCAAACTCTTGCTCAATACTCTGTACTAATTTTTGAACATATAAATCCTTATCATCTGATGTAGGTGTAATGCGAATCAATAACTTTGATGGATTAATACGCTCCATTACCAATGTCATTCTTTCATAAGCCTGTAATCTCACAGGGAGTGTTACTTTTTTATCTTCTTTAAATAAGTCGAATCTCTTTTGTGCTTCTTCGCTTTTAGAGAGTCGTAAGAAAAAATAATATGCAACAACACCAACCACAATAGAAGGAGCTGTATAAGAAATAATGTTCATTAGGATATCTTCCATTGCGTTGATTTTTTATCAAAACAAAATTAGCATTTTAATCGGATAATCAACCATTATCTTTCCCGTGAAAATGGAACTTATTATTAAATAAGCATGTAAAAAATAATTTATATTTTTTTTCTAAAACTGATATAAGTCATATTTGCATAATAAAAACAGCTATAAATTTGCGTATTATTAACCGGTTGGTAAAATATATAAGGAATCTGTAAAGTTGTAAGATAAGCCGTAACAAAAGTTACAAGACAAAAAACAACTATTTCATTTGACTAGAACCCAATCAAAAATTAACAATTATGTTACGTAAAATTTTCAAATTCAGTTTTTTATTATTTACAACTTTCGCTTTTGCACAAACAGGGCATTTAATGCAAGGTGTTGGTGCAGTGAACATGTCTATGGGTGGAGCTGCAACTGCGCAACCATTAGATATTAGTGGAGCAATGCAATGGAACCCTGCAACACTTTCTGCTTTTGATGGCTCTATTTTAAAGTTTGATATTGGTATGTTTAAAGGAACTCCAACTTTGTATTCTTCTCTTCCTGCTGGTATGCTAGGACCTGGAGCACCTGCAGTAAGTGGAGCAACAGATTCAGAATTAGGTATTTCTCCTATGCCTGCTTTGGCATTTACTTGGGGTAAAGCTGAAAGTAAAAGTAGATTTGGAGTCTCTCTGTTTGGTATTAGTGGTTTTGGTGTAGATTTTCCTACAGAAACAAATAATCCTTTAAGCCCAACTTTTAATCCAGGTGAAAACTCAAATCCAATACTTTACCCTCAACAAGCTATGGGATTTGGAAATCTTAATTCCAATTATATGTTTATGCAAATAGGATTTACATGGGCTTATAAACTTTCAGACAAACTCTCTATAGGGGTTCAGCCAACAGTAAATTATGCTTCATTGACTTTAGAGCCAAATCCAATAGCACAACCAAGTCAAACTCTAGGTTATCCTGTAAGTGATGCCACAGCTTCTTATGGTATAGGTGGTCAATTAGGTATATTTTACGATACACAAAATGGATTTAAAATTGGAGCTTCCTATAAAACGCCTCAATACATGAGCGAAATGGAATTTGATAGTAAATATTTAGATGGTTCAACAGCTCCTTCTCCAAAATTCACAATGGATTATCCAGCTATTTATTCAGTTGGTTTAGGATATTCTAAAGGAGAATTTGATTTAGCGCTAGATTATAGATATGTAGATTATGCAAATACCGAAGGTTTTGAAGCTTCTGGTTGGCAAATTGCTGATAGCGGTCCTGCTGCAGGATTTCCTACAGGTGCAGTAAATGGTTTTGGATGGAACAGTATTTCTATAGTTTCTGTAGGGGTGCAATATAAAGGAATTGAAAAATTACCTTTAAGATTAGGGTATACTTATAGTTCTAACCCAATTAAAGATGAATTAGCATTCTATTCTACGCCAGCAACTGCAATTATTGCAAATGCATTTCAAGCTGGTTTGAGTTATGAAATTAATGATTCATTTAGAATTGATGGCGTATTTCATTATGGTGTAAGTAATGGCAAAACAGAAGGTCAATTATTGAATCCAACACCAGCAGTAGATTTTAATGGTGATGGTTTTCCTGATGGCCCTTGGGATGCTACCGCAAATCCATTAGGAAAAATTCCAGGATCAACAGTCGCTTATGACATGAAAACTTGGATGTTGCAATTCGGTGTAAGCTATAAATTTGGGCAAAAAAATAAAAAAGAAGAAGTGTTGCCAGAATAAGCACTCAGTATAATAAATAAAAAAATCCCATCAGCAGTTTTGTTGATGGGGTTTTCTATATGATAGGGCTTTTATTCTCAACGCCTTTTTGATTTTTTTTAACAAAAAAGCAAAAGGAGTAAATTTTGTTTTAAGTTGTCTTTCTCACCTACTCGGGAATCCATTTTAAAAGCTACTTTTATTACCAGGTAACCGTTATCTTACCAATAGATTTTCTATTTTTTAAATAATTATGAGCTTCAGTTAATTCATCAATAGTAAAAACTTTCGCTACTGTTGGGTCTAAAGTTTTAGCTTCAACCTGTTTTACTACATTTTCTAAACAGCGTTTTAAGACATGAGGTTTGCTATCTCCAATACGCAACATATTAACACCAATCATTGCTTTAGAACGCATAATAAATTTTAGAGGATGATACCATCCAAACCCAAAAACTGTTTTTAATTTTCCAAAAATATTTTTGCCAGTAATACTTGCGGCACCAAAAACTACCAAGCTACCACCAGCTCCTAAAAGTTTAAAACCCTTTTTAACGGATTCACCACCAACTGCATCAAAGATGGCATCCAAACGGTGTTCGCCAAGAGCTTTTTTTATCACTTCATAAAAATCATCCTTTCTATAATTTATTGGATGATGCACTCCCAAAGATTTTAAATACTCCATTTTTTCATCAGACCCACAAGTCCCAAAAATTTCACACCCTCTGGCTTTTGCCATCTGCACCAAGGCAGTTCCAACACCACCAGCTGCGGCATGAATTAAAACTTTATCTCCTTTATATAAATTCAACACTTCATTAAAACAATAATATGCAGTGCTATATTGAGTAGTCAAAGCCATTGCTTTAGCAGTCTCTAAATTATCTTCAATAACAGCACAAGCAGCACTTTCTGAAACTGCTAATTCTGCATAACCTCCAAAACGTGTCATTGCTGTTACCCGATTGCCTATTTTTAATTCTCCACAATCACCTTTGGTTTCAATAATTTTACCAACCACATCATAACCGATGATTGCAGGTAGCGGTGGACAGTCTTTATAGTCACCTTGAATTGCCATGATATCGGCATAGTTTAAACCAAACCCCTCGGATTGAATTAAAACTTGACCATCATTCAATGTAGGGTTTGGAACTTCTTTTATTTCAAAGGCATTTTCGATGGCTCCGAATTTTGTTAATACTGCTGCTTTCATTTATTTTTTTATTTGAAAATCAAAAATAAACAATTAAACATTTCAACAAATACACAATATCATAATTTTGTCAATAACTTTTATTGTATGTCTTTATATGTAAACGTATTTTTGAAACATACAAACAAGAAACCATAAACCACAAATAAATCCTAGTGTCAAGTTACTTAGATTCATTAAATCCTGAACAAAAAAAAGCAGTTTTACACACCAAAGGCCCAATGATTATTATCGCTGGTGCGGGTTCTGGTAAAACGCGTGTGCTAACTTATCGCATTGCCAATTTAATGAAACAAGGTGTAGATGCTTTTAATATTCTATCGTTGACCTTTACTAATAAGGCAGCGCGCGAAATGAAAAATCGTATTGGTAGAGTGGTAGGGAATAGCGAGGCAAAGAATTTATGGATGGGAACTTTTCACTCTGTATTTGCAAGAATATTAAGGTCAGAAGGGCATCGTTTAGGCTACCCATCAAACTTTACAATTTACGACACACAAGATTCTGTTCGGTTGTTATCTACCATTATAAAGGAGATGCAATTAGAGAAAGACAAGTACAAACCCAAACAAGTGCTGGGTAGAATTTCGCAATTCAAAAACAGCTTGGTTACTGTTAAGGCTTACTATAATAATTCTGATTTACAAGAAGCTGATAAAATGGCGAGTCGCCCAAAAATGGGTGAGATTTATCAGAAATACGTGGATAGATGTTTTAAATCTGGGGCAATGGATTTTGATGATTTACTCTTGCGAACCAATGAATTGTTAACGCGTTTTCCTGAAGTGTTGGCAAAGTATCAAGATAGGTTTAGATATATTTTGGTTGATGAGTACCAAGACACCAATCATTCACAATATTTAATTGTACGTGCCTTGGCAGATCGTTTTCAAAATATTTGTGTTGTGGGTGATGACTCGCAAAGCATCTATGCATTTCGTGGTGCTAACATTCAGAATATCTTAAATTTTCAACGAGATTATGATGATGTTAAGATATTTAAATTAGAGCAAAATTACCGTTCATCTAGTACTATTGTAGAGGCAGCAAATAGCATCATCGATAAAAACAAAACCAAATTAGATAAAGAAATTTGGACTAAGAATGAAGCAGGTTCTTTAATAAAAGTAATGCGTACTTATTCTGAATCTGAAGAAGGACGTTTTGTAGCAGCATCTATTTTTGAAAATGCAATGAATAAGCAATTGTCTTATAATGAATTTGCAATTTTATATCGTACCAATGCGCAATCTAGAGCTTTAGAAGATGCTTTGCGAAAAAACGATATTACTTATAGAATGTATGGAGGCTTGTCTTTTTATCAGCGAAAAGAAATCAAAGATATTTTGGCATATTTACGTGTGTTAATCAACCCTAATGATGAAGAGGCGTTAAAACGAATCATTAATTACCCTGCTAGAGGTATTGGTACAACTACTATTGATAAACTTGCTGTGGCAGCAAATCATTATGGGAAGTCTATTTTTGAAATTGTTTTGAATTTGGATAAAGTTGATATAAAAATCAATTCTGGCACACGAATCAAGCTTAATAATTTTGCTACGATGATTCTTCACTTTCAAATCGAAGCAAAAGCGAAAGATGCTTTTGAAGTGACAGAAATTGTTGTTAAGAATACTAAAATAATCAAAGATTTAGAATCTGACGGAACGCCAGAAGGTGTTAGTAAAGTTGAGAATATCCAAGAATTGATGAATGGAATCAAAGACTTTATCACTATACAAAAGGAAAAAGAAGAAGATGCTTCTTTGGCTTTCTTCCTAGAAGATGTTGCCTTAGCCACTGATTTTGACAAAGACAATAAAGACGATAAGCCACGAGTGTCTCTGATGACGATTCACTTATCAAAAGGATTGGAATTTCCGATAGTATATATTGTTGGTTTAGAAGAAACCTTGTTTCCATCTGCCATGAGCATGAATACACGAAGTGAATTGGAAGAAGAGCGTCGCCTGTTTTATGTAGCATTGACACGAGCAGAAAAAGAGGCTTATTTGAGTTATGCAGAAACACGTTACCGTTGGGGAAAATTAATTGATTGTGAACCGAGTCGTTTTTTAGAAGAGATAGACGAAAAATATTTGGAATATTTATCTCCAAGAGCTAGAGTTCAGCAAAATAAATTTATTCCGGACGATATATTTGGTGATGTTCCAAAAAGTATGATTCGTTTTAAAAAACCGATTTCTAGGAGTACTATGCCTAAACCAAAACAATCACCAAAAACGATAGCTCCAAAATTCGCTCTTCCAAAAAATCTAAAAAGGGTTTCGAAAGCAACTAGTACTTCAACAAATACTAATTTGTTCGATTCTGCTTTGACAGTTGGTAATATTGTTGAACATCAACGGTTTGGAAAAGGAGAAGTAATTGGTATAGAAGGAGTAGGTCCAAATAAAAAAGCCGAAATAAAATTCGAACAAATTGGCAATAAAAAGTTGTTATTACAGTTTGCTAAACTAAAGGTGATTGGATAGTATTATCAATTTTAGGTCTGTTTGAGCGTAGTCGAGAACTATTACAATTTCTTAATTATGCCATTGCAAACCAAGACTTTTTAACGTACTTTGCAACTCTTAAAACACAAAAGAATATATGACGTTTGATTTAGAATACAACTCAGAAAGAGAGCATTTGTTAATTCCTGAATACGGAAGGCATTTGCAAAAATTGGTAAATCACTGTATTGCGCTTGAAGATGATGAAGAGCGTAACAAAATGGCAAGAGCTATTGTAGATGTAATGGGTAATTTACAGCCTCATCTTAGAGATGTACCAGATTTTAAGCACAAACTTTGGGATCAATTATTTATTATATCTGATTTTAAATTAAAGGCAGAATCTCCATACCCTCAACCTTCAAAAGAAGAGTTGCAAGAAAAACCAGACCCATTACCATATCCTAGAACAGCATCTAAATACCGTTTTTATGGAAACAATATCCAAACAATGATTGATGTTGTTTTGTCTTGGGATGAAGGTGAAAAACGCGAAGGCTTAACGTATGTAGTTGCCAATCACATGAAAAAATGTTACTTAAATTGGAATAAAGATACCGTGGATGATGACGTGATTTTTAAGCATTTATTTGACCTGTCTGATGGTGTAATTGATTTGAGAGAAAACGGAGAGAAACTAGCCGAGAGTTCAAGTTTGTTACGCAAAAAACCGACACGCAACCAGAACAATCAAAAAAGTAATCATCAGAAAGGTAAACACAAAAACTACCGCAAAAAGTATTAAAAGTTCATGGCTACATTTAAAATAGAGGGCGGTCATAAACTGCATGGTAACATCACACCACAAGGTGCAAAAAATGAGGCCTTACAAATTATATGTGCTGTTTTATTAACTTCTAAAAAAGTTACGATTAGTAACATTCCTAATATTATTGATGTTAACAAGCTCATTTTTATACTAGGTGAATTAGGTGTTAAAATTGAAAAACTAGCTGAGGATACTTATACTTTTCAGGCTGATGATATCAATTTAGATTACTTAGAATCAGACAATTTTAAGCGCGATGGAAGCTCACTAAGAGGATCCATTATGATAGTTGGTCCATTATTAGCAAGATTTGGAAAAGGATATATTCCACAACCTGGAGGTGATAAAATTGGACGTCGAAGATTAGATACTCACTTTCAAGGATTCATAAAATTAGGAGCAAAATTCCGTTATAACAAAGAAGAAAGTTTTTATGGTGTAGAGGCAGATCAGTTATATGGTGCTGATATGTTGTTAGATGAGGCTTCGGTTACAGGAACTGCAAACATTGTAATGGCAGCAGTTTTAGCTAAGGGAACCACAACAGTTTACAATGCTGCTTGTGAACCATATATTCAGCAATTGTGTAAAATGTTGAATTCTATGGGCGCAAATATTTCTGGTGTAAGCTCCAATTTATTGACGATAAAAGGTGTTGAAAGTTTAAGTGGTTGCGAGCATAGAGTTTTACCAGATATGATAGAAATTGGTAGCTGGATTGGTATGGCTGCAATGACTAAATCAGAACTTACTATTAAAAATGTTAGTTGGGAAAATTTAGGTGTGATTCCTAGAGTATTTAAAAAAATGGGAATCAATTTAGAAAAAAGAGGAGATGATATTTTTATTCCTGCTCAAGATTCTTATGAAATTCAAAACTATATTGATGGCTCTTTATTAACTATTTCTGATGCGCCTTGGCCCGGGTTTACTCCAGACTTATTGAGCATTGTTTTGGTAGTAGCAACACAAGCAAAAGGATCGGTGTTGATACATCAAAAAATGTTTGAAAGCCGTTTGTTTTTCGTTGATAAATTGATTGATATGGGTGCTAAAGTTATTTTGTGTGATCCACATCGTGCTACAGTAATTGGTTCTAATCATCAATCAGTATTAAAAGCAACTACAATGGTTTCTCCAGATATTCGTGCTGGAATCTCATTGTTAATAGCTGCTTTATCTGCAGATGGTGTGAGCACGATTCACAACATAGAACAAATAGATAGAGGATATCAAAATATTGATGAACGATTGAGAGCTATTGGAGCAAAAATTGAGAGAATAGAGTAGCTGAAAATTTACAAATTCAAATTTCAAATTCCATTTTCTGCTTAGTAGAAATTGGAATTTATTTTTTTTAGAATTAATAGAAATTTATCTTGTGACATCCTGTCATAAAAGTAGAATTGGCAATAAATTTGCAAACCATAATCGAAGATTATTTTTATAAACAAAAATCATGAGTGATAATAAAGAAAATTTGGACGAAAAAGAAATCCAAACTGAAGAAATAAAAGATACGCAAGCCGAAGAAACTCAAGAGCAAAAGGCAAAAGAGCCAACTCCTGAAGAATTGGTGGTACAAGAAAAGGATAAGTTTTTAAGATTGTTTGCAGAGTTTGAAAATTATAAAAAGCGTA
Organism: Flavobacteriaceae bacterium; assembly: GCA_045047075.1. Lineage (GTDB taxonomy): Bacteria > Bacteroidota > Bacteroidia > Flavobacteriales > Flavobacteriaceae > Urechidicola. Next base: position 22,713 of record JASFYP010000031.1, read on the forward strand.
CTTCTAAAGAACGCATGGAATTATATAAAACTGCCAATCAAGAATTGATGACAGTTTTATTGCCAATTTTGGATGATTTTGATAGAGGGCTTGCAGAAATAAAAAAGGCAAAAGATAAAGAGTTATTAAAAGGAATGGACTTGATTAATTCTAAATTAAAATCAACCTTGACTCAAAAAGGTTTGAGTGATGTTGATGTCAAAGCTGGAGATACTTTTGATGCAGAAATTCATGAGGCAATAACTCAGATCCCTGCGCCTTCAAAAAAGATGAAAGGCAAAATTATTGATGTAATTGAAAAAGGATATAAGCTTGGAGATCGAATCATCCGTTTTCCAAAAGTGGTTATTGGGCAATAAGTTAAGATCAGTATTATTTAGATTAAGATAATGGCAAAACAAGATTATTACGAAATATTAGGGATAAACAAAGGCGCAACGGCAGCTGAAATAAAAAAAGGATACCGTAAAAAAGCTATAAAATTTCATCCAGATAAAAATCAAGGAGATAAGACGGCTGAAGAAAATTTCAAAAAGGCTGCTGAGGCTTATGAAGTTTTAAGCGACGATAATAAAAAAGCAAGATACGATCAATACGGTCATGCAGCATTTGAAAATGGTGGTGCAGGCGCTGGTGGTTTTGGCGGCGGATTCGGCGGAGGCGGAATGAATATGGAAGATATATTCAGCCAATTTGGAGATATTTTTGGTGGTCATGGCGGAGGCTTTGGTGGTTTTAGCGGTGGCGGTTCTAGAAGAACTGCACGTGTTAAAGGGAGCAATATGCGTATTAGAGTAAAAATTACACTAGCTGATATTGCCAATGGAGTTGAGAAGAAAGTAAAAGTTAAGAGAAAGGTACAAGCCGATGGGGCTACTTTTGAAACATGTAGTACATGTAATGGTCAAGGTCAAGTAATGCAAGTAACCAATACTATTTTGGGGCGTATGCAAACTGCTGCTACATGTCCAACATGTCATGGTGCTGGACAATCCATTGATAAAAGGCCAAATGGGTCTGATGCCAATGGAATGATTTTAAAAGAAGAAACGGTTGCTATTAAAATCCCTGCGGGAGTCTCTGACGGAATTCAGTTAAAAGTGACTGGAAAAGGAAATGAAGCTCCTGGTCAAAATAGTATTGCAGGAGATTTGCTAGTGGTTATAGAAGAACTATCTCATGATTCATTGACAAGAGAAGGGATGAATCTTCATTACGATTTATATATAAACCTATCAGAAGCTGTTTTAGGGGCTTCAAAAGAAATTGAAACTGTAACAGGCAAAGTTAAAATCAAAATAGAATCTGGAACGCAATCAGGAAAAATATTGCGATTACGAGGTAAAGGGTTGCCAAGTATTGAGCGTTATGGTACCGGTGATTTACTAGTTCATATCAATTTATGGACACCCCAAAACTTAGATAAAGACCAAAAATCTTTTTTTGAAAAGAATTTAGAGGATGAGAATTTCGCTCCAAATCCTTCAAAATCAGATAAGTCATTTTTCGAAAAAGTAAAAGACATGTTCTCTTAAAATATTTTGATAAAAAATAGGTTGCAATCGCTTGTCTGCAACTATTTTTTATCTATATTTGAATGAAGTTTATTAGTCATTTATGATTAATAATACTTTTTCTTTTTCATAGCAATTTTCCCATCTAAGTAATTAGGTGGGTTTTTTTATTTGTATTTTTGCCACATAAACAGACCGTCTTATCGCTGCACTTTTAGTGGAGAGGAAAGTCCGGACACCATAGAGTAGCATAGCGGATAACATCCGTCGCTTTGCTTTTAGCAAAGTAGGACCAGTGCAACAGAAAGTATGTACAGTTAGGCTGTAGTGAAACCAGGTAAACTCTATGCGGTGCAATGTCACGTATATTGAAGCCCTATTTACAGGTAAGAGCTACTCGCTCAATTTCAAGGGGTAGGCAGGTAGAGCTATCGAGTAATTGATAGCCTAGATAAATGATAAGGAACTATAATTTGTAGTTACAGAATCCGGCTTATAGGTCTGTTTATTTTTCTTTTTCTCAAAAAATCACCTCAATTATTATGTATATTTATCGACTAATTTGTCTTTAAATAGCTGTTGATTTTCGTATTTTTGTGCAACACTTTAAAAACGAAAAATATGGCATTTGATATAGAAATGATCAAAGAGGTTTATGCTAGAATGACCAATCGTGTTGATGCTGCTAAAACAGCAGTTGGCAAGCCTTTAACTTTATCTGAAAAAATATTATACAATCACTTATGGGATGGCAATCCATCTTCCCCATTTGAGAGAGGAAAAGATTATGTAGATTTTGCTCCAGACCGAATTGCATGTCAAGATGCAACTGCTCAAATGGCATTATTACAATTTATGCAAGCGGGTAAATCAAAGGTTGCTGTACCTACAACGGTGCATTGTGATCATTTGATTCAAGCTAAAATGGGCGCTGATAAAGATTTACAAAACGCGTTGAATACGAGTAGTGAAGTATTTAATTTTTTAGCATCTGTATCAAATAAATATGGAATTGGTTTTTGGAAACCAGGAGCAGGAATTATTCATCAAGTGGTATTAGAAAATTATGCATTCCCAGGAGGAATGATGATTGGTACAGATTCTCACACAGTAAATGCTGGAGGGTTAGGAATGATTGCTATTGGAGTTGGTGGTGCCGATGCTGTTGATGTAATGGCAGGAATGCCTTGGGAATTGAAATTTCCAAAATTGATTGGTATAAAACTGACTGGGAAATTATCTGGTTGGACCGCACCAAAAGATGTGATTTTAAAAGTTGCAGGAATCTTAACGGCAAAAGGTGGTACTGGGTGTATTGTTGAATATTTTGGTGAAGGTGCGTTATCTATATCAGCAACCGGAAAAGGAACTATTTGTAATATGGGTGCTGAGATCGGAGCAACAACTTCAACTTTTGGATACGATGAATCTATAGAGCGTTATTTACGTTCTACAGGGCGAGATGATGTTGCTGATGCAGCCAATATTATTGCACCTTATTTAACAGGTGATGCTGAAGTGTATGAAAATCCAGAACACTATTTTGATCAAGTAATTGAAATTAACTTGGATGAATTAAAACCTCATTTAAATGGACCTTTTACTCCAGATTTAGCGACACCTGTTGGTGAAATGACTGAAAAAGCAAAAGCGAATGATTGGCCATTGAAAGTAGAATGGGGATTGATAGGTTCATGTACCAATTCGTCTTACGAAGATTTGGCAAGAGCAGCATCAGTTGCTCAACAAGCCGTTGATAAAAACTTAGTAACTAAAGCAGAATTGGGTATTAATCCAGGGTCTGAACAAGTGCGATATACCGCCGAAAGAGACGGCTTATTAAAAGCTTTTGAAGATTTAAATGCTAAAATATTTACCAATGCTTGTGGACCTTGTATTGGTCAATGGGCAAGAGAAGGAGCAGAGAATCAAGAAAAAAATACCATCGTACATTCGTTTAATAGAAACTTTTCTAAACGTGCTGATGGCAATCCAAATACACATGCATTTGTTGGTTCTCCGTCAATGGTAGCAGCTGTTGCAATTGCAGGTAGATTGGATTTTAATCCGTTAACGGATACTTTAATCAATCAAAACGGAGAAGAAGTAATGTTGGATGAACCAACAGGATTAGAATTACCACCTAAGGGATTTGATGTTGAAGATGCTGGTTTTGTTGCGCCGATGGCGGATGGAAGTGGAGTTCAAATAACGGTTGCTTCAGACTCTGAAAGATTACAATTGTTAACCCCGTTTACTCCGATTGGAAATGACATTAGCGGTGCTAAATTGTTAATCAAAGCATTTGAAAAATGTACGACAGATCATATTTCTATGGCGGGACCTTGGTTGCGTTTTAGAGGTCATTTAGATAATATTTCTAACAACTGTTTAATAGGTGCTGTAAATACTTTCGGCAAGGCAACAAACAAAGTTAAGAATCAATTGACTGGAGAATTTGGTGCTGTTCCTGATACTGCGAGAGCTTATAAAGCAGCTGGTGTAAAATCTGTTGTGGTAGGTGACCATAATTATGGTGAAGGATCATCTAGAGAGCACGCGGCAATGGAACCTAGACATTTAGGCGTTGTAGCTGTAATTGTAAAATCTTTTGCAAGAATCCATGAAACAAACTTAAAAAAACAAGGAATGTTAGGTTTGACATTTGCCAATGAAAGTGATTATGATTTGATTCAAGAAGATGATACATTCAACTTTACTGATTTAAATGAGTTTGCGCCAAACAAACAATTGACTTTAGAGATAGTTCATGCTGATGGATTAAATGATATTATTAAATTGAATCATACTTACAATCAAGGTCAGATAGAATGGTATAATGAAGGTTCTGCTTTGAATTTGATTAAAAAGCAAAACGGATAATTACCAACAAATAATAATTTTAAAAAACTCACAACTTACTTGTGAGTTTTTTTTGTTTCTACGACTACTTTTTAATATGGAAAATATTTGGTATTTAGAATGTGTCAATCTCTTTAAAATTTTATGCCCGCATAGATTTAAAGCTTATAAACAAGCACATGAATTTAGGATGTATAAAAAAACGGATTATGTTTATTTTACTGAGGAATCTGCCAGTAAAGTATATTTAATAAACGAAGGAAAAGTTAAGTTGGGGTATTATACAGAAGATGGAGAAGAAGTTGTAAAAGCAATTTTATCTAAAGGTGAATTGTTTGGAGAGAAGGCGGTATTAGGCGAAGATACTAGAAACGAATTTGCACAAGCAGTTAAAAACAATACTTCAATTTGTCCTATTGATGCTACTACTTTACAAGATTTAATTCGTGATGACAGAAAGTTTGCTTTGGGATTTTATAAGTTTATCAACTTCAGAATAAAAAAATTAGAAAGACGTTTGCAATTACTTTTGTATAAAGATGCTAAAACAAGATTACAAGAATTTATTCAAGAATTGGGCGATGATTTTGGATTTAAGAATCAAGAAAAAGGTCATTTGGTAATTGAACATCCTTATACTCAAAAAGAAATTTCTTGTTTGATTGGTACATCAAGACCAACTCTAAATATTATCATGAATGAATTACAAGATGATGGAATTATTAAGTTTAATGGTAAGACAATTGAACTTTTAAAATAGTTTAGAAGACAGTTAGCTATCTTACACTTTGATGTTTTTTTAACAATATCTTTGTCTCATAAATTTATTTCATGAAAATATTCACCACATTATTTATATTCATTTTTACATTCAATTCATTTACACAAAACAGTTCTAACTTAAATTTAGATAAAAAGAAGTTAGCAGTTGATGGTTATGATTTGGTTACGTATTTTGATAATAACCCACAAGAAGGAAATCAATCAATCAAATACTTTTATGAAAATGCTCACTACTATTTTGTGAATAAAAAAAATAGAGAATTATTTAAAAAATCTCCAAGTAAATATTTGCCACAATATGGTGGATGGTGTGCTTATGCAATGGGAGATTCTGGTGAACAAGTAGAAATTGATCCTGAAACTTATAAGATAATTGATGATAAACTTTACTTATTTTACAACAAATATTTCACCAATACTTTGAAGTCGTGGAATAAAAAAGAAGCGGCTTTAAAACGGAGTGCAGATAAAAACTGGTTAAAGTTTGTTGTAAAATAAGTGAAGTTTTCATTATTTCAAACAGAAGTGGAGAAGTTCATCACACCTTCTGCAACAAAGTTAAATGTCAACATCCACCTGATTGCTAAGTAAAGCGTCAAAAGTTTCGCGCTTACGAATTAAATAATCATTTTCTTTATAGCACATAACTTCAGCAGGTCGAAAGCGTGAATTGTAGTTTGAAGCCATAGAAAAACTATATGCGCCTGCATTGTGAATTCTTAGCAAATCACCTTCGGATACCATATTTATTTTCCGATTGTGTCCAAATGTATCATTCTCACAAATATAGCCAACAACTGAATATATTTTTTGCTCACTTTCATCAGTATTAGAAATGTTAGTGATGTGATGATAAGCATCATACATCATTGGCCGAATCAAATGGTTGAGTCCACTATCAACACCTACAAAAACAGAATTAGGAGTTGCCTTTATAACATTCACTTTAACTAATAAATTACCTGACGCACTCACTAAATATTTTCCAGGTTCAAAAATTAACGTTAAATCACTTCCATAATCTTTACAAAATTCATTGAAGCGTTTACCAATACGTTCGCCTATTTTTTCGATATTAGTTTCAATATCTCCATCTTTATAAGGCACTTTAAATCCACTGCCAAAATCAACATATTCAATAGTATCAAACTGCTCTACAACTCCCAATAAAATTTCTGTCGATTGAATAAAGGCATCAATATTATAAATATCTGATCCGGTATGCATGTGAATACCATTAATCATAGTTCCAGTTTTTGCAATCACTTCTTTAACAGTATCAATTTGATAAATGGATATCCCGAACTTAGAATCAATATGACCTACGGATATTTTGTGATTTCCACCCGCCATAACATGCGGATTGATTCTAACACATACAGGAATCTCAGGAAATTTATTTCCAAATTTTTCTAGAATAGATAAGTTGTCTAATGTAATTTTTATTCCGAGTGTAACTGCTTCTTCCATCTCGTCAAAAGAAATTCCAGAAGGAGTATAATGAATATCATTAGGGCTAAAACCAGCCTTTAAGCATAATTTTACTTCTTGAATAGAAACTGCATCTGCACCAGCATTCAAGTTTTTTAAAATTTTTAAAATCGCTAAATTAGTATTGGCTTTAACTGCGTAGTTTAATTTTAATTGTTTTACATCAGCAAACGCTTTAGCCATTCTATTGAACTGTGATTCAATTTTGCCAGCATCATAAACATATAGGGGACTGCCATATTGTTTAGCAAGTGATATAAGGTGTGAGCTCTGCATTTCTTCGTAATTTAATTAAAATACAAAGGTTGAAATATTAGTTTTACAAACAAAAATTTTATAGAATTTCGTCAACAATCATTAAATTGTTAAATAATTAACTTCCTGATTAATTGACGAATTCAAGTTTTTGCAATTTTTCACATTTGCTCGAAATGATTATTAATTATATTTCTCTGCTGTTAATTCAGCAATCTTAACAACTACATCTGTTGCTTTTTGAATTGATTCTGCCGCAACATATTCATAGCGTCCATGAAAATTATGGCCTCCTGCAAAAATATTTGGACACGGCAACCCTTTATAAGAAAGTTGTGAGCCATCAGTACCACCTCTAATTGCTTTAATCAAAGGTTTTATGTTTAAGGCTTTCATAGCTTCTTCTGCAATATCAACTATATGCATTACAGGCTCTACTTTTTCTTTCATATTGAAATATTGATCTTTGATTTCAACTTGAATTATTTCAGATCCTAATTTATCATTCAAATCTTTTACAACTTGCTCAAATTGTTTTTTACGAGCTTGAAATAATTCCATATCATGATCACGAATAATATATTCTAGAACAGTTTTTTCAACTTCACCATTCATGGTATGTAAATGAAAAAAGCCTTCATATCCTTCTGTTTCTTGTGGAATTTCATTTTTTGGTAATGCAGCAATAAATTCTTGAGCAATCAACATAGAATTTATCATTTTCCCTTTTGCATATCCTGGGTGTACAATTTTTCCATTAACAGTTACAACAGCACCTGCAGCGTTAAAATTTTCATATTCCAACTCTCCAACTTGGCTGCCATCCATGGTATAAGCCCACTCAGCACCAAATTTTTCGACATCAAATAAATGTGCTCCTTTCCCAACTTCTTCATCAGGTGTAAACCCGATTCTAATTTTTCCATGCTTAATCTCAGGATGTTGAATTAGATATTCCATAGCCGAAACAATTTCTGTGATTCCTGCTTTATCATCTGCACCCAAAAGAGTAGTGCCATCAGTTGTAATTAATGTTTGACCTTTATACAATAGTAAGTCTTCAAAATAATCTGGAGATAAAACTATGTTTTCATCGTCACTTAAAACAATGTCTTTACCATCATAATTTTTATGAATTTGAGGCTTTACATTTGTGCCTGAATAATCAGGACTAGTATCAATATGAGCAATAAATCCAATAGTTGGAACTTTATGACTAACATTACTCGGCAATGTTGCCATGATATAGCAGTGGTCATCAATAGTTACATCTTGCATCCCGATTTGTTTTAGTTCATCTACTAGTAAATGAGCTAAATCCCATTGTTTTTCTGTACTAGGAAAAGCTGGATTGTTTGGATCTGATTGTGTGTCGATAGTGATGTAACTTATAAATCTGTCAATAATGTGTTGCATAATATATATTTTAAATAAGGTGATTTTACTAATGCAAAAATACTTAAATCAGCTGTGAAATTAAATGTTTAAAAGATTCTTTTTAATTAAATTATTATCTGAATATAATGACTACTCATTCTTCATGTTATAATTATCAATAATCTTTTTTAGTTGTTCTTCACTTGTCCAAGTTGCTTTACCACTGATGTAGTATTTTTCTACTAAATGTTTCCAAACATCTGTATAGTCATAGGTGTTATTGTTTGCATATTTATTTAATAGATTCACGACTAAAAACTGAAAAATTTCACTATCATCTTCTGTTTTATCAATAATTACATCAAGAGATTCATTAATATGCTCCACAGAGTTATACGTTAAATCATCGAGATATCGCAACACTTTAGGGTAGAAAAAACTCGTTCTTATTAACCAGTTATTTTTGAAATTGATATGATCAAAATAGTGTTCCTTATAATAAATGTATTGTTTAGTTTCATCAGTTATTGTTCCAGGAATTGAAATTTCTTGATTTGCTTTCAGCATCTTTACAAATAAATTGTTAGGATAATCAGTAATCATTTTTCCTTGAAAAGAAGTAAATTCATCTGAAATTTCTATCAATCCTTTTTCTATATCCAAAGTTGGGTTTTCTTCTTTTTTCTTAGTTAATTCTTTATGTTTTTTGGTTAATGAAAATATTAATGAATTGTACTTTTTTTGCAAAATGTTAGATAGTGAATTTATTTCAATAGAGTTGTCTAAATCAATTCTGTCTAAAGTAAAATTTAGATTTTCTCCTTCAAAAATAAATTCGATAAAGTCATTGTTGGGAGGGAAAACAAGTAGTATTACCCCAGGTTTCATATCATCTCTTGTAAAACTCCCTTTGCCATCTGCGTCTATATAAATCATTTGATTTTTGCCATCCTCATTAAAAACATATTGTTTATCACCTAAATAATATCCAACTATGCAACTGTCATTTGCCATGTTTTTAATGTTGAAATTAAAAGTAGATTGAGCTGAAGTATTGGTTGAGTTAAAAAGTAAAAATAAGAGTGCAGAGATTGGAATGATTTTGAATTTCATATTGTATATTTATGAATGATTTAGATGCTCAAAAATAAATAAAAAATGATATAACTCATTAAACAAAGTAATTAGATGAACGCTTTAGTAATTTCTGGTGGTGGGAGTAAAGGTGCATTTGCAGGTGGTGTTGCTGAATATTTGATTCAGCATCAAAAAAAAGAATACGATTTATTTTTGGGAACATCAACCGGTAGCTTGATGGTTACCCACTTAGCATTAGGAGAATTAGATGACTTAAAAGATATTTACACCTCGGTAAATCAACGCTCAATTTTTAGCAATTGTCCAATCACTGTTAAGAATGTGCATGGGCATAAAGTGGTTGGAATTAATCACCTAAATGTTTTCTGGAATTTTTTAATGGGACGTAAAACTTTTGGTGAAAGTAAAAGTTTAAGGAGACTCATTAAACAGCGAATTACTGAAAAACATTTTAATGCTGTTAAAAATTCGAACAAAGAAGCCATTGTAACAGTTTCAAATATTTCTACAGACGAAGTGGAATATAAATCTATAAACGATTGTAATTATAATGATTTTTCTGATTGGATTTGGGCATCGTGCAATTATGTTCCGTTTATGAGTTTGCTGTATAAAAATGGTTGCCATTATGCCGATGGTGGCTTTGGTTGCTTGGTACCAATCCGCGAAGCCATTAAAAGAGGCGCAACAGAAGTAGATGTCATTATTTTAGAAACCGAAGAAAACCAAGTGAATCGCATTCCAACTAAAAATCCATTTTCAGTATTGATGAACATCCAAGCTTTTATGATGGACCATGTCGAAAAGCACAATATCACAATCGGGAAACTATATGCTAAACAGCACAATGTAAAATTGAATTTATATTATACCCCAATTGTTTTAACAGTAAATTCTTTGGTGTTTGATAAAAAAATAATGACACAATGGTGGGAAGATGGCTATGAATATGCCAAACATCAACACAATGATTTAATGAACGAGCTGAAAATGGATTTGGAATAAAATATTTGCTGATTTTAAATTATTTTCTTCTAGCCTTCATTTTTTTTTAAACTGACCCTCGTATATTAATACATTAAAAAACTTATCAATAACCTACAGTTTTATTAGTGTTTAATTGGATATAGCTGTTTGAAGCGATACGATAAAAATGTTGGATATCGTATCTGAGATTCCTAATAGAGCCCCCTAAGAGACCTATTTTCCATAAATTTGCCTACTTCAAAATACACCATAAATATGAGTACAACATTATTTGATAAAGTTTGGGATTCGCATGTAGTGCGAAAGGTAAAAGACGGACCTGATGTCTTTTTTATCGACCGCCATTTAATTCACGAAGTTACAAGTCCTGTAGCTTTTATTGGATTAAAAATGAGAGGTTTAAAAGTATTATATCCAGAGCGCACTTTTGCAACAGCTGATCATAATACACCAACTATCAATCAGCATTTACCTGTTGAAGATGCTTTATCTGCAAATCAATTAAAAACACTAGAAGATAACTCAAAAGAATTCGGAATTAGCCATTGGGGATTAGGTCATAAAAATAATGGAATTGTACATGTAGTAGGTCCAGAAAATGGAATTACACTTCCTGGTGCTACCATTGTTTGTGGCGATTCTCATACATCAACTCATGGTGCGTTTGGAGCAATTGCCTTTGGTATTGGGACTTCGGAAGTTGAAATGGTTTTTGCAACCCAATGCATTATGCAACCAAAGCCTAAAAAAATGCGCATCAATGTGAATGGGGTTTTAAATAAAGGTGTAACGTCAAAAGATGTTGGCTTGTATATTATTTCTCAATTAACAACTTCTGGGGCAACAGGATATTTTGTTGAGTACGCTGGTGATGTTTTTGAAAACATGACTATGGAAGGCCGTATGACAGTCTGTAATTTAAGTATCGAAATGGGTGCTCGAGGCGGTATGATTGCTCCTGATAAAAAAACTTTTGATTATATAGAAGGTCTTGCGATGACTCCGAAAGGAGCAGATTGGGATAAAGCGATGGAGTATTGGAAAACGTTGAAAACAGATGATGATGCATCTTTTGATAAAGAATATAATTTCTCTGCGAATGATATTGAGCCGATGATTACCTATGGGACTAATCCGGGAATGGGAATGGGTATCACAAAAAACATTCCAACTGCTGATGCTGTTGAAGGAGGAAAAGCAACCTATGCCAAATCACTGACTTATATGGGATATGCAGAAAACGAACCGATGCTCGGTAAAAAAATTGATTATGTGTTTTTAGGAAGTTGTACCAATGGTCGAATTGAAGATTTTCGTGCTTTTGCATCCATTGTAAAAGGAAAACAAAAAGCCGATGATGTGACTGTTTGGTTAGTTCCAGGTTCTCATGTTGTTGAAGATAAAATTAAAGAAGAAGGAATTTTAGATATTTTAAATGATGCAGGATTTGTTTTAAGGCAACCTGGTTGCTCAGCGTGTTTAGCAATGAATGACGATAAAGTACCTGCGGGGAAGTATGCTGTGAGCACATCAAACAGAAATTTTGAAGGACGTCAAGGACCAGGATCAAGAACCTTATTAGCGAGTCCATTGGTAGCAGCTGCAGCAGCCGTTACAGGAGTTGTAACTGACCCAAGAGAATTCTTGTAGTTCTCTCAGTCACAGTGAACAGTTATCTGTTAAAACTGAATAAAAAAAAGAATTTAAAATTGAATACGACCAACTGACAACTGGCAACTGAAAACAAAAAGATATGGCTTACGATAAATTTACAACCTTAACATCTACAGCAGTTCCTTTACCGATAGAGAATGTAGATACCGATCAGATTATTCCTGCGCGATTTTTAAAAGCAACAGAACGTGTAGGTTTTAGCGACAATTTGTTTCGTGATTGGAGGTATAATGCAGATGATTCTTTAAAAGAAGATTTTGTTTTAAACAACCCTATTTATAGCGGGAAAATATTAGTAGGAGGTAAGAACTTTGGTTCTGGATCTTCTAGAGAGCATGCAGCTTGGTCAGTTTATGACTACGGATTTAGATGTGTGGTTTCTTCTTTCTTTGCAGATATTTTTAAAAATAACTGTTTAAATATTGGCGTGCTTCCTGTACAAGTGAGTTCTGAATTTGCTGAGCAAATATTTACTGCAATTTATGATGATGCAACTACCGAACTTGACATCAATTTAGAAAATCAAACAATTACAATTCTATCTACAGGAGCTCAAGAATCTTTTGATATCAACGGATATAAAAAAGGAAACATGCTTAATGGTTTTGATGACATTGATTATTTGCAAAATATAAAAGAAGATATAGAAACCTTTGCTGCAACTCGTCCTTTCTAAATATGGCTATGAGAATCGAAATAATGGACACAACATTGCGTGATGGTGAACAAACCTCTGGCGTGTCATTTTCTGCTTCCGAAAAGTTGACCATTGCCAAACTTTTATTAGAAGAGTTAAAGGTAGATCGTATTGAGATTGCATCAGCAAGAGTGTCTGAAGGTGAGTTTAAAGCGGTAAAAAATATTACTGAATGGGCGAATAAAAATGGTCATATAAATGCTGTTGAAGTGTTGACTTTTGTTGACAATGGTATTTCGATTGATTGGATGAAAGAGGCAGGAGCTAAGGTTCAAAACCTGTTAACTAAAGGTTCATTAAACCATTTAACTCATCAGCTTAAAAAAACACCTAATCAGCACTTTAAAGAAATAACAGCCAACATTTATTTGGCTAAAGAAAATCAAATAGAAACAAATATTTATTTGGAAGATTGGAGTAATGGAATGCGAAATTCTAAAGAATATGTTTTTGAATTTTTAGCGTTTTTAGCGACTCAACCTGTAAAGCGAATCATGCTTCCTGATACTTTGGGGGTTTTGACTCCGGCAGAATCTTTTGCATTTGTTTCAGAAATTAGAGAAAAATATCCAACCCTGCATTTCGATTTTCATGCACACAACGATTATGATTTAGGAGTTGCCAATGCCATGGAAGCTGTAAAGGCAGGAATTAATGGTTTGCATTTAACTGTTAACGGAATGGGTGAACGTGCTGGAAATGCTCCAATGGCATCTGTAATTGCTGTGATAAATGATTTTATGCCTACAGTTGAAATTGGTGTAAATGAAAAAGCATTAAATACGGTTAGTAAGTTGGTAGAGACTTTTTCTGGATTTAGAATTCCGGTAAACAAACCCGTTGTTGGAGATAACGTATTTACTCAAACCGCGGGTATCCACGCAGATGGTGACAATAAAAAGAATTTATATTTCAATGATTTGTTGCCCGAACGCTTTGGTAGAAAAAGAGAATATGCTTTAGGAAAGTCATCGGGTAAAGCAAACATTCAAAAGAATTTACAAGAATTAGGATTACAATTGAATGATAATGATTTAAAAAGAGTCACCAAGAGAATCATTGAATTGGGGGATAAAAAACAAGTAGTAACCAAAGATGATTTACCTTATATTATTGCCGAAGTTTTAGACAATCATCCCAATAAAAAATTAGTGCACGTAGATTCATATGTATTAACACATTCAAAAGGATTAAGGCCATCAACTGCGGTATCATTGAGAATTAAAGATGAATCATTTGAAGAAAACGCCCAAGGAGATGGTCAGTTTGACGCTTTTATGAATGCGATAAGAAAAGTATATAAAAAAAAGAAAATAGCATTACCTTCATTAATTGATTACGCTGTTAGGATTCCACCAGGGTCACATTCTGACGCTTTATGTGAAACAATTATTACTTGGAAAAGTGAAGAAAAAGAATTTAAAACTCGTGGCTTAGATTCTGACCAAACAGTATCAGCAATTAAAGCAACGGAACGTATGTTGAATATAATTTAATAATTCAATCTTTTAATCATTAAATAAAAAATCATGAAATTAAACATAGCCCTTTTAGCGGGAGACGGAATAGGACCAGAAGTTATAGACCAAGCCGTAAAAGTAAGTGATGCAGTTGCGCAAAAATTTGGACATGAAATTAATTGGACCCCAGCTTTAACTGGTGCTGTAGCAATTGATGCCGTTGGCGAACCTTATCCAGATGCAACACATGATATCTGTGTAAATGCCGATGCTGTTTTGTTCGGAGCTATTGGTCATCCAAGATTTGATAATGACCCGAGTGCGAAAGTAAGACCAGAACAAGGATTATTAAAAATGCGTAAAAAATTGGGATTGTTTGCGAATGTAAGACCAACATTTACTTTTCCGTCATTGATAGATAAATCACCTTTAAAAAGAGAGCGAATTGAAGGAACTGATTTGGTTTTTTTACGTGAATTAACCGGTGGAATCTATTTCGGCGAAAAGGGTAGAAGAGATGGAGGAGAAACTGCTTTTGATAATTGTGTTTATACCAGAGCAGAAGTTACTCGTTTAGCAAAAAAAGGTTTTGAATTGGCAATGACACGTTCAAAAAAATTATGTTGTGTTGACAAAGCAAATGTATTAGAAACATCAAGATTGTGGAGAGAAACTGTACAAGCGATGGAAAAAGACTATCCAGAAGTAGAAGTTTCTTATGAGTTTGTAGATGCAGTTGCAATGCGTTTGGTACAATGGCCAAATTCGTATGATGTTTTGATTACTGAAAATTTATTTGGTGATATTTTAACTGATGAAGCATCTGTAATTTCAGGTTCTATGGGCTTAATGCCATCAGCATCAGTGGGAACAGATAATTTATTATTCGAACCAATTCATGGTTCGTATCCACAGGCAACTGGCCTTAATATCGCGAACCCTTTAGCAACTATTTTATCAGCAGCAATGATGTTTGATATGGCTTTCGGTTTGAAAGATGAAGCAGAAGCGATACGTTCAGTAGTAAATAAATCATTAGCTGAAGGTGTAGTAACAGAAGATCTATCAGAAGATAAAAAGGCTTATAAAACGAGTGAAGTAGGAGATTGGTTAGTAGCCAATATCTAAATAAAATAATGTTGATAAGATGACTATAAGTCACTACATTAGTTTTTTAAGATTAAGGATTCAATGAATAATCATTGAATCCTTTTTATTTGCATAAGGTCTTATAACTATGTTAAGAGTACTATTTGTTACAATCAAAACTCATATTTATATTATATTTGCACAAAAAAAATTAGTATTTAAATGAACCCTGTATCAAAACCTTCAATAAAAAAATCTAGATTTCGCTTATTGCATCAGTATTATAGCTATACTGGGTTTTATACTTTTGTAAAAAAGAGTGTGGTAAAATCTATTTTGCCAATTGCACTATTTGTAGGTGTTCTATTTTTTGTACATTACTTTGTAGTCGATTTCAATGCACTGTTTACGACAATAATAGAAAAGTATTCGCCATTTACAATCATAACGGTATTTTTTATTTCAGAATCTTTTTTAGGATTAGTTCCTCCAGAAATATTTATTGCTTGGGCAGGTAAGAGTGCAGAACCAATATTATATGTTTCACTATTAGCCTTATTTTCATATTTAGGTGGTGTTATTTCTTATTTCATAGGTAAGTATATTGCTAAACTTCCAAAAGTATTTAATTACTTAGAAGTAAAAATGAAAAAACATTTAGTTATGATTCGGAAGTGGGGAGGTTTTTTAATTGTGGTTGGCGCCTTATTACCAATTCCTTTTGCTATAACAAGTATTGCTGCGGGAGTTATTAATTATAAATTTCGTAATTATTTATTATTTGGACTCTTACGATTTTTACGCTTTGTAATTTACGCTTCGGTTATTTTTCATTTGGTTTAGCGAATAAAATTGCGATTATCACTTAATATTTCCAATTACAAACCCTATATTTGTAGGCAGTTTTTTCAGAAACTAATCAGATTAATTTATCATAATTAAATTTAAAACCTAGAATGGCAAAGTCTCAACAAACGTTTAATAAAAGTGAAAAGGAGAAGAAGCGTTTAAAAAAACGTGAAATGAAAGCAAAGAAAAAAGAAGTGCGTAAACTTGAGAAAGAAAAAGGATTGGGCATTCAATTTGCTTATGTAGATCACAATGGTAATTTGGTAGACACACCACCAGATCCAGATTTAAAAGAGAAAGTTGATGCTGAAAGTATCATCTTAGGAATCCCTAAAAAAGAAGATAGGGACGAAGAAAAATTTGATCCAATTAGAAATGGAAAAGTTTCATTTTTTGACACCTCAAAAGGATTTGGTTTTATCATCGATACCGAAAATCAAGAAAAATATTTTTGTCATGTTAGCGGTTTAATTGATGAAATTGCCGAAAATGACAAAGTTACTTTTGAACTTGAAAAAGGAATGAAAGGAATGAATGCCGTTAGAGTAAAACAAAAAGCATAGAAATTTTTAACTAAAAATATAAAATACAAACTGCTTTCGGTTTGTATTTTTTTTTGAGAATTAACCAATTAATTTCAGATAACTAATTATATATCCAAACTAATATGAAAAACATTTTTTTACTGTTACTTGCCTTAGTTTCTATCAATTTATTTTCTCAAGATCCAAAACTTTCTGAAAATTTTATAGTAAAAACTGGTGAAGAATATAAAGAAACCGATGGAATCTTTAAGCAATTTTATAAATACAAAGATTATGTTGTAGCCATCAATAGCCAAAAGAAAGATTTAGTTATTCAAAAGTTTGACCCGATTTCATTAAAAGAAATTAAAAGAGTTGACTTAAAAAGCTTTATGAAAAAGTTTAAAACAAACTTTGAATTGGTTCAAATGGATAATAAAGTCATTTTTTTTTATGAAGTCTGGGACAGAAAAGAAAAAATTGAAACCTTAATGGCTGTTAATATTTCTTTAGAAAGTTTAAGTGTGAGTGAGCCTTATACAGTTTTGACACAAAAAGGAATTATTGCTGTTGACCCGTTTAGAAATACACAACCAAAATCTTACAAATACGCTTCTACTATTGTAATTGGAAGAAACATATTTGGTTCAAAATATTTTTTTCATAAATCTAGGGATGACCAAAAATTATTAATTACCTATCGAATGTATCCAGAAAAGAGAAAAGATACTGAGAGTTACGACAATGTTTCAATCAATATTTTTAATACTGATTTAACTTTAGATTGGAAAACGATGGTAAAGATGCCATACACAGAAAGAAGGATGGATAATGTTGATGATGCCATTGATAATTTTGGCAATTACTATTTGATAACAAAGGTATTTGAAGATGATAGTTATAATGAAAAAAAGAAAACAGAGAAAAAAGCAAATTATCATTTAGAACTTTTTAAAATTAAAAGAGAAAGCAGCGAAATTCTAAAAACCAAAATAGAAATAGGAGATAGCTTTATTGGTAAAATTGCACTTTATAATAATGGAATAGGTGATATGATTTTAGCAGGCACTTGCAAAAATTCAAATAAAAGTGGATTCGAATCTTTTTACTCTTCTGGAATTGGGCAGCCAACAGGAATTTTTACAGTAAATTTAACTGATGATGGTAAAATAGGTAATTTTAAGAGTTATGATTTTTCTGTAGAAATGTTGAATAAAAATGCATCAAGAAAAGAAAAGAAGAAAACAAAAAAGAAAGCGAAAAAGAATGAAAAGGATGAAAATGAAAAGCCATCTTTTGAGGATTTAAGTATAAATAGTATTGCAATAAATAGTGACGGTAGTTTTCTGATTTTGGGAGAGCAAGACTACCTTGAATTTTCTACCCATATGTCTGGCGGGGCTTCTGGAATGAGTACTTCTACCACTACATATTATTACAGAAACATGTTGGCTGCTAAAATAAATGCTGACGGTTCACTTGCTTGGATACATAAGTTAGCAAAGCACCAAAGTGGAGTTAGAGGTAAAAGCACAATGTCTTATACACATATGTTTGCAGGAGATTCTCATTATTTATTATATTTAGATAATATTAAAAATTTAAACTTGCCAGATGATGAATATCCCAAACATTATAGAGATCGCCATGAAGGCTATTTAACCGCATATATTATAAATGATAAAACAGGAGCTATAAAAAAAGAAGCCATTTTTAATGTCAAAGATATTAACGGGGTTGAAATGGAACATTTTGATACTGACAAAATCTTATCACTTTCAAATTCAGAAATTCTGATAGAAGGTTTTGAAGGTAGAAGTAAAGACTTTTTAGTAAAAGTCACAGCTAAAAAAAACAATTAACAATCAAACAAAAATTAAAAATGAGAAAATTATTTACAGTATTAACACTTGCAGTTACATTAATTAGTACAGCACAAGAATCAACATTATTAAGATTAAAATACGAAGTAGGAGATAAGTACTTAGTTTCTATGGATATGGAACAAGCAGGAATGCTATCTATGAATATTGAAATGGGATTGGATGTTAAAGAAGTAACAGATACTATTTACAATGTTGATATGACAATCAAAAGTATAAAAATGGATATTTCTCAGGGAGGTATGGATATGTCTTATGATTCTAATACATCTGATGAGGAGTTGGATGATATGGGTAAAAAGATGAAGTCCCAATTTGCTCCTATGCTATCTGCAACAATATTTACTACAATGACGCATCGTGCTGAAACGATTGAAACAATTGTAGAACCAGAGGTTCCTGGGATGGACCAGTTTACAAATAGTTCTGGTACGGTAGTATATCCAAAAGAAGCTGTTATAGTTGGTGATTCTTGGACAATCAATAAGCTTGAAAAAGGAATGGATATGACAATTGTTTACACCGTAAAATCAATTGAAAAAGAAATCGTTGAAGTCGAAATTTCTGGTACTATTGAATTATTAGCAGAAGGGACAATTTCTGGAAATATGGAAATTGATAGAGCAACAGGGAATGTAAATTATTCTACGATGGACATGAATATGACTGTAAGTGGTCAAGAGATGAATATGAAAATAAACCTAACTTCTAAGAAGTTATAGTAAATTTTAAACCAACTATTTTAAGGGGGTCAATAAGAGTTCAAACTCTTATTGATTCCTTTATTATTTTAGAAACTAATTCTTTTGTAAGTGCCTTGTCAGCCGCTTTTGTTCGGATAGTTTCAAAGCTAATTTTAAATTCACAGCCCAATTTAAATTCGCTACACCCGTAAGCTGTTTTTCCTTTTAAAATTGTACCACTATTACATTTAGGGCAGGATAAAGTATCTGGAGTTTTCCCTTTCTTTTTTTCTAATACTAATTGATAGTTTTCATCAAAACGCAAAAGCCCCTCAATGGTTTCTCCATTAACTTTAAATCCTTTTAAGTTAACAGTAGCGCCTTTTTGGAGTAAACGAACAAACTGTTTCTCTGATATTTTTTTACCTCCAAATTTAAAGGGTAATTTAAAATTACATCCTTCTTTGTATTGGCTACATCCGTATGCCAAAGATCCTTTTAAAATAGATCCGTTATTACATTTAGGACATTTTTCGACTGTAATTCCAATAGTTGTTTTAACTGCTCTTTTTGGTTTTGTAGATTCAGTTGTATGGGTGATGTTTGCTTTTTTATTTTCCATACGGACTTCATACACCAATTCATCTACCATCTTTTTCATATTCTTGATAAAAGTACCCGCATTGAATTCGCCTCGTTCAATTTCTTTTAAGCGTTTTTCCCAACGTCCTGTTAATTCAGCAGACTTCAATAATTCATTTTTGATGGTAGCAATCAATTTAATTCCTGTATCAGTAGGTAACAATTGTTTCTTTTTACGGATAACATATTTCCGTCTAAACAACGTTTCTATAATATTCGCTCGTGTAGAAGGACGCCCAATACCATTTTCTTTCATCAACTCACGCACTTCGTCGTCATCCACTTGCTTACCTGCTGTTTCCATAGCACGTAATAAAGTAGCCTCTGTAAATTGATTGGGGGCTTTGGTTTGTTTTTCGTTAAAAGTAGGAGCGTGTTCTCCTTTTTCGCCTTTAGCAAAAGTTGGAAGTATTCCTATTTCTTTTTTATCCTTAGTGTTGGGTGATTCAAAAACTACTCGCCAACCTTTTTCTAGTATTTCTTTGCCCGTAGTTTTAAAAGATATATTTGCTGCTTGCCCAATTATTGATGTATTAGCAACTGAACAATCATTATAAAAAGCAGCGATAAATCGTTTTACAATAATGTCATATACCAATTGTTGATTGTATTGTAGATTGATTTGAATTCCTGTGGGAATAATGGCATGGTGATCTGTTACCTTTTTATCATTAAATACTTTGGATGATTTTTTTATCTTTTTACCTAAAAGGGATTGTGTTAAGTTTTGATACTTAGTTAAGTTTTTTAAGATGCCAGAAACTTTAGGATATACATCATTGGGTAAAAAAGAGGTGTCAACTCTTGGGTAGGTTACTACTTTTTGTTCATATAGTTTTTGCGCAATCTTTAAAGTTTCATCTGCTGTAAAACCAAATTTGGTATTGCAATAGACTTGTAATCCTGTTAAATCAAAAAGTTTAGGGGCATATTCTTTTCCTTTCTTTTTAGTGATGGATGTAATTTCAAAATCACTTTCTTTTACTTTAGTAGCCAGTTTTTCTCCATCTTCCTTTTTTAAAAAGCGTCCTTCTTCATAATTAAATAGCGTATTTCTATATTCTGTTTGTAATTCCCAATAAGGTTGTGGTTTAAAGTTTTGAATCTCTAAAAAACGTTTTACGACCATCGCCAAGGTAGGAGTTTGGACTCGTCCTACAGATAACATTTGTTTGTAGCCTCCATGTTTAACGGTGTAGAGTCTGGTAGCATTCATGCCTAAGAGCCAATCTCCAATTGCTCTTGAGAATCCTGCATAAAATAGGTTGTCATAATCAGCAGAGGGTTTTAGGTTTTGAAAGCCTTCTTTAATGGCTTCGGTGGTTAGAGAAGATATCCAAAGGCGTTTTACTTCTCCTTTATAGTTCGCTTGATTCATTACCCAACGCTGAATTAGTTCACCTTCTTGCCCCGCATCACCACAGTTTATGACTACAGTTGCTTTGTCAAATAAACTCTTTACAATATTGAATTGTTTTTGGATGCCTTCGTTTTTTGAAACTTTTGTCAAAAACTTTTCTGGCAACATTGGTAAGTTGTTTAAGTCCCAACTTTTCCAATGTGGCTTGTAATCACTAGGTTCATATAAAGTACAGAGATGTCCGAAGGTGTAAGTTACTGCATAGCCGTTGCCTTCATAATAACCATCACGTTTGGTATTTGCTCCTAACACGTTTGCTATTTCGCGTGCTACACTTGGTTTTTCGGCAATACAGACTTGCATTTTAGGATTTAGAAAGGTTTATTTATTGTTGGTGCAAAATAACAAAATAAAAGAAATTGTAATTCAATACGAGGTATAACTTTTATTCATTTTTTATAAATTTTAAATCGAGTACATTAAAATTATTGGCAGCTTTTACCATAAGTGTTGAGCCAATAGATTCGAATAAGTGACTTGTTTTTAGCACAAATTCTGCTTGCTTTTCAATTTTATAGTTGGGGATACCTACCAAAGTTAAATCAGTATGTTTGGATTGCTCTTCAATGAGGTCATAAAACGGTTTTTGTTCTACTGCATTGTTGATTATTTTGATAGTAACATTTACTCTTAAATCTTCTACCAGATTACTTATTTTGGAGTAGATAATTGTTTTGTCAACATTGTTGTTATTTACAAAAAGCACTCTGATATTTGTTTTGTTCCACTTTTGAGAAGCAATGATAAAACGTGCAATGTTCAACATCATTTCGGCATTTTTACTATCTGTTTCTCTCCACCATAAATCTACTGTATTGTAGTTTCCAAATTTTGCTTTACGGTCAAAATCTAAATAGAGTAGGTTGTAATCTAAATGTAAAAGGGCCTCAGTCATTTTAGCATATTCGGTTGAATTTTCTAAGCCCTTTGGCCAACCCATCATAATGGTATTGGGTTCTACACCAGAGAATCCGAAGGTAGAGGCAATATTGGTAATGCCTGTATAAATATTATCGACTTTAATTTGTCTTGCAAAAATACCCAAGTCTTTAAATACGCTGTCTTGAACAATTTGTTCGGTTTTCTTTAAGGGCGGTTTGGTATTATTTTTATCGAGTATTAATTTAAAATTTGTGACAATACCTGTTCGTCCAGAAACTGTTTTTCCTAATTCTAATAAATAAGATTGATGATCACTACGACCAGAAAATAAAATAATATTTGGGTTCCAATTAGCATTCTTATCAACTTTAGCATCAATTTTTTTAAGACCTTTGTTAACTACATTTTCCCAAACGCTACGCCATACATCATTAGATTGCAGCTTGACTTCTTTGCGTTGTAAACCAGTATAAAGCACACCAATTACGGTAAGTGCCGCTATCATAGCGAACATATCTAACTTAAACATCACCCCAAAACAAGCGATAAAACCAAGAAGTCCAATCCAACGTTTTATTTTAAAGGTCGGTTGAAAGTCTGGGTTTGCCCAACTCTCTAAAAAGTAAGAGATATTTATGAATCCGTAGGCTGCTAAATAAAACATAGAAACTACACGCGCAATAATATCTAGCTCTCCGATTAAAATACCTGCTTCGGCAATTACAAAAACTACAAATAATGCTCTTATAGGCTCGTTGTTTTCACCACGCCCTTTACCAAATAACTTTGGAGTTACTTTATCGATAGACATTGCTTGCAATATTCTAGGTCCGCCTAAAATTCCACCCAAAGCAGAAGATAAGGTGGCGCCCCAGATACCAGCTACAACAGCAGGAGCAAAGAGGGCAATTTTCATTAAGAAATTATGATCTGTTTTTAGAACTTCGGCATTCACATTATAAGCAATAAAAATAGCAAGGGCAATATAAATAATTAGCCCAACGCCAATTGCAGTAAGAGTACCTATAGGAATGGATTTTTTTGGATCGTCTAAATCTCCACTCATGGCAATACCTGCTGTAAATCCAGTTACTGCTGGAAAGAAAACAGCAAATACAACTTCTAAAGGAACTGTGGTATCATTGGGCAATAAATGTACAGTTTCTGGAATAAACTGTGAGGTTCCAAAAAAGATAGAGACTAATGAAATAACAATAGCAGCAAGAATAACAAACTGTGTTTTTAACGCAAATGAGGTGCTAATCAAGGCAATAATAGTAATAGATATAAGTGCAATGGTGCCTGTGAATCTAAAGTCGTTGGTAGTCATTCCAAAACCAAAAAAACCATTCAAACTTTCAGCAAAACCAATTAAATAAAGAGCAATGGAAAAAGCAGTTCCAATAAACAGCGCAATACCAATAGATCCGCCAATAGGGATTCCCATGCTGCGAGAAAGCACATAATAGATTCCGCCAGCACCAATCTTTTTATCTGTAGCAACAGAAGAAACACTTAAGCCAGTTGTAACTGCAATAACATGTGCAATGATAATGATAGCAATGGCGCCAAAGAGTCCTGCATTACCAACAACCCAACCCAAACGCATGTACATGATAACTCCTAAAATAGTAAGAATTGATGGTGTGAAAACACCAGCAAAGGCTCCGAATTTATTTTTTGTTGGCATGTATTAAGGAGCTTTTATAATTTTGAGAGTTTGGTTAATTTAATGATGTGAAGGTACTAAACTTTTATAGAAACGAAAATTGAGATCAGGGCAAACTCATGCTTGTATTTTTAGACACTAATTTCAGGAATGTCCACTAATTTTTTTTAAAATCTTTAGATTTTTATCTTTATGTATTTTTTTTGGTTAAAATCACGTGGATATTAAATGAATTAAACTCATTTATTCGTGCAATTAGTGAAATTCGTGTCTTATCATGTTTTTTATAAAAAGTATGAGTTTGCCCTGAAATTGAGATTCACTCAATTTATAGGGATTTCTGTTTTTGTATATTTGCCACATTATAAAATTGAGAGGAGCAGGAGAGTGAAATAATTTAATGATCATTAATAGCTATGATAAATATCATAAAATAATAACACTGCAATCTATATATTTGATAGTTAGCTTAGAAAGCTTTTTAAGTATAACTAGCAATCCCTAAAAGCTTCCAAAATATATTCTATGAAAAGAAATTGCAACTACAAACTGATTTACCTGTTATTCATGGCACCATGGATGCTCTCTGCACAAGGAGAAGTATATAAGGAGAAGCACGAAGACACCTATATTTATGTATCTAGTGATAGTATGCAAAAAGGGATTTCGTATCGCGTTACAAATGCCAATTATTTTACATCGCAAGTAAATGTTGATGTTAATGGTGATGATATTATTGGTGATGCTGCCAATGAACCATCTATTGCTGTTGATCCTACCAACCCAGACAGAATAGTTATTGGTTGGCGGCAGTTTGATAATGTAGCTAGTAATTTTAGACAAGCAGGGTACGGATATTCTAATAATGGAGGTTTGACATGGATATTTCCAGGAGTATTAGATCCCGGTGTTTATCATACTGACCCAGTTTTAGATTTTGATGTCAATGGTAATTTTTATTACAATAGTTTAAAATCTCCATATGCATGTGAAGTATATAGAATTACAGATGGTAGCTTTACATGGGATGGACCAGTATCAGCTAGAGGAGGAGATAAACAATGGATGACTACTGATAGAACTAATGGAATAGGAGCAGGTAATAATTATTCTTTTTGGGATAGAAACTTATCCTCTTGTGATTCAGAAGATTTTACACGTTCTACAGATGGCTGTTATAGTTTTGAAAGCTGTGAACAGATAGATGGAGCTCCTAAATGGGGTACTATGGCTGTGGATGCCGATGGAACATTATATACTGCTGGGACAAGTTCTGCGGGACTCATTGTGGTGAAGTCAACCACTGCAAAAGACACCAGTATTCCTGTTACTTTTAATTCATATACAGTTGTTGATTTGGATGGAGTATTGAAAGGTGGAGGTTCACCTGTGAACCCCGTTGGTTTAATGGGGCAAATGTGGGTTGATGTTGATATTTCTGGTGGAGCAGGTCATGGGAATGTATATGTCTTGGCGTCGGTAGGTCGTACTTCTAATAGTGACCCTGGTGATGTAATGTTTGCGAAAAGCACCGATGGAGGGCAAACTTTTAATACTCCGATTAGAATAAATACAGATAATAGTATAGAAAATTATCAGTGGTTTGGTACCATGTCTGTTGCGCCAAATGGACGTATTGATGTGGTTTGGTTAGATACGCGTGATGCCTCAGCAGGTACAAATGAATCAGTATTATATTATTCTTTTTCTATAAATCAAGGAGGTACATGGTCTGTCAATGAATCTCTATCTATTGCATTTGATCCAAATATTGGGTATCCAAATCAGGATAAAATGGGTGACTATTTTGATATGGTTTCTGACAATGAAGGTGTGCATTTGGCTTGGGCAAATACTATTAACGGAGGACAAGATATTTATTATACGCATGTAAGACAAACGGTGGTTTTAGACAATGAAGACTTTACAGACACAATGTTAAATGCTGTTATTTACCCAAATCCTTTTAGCAAGGAAACTAGTATTAGATTTGGTGTAAAAAAAGAAGAGCATGTTAAAGTTGAAGTGTATGATTTGTTAGGTAGAAAAGTAAATACTTTATTTGATAATACTGTTAGTGGTAAACAAGAAATTACTTGGAATGCCACAAATTACAAAGGGCATAAACTAAGTTCGGGAGTATATTTAATTTCGATTCAAGGAGAAGGAACTGTTACTATTTTAAAAGCAGTCATAAATTAGTATGTTATAATTACTCGTATATTTCTTTAATAATTCTCTTTTGATTTGTGATACTCAACCACATTTACAACTTTATGAGGCTCTACAAATTGATTAAATATAAGTGCTTGATAGCCGTCTGCAATTTGTTTAAAGACCTGTGATTTAGGGTGTAGCTCATCAAACCAATAATCTCCAGGTTGTTTGTTGTCTTTAACTTCTAGGTAATTAGTAAATTCTCGACTGTCTATATGGTAAATATTTGATGATTCTTTGCCTAACTCAATCAACATTTCATTAAAGTCGAATATCAATGTCATTACAATATCTTGTTGGATTTGTTTATCAGTAATACCGATTGCATCTAAAGGTTTTTTTATCCACTTACCATTTTCTAATAAAAGGCTTACTCCTAAACGATGTTTATCATTTGGGATGGCATAATCATATCCTTGGGTTATAATCATGAGTTTTTTAAAATGCTCAGGATCTATTTTTTTAAGAGAAGTAATTAGCATTTTATATTCTAGTTTTAAGGATACCAACCAGCGATAATAGTTTTTGTTCAGATAACGTCTTCCGTTTATGATATGTTCTAAATTTTCTTGATTTACATTTTTATTTAGACTTTGCATCTCATCTTCATAATCGTGATATTCAATTGGGCAATAGCTAGAATTGCACATCGGAATTGGTTTAGAGTTGCGTCTTAAAATTACATATTTTCGATAATTATTTAAAAACTCATCATTCTTGTCAATTGGGTCTATATTTACGAAACTCTTAATATTCTGTTCATCTAAAATATCATTTCCACCTCCACTTATGATAAAGACATCTGGTTTTAGACTGAGATATTTTTCTTGATAAGCACCACTCGAAATCATGTTTGAAATCCAATCGCCACCAGAAGCCATACTATAAATTGCTAGGTTGTCATTCTTCATTAGGTAGTCTGCAATATCTTTTAAAAAGAGCGGGTATTCCATCCACGAATCTCCCTCAATCAATACCACTTTATGGTTTGGATATTTATCTAAGTTTCTAAAATCCTTAGACATTTTAGTATCAAATTTTTTAGTTTTTTTCTTATTTGATCGTTTATTCATTTTACCAAGAGTTCCTTGATCAGCGGTTGCCTCATTATGTATTTGAGCATTATCATCAATAAATATTTCATCAGAAATAAAATTCAAATCATCAATAGAAAAATGATTTAGGTTGGTACATAAAGCTACCCAATTTGGGTCGTTAATATTAAAAAAACTAGTTGGGTTTTGCCATAAAGAATCTAAGAGTTCAACGGTTGTTTTGTTTTTAGCAAATGGTTGGTTGTCTTTTTGACTAAATGAACTGATGCTAAAAAAACCTACAATAACAACTACTGTAATTGTTTTTTGAAATGTCAAATGCATATATATTGTTTAGTGCTTTAGAGGTGTTTGTTTCTAAAGACTTACATAGATATCTGTAAATTTTAAATATTTTTCAATTTAAAAATTTCTCTACCTATGATAATGAAGTCATTATTTCTGTTTTAACAATTAAAATGGGGGAACAGCGAATAAACACTTTTATATATAGCAACATGCTAGTTAGAGTTATATGAGAAAAGATAATATATTTTTCATTAATTACTTGGAAATTGGTTTAATATTTTTAATTTGGTATCATAATGAAAAGAATAATTTCACTCATAGTTAATTTAGTATTAATTTTTAATATTAATGCTCAAATTAGTTTCACAGATCAGGCTACTAGTCTAGGGTTAGGAAGTTCCTGTGGAACGACATACTTGGGAAATGGAGTTACATTTTATGATTTTGATGGTGATGGATGGGATGATATTACTATAAATACAGAAGCTGGACAATCAATTCGTTTTTTTAAAAATGTAAATGGAGTTTTTCAAGAATTATCGCTATCTATTCCTGAAATTAATTATCAAACTAAACAATTAAATTGGGTAGATTTTGATAATGATAATGATAAAGACTTATTTATAACGAGTGACACAGACGGCAATAAATTATTCGAAAACATTGGAGGGCTAGTATTTCAAGATATTACTCCAACTTCTGGATTGGCTACTGAAAATATGTTCTCTTATGGAGCGTCATGGGGGGACTACAATAACGATAGTTTTCTAGATGTGTTTATTTCAAATAGGACTACTACAATTGGAAATAAACTTTACAAAAATAATGGAGATGGTACATTTACAGATGTTAGCAATGAAGCTGGAATTCAACCACTAGGTATTGCATCATTTTGTTCAGCATTTCTAGATATTAATAATGATGGTTTTCAGGATATATATGTATCTAACGATAAAATTTTTAATCCGAATATCTTATATAAAAACAATGGAGATGGTACATTTACAGATATTAGTGTAAGTTCAGGAACCGATGTTGGCATTGATGCAATGACAGTTACAGTTGGTGATTTTAATAATGATAGTTGGTTTGATATTTACATTACAAATGGTCTGGATGGGAATGTTCTTTTTAAGAACAATGGAGATGAAACTTTTACCGATGTAGCTTTGATTTCTGGAACCATATTTAATAGCGTAAGTTGGGGTGCTTCGTTTTTTGATGCAGATAATGATATGGATTTGGAATTATATGTATGTGGGATGTTTGATGGTACTCAAAACACTTTTTTAACAGGAGGGTTTTATGATAATAATGGAGATGAAACTTTTAACTTAAGTAATTCAAGCTTTCCTGGAGATGATAGGGTTAGTTTTTCGAGTGCAATAGGCGATGTAGATAATGATGGTTTGCCAGAACTTATAGTCACTAATAATAATGATGATAATTTATTTTTATGGAAAAACAACACCATAACTTCTAATAATTGGTTAAAAGTAAATCTAGAAGGTACTTCAAGCAATAAAGATGGTATAGGAAGTGTAATCGAGATTTCTATCAATGGAGATAAATTTTACAGATATACACATTGTGGTGAAGGATATTTATCACAAAATTCAGGAACAGAAATTTTTGGCTTAGGATCAAATGTATTGGTTGACTCTGTAAAAGTTAAATGGTTAAGTGGGACTGTAGATATTTTTTATAATGTAGCTGTTAACCAAACACTTTCGATTGTAGAGGGCGCTTCTTTATCAGTTGATGAATTTAATTTACAGAATAGTTTAAATATTTATCCAAATCCTTTTAGTGAAGAAATAACTATTTCATTTTCTTTAAAGAATAAAGAAAATGTTGTTATTGACGTGTTTGATTTGCTTGGGCGAAAAATAAACACCTTGTTAAATAAAGAAGTAATTGGCAAACAAAACATTATTTGGAACGGTACAAACTACAGCGGGCATAAATTAAATGCTGGAATCTATTTAATTTCAATTCAAACTGAAAGTGGTGCGTTGGCTTTTAAGACAATAGTTCAATAACATAGTTAAAAGCCCATCCGTAATATTGAATGGACTATAATTGTTTTGTATGAGTTCAAGTCAATTAACATTTAGCCTCTACAAATACCAACTCTCCATCTTCATAAACTAGTGAAAAAGGAATCTGTTCTAGAGTGCAACGTGGCTCAATGGTAAATATAATTCTACCATATACTTGAAAATTCTCTTGTGTTTTTAGTAGTAATAGTTGTTTGTAGGTGGTGTCTTCTTGCACCCAATTAATAGTACCTCTAACAAAAGGATGACTATCAAAGACTTCAACAGATAGTGGAGTTTCTACAAAGTCGCCATAGAATTCAATACTTTCACTGGTTCCGAAATCTCCTCTAAATTTCCCTTTAAAATCTCTTTTAGAATTTGGAGAAACATAGTATGAATCATTATGTAATTCAATAGCAACAACCAATATATGCTGTTCGTCTTTTCCTTTTTCTAAACTGAAATGAAGTGTGTAATCTTCATGGTTTACGGAAAATTCTTTAAAGGTAACAGGCCTTTCATCTTTGATGTTTTTTAAAGGAGTATCTGCTAGTGGCTGGTTTGTACTCAATGAGAATGTTAGTAATGTGAATACGAGTGAAATAAAATTGTTCATCTTTTAATTTATTTAAAGTTAATATTCAATTTGTTTTAATTTGATGATAAAACTAAAAGGAAGCTTTCCCTAAATATGTCAAAAGAATGTGAAAGAAGTGTCAACAGTTGTAAAAAGTCATTAAAATGTATGTTATTTGCTATTAATTATGAAAAAAAGAAACATCTATTTTATTAGTGGATTTACAGTACTTATTTTACTGACTGGTATACTGTTTGGATTTAAAGAGCCTCAAGAAAGTTTTCCAGAAAAAGTAAAAGTTTCGTTGCGTGTCATCGGACATCAATTATTACTCATCAATAATGATTCTACCTCGTTGGTATTACCAATTATTGAAATAAATGAAAATAAGTTTCAACTTTCTTTTGAAAATGAGTATTCAATTGAACCCAAAAACTTAGTTTCAATAATAGGGACCGTCTTAAATAAAGCATCACTTCCTGCAAATTATTTAGTGGAGGTAAAGCAATGTTCAAATCAAGAAGTTGTCTATAGTTACGAAATGTCGCGTACTGTAGAAAAAAGCATCATTCCTTGTTTTGGTAGAGTTTTAAAAAAGGAATGCTATGTTATTGAATTACATTTTACAGATAGGTCAAGTTCTTTTAGTAACAATCAAGTTGTTCTAATTATTCTCATGTTATTGGTGTTTTTATTGGTGACTTTCTTTTATTTCAAGAGTAAATCAAAAGAAGAAATAGAAAAAAGTGAAAGTAAGTATGAAACCATTGGATGTTTTAAGTTTTACCCTTATCAAAATAAATTGGTAAAAGCTACTGTTGAAATAAGTCTATCAAAAAAAGAGTGTGAATTGTTGTCTATATTTATAGCGAGCCCCAATCAAATTATTAAACGAGAAGAATTGATGAAAAGAGTTTGGGAAGATCATGGAGTTATAGTTGGTAGAAGCTTAGATACGTATATTTCAAAACTGCGAAAGAAATTAAAAGAAGATACTTCAATTAAATTAACGAATATACATGGAATTGGGTATAAGTTAGAGTTGTAGGTATAGCTAATTTCATATAAATCAGGGCAAACTCATACTTTTTTATAAAAAACATGATAAGACACGAATTTCACTAATTGCACGAATAAATGAGTTTAATTCATTTAAAACCCACGTGATTTTAACCAAAAAAAAATACATAAAGATAAAAATCTAAATATTTTAAAAAAATTAGTGGATTTTCGTGAAATTAGTGTCTAAAAATACAAGTATGAGTTTGCCCTGTCATATAAATAAATATTCACCTTATAATTCACTTAATAAGAGTACTTTTGCGCCCAATTTGAAATTATCTATAATGAAGCGCATCAATCAATACAAAAAACTTTTTACTGTAGAAGGCCCTATCAACCTTAAAGAACTTAAGAAAACCTACAGAGGTTTGGTAAAAGAATGGCACCCTGATAAATTTCAAGATGAGGATAAAAAAGAGGAAGCCGGTGTTAAGAGTTTAGAGATTATTGATGGATATCATTTTTTAGTGAGTATTTCTCCAGCAACAAAAGAAGCAAATTTAGAAGAATACGCAATTACCATTTCACAATCACAAGTAGCAGATTTTTATCATAAAAGTATGCGACTAGAGGTGACCTATACAGATGGGAACACTTACGAGTACTTTGGTGTAAACCATAAACTTTTTAATAAATTTGCGAATAGCAAGTCACTGAATAATTTTGGGAAAAGAAATATTTTCAATTCATTTCTTTATCGAAAAATAAAGAAAGCAGACGTAGTGGCTTAATTCTTTTCTTTTAAACAATATCTAATGCAGATTATTAAGACTATTTTTACGGCCTTAATAAATAGCCTTTGATTACTAATCTTAATAGTAGTGCTTTGGTAAAATTAGTATACCATGGGAAATCAACAAAAAGGACAAGAAGAAATACTTCATAAATTAAATATTCAAGCGTTAAATCCGATGCAAGAAGAGGCGTTGACGAGTATAGACTCCAATGCTAACACCATTATACTTTCGGCAACAGGAACTGGTAAAACATTGGCTTTTGCCTTACCATTATTAAACACCTTAAGTTTAGATTGTAAAGAAATACAAGCATTGATATTAGTACCCTCTCGTGAGTTGGCAATTCAAATAGAACAAGTGATTCGCTCTATGGGATCAGGCTATAAAGTAAATGCAGTGTATGGAGGTAGATCAATGTCTAAAGATAAAATAGAACTAAAGCATCTACCAGCCATTTTAATTGGTACACCCGGAAGAATTGCAGATCATTTTAGTAACAATCGTTTCTCAAAAGATTCAATAAAGACTTTGATATTAGATGAGTTTGACAAATCATTAGAAGTAGGTTTTGAATATGATATGCGAGGGATTATCGGTCAATTACCAAATTTAAATAAGCGTATTCTAACATCGGCAACACAAGGAGTTGAAATTCCTGATTTTGTAGGCCTTACAAATCCAAATAAGATTAATTATTTGGGGACCTATGTTTCAAAACTGACTGTTAAAACAGTAATCTCTCCCAGTCGTAATAAATTAAACACGCTGTTGCATTTGTTAAATTATATCGGACAGGAGCAAGGTATTATCTTTTGTAATTTAAAAGACAGCATTCAAGGAGTGAGTTCTTTTTTAGAAAGTAAGAATATAAAACATGGGTGTTTTAATGGCGGGATGGAACAAAAGGAAAGAGAACGTTCTTTGATTAAATTCAGAAATGGAACCAATCAATTATTAATTGCAACAGATTTAGCCGCACGAGGAATTAATGTGCCCGAAATGAAATTCATTATTCATTATGAATTACCCATGTTTAAAGAAGAATTTATTCATAGAAATGGTCGTACTGCGCGTGTAGCTTCAAAAGGGACGTCATATGTTATAAAGTGGAAAGACGAGGCTTTACCAGCGTTTATCAAAAATGCTGCTGTACAAGATATTTCTAAACAAGCTATTCGGAAACCAATATTCTGGAAAACGGTATTTGTATCTGGAGGTAGAAAAGATAAAATATCGAAAGGAGATATTGCAGGCTTGTTTTTAAAACAAGGGAATCTTACGAAAGATCAATTGGGGCTGATTGAATTAAAACAAGATTGTGCTTTTGTGGCTGTACCGGTGAGCATTGCAGATGCATTGGTAGAAAAACTAAACAATACCAGATTAAAAAAGAAAAAAGTAAGAGTTACTGTTATTTAACACTGGAATCCGACAAAAGACAGCTTCGCTGAAAGACATAAGAATAAAGACTTGATTGTAACTAAGATACAAATTACTTTATACAATTATGATTTTAGTGATAAATGAAGACATGAATCACAAAATATAACATATAAATTCACTAAATAAGTATTCCAATTTATTTAGACAATAATAGTTGAATGGATAGAAATGAGTCGGATAATCCCGAAGTGTTGAGTATAGAAGAAATTGAAAGGTGCATTTCTGTTTTAGAAACATTGGTTGCAGATACTAATCAAATATTTGAAATCCCTAAAGATCGAAGAACCGCTTTAATCAAAGTTTCTGGACAATTTTCGAGACCAAGTAGAGAAGAGTTTTCTCGTAGAAAGAAAGACGCTAAAAAAAATGCAAAACGAAAACAAGCTGCAAGAGATAAACACGCCCGCAAAGAAACAGGAATAAGATACGCAAGAGAATCTGCAATATTTATGGCTCCAAAGTTACTAGCAGCGGCTGATTTGGTAAATAAGGAAATGTCTGAATTAGAATCGCCAAGAGCTTGTTATGTGTGTAATACCAAATTTTCCAAGCTGCATCATTTTTATGATACGATGTGTACAGACTGTGGAGATTTAAACTATGCAAAGCGTTTTCAAACTGCAGATGTAAAAGGGCAAGTTGCTGTGATTACGGGCTCTCGTTTAAAAATTGGTTACCATATTACGTTGATGCTTTTACGAGGGGGAGCAACTGTAGTTGCTACAACGAGGTTTCCGGTAGATTCAGCCCTACGTTTTTCTAAAGAGGCTGATTTTATGGAGTGGGGGCATCGCTTAAAAATTCATGGGTTAGATTTAAGACATATCCCAAGTGTAGAAATCTTCTGTAATTTTATAGAACAGAACTACGATAAATTAGATATCCTTATTAACAATGCAGCTCAAACTGTGAGACGACCTTCAGGGTTCTATTCTCATTTAATGGCAAATGAAGAACGTTCAATTGAATCTTTACCTCAATTTGTAAAAGACGTATTATCAGACCATAATCATTGTTTAGAAGAACTAACACTTTTAACTTCTGGAGCATCACCAAATAAGAACATGCCCGTAAGTTGGCATGGTCCTGAACCTGGAATTGGTTTACGATCATCAGCAAAGTTATCTCAGATTCCGTATAGTTTTGATGCCAGTTTAGTAACTCAAGAAGCTTTTCCTGAAGGAGAATTGGATGCAGATTTACAGCAAGTAGATTTACGGAAAACAAATAGTTGGCGATTAAAACTAGGTGAAGTAGAAACTACTGAAATGGTAGAAGTACAGTTGGTGAATTCAGTAGCTCCATTTGTTTTGTGTAATCGACTTTCAGAAGTGATGAAGAAAGACACAACGGGACAAAAACACATTATCAATGTCTCAGCCATGGAAGGAAAGTTTCATCGTTTCTTTAAAGAATCGCGTCACCCTCATACCAATATGGCAAAAGCAGCTTTGAATATGTTAACACATACTGCATCTGGCGAATTGGCTAAACATGGAATCTTTATGAATGCTGTTGATACAGGTTGGGTTACAGATGAAGATCCTGCAGAAATGGCTAAAAAGAAACAAGAAGTTCATGATTTTCAGCCACCACTGGATATAGTTGATGGCGCTGCTAGAGTAATGGACCCATTATTTGACGGTATCAATACTGGTAAACATTGGTGTGGTAAGTTTTTAAAAGATTATTTTCCTATTGATTGGTAGTGTATTCTAATAATAGACTGGTTTTTTTAAGAATTAAACTCTACCTATATGTAGATGAATTGAATACTAAATAACAGAGATTTACTGCAATAACAATTTTGTGTTATAATGATAATTATTCGAATTGGAAGCAATCATTTTCTAAAAGGGTAATTTCTTTTTTTGGTAATGAGAAACAGAAGTAAACTCATTTAATAAACCTATTTTTGGGTTGTTGTATTTATAAAAAGGATTAAATAATTTATAAAAACAAGGGGATACTTGAAATGTAATCTAACCGCTAATATCTTAGAATTATTCATGCAACACTAAAAGAGGAATCTTGGTGTGATAATCTATTTTTTCTACTTTGGTATGAAATAGAATTTGTTGAAAATAATTTAGATTTTTCGCCATCATCACCATCATATTTATAGCCTTACTATCTGTAAATTCCTGCACTGCCTCTTCGGTCTCTTTATTGATCAAAAAATGAAAAGAGTGCTTTTGGTTGCTAAAACAGTCTTCAATCAGTTCTTTATTTGATAATTGTGAACTATTTAATTCGACGACTTTTTTACTAATATGGAGCAGGTGTAAGTCCGCATGATTATTTTCTAAAATCTCTGAAAGGGGTTGTAAGGCTTCAATCCCATAAGACAATGAAAAATCAGTTGGAAATACAATTTTTTTTAACGAATTGAATTTTGATTTTTCAGGAATAATCAAGGTGTTACAGGGAACTTTTATAATAACATTGGTGGTGTTGCTTCCAATGACAGATTCTTTTAGATCGGAATTGCCTTTGGTCCCCATCACAATCAAATCAATTTTTTTTTCTTTTACATGTTTACGAATAGATGTGATAAAAAAATTTGTGTCGGTAAGCGTATAAAATTTGTGATTTTTCTTTTCTGGAAATTCTGCTGTAATTCTAGTTAACAGATTTCGCAATTTCTTTTTTGTAGCATTGAAGTTTCCTTTATCTATTCCTTCTATATCTAGAAGAGATTGGGTTTTTTTAGTGCTATTTATATGAAGCATATAAAAATTACAGCGTTCCTTCTCAAATAAATTAAGGGCATAGCATATCGCATTCCATGAGTTTTCTGAAAAGTCTGTAGGTATTAGTACATTCTTCATTTATAAAATCGTCTTTGACAAACAAAATTATAAACATAAAATCATACAAAATATGATAATGGTCAGTTTGCGAATATTTATGAATATTTTAATGGATATTCTTTAATTGATGAAGGTCAAGAATTCTAATATTTCGACCTTCAATTGCAATAATTCCTTTCTTTTTAAAATCTGAAAGTGAGCGTATCAAAGATTCTGTAGCAACACCCGCAACACTTGCCAAATCATTACGTGAAATCCGAATAGCCTCATCTGGACAACTATTCAGTTTTTCGGTAAACATTAAAATAGTATTTGCCGTTTTTTTGTATACTGAACTGTAAGCCATTTTTACCAATTGATCTTTTACTCCGGTGAGATCTTCGGTTAATAACTGTATCAATGCTAAAGCAAGTTTATGATTTTTATCTAATAAGGTCTTCAATTCATTTTTAGAAATACTCACAAGTTGGGTATCTATTATAGGAGTTGCAGTTTCTTGGTAAGTGATGTTTTTTGTAAACGAGGTATAACCAAATAAATCGTCTTCTTTATACATAACGGTAGTGAGTTCTTTGCCGTTTTCATCTAGTTTATGGCATTTTACAATGCCTTTTAGAATCAAATAAATATTATTAGAATGCTCACCCTCACAATAAATATTTTGGTTTTTTATAAAAGTAAAAACCGTTCCATTATCGTCAAAGAAGTTTTTTAAATCATTCAACGAACGGAATTCCTTCTCTTGGATTTCGGACCCAACAGAAGCTGCTCTTTGGTCTTTTAAAATAGAGGCTTTAGCAATTCGACTTTCTATAGCGCTTATCAATTCTTCTTCCTCAAAAGGCTTGGTGATATAATCGTCTGCACCTAAATCCATCCCTTTTCTAATGTCTTTCCGTTCGGTTTTTGCCGATAAAAATATAAAGGGAATGTGCCTAGTATGCTCATCACTGGCTAGAGCTTCTAACACCCCATAACCATCCAGTTCTGGCATCATAATATCACTTACAATAATATCTGGAAGACAGGTTTTAGCCAATGCAACCCCTTCGGTGCCATTTGGTGCAGTAAGGACCTTGAAATTAGAAAGCACTAAAATTTCTGCAGTGTTTTCTCTTAAAACGGTATCGTCTTCTATTAATAAAACTTTCTTCATTATGTTGCTGTATTTGGGATGGTGATGGTAAATATAGTACCTTTATTTTCTTCACTTGTAAAGCCAATAGACCCCCCTAAATTTTCGATATGGGTTTGTACAATATTCAATCCTATTCCTGTACCTTGGGTTAAAAGTGCATTTTCAGCCCTAAAATAACGATTGAAAATATTTTTTTGGTCTGCTTTCGGAATTCCAATTCCATCGTCGATTACCTTTATAATTGTCAGCTTATCAGCTTGCGTAATCTCAATATCGACTACCGTATTTTCTGAAGAATATTTAATGGCATTATGTACCAAATTAGACAGCGCCAACTCTACAATTTTCTCATCTTGTACTAAAGATATCTCATCGATATGCTCTGGATAATTTATTTTCTGACCTTCTTTTAATAATATATTGGCATTGTACACTACCTCGTTCACCACCTTGCTTAACTTAAAGGTAGTAAATGTATAAGATACGTTTCCTGTTTCCAATTTTTCTATGGATAAGAAATCGTTTAAAATATTATTTAAATAATGCACCTTATCGCTAATGGTCTTAATATGCTTATCACGTTTTTCCTGTTGTTCTGCCAATTTATATTTTCCCAATAAGATGGTAGAGGTTAATATACCACTCAATGGAGTTTTAAATTCATGAGAGACCAGCGATAAAAATTTTGTTTTTAAATCGTTGAGTTCCCGCTCTCTTTTTAGGGCAATATTGGCATTCTTTTCGGCTTCAATGCGTTTACTATTTTCAATCTCTAACTGACTGATAGTTGCGATTAATTCTTTGGTTCTATCGGCAATTTTTCCTTCTAATTCGGTATTTAATTTTTGAATCTCGTATTCTTGTTGTTTCCGTACCGAAATATCGGTCACCAATGCCATCACATATTTTTTATCGTAAAGGGTAAAGGGATTTAATCCTGCTTCTACCGGAAAAATACTTCCGTTTTTACGTGCCCCATAAATATCGCGGCCTCTGCCCATTTGTCGATGTGCATCTTGTTTCATAAAACCTTTAAAATGCGCCCCATGATTGGGATGATAATTTTTAGGGATTAAGATATTGAGATGGAGTTGAATCAACTCTTTGCTTTCATAACCAAACATCCGCTCTGCCGATTCGTTGGCTTCTACAATATTTTGATGCGCATCTACAATGATTACCCCTTCTGAAACAGATCCTAGTAGTATATTAAAAATGTCTTGGTCTTGTTTAAACATAGATTGTATTGCGCCTTGGATTGAAAATTAATTATAACAAAACTACTAATTTCTTTTGCTATTATATATAGATGAGCGAAATAAAAGATTTATTATCTTTTGTTTTATGAGATTATGTTCGAAATTAATTAAAACAGGAAGAAACCTCTTCTCAATGGCTTTTTGACTGTTATTAAATTAATTTGCATATCACCCTCTAAACCATAATGTTACAAAAAAACATCATTAAGAAACTGAGATTGCTCCCCATTGATCAAATAGGGAATGAGCGAGTAAAAATTGTTTTTCGAAATTGAAGGATGAGATTAGCGATCGTAAATCTCATCCTTCAATTTGCTAAAAGAAACGTTTGCAACAACTATTTTAATGTATAGCGTTGCTCTTCTGTTGAAGAAGTAATTAGTAATTGGTTAAATGTTCTTATAGTATTAAAATCTCTGGTAATTTCATCAGATACAGCAATTCCTGAAATACCCGTTTCTAATATAGCTGTAACATCTTGTGTTGTTATACTTCCAAAACCAATAATTGGTGTTTTTGTTTTTAATGCTTCCATAATTGCAGTAGTACCGTTTAAACCTAAAACCGTATTTAAATTGTCTTTGGTTGTTGTAAATCTAAAAGGACCTAAACTAATATAATCGACATCTTTACTAATTAATGTTTCGCAATCTTGCAGGGTATTTGCTGTTCCGCCAATAATTTGCCAAGGGTATAAATACGCTCTAGCTATAGTAGGGCAGGAAGCTGTTTTTTCTAAATGTACACCATCTGCTTTAACGGCTTTTGCTATTTTGTAATGATTGTTTATAATTAATCTGGTCTGAAAATGAGAGGTAATTTCTCTAGCAGCTTCAGCTATATTTAAACATTCTTTTTCTGAAACATTTTTTAATCGTAATTGCACTAATTCTGAACCAGATGAACACGCTTTTTGGATATTTTCTAGGTGCTCTTTCGGAGAGC
The DNA here is from genome assembly GCA_045047075.1 of Flavobacteriaceae bacterium. Taxonomy (GTDB): domain Bacteria; phylum Bacteroidota; class Bacteroidia; order Flavobacteriales; family Flavobacteriaceae; genus Urechidicola. Next base: position 62,128 of record JASFYP010000031.1, read on the forward strand.
TTCCTTGAGAGATGTAATGTAATTTAGGTATCATGATATCTTATTTTGTTAGGAGGTTATAGCTGTGAGAAAGTAAAAATCAGCAAAACTCCTAAATAGAGACTATTTTAGAATACCCCATAAAATGAGGCTCTAAGCGTTTTAGAATTGGGTGCATTTTTTCAGAATATATTACAAACTGGCATTTACTTATACTTTGAGTAATCGATATCAGCGCAGTATATGAAGGTTTTTGAGTTAAAAACTCAGCATCATCTATATTAAATATCTTTAATTGAGTTGTATTTACACCATTTAATAACAGCAGCTGGTTCATTGTCTTAGGCGTCGAAATAAGAATATCAACACCTTCAAATACTTCTGATTTTTGTAAGTCTATATGAACCTTTTCATCCGCTAAATAAACGCGTACCGAGCCATACTTAGTATATATTAAAAAGGCATCATATAATTCTAATGCTTTTTCTCTATTTTCAACAAGAACAATAGCCCTTGGCGTATTACCAACTGCCTCGAATTTTAATTTTTGCAAAGTTGTAAGTATGAGCGTGGTCGTTTTCCCACTCTCTTTCTTTGCCGTACAAAATGTATTCGCACCACTCTTTATTACAGGAATGCTTTTACTTTGAAAAGGAGTAGGTATCGTTATTTCTAAAGATGTTAATTTCTCTTGTATATTGGGATGTAATTTTTTAAAAGGCATAGGAATTATAGAAATGACTGTTTAGCGTACTTTTTATTCATAATAATTGAGGCAAATATACAACTAAATTGATGTAATTATTTTTTCAACTGAGCCTTTTACAAGAGGCTATTTCTATAGAACACCTAATTATAGCTGTCACAATTAATGAAATGAATTTGTACTATAATGTACTGTGTTATGTTACTTTGCTTTGGTAAAAGCGAAGTTAAAACTTCTTTATTTTCTTGTTTTTTTCTTCTCAAAATGTTCTTTCTAGAATGTTAATGGAACACTCTTTTTACGAAACGACGATAGGAGAGAAGTGGAATGTGTGTGAAATGAAATTATTTCTATAGATTTCAAATGATTACGGAATTCCGTAATAAGTTACTACTTCATTTGTGTACTTTTATTTTGAATATTTAAAATAAAAAATATGATGAAAATTGAAGCTATTAAACCTGGTCCAAAACCAAAAAAAGAAGATGGTACTCCAGATAAAAGAAGAAGAGTTACACCTCCAAACAAGCCAAAACACCCAAATCTAAAACCTCACAAGCATAAACCCAACGATTAACTATTAACAAGGAAACTAACTTAAATTCCGTAAACAATTACTTGTTAAAATTTTCTATATTTGAGTAACAATAATTGTATAAATGGCAAAAGAAGTAAAAATATATTTTGATAGTCCAAAGGATTTTACACCAAAGAATATAAGACCATTAAACGGTATCGCTGGCTTGTATTTTATTTTTAGCCAGTCAATAGATATAAATTATCCATTTGATGAATCAAAGCTTTTATATATAGGTATGAGCGAAAAAAAAACAAATAGTATAGGAAGTAGGCTTATCGGTCACTATGATGGTAAATCCAAGAATCTGGGGTTAACTAATTACAGAAAACAAGAACCATTGTTATTTACCTACATAAATTTTGAGATGTTAAGAAGTGTCTGGGAGTTTAGGATAGAAGACTTAGAAAGTTACTTTCTTCTAGATTTTATAGATAAGTATGGTGTGTATCCTATTTGTAATAATAAGACAAGTTCCGAGATTTTAAAAAATGAATTAATCACTAACTTCCAAATTAACTGGGAGTATTTTAAATAGACAAAATGAGCAACAAAGTAAAATCAGGTCAAGAAATACTCGACGACTTCTTTGAGACTATTGAGTCCATAGAAGGTGTAGATCCTAAAATATCCAAAATGATATCTGAGTTGTATAAGGAAGGTACACTTACTGAAGCTAGAATTAAAAACGAGTTACAGCAATTACGAATTCAAGAAAAGAAAGAAAATGAAGCTTAAGCAAATTGATATAAAAGGGTTGCGTGGAATAAAGGAGTCTCTTTCTTTAGAACTTAATGGTAAGTCTATTGTGATATATGGAGACAACGGAACGGGAAAAAGTAGTATTTCTGATGCTATTGAGTGGTTTTACACAAATAAAGTAGCTCATTTATCTGGTATTGAAATTGACTTAAAAGATGCTTTAAGAAATGCATCCTTAGAAGATGAATTTGTATCGGAAGTAGCTTTGAATTTTATTAAAAAAAGTGACTTTGACACAGGAAAAACACTGTTTTATAAAAGAGAAAAGTTAGAACAAGATTTCACTGTAAAATCGGATCCAATACGTGACTACATCATACAGTCAAAAGAAGAAAATTTACTACTACGCTATAAGAGTTTAAATGACTTTGTAGAGAATACTAAAGGTGATAAACTTAAGTATTTATCAGATATAATTGGTTTCTCTGAGGTAACTAAAAA
>JASFYP010000032.1:0-23453 GCA_045047075.1 Flavobacteriaceae bacterium
CCAAATCAATTGATTTGGCTTTTTGTTTTATTATTTTGAAATTTGTCATTTGCTTTTAAAAATTTCTAAAAGGCTACCAACCTCCACCAGCACCTCCACCGCCAAAGCCGCCGCCGCCGCCAAAGCCTCCGAAACCACCAGAACTTCCACCACCGAATCCTCCTGAGCCACCACCAAAACCTCCACGCCCCATACTACTCAAAATAAGTACGTTGAGCAAAGTGCTAGCAACTGAGCCTTTTCCACCATTTTTACCACCGCCTTTTTTCCGTCCAATTACAGCCATGATGATAAAAAAGAGAACTATTAATATCGGGAAAAAATCACTTAAATTTTCTTTATTAGATTTTCTCTCACCTTGATATTCTCCATTCATTATTTGAAAAACAGCATCCGTAGCTTGATCTAATCCTTGGTAATAATTTTGTTGCTTAAAATTTGGAACAATGATGTTTCTATATATTCTACTTGTCAATGCATCGGTCAATAAATGTTCCACTCCATATCCGGCAGAAATCCAAACTTTTCGATCATCAATCGCAACTAAAATAACGATTCCGTTATCTTTTCCCTTTTGGCCAATTTCCCATTTATGACCTAATTCTGTAGCATATGAACTCACTTCTGCTCCATGCAATGATTTGCGAATCATTACAAACATTTCGGTTGAAGTGGAGTCACTATACTTTTCTAACTTGTGAGATAGCGCATTAAATTGTGCTTGATTCAACACCTTTGCGCTATCAATTAGTGCTGGAATAAAAGATGGTTTTTCAGGAATGTCATATTGCGAAAACCCTTGAAGATTGATGAATAACAATCCAACAAATAAGACGAAAAATAGTTGTTTAGTTTTACTCATCATCCTTTTGATATTTCGTCTGATAATTCATTAGTATCATCTGATTGGTATGGGAAAAATTCTTTCAACTTCTCTCCTGCTTCTAAAATTGCCAACTCCAACCCTCTTGCAAATTCTCGTTTTTTAAAGTGTGATAAAGCTAGGTCTTTTTCGGTATCCCAAAAATTATCTGGCACCACATCATTGATTCCTTTATCACCCAATACCGCAAAATGATGACTCTCGGTCGCTACATAAAACAAGACGCCATTTTGCAATTCTGTCTCATTCATTTTTAGTTCATAAAAAACTTCAGTCGCTCTTTCCAAAGCATTTTTATCTGTGGCTTTTTCGATATGTACACGAATCTCTCCAGAGGTATTTTTCTCTGCAGTTTTAATGGCATTTATAACTTGCTGCTCTTCATCAGCTGTAAAAAAGTCTTCAATTTTTGGCATTGCTAAATTTTAAAATTCTACTGTTGGGGCAACCTCACTACCTGCTGCTGCTGCAAACAGCACCATTGGTTCAAAACCAAACATACCAGCCAACAACTTGCCAGGGAATTTACGAATCATAATATTATATCCTTTAACCATTCCGTTAAATCTATTCCGCTCAACATTAATTCTGTTTTCCGTCCCTTCTAACTGACTTTGTAATTCTAAGAAATTTTGATTGGCTTTTAGGTCTGGATATTTCTCAACTACGACCATTAATCTACTTAGTGCACTTGATAAACCAGATTGATTTTGTTGAAATGCTGCCATTTGCTCTGGAGTAACATTTGAAGGGTCTATTGTAGTACTTGTTGCTTTGGCTCTTGCTTCAACAACACCCTGTAACGTTTCTTGTTCGTGCTCAGCATAACCCTTTACTGTATTTACTAAATTCGGAATTAAATCTGCTCTACGTTGGTATGCAGATTCAACATTTGCCCATTGCGCTTTCGCAGTTTCTTGTTTTTCTACTGCTCCATTATTGAACCCAACTGCCCAACTGTAAATTCCAAAAGCTAATACCGCTATAATTATTAAAGGAAGCCATTTTTTCATGATAATTGATTTTTAATATTGGTTAATTCTTGTTTTATTTTTTCCAAATGTAAGATGATTTCATGGTTATTAACCACACCATCTGGGTTTTGTTTCATCTTCTTTTTTGCACCATCTAAAGTATATCCTTTTTCTTTTACTAAGTGATAAATCAGTTTTAAGTTTTGTAAATCAATTGCAGTAAATAGGCGATTTCCCTTTTTGTTTTTCTTAGGTTTTAAGATATCAAACTCTTTTTCCCAAAAACGTATCAACGAATTGTTTACATCAAAGGCTTTGGCAACTTCACCAATTTTATAATAGCGCTTTTCGGGTAAATCAATGTGCATGTTCAGTTCGGTTTTATCAAATACGAAAATACAAAAAAAGGAATAGCATCTAGTATTGAAGAATATATATTTATGAATGCTCTCAACTAAATTTTAATCCAAAGATTGCCCCTCAATCTGAGCCGCTTTTTGCATCACCTCAAATTCTTTTGGAGATAAATTTCCGTAGTAAAAATTAATTGGATTGATTCGTTCTTTGTTTTTATGCACTTCGTAATGTAAATGTGGTGCTTCAGACCGACCTGTATTTCCAACAAATCCGATTAAATCTCCACGTTTTACTTTTTGCCATTTCTTTACATTGTATTTACTCAAATGCGCATACAACGTAATATATCCAAACCCATGATCAATTCTAATATGCTTTCCAAATCCTGAAGCTCTAGAATCTACACGAATCACTTTTCCTGGTCCAGTAGCAAAAACTGGAGTTCCTCTTGGTGCTGTGAAATCCATCCCAAAATGTCGCTTTCTAGCTTTCGTAAACGGATCTGTTCGCCATCCATATCCAGATGCCATTCTAGTTAAATCATCATTTCGTATTGGTTGAATTGCAGGAATTGCCGCTAACAAATCTTCTTTGTTTTTAGCATATTTTACAATCTCATCTAACGACTCAGATTGTATTTTTAGCTGTTTAGAAAGGATATCCATATTCTGAGTTATATCAATAATCATTTCAGAATTCTCAAAATTTTCTAAAGACTTATACCTGTTTACACCTCCAAACCCTGCAGTTCTCTGCTCTTCAGGAATAGGGTTTAATTCAAAAAAAGTACGATAAATATTATTGTCTCTTTGTTGCAAGTCATTCAACACAACCTCAAACTGTTCAATTCTTTTCTTGTGCAAATTTTCATTGAGTTTTAAAAACTCCATTTCCCTCTTTAAAGCTTTCTCATTTGGTGTCTCAAATATAGGTGAAAAAATCACAAAACCTAGGAGCATCGCTAACCCAAAAGCTAGTACAGAAGCAAACAATTTTGTGAAAACTGTTCGCTTTTTTCTCAGAATCTTTTTATACGATAATGTTTCAGCATCGTAATAGTATTTTACTTTCGCCATAAGACTAAAAAATGTTAGTTTTGTAGATTCAACGGAAAACTGGTTAATGTTATTGTTTTCTGTCAAAAAAACAAAATTACAAAATGTTTCCTTACTGCTTTTGTTGCAGTATATATTTAGAAATTAATTAACATTTTTTATGAAATCACAAGAAATTAGACAACAATTTTTAAGTTTCTTTAAAGAAAAAAAACATAAAATCATTCCTTCAGCACCAATGGTTTTAAAGGACGACCCTACTTTGATGTTTACCAATGCGGGAATGGTTCCGTTTAAAGAATTCTTTTTAGGGCAACGAAAAGTAACCGATGCTAGAGTTTCTGATACTCAAAAATGTTTACGCGTTTCAGGTAAACACAATGATTTAGAAGAGGTGGGTATGGATACCTATCACCACACTATGTTTGAGATGTTGGGTAACTGGAGTTTTGGCGATTACTTTAAAAAAGAAGCCATTGAATGGGCTTGGGAGTTGTTGACAGAAGTTTATAAAATTGACAAAAGCAGTTTGTATGTAACCGTTTTTGAAGGCGATAAAAAAGATGGATTGGCTTTTGACCAAGAGGCTTATGAGTATTGGAAAAAAATTGTTCCAGAAGATAGAATCCTGAGCGGAAATAAAAAAGACAACTTTTGGGAAATGGGTGCACAAGGACCTTGTGGACCTTGTTCTGAAATTCATGTTGACATTCGATCTGACGAAGAAAAAACAAAAGTTCCTGGTAAGGATTTAGTAAATCAAGACCATCCTTTGGTGATTGAAATTTGGAATTTGGTATTTATGGAATTCAACCGAATGGCAGATGGATCACTCGAAAATCTACCCAACAAACATGTTGATACCGGAATGGGGTTTGAACGCTTGTGCATGGTAGTACAAGGCGTACAATCTAATTATGATACTGATGTTTTTACACCCTTAATTCGTGAAATAACCACCATCACCAATTCTAAATATGGTGTTGATGAGAAGACCGATATTGCCATTCGTGTAATTGCTGATCACGTGAGAGCAGTTGCATTTGCAATTGCTGATGGTCAATTGCCAAGTAATAATGGTGCCGGTTATGTGATTAGAAGAATCTTGAGAAGAGCCATTAGGTATGGGTTTACTTTTCTAGGTCAAAAAGAAGCTTTTATTTACAGGTTGATGTTTGTATTGAGCAAACAAATGAATAAAACTTTTCCTGAGTTAAAAAAACAAAAACAACTTATTGAAAACGTAATTAAAGAAGAGGAGCAATCTTTCTTAAGAACCTTAGACCAAGGATTGGCATTATTAGATACCATAATTTCTAATAATTCTACTAAAAAAATATCAGGTAAAAAAGTATTTGAATTAAAAGATACTTTTGGGTTTCCAGAAGATTTAACTGAGTTAATTCTCCGCGAAAATAATTTAACATATGATGTTGAAGCTTTTAAATTAGAATTAGAAAAACAAAAAAATAGAGGCAGAAAAGCAACCGCTATTGAAACCGATGATTGGCAAATTTTGTTTAATGATGACGAACAAGAATTTATAGGTTACGACACTTTAGAAGCCAAAGTTAAAATTGCACGTTACAGAAAAGTATCTTCCAAAAAAGAAGGCACCATGTATCAATTGGTCTTTAATATGACCCCTTTTTACCCCGAAGGTGGTGGACAAGTTGGTGACAAAGGATATTTAGAAACGAATAATGGTGATATAATTTATATTGTAGATACCAAAAAAGAAAATAATCTTATCATTCACCTCTCCAAAGGGTTACCCAAAAATGTTACTGATGTTTTTAAAGTAAAAGTTGATGAAAAGCAGCGTTATAGAACTGCTTGTAATCATACAGCCACTCACCTATTGCATCAAGCTTTGAGAAGTGTTTTAGGAACACATGTTGAACAAAAAGGATCGGCAGTACACTCTAAACATTTACGATTTGATTTTTCTCATTTTGCAAAAGTAACTTCTAAAGAATTACAAGAGATTCAAGATTTTGTAAATGCTCGAATTAGAGGGAAATTGAAATTAAAAGAGCACCGGAACATCCCTATGGATAGCGCAATTAAAAAAGGGGCTTTGGCATTGTTTGGCGAAAAATATGGAGATACAGTTCGCATGGTTCAATTTGGAAAATCAAAAGAATTGTGTGGCGGAACTCATGTGCAAAATACCAGTGATATTTGGCATTTTAAAATAACTTCAGAAACTGCAATTGCGGCAGGAATTAGAAGGATTGAAGCGATGACTTTTGATGGTGTCGAAGACCTATATATTCAACAAGAAAAAGATTATAAGCAGCTAAAAGTTGCAATGAAAAATCCACAAAATCCTTTAAAATATATTGAAACAATTCAAGAGGAAAATGCTACTTTAAAAAAGCAAGTTGAATCTTTAATGAGAGATAAGGCTAAAAACTTAAAAGTATCTTTAAAAGCTAGTGTTGAAAATATTAATGGAATAAATCTCATTGCTCAAAAAATTGATTTGGAACCAAATCATATTAAAGATTTGGCGTTTGAACTGGGTAATGAAATTGAAAATTTATTCTTTTTTGCAGGAACTAAAAATGGAGACAAAGCATTATTAACTTGTTTTATTGCTAAAAATTTAGTGTCAGAAAAAGGATTAAACGCTGGACTTGTAGTGAAAGAATTAGGGAAACTAATTCAAGGTGGCGGCGGCGGACAGCCTTTCTTTGCAACTGCTGGCGGTAAAAACCCAAGTGGGATTCCGCTATCTCTAGAGAAAGTGAAGGAGTATTTAAAATAATGACTTTCCGAACTCAAATACCAATAAACAAAGTTCACAATCAAATTGATTATGATTCTAATTTGTTATTATTGGGTTCTTGTTTTACTGAGAACATTGGCAATAAATTTTCGCATTTTAAATTTGGAACGAACATCAATCCATTTGGAATACTTTTTCATCCAAAGGCTATTGAAAAATTAATTACAAATAGTATTAATCAGAAAGAATATACTGAGAACGATGTATTTTTTCATAACGAACGCTGGCATAGTTTTGATGCGCATTCTGATTTGAGTAACTCTTCAAAAGAGCTGCTGTTACAAAATTTAAATGATGCTACTGCAACCATGCATCAGCAATTAAACAATGGAAGTCACCTTATTATTACTTTAGGAACTGCTTGGGTATATCGACAAATTGAATCGGATACTATTGTTGCAAATTGTCATAAAATACCTCAAAAGAAATTTTTAAAAGAGCTTTTATCCGTTGATGAAATTACAGGAAGTTTAGAAAATATCATTGCGCTTGTAAAAAGTACAAATCCAGCAATCAAAATTATTTTTACAGTTTCTCCTGTAAGGCATTTAAAAGATGGTTTTGTAGAAAACAGTTTGAGTAAAGCACATTTGATTTCTGCAATTCATCAAATTGTTGAGCAGCGAAATCACATACATTATTTTCCCTCTTATGAAATTATGATGGATGATTTACGTGATTATCGTTTTTATAAATCCGATATGATTCATCCAAATAAAACTGCAATAGAATATATTTGGCAACAGTTTAAAAACACTTGGATTTCTGATAATTCATTTGAATTAATGGATGAAATTGACACCATCCAAAAAGGATTGACACATCGTCCTTTTAATGAAGTTTCAGAACAACACCAACTATTTTTAGAAAACTTACAACTAAAAATTGAGACTTTAAAATCTCAGCACAACATCACTTTTTAAAATATACGTAATTCATCGTATTGTTTCTCAGTAGTTTATTATTGATTTTTGCTCCAACATTAATCAATAAAAAACATATTATGAAAAAATCAAAAATCAAAATTTTACTAATTGCTTTTTTAACTGTATTCGCTTTTACAAGTTGTAACAATAATGACGACGATGACGGAGGGGCTTCTGGTGGCGATGAATTCTTAACTGCTAAAATTGATGGAACTAATTTTGCTGCCTCTACAAGTCCTGCCACCATCATCGGCGCAACAATTACTAATGGATTATTAGCAGTTCAAGGTGGCGATAACTCTGGAAACACTATTAGTTTTCAAATTTTTGGCTACACAGGCTTAGGTGTTTATGCAACCGCTGATGCTTTGACAGGTACAAATGGAATCAGATACATTACTATTAGTCCTGTTGCTACTTGGGATTCATCTGGAGTTACATCAATAACAGGAATTACTCCTGGAAGAATTGAAGTAACCTTTGATGATGGTATAACTGTTGAAGGAACTTTTTCTTTTGAAGGTTACAATGCGGCTGACACGACAACAAAAGTAATTACCGCAGGAGAATTCAAAGCTGTGTTACAATAGATCTTAAATACTAAATTGGGAAAATTGTTAGAAACAAAATCGAAAAAAAAATTAAACCATATATCATGAAAAAATTAATCATCCTAAGTTTTACACTCTTCTTATCTGCCACAATAAATGCACAAGAAATTGGGAAAATAGAAATAAAAAAGCAATCACTTGGCCTGAAGGAGATTAATGAAGCTCCAAAAAAGATTTTTATCCAACATTTTTTTATCAACTATCAAATGATCTTTGATCAAATTGAAATCGCAAAAGGAGGTAGAGAAATTGGTGGCGGAATGAGGAGTGATGCCAAAGCCCAATTAGTTTTAGGCGTGCAAGGTATAGACGCTACAGATTTACAAGAAATAACCGATAAATTGTTTGAAGAATATAAATCAAGATTAGAAACTGCTGGATTTACTATTGTAACCGCATCAGAAGTTGCCAATGAGGAAACTTTTGAAGGTTGGCAATTATTAGAAGGAGGTACACCGAGCAAAGCACAGTTTCCAGGGTTTGTTTCTACAGCACCAACTGGTTTTGAATATCTAGTAAAAAAAATCAACAAAAAAGGAAAGAGAAAAACAACAAAAAATATTTTTGACAATGGAGCACCTACATCAAAGGCTTTAGGTGGCATCTTTGTAGCTCGTGTCAATATTGTAATTCCATTTATTAAAGATGCAGAGTCTGGAGCTAGTAAGGCTTTGGTAAAATCATTTGGTGGCGTTGCAAAAATTGTTGTACGCCCAGAGCTAAGTGTTGCTACAGGTATTACTGTTATAAGCAAAGCTGCTATTGGCGAGAAAGTACAAGTTATAAATACCTCTAGTTTATTTGTCTACAAAAAAAGCTTAAAATACCAAGCGTCTTTGATTGTAACTCCTAAAAAAGCAATTAAAATAAAAGGTGTTTTTGAAGATAAAAAATACAAAGCAATCAAAAGTGCTTCACAAGACTTATGGGGATCAAACTATGGTGCAACAACTATTTTTAGTGTAACAGACCAAGTGTTACTAAAAATGCAAGCAGTACCCTGCGAAAAAGAGAAGTATGTAAATGGGGTGCTTGGTGCTAGTAGTGGATACCTCAACAAATTACTAGACGAATTCTTAAAATACATTAAATAGGATGGTTAATTAAATTCAATTAACTAAAACTGCGTGAGTGTCCTCTTTATGCTTGCGCGATTAATTTTTGTACAACCTTGAAATTTATTGTTAATCCTTAAATTAAATCTTTTGTACTTTAGTAAAAACTATATTTTTGATGAAAAAACTCCTTTTCCTCTTTCTGCTATGTACAGCTTACCTCAGCTATTCTCAAAATATAAAGAAAGAACAAGACCGTTTATTAAATATTTTAACATTAGCAATAAAGAATAATGATGAGTTGGTAAAAAACGAAACTTACTTTTTAATCGGACAATCTTACCTCACCACATCATCTTTTAAAGCATTGCAAAATTTTGATTTAGCTACAGAATACCTAGTAGAAAACAACCATGATTTCTTATCTGATTTATTTTTTCAAAAATCCAATATCTATACTACATATTCTGAATTTCCTAAGGCGTTGGAATTGGCCTTAAAATCTTTACAATACAATCAGAAGCAACAACTAGAATCTAAAACACAAAGAGATTTATCACATATAGGATATATTCATGATAGGATGTATGAATATAGAACTTCGATAAAATGGAATTTAAAATCTCTATTAATTGCTGAAAAATTAAAAGACACTGCTGCTATCGCGAGATGCTTTGGCAGAATCGGAATTGCATATGATGAGTTGGCAGAAAACGATGGGTTTAATAAAGTGCTTTTCGATAGCGCTTTGTATTTTAATAAAAAAGCTGCTGTATTAAGTGAATTGTCTGGTAATTTAGGAATCGCAAGAAGAACCTATTCAAACATTGGCAATAGCTACAGTAAATTAAGGCTTTATGATAAAGCCGAAGAATACACCTTAAAATCTTTAGCTGTTCCTGGTTTTGAAGAAAGCAAAGGGGTGACTTTAGTTAATTTGGGGAAAATTTTTTTAGAAACTGGCAGGTATGCTGAAGCTAAAAAAATGTTAGATAGTGCCATGGCAAATACCATCAAGTACGGAACTAGAAAATATCAGTTCGAAGCTTATTATCGTTTTCATGAATTGGATGTCAAAAAAGGAGATTATAAAAATGCTTTGGAAAATTATATTGCCTATAAGTCGATTGAAGATTCTTTATTGAATCAAACTAAGAACAAGCAAGTTATTGAAACCAGAGAACGATTTGAAACAGCCGAAAAAGAAAAACAAATATTAACGCAAAGAGCTGAATTGGCAGAACAAGAGCTTGAAATTAAAAGCAAAAATTTATATGCTCTTTTATTAGGATTTGGAGTCGTTTTATTAGGTGGTGTTTCCTACGCAAATCATAAATATCAAAAAAACAAACGTAGACAATTAAGAGAAAAATTGGCTTTAAAAGATGAACTTTCTAAAACCAAAACACATAATAAATTACAAGAGCAACGCTTAAGAATATCTCGTGATTTACACGATAATATTGGGTCACAATTAACTTTTATTATTTCGTCTATTGATAATTTAAAATTCCTTGTAAAATCATCAGACGAAAAACTAAAATCCAAATTAACCAACATCAACAACTTCGCATCTAGCACCATTTCGCAATTGAGAGATACAATTTGGGCAATGAATAAAAATGAAATTCCGTATGATGATTTTCACACACGTGTTCTAGCTCTTATTGAGAAAGCTAAACTCGCAAAAGATTCTATTCAATTTACTTTTGAAAGTAAAGTAGCTTCTAACATTGTGTTTTCATCAGTTACTGGAATCACAATTTTTAGAGTGCTGCAAGAAGCCATAAATAATGCCATAAAATATTCAGAAGCCTCAAAAGTAAAAATTGAAATTCTTGAAAAGAATGACCAACTAGAAATAAAAATTACTGACAACGGAAAAGGTTTTAATATCACGACTGTTGAAATGGGTAATGGATTAGAAAATATGCAAAGGCGCATGGAAGAAGTTGATGGAAAAATCAATATCCATTCAAAACTTAGTGAAGGCACTTCAATAATCATAACCATAAAAAATACGTAAATTGACGTATTGTTTTAGTTTAGTTTGATTTGTAGTTTTGACTATTAACAAAATAAATTCTTATGAATTTAAAAATTGCACTTGCCGAAGATAATAGCTTTTTAGCCAAAGCCATTATAGAAAAATTGTCTTTCTTTGATGATTTAAATTTTAAATACCGCGCCTCTAACGGTGCAGCCCTTATTGGTAAATTAGAAGAAAATCACAATATTGATGTTATATTGATGGACATACAAATGCCCGAAATGGATGGCATCAAAGCCACAGAAATTGTCAAAAGAAAATACCCTCAAATTAAAGTGATTATGCTCACAGTTCATGATGATGATGAATATATTTTCAGAGCAATAAAAGCAGGTGCCAACGGTTATTTATTAAAAGAGATTAATCCTGAGAGCCTACATAAATGCATCAATGAAGTGATTAATGGCGGCGCACCCATGTCCCCAAGTATTGCATTAAAAACATTAAATTTATTACGAAACCCTAGTCAATTTGAAAACAAAACCGATCAAGAAAAAGTTGAACTCACAAAAAGAGAAACAGAGATTTTAGAGCAATTAAGTAAGGGTTTAAACTATAATGAAATTTCTAAAAACCTATTTATTTCATCGGGTACGGTTCGTAAACACATCGAAAATATTTATAAAAAATTGCAAGTCCACAATAAAATGGAAGCTGTTATTAAAGGGAGAAAACATAATTTAATATAAAAACACTTCCCAAATTAAGCCACAAAAAAAGAGGAACGTCGTTCCTCTTTTATCTATGTTTCTAAATCTTTATTTTACAAACTGTGCTACATTTTGCCAAGGTCCTCCATTAATCACATCTAATCCTTGGTCAGATAAAAAATCTGCTGCAGTACCGCTCCTTGCCCCAGACCTACAAACAGCAATTAGTTGATCTCCTAATTTTTTAAGTTCTTCTACTCTTGTCGGAATCGTGTCTAAAACAATATTTAATGATCCATCAACATTGCCCATACTAAATTCACCTACAGTTCTAACATCAATTACAACCGCTCCATTATTTAAATACTCCTGTATTTTACTATTCATACTACTCTTCTTTTTAAACAAACTTAAAATCCCCATATCAAAATTAAATTTCGGCAAAAGTAAAAAAGTTTTTCATAACTCATTGTTATATAAGTAATAATATTAATTAGGTGAAGATTAAAAATTTAGACATAAAAAAAGTGCCTACCATTGCAAACACTTCTCTTTATTTATTTTTCATCATTCTTACATTTCTTGTACATTCTTAATTAAATAATAGCTTTCAGTTGCATGCGATCTTTTTGCATAATCTAAAGCAGTAAGCCCATATTTAGACTGTGATTCTACTTTTGCCCCTTCATCTAAAAGTAATTTTACAATGGCCACTTTGTTTTGTCTTGCAGCATACATCAAAGGAGTCATTCCAATTGATTTCTTGTTAATCTCTGCTCCCGCCAAAATTAAGTTTCTAACCGCATTGTAATCATTTAACTGAATCAGTTTTACAAAAGAATCAGTTTTTAAATGTCTAATAACATTGTAGTAATTTAAACTTTCGGTAGTCAAAGTCAAGGCTTCTTCGCTGTTTACGTCAGCTACGTTGTCAGTACTGGTTGTTGTGTTAGTGCTCTTTGTGTTGTTGGGGTTTTTGGTAGCAAAAGAATTAAATACAACTGCTACAACTAATAACGATGTTAATAATAAATTTTTCATGATAATAAGTGTTTTTAAAATTAGTATTTGTATAAAAGACGCTCACAAATACAACTCCGTTACATGGTTTAACACTGTTTAACAGAGTTTAACTTTCATTATGTTAAATTCATTTAAATCGAATAAATTTTAACATAAATATTATTTTAACTGATTTTATTAAATTATCCTAAAACCTTTTCGATAGTATTTAAAGAAAATATCTCTACTCATTTTGTATCTTTGCAAAACACATTTTAATCGGTAATTACCATGAATAAAAAAGTAATCTTGATGATTTTAGATGGTTGGGGAACATCTCCCGACCCTAAAGTTTCTGCTATCGACAATGCACAAACTCCGTTTATTGACGCTCTCTATAACAACTATCCAAATGCCGCTTTAAGAACTGATGGATTAAATGTTGGCTTACCTGATGGACAGATGGGAAACAGCGAAGTCGGACACATGAATTTGGGTGCTGGTAGAATTGTATATCAAGATCTGGCAAAAATAAATATGGCGGTTAAAGAAAATACTCTGTCAAAAGAACAAGTATTGATAGACGCTTTTAATTATGCTAAAAACAACAACAAACCCATTCACTTTTTAGGTTTGGTAAGTAATGGTGGCGTTCATTCTCATATCAATCATATCAAAGGATTAGCTAATGCAGCTAATGATTATGGAGTTCAAAATTCTTATATCCATGCTTTTACTGATGGGCGTGATGTAGATCCAAAATCTGGGAAAGGTTTTATTACTGATTTAAAAAATCACATAGTAAATACCAATACTAAAATTGCTTCTATTACTGGTAGGTATTATGCTATGGATCGGGACAATCGTTGGGAGCGAGTTAAGTTAGCTTACGACGCCTTGGTCAATGGAACCGGTACAAAAGCAACCAATGCTATTGCTGCAATTCAGCAAAGCTATGATGCAGGTATTACTGATGAATTCATAAAACCAATCATTGTTACTGATGATAATAATCAACCTTTAGCTACAATTAAGGATGATGATGTCGTAATCTTTTTCAATTTCAGGACAGATAGAGGGCGTGAATTGACTAACATGTTAAGCCAAAACGATTTTCATGAACAGAATGCACATAAGTTGAATTTGTATTATGTAACTATGACAAATTACGATGAGTCTTTTAAGAATATAAAAATCATTTATACAAAAGATAACTTAACTGAAACCTTAGGTGAGGTCTTATCTAAAAATAATAAAAAACAAATCAGAATTGCCGAAACTGAAAAATATCCGCATGTAACATTTTTCTTTTCTGGTGGACAAGAAAAACCTTTTGAAGGGGAAACTCGAATTTTAAGAAACTCGCCAAAAGTAGCTACTTACGATTTAAAACCAGAAATGAGCGCCTATGAATTGCGTGATGCTTTGGTGCCTGAATTGCAAAAAGGCGAAGTTGATTTTGTATGTTTAAATTTTGCCAATGGAGATATGGTAGGGCATACCGGAGTGATGGAGGCTGCTATCAAAGCCTGTGAAGCTGTAGATATTTGTGTAAAAGATGTGGTTACAATTGCCCTAGAAAATGATTATACTACCTTATTAATCGCCGATCATGGCAATTGTGAAACCATGATAAATCCTGATGGAACACCACATACAGCACATACCACAAACCCTGTTCCTATCATTATGATTGATAAAGATTTAAAAAATATTGAAGATGGTGTCTTGGCAGATTTAGCTCCAACCATTTTAAAATTGATGGGAGTTGAGCAACCAAAAGCTATGACTAGACACTCCTTAGTTTAGTGTGATAGATTAAAATATTCTTCATCAATAGATTCTCTATGATCTGGATGTGCAATATTTACCAATGCTTTTACGCGTTCTTTAATTGTTTTACCGTATAAATTAGCTATGCCATATTCAGTTACAATATAATGTACATGGGCTCTGGTTGTTACAACTCCAGCTCCTGGATTTAAACTAGGTACAATTCTGCTAATTCCTTTTCTAGTTACTGAAGGTAATGCAATGATTGCTTTTCCTCCTTCACTTAAAGAGGCACCTCTAATAAAATCCATTTGTCCACCAACACCTGAAAATATTTTTGTTCCAATTGAATCTGCACAAACTTGCCCACTTAAATCTACTTCAATAGCAGAATTAATCGCTACCATTCTTGGGTTTTGCCTAATAATAGACACATCATTTGTGTAGTCTGAAGCTCGCATATCAATAAAAGGATTGTCATCTACATAATCATACAGCCTTTTAGATCCCATTAAAAAAGTCGCTAATGAACGTCCAGGATTAACCCCTTTATGATTTCCATTAATAACATCATTCAAAATTAAATCAATGACTCCATCTGAAAACATTTCGGTATGCAACCCTAAATCTTTATGGTTTGTCAATTTTGTTAAAACTGCATTGGGGATGGAACCAATACCCATTTGCAATGTACTTCTGTTTTCTATTAAGCTTGCAACATAATCACCTATTTTCTGTTCGGTAGCTGTAGGTTCATCCATAATATGCGTTGGTATAGGCGAGTCATGCTCAACAAACAAATCAATCTCTGTTATATGAATTATTCCATCTCCATGTGTTCTTGGCATTTGAGGGTTTACTTGCGCAATAACATGAGTAGCGTTGTCTATTGCTGCTAAAGTTGCTTCTACAGAAACTCCTAAAGAACAATACCCATGACGATCTGGAACAGAAACATGAATCAATGCTACGTCTAAATTGACAATATTTCGTTTAAACAATAAAGGTAGCTCTCCTAAAAAAACAGGTGTGTAAGAACCATTACCAGCAGCCAACGTATGGCGAACATTTTTCCCTACAAAAAAGGAGTTTACATGAAAACTATCTCTCAATTTAGGGTTGGCATAAGGAGCTTCACCTTCGGTATGTAACTGACAAACCTCAACATTTTTGAGTTCTTCATGGCGGTCGGTCATCGCATTTATTAAAACTTGCGGTGCCGCAGCTGCCGCCTGAATATAAACTCTACTATTTGACTTTATAACTTTTACTGCTTCTTCTGCACTTACTGATTTATACATTTTTTTTTTACAATTTTATCGTTACAAAATTATTGATTCTCAAGTTACAAAAAACTGCTAAATATCATATAATAAGAAAATAATTAGCTTGCTATTTTTGAGTATCTTTGCCATTATTTTTTTGAATATGATTGTTATAAAAACTAGAGAAGAAATTGAGTTGATGCGCGAAAGCGCACTCATCGTTTCTAAAACATTGGGGATGCTTGCCAAAGAGGTAAAGCCCGGAGTTACAACGCTACATCTAGATAAGTTAGCTGAAGAATTTATTAGAGATCATGGTGCTATTCCTGGGTTTTTAGGATTGTATGATTTTCCGAATACACTATGTATGAGTCCGAATGAGCAAGTAGTTCACGGATTTCCAAATAAAGATATTTTGGTTGAAGGCGATATTATTTCTATTGATTGCGGCGCTCTAAAAAATGGCTTTTATGGAGATCATGCCTATACTTTTGAAGTTGGTGAAGTTACCCCTGAAACAAAAAAATTATTGAATGTTACTAAAGAGAGTTTGTATAAAGGTATCCGCGAATTTAAAGCTGGTAACCGAGTTGGTGATGTAGGGTTTGCTATTCAAAATTATTGTGAAGCACATGGTTATGGAATTGTTCGTGAGTTGGTAGGTCATGGTTTAGGACGCGAAATGCATGAAGACCCCGAAATGCCAAACTACGGAAAACGAGGTCGTGGAAAAAAATTTAAAGAAGGTATGGTTGTTGCCATTGAACCAATGGTAAACGCAGGGACTCATAAAATAAAACAGCACAATGATGGCTGGACAATTACTACTCAAGATAATAAAATGAGTGCTCATTTTGAACATGATGTTGCTATTGTAAATGGAAAACCAGAAATCTTATCGACCTTTAAATATATTTATGATGCCTTGGGAATTGTAAGTGATGAGGAAGATGCGTTTAGGCAGTAGATTAAGCTATTACACAGAGATTCACAGAGGAAGCGCAGAGATACACTGAGAAAATGGATTTGAAAATGGAAAGTAAACTGACAGAAAAAATAATTGGAGCCGCAATTGAAGTTCATCGAACTCTTGGTCCCGGTTTGTTAGAATCTGCTTATCAAGAATGTTTGCTTTTCGAATTAAAATCTCATGGTTTAAAAGTTGAAAAAGAAAAAGCACTCCCAATTATTTACAAAGACATCAAATTAGACCATGGATATAGAATTGATTTATTGGTTGAAAACAGAATTGTTTTAGAACTTAAAACAGTCGAATCATTAACTGATGTTCATACAGCGCAAGTTCTCACATATTTGAAATTAGGAAATTATCCTATTGGTCTATTAATTAATTTCCATACTAAACTTTTAAAAAACGGATTAAAAAGATATATCAACACACCTCTGTGAAACTCCTTTTTCTCCGTGAATCTCTGTGAAACAACTTATGAGTATTTTTAAATTTATATTGAATATAGTCCCTCGCCCAATCTTAATAAAGTTGAGTTACATAGCACGTCCATTTATCGCATTTACTTTAAAAGGAAACAAATACACAGACCCCATCGACGGAAAGAGTTTTAGTAAATTTTTACCCTATGGATATGAAACACAGCGAGAGAATGTACTCTCTCCTTCAACACTATCACTTGAACGTCATAGATTACTTTGGTTATATTTAAAAGAAAAAACTGATTTTTTTATTACTCAAAAAAAAGTTTTGCATTTTGCTCCCGAACAAGCTTTTTATAAGCGTTTTAAAAAAATGCAAAATCTGGATTATACCACCACAGATTTAAACTCGCCCTTAGCTGATGTAAAAGCTGATATTTGTAATTTGCCTTTTGATGACAATTCTTTTGATGTCATTTTTTGTAATCATGTACTAGAACATATCCCTGATGATACTAAAGCAATGCAAGAATTGTTTCGGGTTTTAAAAAAAGGTGGAATGGGCATTTTTCAAATCCCACAAGAATTGGATAGGAAAATCACTTTTGAAGATGATTCTATTATAGATAAAAAAGAGCGCGCTACGATTTTTGGACAATACGATCATGTTCGTATTTATGGTCGTGATTATTTTGATAAATTGAGAACCATTGGTTTTAAGGTTGATGAAGTTGATTATTCGGCAACTTTAACTGAAGAACAAATCAAAAAATACTGTCTTACAAAAGGTGAGATTTTACCAGTGTGTTATAAAATCTAATTAAAAGTCACTTGTTGTGTCTCCCCGCTTTCATCTACATAAATTAAATAGACTTTTAACTCAGGATGTTTTTCTAAAAATACTTTAGATTTTTCAAAACCCATTGCCATAAAAGCAGTTGCATAACCATCAACATCGGCACAATCTAAATTAGCAATAACGGTAGCTGCTAATAAATTACTTTCGGTGGCATAACCAGTTTTTGCATTAATGGTGTGCACAAATTTATTCCCGTTTTCATCAATTTTGAATTTTCTATAATTGCCAGATGAAGCCATTGATTTATTTTCTAAACTCACAACTTCCGAAAAACTTCGTGTCCCATCTGTATTTGGATCTTCAATAGCAACATGCCAAACATCACCTAAATCATTCACACCTCTTGCTCTAATTTCTCCACCCAATTCAATCAAATAATTTTTGCAATTTTGACTTTCTAAATAACGTCCAATCTCATCAATTCCATATCCTTTTGCAATGGCATTAAAATCAAAATAGATTGCAGAATGGTCTTTCTCAATTTTATTAGCAACTAATTTTACTTTGTCAAACCCAACAAATTTCATGAGTGAATCAATCTTAGTAGTATCCATATTTGCGATGGCATTACCCGGTCCAAAACCCCAAGCGTTGACTAAAACTCCAACTGTTGGGTCAAAATAACCATCCGTTTCTTTAAAAATTCTTTGTGATTTTAAATACACTTCTTTAAAATGAGTGTCAATCAAAATAGAAATGTCTCCTTGATTAATTTTCGAAATATCAGAATTGACAAGATAAATAGACATCGATTTATTGACGACATAAATCAAACTATCAAATTGCTTTTCAAAACTTCTGTTAAGAGAATCTTTATAAATAATATTAAAGGTTGTTCCAAATGCCTCTCCACTAAGTTTTTGGTATTTTATTTCTTTATCGGCACAAGAAATCAAAAATAAGAATGATAAAAAAATAAGAAATTTTTGCATAATGTGTAGTGTCTTATTGGGCTTCTCAAAATTACGGTTAATTCTTTGTTAAAAGAATGATATTCTGCTAATATCTTATGTAGTGCGTTTGTTTTTTTATAACTTTGTGCATCTAAAATTTTATACAAATGAAAAAAATAGTTCTATTCGGATTAACAGCGATTTTCTTATCATCGTGTGTGTCACAAAAACAATACACTGACCTAGAAAATGATTACAAATCAACAAAACAAGAATTGGTAGATACCAAAGCAGGGTTACAAGAATGTTTGATTGAAAAAGACAAAAATGCAAATCAATTAGTCTCTCTAGAGAATCAAGTAGGGTCTTTACTAGAAGATAAAAAATATGCTTTAAAGCAGGTTGAAAACTTAACAGTTTTAACCCAATCATCTTCTGATAACATCAAAGTTATTATAGATCAGTTAAGCGAAAAAGACAAATTTATTAATGGAATCCGTAAAGCGATGACGCAAAAAGATTCTATCAACTTAGCCATCAAATATCAATTAACAAAAGAATTGGCAAAAGGAATTCAAGATGAAGACATTACAATTGATGTTGAAAAAACGGTAGTGTATATTACAATTGCTGATAAGCTATTATTTAATAGTGGTAGTTCAACAGTATCAGATAGAGCTAAAGAAATTTTAGGAAAAGTTGCTACGGTAATTGCAACGCGTCCAAATATGGAAGTAATGGTTGAAGGATATACAGATGATGTGCCAATTAATAGAAAAGATATAACAGACAACTGGGATTTAAGTGTAAGTCGTGCAACTGCGGTTGTTAGAGTTTTACAAAATGACCATGGTGTAGATCCTAAGCGTTTGGTTGCTGCTGGTAGAAGTGAATATTTACCTTTAACATCTAACGATACTGCTGCAGGTAGAGCTGCAAACAGAAGAACAAGAATTGTTATCTTACCTAAGTTAGAAGAATTCTTCGAAATTTTAGAACAAAAACCTTGATAGAAATATCACAATAAAATTTACAAAACCTAATCAGTCAAATGATTAGGTTTTTTTTGTGCCTTGATTTTCGTGTTTTTATAATTCCTACTAAAATGTTAAACTATGAAAATTAAAGCTTTACTATTGTGTATTGCCATTGGCGGTACATGTTATTCACAAACTATTAATAATTTTAACAGTGCCGATTTATCTGTCTTTGCAGTTGTAACTACAACCTTAGACCATAGTGCTTCTGGCTCAAATACCACATGGGCTTTCAATAATCTTGTGGCAACTGGTAACACAAATTCCGATGTACACAGTGTACCAACTGCAGGCGAAATAGGAACCTATCCAGGAACAACTTTAGCTTTGACTATAACTGAATTGCCATCTATGGCTACAACTAAGGTTTTTACAAAAAATATTACTAATCAAATTTCGATAACCGGAGCAGAAGGAACTGATTTTAGTTTAAATTATCTAACAGATAATGCCTTAATTGGTACTTTTCCGTTAAGTGTTGGGTATTTAAATATAGACTCCTGTTTCAGGTACATTTACTTCTACTTCAGCTAATGGCACCTTTACAGGAACCATCGAAACAAATGTTGATACCTTTGGAACACTAACAATGAATGATGTCGGTAGTGGTAGTGCTTATAACCGAAACATTACACGACTTAAAACTACTCAAAATCTTAATTTAACAATAGGTGGGTTTCTCCCAGGAACTATAACTCTAACATCTTATAATTATTACGCTAATAATGGTGACCTTGTTTTGCGAACTTCAGACATCTTAATTTCAATTCCTTTTTTAGGAATAAACCAACTGACATCTACAAAAGAAAGTTTATTAACGAGTGTATTAGCAACAACTAGAGATAGGATTGCTTATAGCAACCTAAAAATTGTACCAAATCCTGTAGAGAATGAATTGAATATTCGCTTAGAAAATTCTGATATTATACAATCCATTCATATAACAGATTTGAGTGGTCGCGAAGTTTTAAGTAAAAAAGGAAATTATTCTTCTTTGCAAGTCAGACATTTAAAAACAGAAATTTACATTGCAACTGAAAAAGGTAGTGTATCTCAAAAATTTATAAAAAAATAGCTGCAATTTTATTTTAGTATTTTTTCAAAATCATTAAAAGCCACATAATAAGGTTGATCTTCAAAAACAGGTAATTCTACACTTTCTGAATTTGCAAGACCAATATTTGCAACCCAAACTTTGGCATGCTCTTTTATGGCATGCTCCTTAAAAGTCTCTAACCAAATGGTACTATGGGTTTCTGGTTGCTGAATATTATTCGATACTTTTACTAGAACAAAAATGGTAGGCTCCCCCTTTTTATACAAAACAAACTGTGGATGCTTTTTCAATTTACTATTGATGGCAACAAACTCATAGCCCAATTTTTGTAGTTTCTTACCGATTATATTCATCCCAAGATTATGCAATTCTTGTTCTGTTAATACTTTTACCATTTGATTTTTCTTAATCGCAAAGAATTACGCAAAGTTATTATTTATAGTATTCCCTTATTAGCTTCATAAATATACTGAAAACTTATTTTTTCTTATTACGCATATTGTAATTTTTATCGCCCCTCGTTTGTCGTTTTTTATATTTCTTGGCGATTTCTCTACGGTAAGATCCTCCTTGATTTATCTGGCTGTTTTTTTCGCTCTTTTCGTGAAAAGCCTCCCCAAAAGTTTCTCTATTTTTTCTCTTATGAGGATTGTTACGCTCCATCTCATCTTTTGGAGTTTCTTCGGGAGTTAATTGCTCAGAAATTTCCACTTCTGACGGAAACTCTAACAACGGAATCTCAGTATCCATTAAAACCTCCACATCCAATTTAGCCGATTGCTCTGCCTCAGTCGAAAATAAAATAGTCTTTCCTTCTTTCTCTGCCCTACCTGTTCTACCAATTCGGTGCATATAATTTTCAGGAAAATTCGGTGTGTCAAAATTGATGACATGACTCACTTTATCAAAATCCAATCCACGTGCCATCACATCAGTAGCAACTAAAATTCTGTTCTCACCTTTATCAAATTGATTGATTGATCTTATTCTGTAATTCTGTGTTTTGTTAGAATGAATTACACATAATTCTGAATTATACTGCTCGTCCAATGCTTCAAAAAGTCTGTCTGCACTTCTTTTGTTTGATACAAAAACTAGCACCTTGCTAAACAGACCTCTATCCTTTAATAAATAGGTCAACAAATTTACCTTCGTATAAAAGTTTGGAACATTATAACAAGATTGAGAAATATTATCAAGCGGCGTACCACTCACAGCAATTGAAATCTTTTTTGGGCTTGTAAAATAATCAGTAATCAACATATCTACATCTTCAGTCATGGTTGCAGAAAACATAATGTTTTGACGACGCTCTGGTAAGATTTCAAAAATATTCATCAACTGAAAACGAAAGCCTAAATCTAACATCACATCAACCTCATCAATCACCAATTTCTGAATCGATTTCATTTTTAAAGCTCTACTCAACGCCAAGTCATACAGACGCCCTGGAGTTGCCACAATGATATCTGTACCCTGTGCAATAGCCTGTTTTTGAGTATTGATATTTGTACCACCATAAACACCTAACACTCGAACGTTGATATACTTCGCCATCTTTTCAATCTCTTCTACAACTTGCAATACCAATTCACGTGTAGGTACCATTACCAAAACTCTCGGAGTTTCTTGCTGTGAGAATTTTAAATCACGAAGAATAGGCAACATATACGCAAAAGTTTTACCTGTTCCGGTTTGGGCAATTCCTACCATATCTTTCCCAGAAAGAATCACAGAAAAAGATTTTTCTTGGATTGGTGTAGGTTGTGTAAAACCTAAATCGTCAATTGCGTATTGTAATTGATTGGATAGATTCAGTTCTTGAAAAGTACTCATTACTATTAATTTTTTGCAAAGATAGGTGTTATTTAGTTGTTAGTTGATTGAATTTATATTCTGATTTTTAGTCTTTTATTAAATTTGTTTAACTTTAAAAACGCAAAAGAAAATTACCATGATTAACTTTTTTAGAAAAATTAGAAAAACAATGGCAGACGAAAACAAACCTATAAAATATTTAAGATATGCTATTGGTGAAATTATATTGGTGGTAATTGGTATTTTAATTGCACTGCAAATTAATGATTGGAATCAAAATAGGTTAAATAAAAAGTTAGAAAAACAATATTTAGCTAGTATAATTATTGACTTAAAAGGCGAATCAAAAACTTTTAATTATCAAATTTTTGATAAGTTTCAACCAAAAATAGCTGCGTTATTATTGGCTAAAAAATACTATTATGGTAATTATACTATTATAGATACCGTTAAGTTTGTTAAAACGGTTGGCTATGGGGGAGTTTTTAGTAATGGCTCTAATTTTGGAAATACTGCTACCTACCAAGAGCTTATTAGTTCCAGTAATTTTAAATTGCTAAAAAATGAAGCTATAAAAAAAGATATTATCAATTATTACGGCCTTAGTGAGTTCTTTACCGAATATTATAATAATGTTCGAACTGATTATGCAACTTACAATAATTCTTTAAACCCTTACAACCCTGATGATAGAGGCGCAATTAACTCTTTAGATATTAAAAGAACATTAGAGCATTACAAAAGCGAGAAGTTTCTAAATTTAATTAATCAAGAGTTAACCTTTGGTTATTCAATTAATAGAAGAATAAATGAATTAGACAAATTAGCAAATGAATTAATATTAAAAATTGAAAAAGAAATAAACCAACACCATGATTAACTTTTTTAGAAAGAATAGAAAACAATTAGCTGACGAAAATAAATTTATCAAATACACACGCTATGCTATTGGCGAAATTGTATTGGTTGTAATCGGAATCTTAATCGCATTATGGATTAATC
>JASFYP010000033.1:0-58196 GCA_045047075.1 Flavobacteriaceae bacterium
AACCATCAACCATCAACCATCAATTAAAGATGTATTTTCAACTCTTTGATTTCATCTCGCAATTGAGCTGCAACTAAAAAGTCTAAGGCTTTAGCTGCTTGTTCCATTAATTTTCTCTTGTCTCTAATTCGTTGTTCAATCATTGGTTTTGATAAGTATTGCAATTCTTCTTCTGCAGCTTTGTTTTCTGCTGAATCATAATGAAATGATGAAACATTTGATTTGATTAAGGAGTTGTCCAAAGATTTTTTTATCTGAGTTGGGGTGATGTTATGCTCGGTATTATATTCAATTTGTTTTTCTCTTCTCCTATTTGTTTCATCGATAGTGAGCTGCATACTTCGAGTAATTTTATCAGCATACAAAATTGCTTTTCCTTCTACATTACGTGCAGCTCTACCAATAGTTTGTGTCAGCGAACGATGAGATCTTAAAAAACCTTCTTTATCAGCATCTAAAATGGCGACTAAAGAAACTTCGGGTAAATCCAATCCTTCTCTTAAAAGGTTGACCCCAATTAATACATCGAACAAACCTTTACGTAAATCTTGCATAATTACTACGCGTTCTAATGTATCAACATCTGAATGGATATAGCGACATCTAATATGAACACGACTCAAAAATTTAGTCAACTCTTCTGCCATACGTTTGGTTAAAGTGGTTACTAAAGTACGTTCATCTTTATCAACTCTTATTTGAATTTCTTCTATCAAATCATCAATTTGATTTAAGCTTGGGCGGACTTCAATAACGGGATCTAACAATCCTGTTGGGCGAATTACTTGCTCCACAATTATACCTTCTGCTTTTTGCAGTTCGTAATCTGCAGGAGTGGCACTTACAAATATGGTTTGGTTTTGGATGGCTTCAAATTCGTCAAACTTTAAAGGGCGATTGTCCATCGCAGCAGGTAAACGGAATCCATATTCTACCAAGTTTTCTTTTCTACTTCTGTCTCCACCATACATGGCATGGGTCTGCGGAATCGTAACATGGCTCTCATCAATAATCATTAAATAATCATCCGGAAAATAATCTAACAAACAGAAAGGACGTGTTCCAGGATCGCGACCATCAAGGTAACGAGAGTAATTTTCGATACCCGAACAATACCCTAATTCTCTTATCATTTCTAAATCAAATTCGGTGCGTTCTTTTAAGCGTTTTGCTTCGAGGTGTTTTCCTATTTCTTTAAAATAATCGTATTGTTTCATCAAATCTTCCTGAATCTGATGAATGGCATTTTGCATCACATCAGGAGAAGTTACAAATAAATTGGCGGGATAAATAGTGAGCTCTTCAAACTTTTCTACCACCTGATTATTTTCCAAATCAAAACTTTCTATCTCTTCAATTTCATCGCCAAAAAAATGAATTCTGTAAGCATAATCACCATACGATGGATAAACTGTTACAATATCACCTTTCACTTTAAAGGTTCCACTACTCACTTCTTCTTCGGTACGCGAATACAAGCTTTGCACCAATTGATGTAAAAACTTTGTGCGTGATATGAGTTGATCTTTCTCAATTTCTATTACATTTTTTTTGAATTCTACAGGATTCCCAATTCCGTATAAGCAAGAAACTGATGCTACCACCAATACATCTCTTCTGCCTGATAATAGGGCAGAGGAAGTGCTCAAACGCATGCGTTCAATATCTTCGTTTATGGATAAATCTTTTTCTATAAAAGTTCCTGTAACAGGGATGTAGGCTTCGGGTTGGTAGTAGTCATAATAGGACACAAAATACTCCACCGAATTTTCTGGGAAGAATTGTTTAAACTCAGAATACAATTGTGCCGCCAAGGTTTTGTTATGTGCCAATACCAAAGTTGGGCGATTGACTTGCTGCACCACATTGGCAACCGTAAATGTTTTTCCAGAACCTGTAACTCCTAATAATACCTGACCTTTGTCGCCATTATTTAATCCGTTGACTAATTGATTAATTGCTTCGGGTTGATCTCCAGTAGGACTGAAATTTGATTTGAGTTTAAAATCCATGGTGTAAAAATACGGAGAATTGGCTTAGAAGTTAAAGTTGCATAAAAACTAATTATTGGTCAAAATAGGGTCTGGATTAATACTAGGGTCAGGTCACACTCTGCTGTACTCATAGGTGAATCTGGAGCATCTCTAGTAATTAAGCAGATAAACCCAAATTTAAGAAAGGTATCTTCATTTTCAACAACCAACTTATATTTGTAAACACCATCTATAGGAAGCGTATTGTTAGTGTAGTCAGATATTCTTGGAAAAACATCCTCAATTCCAGTAACACCATAGGATGAGGTTTGAAAAATTATAGCCTCATTCTTGTCGAAAATTGTTAATTCATTATTTGGATAATGTATGAGATTATCAATTATTAAGAAGTCATTGAATCCATCATTATTATGTGTAACTATAGGCCACATACTTATTTCACCTAAAGATTCATCGAGATTATTAACATTTGTATTTTCAAAAGGATTTTCTCCACAGCATGAATGTGTAGCGTCTTGCGGTTCTTCATCTATGATAATTTCGTCATTAGGGCATCCATATAATGATAAAATAATTAGGGAAAATAATATTTTTTTCATAGTGATATTTAGTAATGATTTTAATATGACAGTTGTAAAAATACGGAGAATTGGCTTATAGTTTTACGTAAAATGAAAAGAAAAAGCAGAATTTCAACAACCTTAAAATTTTACATCTACACGAACTTTTATCCTTTTTTTAGAAATAGGATGTGTGAATTCTAAAAACTCGGCATGAAGGTGTAATCTATTTGATTTTGTGCCATATAAATCATCACCAACAATTGGAGAATTCAACCCCAAACTATGTGCTGCATGCACTCGTAATTGATGTGTACGACCTGTAATAGGGTAAAAATAAACTTTTGTTTTTTCATTTTTACGTTCAATAACTTTGAATCTTGTACGTGCATTTTTTCCATGCTCATCACAAACCAATTGTCTTGGTCTGTCGTTTAAATCTGTACGTAATGGCAAATCGATAAAGCCATTATCTTCAGTTAGCATGCCGTCAAGTAAGGCAATATACCGCTTGTTGATGGTGCGTTTAATAAATTGACTTTGTAAGTTTTTATGAATTTTTAAAGACTTGGCAATAAGCATCAATCCTGAAGTAGACATGTCAAGACGATGTACTATTAGTGGTCCTGTTGCATTTGGGAAATGAAGTTTCATACGCGTTGCTACAGAATCTTGAATTGTTTTTCCGGGGACAGACAAGAATTCAGAAGGTTTGTTGATGACAGCTAAATACTCATCTTCAAAAACAATTTCTAATAGTTTACCTTCTGCGGGGTTTATCAATAGTGGGTTTTCATCCATTTCAATTCCTTTAAGCATGTGCCCTAAAATAGGCTCACATTTTCCGCGACACGCCGGATAATAATTGCCATGTTTTCGAACTTGTGATTTTGGAGGAATTCCCCACCAAAATTCTGCTATTGCAATTGGTTTTAATTGATTTTCAAAAGCGTATTGTAATAATTTTGGAGCGGCACATTCTCCTGCACCAGCAATGATGGGAGTATTGGTGAAAATTTCTGTCAAGTCTTTTCGTTTGCCATCCGTATTTAAAAACTGATAGTGTTCAAAAATTTTTTGTTGTAAGGCAGCAGATTTATTTTTTCGTTTGATTTGTACAGTATCTATCTCGGTTTGCAAGACTTCCAATTTTTCTTGAATATCTCTTAAGCGTTCATTGCAAGATTTTGTTACGGTTGCTAATTGATATTTATATGCTAAACTTTCTCTAATTAAATCATCTCCAACTATTTTATAATCTTGCTCAGAAAGATTTTTTTTGGCGATGGTTCTGTGTTCTTTTCGTTTCTTTTTTGCGTAACGCATGAGTTCTCTAAACTCTTCAATTTCGCAAGTAGCGAATAGGGATTTTGTTTTAAATAGCGCTTTGAGTGCTATGTAATTCTCGTCTTTTTCTAATGTTTTTAACTTGCTGCTTAGTAGATTAAGCTCATCCATACCTTTGATGAAAAAACCATTTTTAGTTAGGATATCAAAAACTGGAGGAACAAATTTTGAATGATGATTTGATTCGGCTAACTTCCCTGAGAAAGCAGATAAATAACCAATTTCATTCTGTTGGTTTTGTACAACTAAAACCCCAAACATTTTACCTATTGCATCTTTTTTGTTGTTCGCATTTAATCCAAAGTCATGGATCCATTCGGTTTGAGTATTTAGGTGTGCTTGTAGTTCTTTAGCTGCTAATTTACATAATGGGTGGGGCTGGTAAAAAAATGGAAATGTAAATTTATCAGGTAATGATACATGTGTAATACTTTTATTAAAATATGTGAAACAGTCTTTTTTTACAGACATTTTTTAGGTTTTATACATCATTATATTGATGTTTATTCCTGCATCAACTGTTGCAAGATAATATATCGTGCGACAAGCGAAGTACGTATGTACGTGTTTTTTAATGAGAAATTCAAGTATAAATAAAACAGATAAGCTTTGTTATATTAATCTGTTTTTCTAACTCCTTTAATCAATAGCCAAAAGATAATTGAAAATTCACCCAGCGCTAAAGGCAACATTATTATTGAGGATATAATTTCTTTATACTCTGGAAATAATAATGATGTAAAACTATCAGCCAAATAAGCAAAGCACCCAATGACTAAAAAGATTCCTATTATTTTTGGAATGAATTTAGATTTGATTACCAACATCCCAAAAGGGAATAACCAAAGTCCCCAGAAAACACCAACAATATAAATTCCGTGTTCATACAAATTAAGAAATAAAAGGGTGAATGCATTTAATTGATTTGTGTCAAAAACAGTTAAAAAATCTGCACCACTTACAAGTATTTCTGCTGCAACCAAATTAAGAATGTTTAGAAAGGATATAGGCACCGAAACCGTAACCAAAGTAACCATAAGTTTAGCGTATTTTGGGTTGACTTCTTTGAGTAAGCGATTTAGAGATAACATTAAAAAGACAAAAATCGTTTGGCTAATTAGATTACTAACCATACTTAAGCGAAAAAGAAATTCAGAATTAACAATATTATTGGCTGTTGCTGTTGCGTCTCCAGCTACCATAATATTGGAGGGAACATACATGATGCCAAAAGCACCTGTTATACCCAATAGTAAGTATAATACCCCTGCTATTCTTGCGTTTTTTTTCTTTGAATCCATTCTTTTAAATCTTTAAATTAGACGATCTTGGAATTAACTTGTTACTTAAAACAGTTGTTTTTTTACTTACCTGTTTTTATTGAAACAATAATAATAAGAACAAAACGAATATGTGAATTGGATGATTATTTTACAAATACAAAAGCCTTACTATGAAGCTTTCCGTTGACAGCTATTTGGTAAAAATATTGCCCAACAGAATAGCGTTTATTCTTTGGATTTAAATCTACTTGATAATTCCCTGCAAGAACACGTTCATTATATATAATTCCTGATTTTTGACCAAGAATATTTATCACTTCTATAGTCACATGGCTTGGGTTTGGTATGTCAAAATCTACAAAAACAGCATTGTCTCTATAGATGGCTCTGTGAGTGAAGTTATCTATAGAATTATCAGGATCAGAATTACTACTACAAACAACACCAACATTTGCTCTACTATAATTTGTAAGTAATGAAGCATCAACAATACCAGAATCAATACACAACCAATCTTCGAGAATGGCCGCATAAATACTTCTAAAATCAGTTGTAAAATTCAAGTTTAGATCTTGGTCTAAATTACTTAAATCTGGATGTGAGCCAATAAATCCATTTCCTTCAAGGCCTTCACCAAACAGCATCATTGTAGATGCCGATCCATGATCTGTACCATTAGATGCATTCTCTTCTGGTCTTCTTCCAAATTCAGAAATAGTCATTGCCAACACATTTTTCCCTACTCCAACGTCATTTAAATCTTGATAAAAATTGCTTACTGCATTTGTTAAATCTTGCATTAATTGTTGATGAGCAGTTGGCTGTTCAGCATGTGTATCAAAACCATCAAGAGTTACCATATAAATTTTGGTGCCTAAGTTTCCTTTTATCAATCGCGCAACAATTGCTAATTGTTTTGAAATGTTTGATTCGTTGTAAGATGCGTTGTTTGTAGCATTATTATATGCTTCATGAATAACTCCGGCATATGTATAGGTTGTGTTGACAATAGACCGAATCCACCCTAATTGATTCCCATAAGTACATTCAGGTAAATTTTGTACGTCATAGGCTGTACCATTTTGGGCAATTTCTTCTAATTGATTTGGATTGGCAACTGAAAAAGCATAGCCTGTATCTTCTCCGTTAAATAGTAAGTTACTTAAACTTCCTATTTGAATTGCAGGAGGAATTGCTGGAGGGTTCAATAAATAATCTGGATATAAATCTTCAAAGTACCTTCCTAAAACTCCTGTACGTAAAGAGTATCTATCATTATCAGCAGCATTTGACCAAATGTCAGCAGAACTAAAATGTGATAGGTTTTGATCAGGATATCCAACTCCATGTGCAATTTTCATTTTACCATCATTCCAAAGTGGTTGTAAATCTTGCATGTAATTAGGCATTCTAAAATCTGCAGACAAGGCAAAAGAGCTGTTGTTTTCAATCTTAATATTGGGCCTTAAATTGGCATAGGTATCAAAATCATATTGAGGAATTACAGTATTTAAACCATCATTTCCTCCTTTTAGCCTGATGATGACAAGTACTCTATCATTATCTGAAGTTGTCAATGCTGCACTCAAAGGTGTTTGGTTGGCTGCTGAAACTGGCAATTTACCAAGCATAATTGAACCAACAGAAGTTAATCCTAATGCTTGTAAAAAAGAGCGTCTATTCCAAACAGCATGTTCTTTATCATGTTTTTCACCTAAATTTTTAGGGTTGATGTATTTTTTATGTAATTTATTTTCGTTGCACATGACTGACTATTTTAATTGAAAAGCAGGTAACTTAGAAATGTAAAAAAGTAAAAGTAATACTTGGTAGGGAGCAGAATCCCAATTTAAATTCCAAGAGTTATTATCAAAGTAGTTTTGCGGAACTTGGTCTTTTAAGACTGCTGTTGCAATATCATAATCTGCTTGAGTTTGCAAACCTGTAGCTATAAAATGATCGACAATATGTCGAGTTATGACTCCAGGATCAGTTTCTGTTACAGAAGATAATTCGATAGCCAGAGTTCTTAATTCTTCTCTATAATTATCCCAAACGACCCACAAATACCATTCAATTCCTTGCCAACGACCTATCAATGTACTCGAGTTTATCCAATCATGATTTCCTTGCCATCCAGCAACATCGTTGGGGTCAAAAATAAGTTGCCCGATTTGGCCATTGTACCAAATCATATTTCTTTTAAATTCATCACTTACTGTAAAATTAGCTTCATTTACAAAAGATATAAAATGATCATAAGGGCTTTTAACAATAGCTCCTATCTCCATCTCATCAAAGAAATGGTTGCTTTTAAATAATTGCCTATAAACAGGGGCAAGCTCAAAATTATTATTTATAAAAGTTGTTGCTAGTTGGCTTACGATGCTTTCATTTATTTCCGGAGAAACAAAATGAGCATATAGTTTTGTACAGATATGATTAGCAATTAAATCTCCTCTTTGCTCAAATAAAATATCAATGACATCATCATAATCCCAATTTCCTGTTTGCTCAAAAATGGTTTTATCTTCAATGTCAAAATCATTACTATTAAAACTAATTGGAGCACAAAACTCTGTATAACCAGTATATCCTGTAAATGCTCTTGCTATATTAACAATATCTGTTTGCGTATAGCCATTGTTAACACCTAAAGTAAAAAGTTCTAACAATTCACGCGCATAATTTTCATTTGGTTCTTCAGCAGTATTTTGATATCCATTTAAGAAAACAATCATTGCAGGTGTTATTCCTATGGCTCTTGTAAACTCTTTAAAATTTCCGAAAGCATAGGTGTGTAAAGTTTGATAGTAGTTATACATCCATGAAGGGCACCAGTAATCTTCTAATTTGGTTACAAAATGGTTATGCCAAAAGAGTGTAAATCTACCCCTTAAACTGTTGCTTAACATATCATCTGTAAAGTGTAAATACAAGACCTCATGTTGCAGTGGTATTTCATTATCAGGATCTGTATAATCACTTTCGGCCATGTTTACCCAAGTAGGAGGAGGCATAACTCCAAGCGCTATAGCATTGTCAAATAAAGAGTCAATTAAGGCTGAAGGTGTATTGGATAAAGCAGTTTGGATATTAGTATTAGACATACTAAAGCCAAGTCTTCTGTAAAGATGTTGTACCTTTTTTTTGTTCCATAGGTTTTGTGAATCAGGAACAAATACGGCCAAATCTGAGGGGTTACAATTGGGCATAAATGATTTTGTTTAAGCTATTTAACTATAAATATACATTTATATTACTTATAAGTATACTATAATTAGTAAAGAATAAACAGTTTGGATAATTTTTTTAAGCTGTTTTAAGAAGATAACTGCTTAATACCCGACATGTTCTACATCTAACTGCTTGCCTTCTTTTGCAGCTTTTGTATCGAGGTTGGTACCAATGCCAATTCCGATAGCCATTCCCAATATCATCCCCAAACCACTGTAGCCAAACCCATCAAAAGGGAGTGTAACTATTGGCCCGAAAAGCATTCCTATAATCATACCTACATTTCGATAGTGGTGTTTAGAAACCAATTTTAATTTTGTATCAACCAATTTTAAAATCTTAGCAGTTGTTTTTTTGGTCAGTTTTATAAGTTGTTTATCAGTTCCAAAAAATGAATTTAGGTTTTTGATATCATCATTAATGACACTAATGAATTCATCTGGAATTTTCTTTTTGTTTAAAGCAACTATTAAATCTTGCATTTTGCTAGATACTTTAACATACTTTTTGTTATGTGATAATTCCTCTTTGTTTATAAAATTTTCAATCTTCATTTCATTTTCTGTTTTAATTATTTCTTCTTAATTCTTCCATATCAGCTAATAGAGTATCTAATCTTTTTAAGATTCTGCCATAGCCAATTTTTAAATCCCATTCTCCAATTCTACCTCCAAAGTAGGCGAGTAATCCAACAATTATTATGATGGCTATAACTCCTAATAATGGGACTCCAAATAACACCATCATATCAGGATATTTTGTGAGTAATATATTTACCATATTCTCTCCAGGTATATCGCCTCCTATACTCCCAAACCAAAACCCAGCGATCATTGATAAAAAAACATATGGATATAAATAGCGAGATAACTTAGTGTTGAAACTGGTCATTTCTTTGGTCCAATTGTCAAAAGTTTTTAGATATTGATAACTATTAGCATTCTTATTGATTGTGTCTATTTTTTTTTTGAATTTTATAGCAAAGAATATAATGACACTAAATAAAACAAAGAAAGACATTCCCATATATGGTATTTTAACGAAAGTTGCAACTGGTAATAATATGAGCGCAAACAAAATAATACCAATGATATTTACCTTATACATTCTTCTAAATTTCTCTACAATATCTATTGATTTTTGATTGTATAAGTCATTTAGTTTTGGAGCTACTAAGGCATTGTTTTCTAAAAAACCTTCTTTCCAAATTGATTCAATTGATTTTTCCATCTAATAATTTTATTAATCGTTCTTTAATTCTTGTAATTCTCACGGCAATATTATTATGGCTTGTACCAATAATTTCACCTATTTCTTTGTAGGGTTTTTCTTCTAAATACAGCAGAATAACTGCTCTGTCAATTTTAGATAACTGTTTAATAGCATCGTACAATAAGTTCAACGACTCATCAGCAAAAGCGTGATTGTCTTCTGAGTTTTCGATAAATGATACATCAGTTGTTCTGTGCTGACGGTTGTTATTCTTTTTCTTGATTAGCGTTAAACAAATGTTAAGTGACAATCTGTAAATCCAAGTAGACCATTTAGAATCGCCTCTAAATTGCTCTCTACTTCGCCATATTTGTAAGCAGACTTCTTGATAATAATCTTCAAAATCTTCTTGTGAATCGGTATATGCCCTACATATTTTTATGATGATGCCAGCATATGGCAAAATGGATGCCTTGTAAAAATCGCTACTCAAATTGTTGTTTTCTTGATTAGTGGCTCAAGTTAAAGATTATTACAGGGAGTGAAGTTTTTTATTTTTTGATGAGGGGAATACTTGGATTTTTGGGAAGTGCTTTTGAGTAACGCTTATCGGTTTGGTATAACAAAATTGCACTAGACATTGATTAAGTACTAAACTTACGCATTATTTTTATGCGCTGTTAGGCAACGTTTTATATTTCTTTAAGATTATGCATAAGTTCTTTTAAAAAAGCAATACCGGCATTATTAGTTTTGTTTGATTCATGAAGATAGCGCCAGTTTATAAACACCTGATCATTTTCGTCAAGGGCCAAATCAAATTCTGAAGAAGAAAGATTCAAATTCTTTTCAATTGTATTTTGAACTTTTAATTGAGATTTACTAGATAACGAATTGAACAATTTTTTTAATCCATGTATTCTTGGTTCTTTCCCTGTTTCGTTAAAAATATTTAATTTGAATTGCATTTCTACTGAAAGTGCTAAAAGAACTAATGATGGAATTCTTTGTGATGCTTCAAGTGTCCGTTCGGTTTTGTCCCCTTTATTTGTTATGTCTTTAAGGTGTATTACATTGTTAGGTTTTCTAAGTGCAGATAATTTCTTTAGTCCTTCATCTGAAGCTTTTTCTAGAATTTCCGAAGCTTTCGTAAAAGTTTCTATCGATGTTTCTAGCCTATTGGTATTCATGTTTTCTAATGTTGCCTAATGTTTAGGATGTAAATAGTTTCAATTAGTTATATCCAACGAAACTGAAACGAGTTTAGCACAAGTAAGCGAATCTCGTGTTTTTTTTGATGAAAGCCAAGGAACTAAGTTTATTGTTTTAGAAAATTATCGACTCACATAAACACTCCCTTGTACAGGTTTGTAATCTTCATCGTTTAAATGTAACACGTAATAATAAACACCAACAGGCACTAACTCTTTGTTGTTTTTTAAACGACCATTCCAAGGTGCTTTTTGTTGGCTAGTTTCATAAATTAAATTTCCCCAACGATTGTAAATTTCTAATTTAAAATCTACAAAAATATCATACAAGCCAGCAATAAAAAATGTTTCATTGATGCCATCGCCGTTTGGAGAAAACCCATCGGGAATTGTTGGAGGGCAATTGTAAACCGAAATTTGAAATGTGCTTAATGAAAAACAACCTGTCAACCTATTCGTTGCTTTTACATAAATTGTTTGCGGATTTGCGATGCTTTCATATTCAAAAGCAGGATTTATTTCTTGGGTGTCATTGATAAAATCTTCTTCGGATGGATAAAAATCAAACTCAGTTTCGCCATCAGAGTCATCTATTAATTTTTCGAGAATTGAGCTGAAATCAAAAATTCCCACTTCAAAACCAATGTTACATTCCAATAAACTTTTGGGTTGTTCAATGGTTGGAGGTAAGGGGTAATTAACTTCTAAGATATCTGTATTGTTATCAGTTCTAATTTCTAACACAGGATTCAACTCATTTACAATAGAGGTTAAAGTAAAGTTTTGTAATTCTGATTCTGGAATTAAAAGGCCAAGTTCAAAACTTTCTGAACCATCAATAGGGATATCAAAAGAGGTGAAAGTTGTACCAATCAATTGCTCATTTGCATATATGGTGATGGATGTATTAGCAGGTAAAAAATTGGTAGAGTTATTATTGTAAACAGTTAGGTTGACTAAGGTTTCAAAATTATTACAAGAAGTAATTTCAAAATTATCAATACTGATAGTTGCATCTGGTAACTGACTATTTAGTTTGGTAATAACCGTATTTATCATCACAAAATCTTGCCCTGAAGTTAACTGAATTGTAGCTTCGGTATCACCAATAGCAATATTATCTTGAATGTTGTACGCATCAATATCCATGTTGTAAAGAGTACTTGCTCCCGTAAAACTATTAGTGCCGTTAAAAGCATTATTAGTTGGATTCAATGGTGGATTTCCGATGAGGTTTCCATTCACAAATAATGATTCGTTTACTTGTAAAGCAGCATCACCTTCCCAAGCAATAAAACCAATTTTGGCATCATTATTATCAATCACATCAATATTATCTAGCTGTATGGTAAGTGTATCAGGTACATGCTCTAACCCATCATATATATTGATTTGATTGAGTGGCAACGCATCATTTTCATAAACAATTAAAATTGCCCAACCACCAAAGTTGGTGCCATTTGGACAGTAGGTTGCAATCACATCATTTAAATCGAATTCTGAAATAGTATAGGTTGTATTTCCTTCGGTTACTATTTGTTCGGTAACATCATAAAAAGCGCTAAAGAATGGCAAAATATCCGTTAATGAATCGGCAAAAGTACGTTGAGCAGTGATATCAGTATTATTGAGTTTTACGTCAAATTCTCCTGTTCCAGATCCTGCCCAGTATAAATATGCAGCAATGATTGTGTCATCAGTATTTAGGTTTAGTTCGGCAGATGAACTTGTGTTGATGGCACAATTGGC
This sequence comes from Flavobacteriaceae bacterium, assembly GCA_045047075.1. Classification (GTDB taxonomy): domain Bacteria; phylum Bacteroidota; class Bacteroidia; order Flavobacteriales; family Flavobacteriaceae; genus Urechidicola. The sequence continues at coordinate 12,594 of JASFYP010000033.1, forward strand.
AAAGATTCCGTTTTCTTCTAAATTCAACGTGTTACCAATCATAGTAAAGTCAATGTGACCACCAAACTGCTGGTATAGAGAAACTTCTTGAGCGTTAAATTGCAGATAAAAAAAAATAAGTATTAAGAAATACAGTTTTTTTTTCATTGTTATCTTTTCAAACTAAAATGACCATTGATATTTCTAATATTTCCATTGCCATCATCTAATTCTGCACTAAACCAATAATCGCTTGCGGGTAGTTCAACGTTATTGTATAATCCATCCCAACCATCACTTTGTGGTAAAATACTTGCTACAATTTTTCCGAAACGATCAAAAATACGAATGGTAGAAGTGGTGTAAAAGCTATTGCTGATACCTTGAATGTGCCAAGTATCATTATAGCTATCATTGTTTGGCGTAAAGAATTTTGGGAATCCTAAAATTGGAACTTCAAGATCAATAGTCTCGCATCCAAATTTATCTCTGATATAAATTGTTCTTATCCCTGGAATTACATTTTCAAAAAAAGGATCGTCTTGATAGATTCCAATACCCCCATCATTGTCGTCTAGTGCAAATTCATAGTCATCTAAAATAAAATTTGGGTCTTGCGGGTTGATAGTTATAGTGTTGTTATTTGTTAAATCAACAATAGTAATGTCGTTTATAGTTAGAATGTCAATTTCAAATTTTTCAATAAAAACAGTTTTTACATTTGTACAATTATTAATTGGGTTTGTAGCTGTAAGTGTTATCGTGATTCCTTCATCAGGAATAAAAGCTAGAGAATTAATATCTAAAGTTTGAGAATTTCCTAAAATAGTTAAATCGTCTAAAGTCCAAAGATAATCATAATTCCCTGTTGGATTTTCTGCACTTATTGAATCGGGTAAATTATTAGAGCAAACTATTTTTGTATCAATTAAATCAAAGATAGGAACAGGATTCACTACTAAATTTAATTCGACCGAATCAAAACAAGTGCTATCATCTTTATTAAAAATTTTAGCATATACAATTTGAGTGTTAGGTGTTATATTTTCATAAGGGTTATTTTTGTCAATAGGAATTGTAAGTGCAGTATCTTCATAATACAATACATCGAACTGATTGATATCTAAAGCGCCGATGATCTCTACATCCTTATCTGTTAACATGAAAGATTGAATGATACCGTTTTTTGTATCATCATCTTCATCGTCATCACACATAATAAAATCAGAAGGAATAGTTGCTGTTGGAATTTCGGATATTGTAACGATAACAGGTGTTTCAAAGGTTTCGCCTAAAAAAGTTGTTGAAATAACACGGACTGTATAACTGCCAACTGATGTGAAAACATGTGTAGGGTTTACTAAAATTGATGTGTTATTCGGTCCAGATGCAGGATCTCCAAAATCCCATATTTGACTTACTTCAGGGTTAGCCAAAGTAAACTCAGTAGTTTCTCCAAAACAATTAAACTCGGTAGTAACTTCTTTAAAAAAGAACGATTGTATAAAAGGTGGTAGCCCTAATTTAGAAGAATTATTTCCTAATGATACACCTTCATTAATATAGTTTGTTCCAAAACCAATACTGTTTGGGTTAGAAATAACCCCTAGATATTTTTCGAATTCTAGCGCTGCATATATTCTTCCGTTTGGAGCAATTTGTAAAGCTCCTAAACTATTTATTGAGCTTGCAATTTCAAATCGAGAGGTGATAATTTCATTGGGTGTTCCTAGTTCTGTGTTAAATTGATAAATAGACCCACCTCTATCTGATGCATATAGCAATTTGCTATCAATAGAAAATTCGAGACCATAAACATTCGTTAGTAAACTATTTGATGCAGAGCCGTTTGAGTTAAAACCAGGTATTGTTATAGGATTACTTAGAATACCAGTTGTATCGTCAAAGCTGAATAATTGAACTTGATTATTAGTACTACTATTTGCTATGGCAACTTTTGTTCCGTCTGGTGAGAATTTTATAGCACCCACAGAGTTGCCAACATAACCTGTTAGGTTTGTTCCGATACTTGTAGTCGTTCCAGATGTCACACCTGAATTGGTAACCAAATACGCAACAAAATCTTGACTATCCCATTTATGTGTTAAAACCCACCAATCAATACCATTTTGATGTTTTACCGCAGTTATTTTTTCGGTAGTTGGTGTATGCAATATGATATTTTTATTTGCAGTAACACCACCTAACCCACCAGCTAAATTCATATTAACTTCAGAATATTGTAACCCATTTGGGTTTGCTAACTGATCAATAGTAAAAATATAGTAAATGTTAGTTGTTTCTGGTTTTGGAATTATTATTGCCGAGTTTGTGCTAGATTTATGTCCTTTTAAATCAGTTCCATTCTGCATAATTTGATGGTTTCGGTTCCAAACAGTAACGCCATCTGTATAAAAAAGTAAGCTTCCATTATTTGAAGAAATAGCTGCACATCCCTCGTTTGTAGTTAGTTGCCCATCTGTTAATGGGGTAGGGGGTGTCGTGTTAAAGTCTAATCCTGCAAAATTTCCAAAATACCAAAATGCAGTTTGCTTTTGAGATTGAACTTGGAAAATTGTTAAAAAAAGTATGGATATAAATAAATATTTTTTCATACTATATATTTTACCTGCGGATTAAACTAAAATGCCCTTTTCTAAATCGGATGTTACCTTCACTATCTATAAGCTCTGCAGTAAACCAATAATCATCAGAAGGTAATGTTTTGCCATTATAATACCCATCCCAACCCGCGCCAGTGGCATCGATATTGGCAATAATTTTACCAAAGCGGTCAAAAATATAGATTGTAGAGTTTACGAAAAACCCATCACTGACCCCTTTCACTTGCCATGTATCATTTTTACTATCATTATTTGGAGTAAAGAATTTTGGGAAACCAATTACAGCTACTACCAATGGAGCTATACCACAATTGTTTTTGTCTTGTACATATATGGTGTGAATTCCAGGAGCAACATTTTCGAAAAAGGGTTCGTCTTGGTAGAAGCCTAAAGGATCATCTAGTGTAAACTCATAATCACCAATTCCAAGATTATTATTATCATTATTAATGGTAATAGTATTGTTGTCAGAATCATCTGTAATTGTAACATCATCAGAATTTATATCAGCAATAATAGATTCACTTACATCTACGGTATGAGGAAAAGATTCACAGTTATTACCATCTGTTGAGGTTGCAATGACAGTATATATGCCTCCTTCAGAAACTGTTGTTGAAGATCCAGTATCATTAAATCCGTTTGGTCCAGTCCAAGTATAAGTATATACATCATTTGGATTGTAAGTTTCTAAAGTGATTGGAGGTAAGTTTAAACAAACAATTGCTTCTGGGTCTATTTCAAATTCTGGTCTTGGGTCAACTACTAAAGTTAAATTTCCTCCTAACCCAAAACAGTCTCCATTATCTCCACTTTCAACACGAACAAAAATAGTTTGTGTAAAAGGATTCTCACTCATATAATCTGTTTGAGAAATAATTTCATTCATTTCTAATTGGGCGTCTGCTAGCGTTCTATAATAGTGTACCGTTAGGTTTTGACCAGTTGGAAACTGAGCAATTAAATCTGGAGATGCTAATGATAAATCAAAAATATGTAGACCATCAATAGTATCATCGTCATCACAAGAGCTTAATATTTTGCTATAGCCAACAGGGAAAGATGTAGTTGAAACTTGTAAAGAAATAGTTGATACACGATGACAACCATCTGTAGTTTCAATTCTAGCATATACCGTATTTTGTGTTGCATTATTAAATGGTGATGGTGCTATTGGACTTGTAGCTGTATCAGCATTTGCAAAAGATAAATAGTAAGTTACAGTATATGAAGTATCGCCCAAGGTGATAAATTCATTTGCTTCATCTAGATTGTAATCTGTAAACCCGTCAGGGGTACCATCTTCATCACAATTTTTAAATAAATAAGTATCTAATATTGTAGGTAATTCAAAAACTTCAATTTCAAAGGAAGTATCGGAATAACAAGAATTTTCTAAATTATTGATCATGCGCACATAAATAGTAAGCCCTCTAGGAAAACCAGTATTATTAAATACATTTGGTGGTGTAGTGATTGGATTCAAATATGCTGCATCAGTAAAATAGGTCAAAGTGAAATCTGTAGCTGATTGCCCGTTTAAAATAGCGGTTTCGTTTTGTGTTAAGTCGAATAAAATGAATCCGTCTGTATCTGTACCGACCGATGTGTTATCACAATTTTCTATTGGTGATATACTAGCAGCATCAAGTGGAAAAGCTGAGTCATACACTTCGATGTCAAAAAAAGATGTATCGTAACATGATGTGGGACTTAAATCATTTTCTACTCTCGAAAATATGGTGGTGTTACCACTTTCAAAAGGACTCGATATTGGATTTGCTCCTGTATCAGCATCAGCTTGTGAAGGATGATAAGTAATAGTCATACCTGAAGCTGTACTGATAAAACTATCTTGATCGGTCAAAACAAAAGGCATTGTGCCGTTGTTATCATCATCACACAAAATCATGGTAGGTGGTATATTGGCTAGAGGTTGTTCGTAAATGATTAATTCAAAAGAGGTATCGGCAAAACAAGTAGGATTTAAATTATTGGTCATTCTAACATAAATTGTTTGCCCTCCAGGAAATAATGTATTGTCATAATTTGTGATGTTGGGTGCTACAATTTGATTTAGATAACCTGCATCTGTAAAATAAGTTAGTGTAAAGTCTACAGAAGATTGTGTATTCAAAATTTCTAAATTTTTTACTGATAAATCTGTAACAACCAATCCATCATTTAAAGTTCCTATGCTTGTATCGTCGCATAATTCGAGCGGAGTCATAGTTGCAATATCAGTTGGAAAAGCGCCATCGTATAACTCAATATCAAAAGAAGTAGTGTCGTAACAATTTGTGTTTCCAACAGATTGAACTCTTGCATAAATAGTTGCACTACCACTATTATAAGGACTAGAAAGAGAATTTGAATTATTATCTGCATTTGCTTGCGTTGTAAAATAAACAACTTCCATTCCTGTTTGTCCATTAATAATTACAGTATCATTTATGGTTAAGTCGAAAGGGAAAGTACCATCATTATTATTGTCACATTCAATAATATTTTGTAAAGCGGAAGCTATTGGAGCTACAGGAACATCATAAACAGCTAATGTGAATTCTCCTTCTAATGTGCTAATAATTCCACAGGCATCTGTAAATTCTGCTTGTAGTTTATAAACACCATTGTCTGATGGTGCTACATTTGGAAAAGATATATCAGGAGTGTTTGCGTAGAATACCCCGTCTTTATCCCAATTGTAAATTGGTGTGCCAACAAGAGGGTCAGAAATTATACTAATATTATCGCCAGTACATAAGTCAAAATTCTGGTCATTTATGATTACGGTATTTCCGTTGCCATCATCACCGGTCAATTCTATTTGTGAAAATATTGATGCTATAAAAGGAGGTAAGCCTTGTGATGAATTTTGTGCTCTTAAAGTAACGGTGCTGTGTTGGTAATTTACTGCGGCACCATCTTCGTTAGGGCTTTCTATAACGCTAAGAAATGGTATTCCGACTGTATATGATTGTGAAAGCGATCGATAAATTTTATGGTCTGGGCCTAATTGTAAAGCGCCACGATATAAATTTCGAGCATCAATTATTCTACTTGAATTAATAATTTCGGGGTTTGTTGGTAAACTGATATCAAACTGAACAAGTGATGAATAATGTGCTCCAACAGAATTGTCATTGAAAGGACCTCCATTAGATGAATGCACAAAAATTTTCTCGCTATTAGGAGAAAACTCTACACCATAAGGTTTGTTAGGTTGCAGAAAACTACTTATTCCAGAAATACTAGGTAACGGAAGGTTTAGCTGATTTGAAACGATTCCTGTGCTATCGTCAAAATCATAGATTAAAAAACCTCCAATTTGCATATGGGCTACTCCTACTTTAGTGCCATCTGGAGATATTTTTAAGTACCCTCTAGGATCACTAGAAAAATAGGGTACTGTTGATGGTGCTGGAGTTAAATAGACACCTGATGAATCAATATAATAAGCTAAAAATTCATTTCCCACTAATGATAGCACCCAGAAAGTTTCACAAAGATCACCTTTTACTGCGGCAACTTTTTCTGACCAGCTTGCTGTATTTCTTCCAGCCGATAAATCTACAGGGCCTGAGACGATATCACCTAATCCACTATTAGCAGACATATCTAATTCGTAATAGTTAAAGCCTGCATTTCCGCTAGATTGGGCACCTACGGTAAAAATATAATAGATGGTTGTGCTTCCTGGTTTTGGAATAATCATTGCTGATTGTGAGCTAGAAGAATCACCAGCCAAACCAACACCGTTTGGCATTGGTACATGGTTTGCATTCCATACTGTAGTGCCATCAGAATAAAATAATAAATCACCGTTTGTATTTGAGAATGAAGAACATCCTTCAAAAGTATCTAATTGCCCTTGGTCTGCTCCAACTAAAGCAGTTGGCGGAACTGTATTAAAGTCTAAACCTGCATTGTGACCAAAGTACCAAACATTGGCTTCGCCTTGTGCAAAGCTTGAAAATGTCACTAAAAATATAAAGAGGTATAATAGGTTTTTCATGAGCTAAAAAAATAGAAATCAAATATATGAAAACCCTATTGTATTTAGCAGAATTTTAACAGTTTATAAATCTCTACGTTTTAATAATCTATAAGAAAGGTAAATGAATATGAATGTCCAAACAGAAACAATTAGAATATCAGTAAAATGAACCGAAAAATCTTTGCTTAAATCTTCACCTATCTGATTGGCAACCGACTTTACTGCCGAGAATCTTGTAAATGGCTCTTTAATAAGATTACTCATAGACTCTAAAGGAAGAAACTGTAAGATGTTATCAGGAATATCAGAATCGGTACCTCTAAATTTCCACATTAGATATACCTTCATAAAGCTCTCAATGATAAACCAAACAATAATACCACCAACCGCAAATGCTGATCTTTTTACTAAAATACCCATAAACAACCCGAAAGAGAAAAATCCAACAAGTTTAACAAAGAAGGCTAGGAGATATTCCAAATCAGAAAATACAATAGAGAGTTCAGTAAAATCAGAATAGATATAACCTAAAGTTAAAGAAACAATAAAAACAAAAAGCGTTGAAATTAGGGAGAATACGAGTACCGTATAAAACTTTGAAAGCACAAATTCTTTTTTGCTCAACCCATCAATTAAGTTTTGCTTCAACGTTTTGTTGCTATATTCATTAGCCATCATAGATACAATGACCAACAATAAAAAGAACTTTATGGTAGATGATAACCATGTATTTAAATGCCAGATATAAGGAAAATTAAAAATCCCCATTTCTGCTAAATGAAATTGCACTTCGGCAAAATCAAAGTTAATCATGGCAATCAATGCCGTAGAGGTCAATAATAAAAAGTAGATGATGATTAAGACCTTACTTGCCGTATTGTGTTTTAGTTTATGAAATTCTATACTTAGTAATCTAAACATGATTATTTGTCGTTAGTTAGTGTTAAAAATTGTTGTTCTAAACTCGGTTTGCGTTTTGCTAGATGCGATAAAACAATGCCTTTATTAAAAAGGAACTGATTTATTTCGCTAGCAGTTACATTTCTGTTTAAGGTTGCAATAAGTTTTCCATCAATTTCTTTTTTCACGGATTCAATTCCGTCAAATGTTTCTAAAACTTTTAATAATTCTTCATTTTGATTTTTAGTATTTAAATCTATAAATCCGTGCGATGATGTTATTTCATCAGTTCTCCCTTCATACAATTTTATACCTTCTCTAATCACAACCACATGCGAGCAAACTTTTTCAACTTCGTCTAATAAATGTGATGCCAATAAAATAGTTGTTCCGTTTGCTGCAATATCTTTTATGATTTTTCTAATCTCATGAATTCCCTGTGGATCTAATCCATTGGTAGGTTCATCTAAAATTAAAATTTCAGGATCGTTTAACAAAGCTGAGGCAATTGCCAACCGTTGTTTCATCCCTAAAGAATAGGTTTTGAATTTGTGGTCTCTACGTTTGTATAGATTTACAATTTTTAATTTATCATCAATGTTGGCTTCTGAAACACCTTTAATTTTGCAAACCAATTTTAAATTTTGGGCAGCAGTCATATAAGGGTAAAAATTAGGACGCTCTATAATAGCACCCACTTTTTTCAAAGCTTGGTGTGTAGATAATGCTCCGTTGAACCAACTGAATTCTCCCGAAGTTTTGTTGACCACGTTTAAAATAATTCCGAGTGTGGTAGATTTTCCACTACCGTTTGGCCCTAGAATTCCGTAAACATTTCCTTTTTTAATTTCGAACGACAAATTATTGACGGCATGTACTTTGCCGAATTTTTTATCGAGATTTTTAAGTGATAAGATTGTTTCCAATTATAAAGTTGAGTTTGGTTGTTAAAAGTTAAACGACTAAGATACAATTTTGTTACAAGAAGACTAAGGTGAAGTGCCAAAAGGCAAATAGGGAATTCTAAGTCAATCTTCTAATAGTATTTATGGTAAAAGTGTTTTTTCTCATGATAGTTACGTCAGAGATATGCCTAACATTTTTGATATGAACGTAGTATGTAAAAAGACTAATTTTGACTTAATACGCAACACTTTATTTGCTAAATAAATTGTTATATAGCTAGTTTAGTAATAGTTGTAAATAAAAAAAAGCCTGTCAGTAATGACAAGCTTTTCCTTTAAAAATAAGTTGAAAAGTAATCGATTAAATTACTTTCACATTTACTGCATTCAATCCTTTTGGACCTTCTTCTACATCGTAGCTTACTTTGTCCCCTTCATTGATTTCATCAACTAGTCCATTTACATGTACAAATACGTCTTTGTCACCCTCTTCTGGAGTGATGAATCCAAATCCTTTAGAATTATTGAAAAATTTTACTGTTCCGTTACTCATGGTAATAAGTTATAAATTAAATGCAAATGTAAAGTTTTATTACCATTCAGACAACATCTGTGCAAGAACATAATTGTTTTGTAGTGATAATTGTTATTTTTCTCTAATATCAAACGCTTAAATATAAGCATTACAAGTCAATAATACTTCTCAAGAGAAAGGCAATAACCAATGAATAGGGATGGTTCAAGAATTATTTTCAAAAAACCTCACTAATTTGAAACATCACTATAAATGTATCGTCTTTAATAATGAAACACTAACTGATTAAGCGCAAAGTAAAAATTCACCATTATAGGAATTATAGAACAGTGCAAGAAGCACGACCGTAGAGCACAATTGAAATTGTGCAATCAATATTGTGGTGCAATGTATAATATTGCATTCCGATTTATGAAAAATTCTCAGGATGCTGAGGATGCGATGCAAGAAGCTTTTATAAAAGCATTTAAGAAAATTGATTCTTATAAAGGTGAAGTAACATTTGGGGCATGGTTAAAAAAAGATAGTGATTCACACAAGTATTGATCTATTAAAGTAGTAAAATCGGCAATTTCTCAATTACCTCAAAAACACGAATTGGTACTCTCGTTATTTTTGATAGAAGGCTACGATCATAAAGAGATTTCATCCATATTAGAAATTTCGGAAGTGAATTCGAGAACTCAGTTATTAAGAGGTAAAAAGAAATTAAAAGAATCGTTAAAACAAACTAGCAATGGGACAGGATATTAAAAAATTATTTGATGAAGCACCAGAAATGGTTTCAAGAGTACTGCCTAAAGGCCATAAAAGTAGATTTGAAGATCGTTTGGAAGAAGAATTTCCAAAACAAAAATCTTCTTTCTCTTGGATGAAGATTGCAGCATCAATTACAATCATTGTAAGTTTAGGAATAACAGGTTTTAATTATTTTTCTTTCGAAGAAACTACTAGTAATGGAATCAGTTCGATGGCAGATATTTCTCCAGATCTAAAAAAGGTTGAAGATTATTATTTATCACATATCAATTATCAGTTCTCAAAAATTAAAATAACAGATGATAATAGGACGCTATTAGAAGGATATTTTATTGAGATGGGAGCATTACAAGAATCTTATAAGAATACTATTGCAAAGATTGATTCTGAAGAAGAAATATCAGAAGAAACCATCAATGCGTTAATAGAAAACTTACAAGTGAGATTGAAATTAATGTATCAATTAAAAGCACAATTAAAGAAAACAAACAATTTAAATAAGCAACAAAATGAAAACAATAAAGCATAATTTATTAGCTGTATTACTATTGAGTGTATCGGTAGTATTTGCACAAGTCAAGACGCAAAAATCTACGGAATCATTTAACGTAAAGAGCGATGTAATAGTTGAAATCAATGCACACGACAGCGATATTATCGTTGAGCATTGGAATAAAAATCAAGTATTGGTAGAAACTGTTTTATCAATTGATGGAGTAACAGTAGAGGAGTCAAAAGAATTTTTTGATGGATGGAATGTAGAGGCTTTGGGCAACTCAACCAGAGTTGTTATCAACTCAAGACCAGATTTTCATTATGCTTTTGCGGCTAATTTCGATTTCGAGATGCCAAATATGGACTTTGAAATGCCCGATATAGACTTTGATTTCGAACCTGTAATTGCTTATGGTTTTAATTTTGATTCTGTGTCTTTTCCAACTCCACCAAAGATGCCAACAATTGTAATTGAACATTTAAATAAAATTGAATGGGATCAAAAAGCATATGAGAAGAACAAAAAAAAATATTTAGAAAAGTTTGAAGCTCAACAAGAAGCTTGGGCAAAGGAGTTTGAAGAAAAATTTGAGCCACAAATGGAAAAGTATGAAGCCGAGATGGAGAAATGGGCAGAAGATTTTGAAAAAAATATAGAACCACAACTAAAAAAGCATGAAGCGAAAATGGAGAAGTGGGAAAAAGAGTTTGAGAAAAACATAGAGCCAAAATTAAAGGCACAAGAAAAAAAGATGGAGAAGTTAGAAGAAGAAATTGAGGCTAAGCTTGAAAAAAGCATGAAGATGAAAAAGAAAATTACCATCAAAATACCTAAGGATGCTCGTGTAAAAGTGAATACACATGACGGCTCAATTAAATTACCTAAAGGAGTAAAGAGAGTTTAAATAATTACAATAAGTAAAAATAAAACCCCTTGATTTATCAAGGTGTTTTTTTTATTCAGTAACTTTTAATCGTGCAGTTGCAACGGTATCAATTCCCGAAAATTTATTTTGCTGATAAGCCAAGTAGCCACTTATTCCAATCATAGCAGCATTGTCTGTAGTGTATTCAAATTTCGGGATATAGGTTGTCCAACCAAATTTAGATTCAGCTTCTTTTAAAATTTTTCGTATTTCAGAATTAGCACTTACTCCACCAGCAATAGCAATGTGATTTATTCCAGTTTCTTTTACAGCATTTTTTAGTTTATCCATTAATATCTCAACAATTGTATGCTGAATTGATGCACAAATATCATGTAAGTTTTCTTTGATAAACTGTGGGTTTTCTTTTACATTCTTTTCTACAAACCTGAGGATACCGGTTTTTAATCCGCTAAAACTAAACTCTAATTTACCTACTCTTGGTTTGGTAAATTGATATGATTTAGGATTCCCCAATTGTGCATATTTGTCAATCAATGGGCCACCTGGATAAGGCAATCCTAATATTTTTGCCGACTTGTCAAAAGCTTCTCCAACAGCATCGTCCAAAGTTTCTCCTAGAATTTCCATTTCAAAATAATCATTCACTTTTACAATCTGAGTATGACCACCACTAATGGTTAAACATAAAAAAGGAAAGGGTGGTTTGCTGTGATTTTTATCTTCAATAAAATGTGCTAAAATATGTGCCTGCATGTGATTTACACCAATTAAAGGTACATCTAGCCCCATAGCAAATGACTTGGCAAAAGAGGTGCCTACAAGCAAAGAACCCATTAATCCAGGTCCGCGTGTAAAAGCTATGGCATTTAACTGATTTTTGTCGATATTTGCTTTTTGGATTGCCTGCTGAACTACTGGAATGATATTTTGTTGATGTGCCCGTGAAGCCAATTCTGGAACAACACCACCATAGGCTGTGTGTATTTCTTGATTTGCCACAATATTAGACAAGACCATTCCGTTGCATAAAACAGCAGCACTAGTATCATCGCAAGATGATTCGATTCCTAAAATATATATTGGTTCAGAGTTCATTTTAAAACAAGTAAGGCATGAAAATTGCCATATAAAATGCAAAGTTAAGGCTTATCAAACGATTTAAAAAAATAGTATTTCGATTCTTACGATTCCTCGTAATACTGCTGGTATTACTTTCAATTACACTTTCCATTCCTGTGGTGCAAACCAAATTAGGGTCAATGGCAACTGATTTACTTAATAAAGATTTTGATACACACATTGTAGTAGATAAAATTGATTTATCTTTTTTAGGAAGTGTAGAACTAAAAGATATTGAGATTAGAGATCACCACTTAGATTCTATGATTAATGTAAAAAGTTTAAAAACTTCTATTTTTAGTTATCGCAGTATTTTAAATAACAAATTGGAATTTGGAGAAATTGAATTAGAAGGCGTTTACTTTATTATTAAAACTCATAAAGGAGAGACTGATGATGCGTTTAGTGTTTTTGTTGATAGTTTTGATGATGAAGAAAAAGATAAGGTTCCTTCTACTTTTGTGCTGACATCAACTTTGGTGAATTTAAGCGATGCTTATTTTGAGGTGCGTGATGAAAATGAAGATGATAATCCAGTTACCTTTAAAGAAATTCATGGTCAGGTTTATAATTTATTAGTAGATGGCCCTAACTTTTCTGGAGATATTAGAAAACTACAATTTATTGACGATCATCAAATAGATGTCAAAAATTTAACAACTGATTTTTCATATACAAGACAAGAAATGAAGTTGTTAAAAACAACTTTAGAAACCGAAACTTCAATTGTCAAAGCTGATATTACTTTTTTTAGAAATGGCTCTTTTGCTGATTTTAATAATAAGGTGAAGTTTGAAGCAATTATACACGAAGCGGATGTTTCACTACACGATTTAAATAATTTTTATGGAGAGTTTGGAGAGGGAGATGTATTGCATTTTGCTACTAAAATAGAAGGAACCCTAAATAATTTTACAACAAAACGATTGAAGTTAAGATCTGATTCAAATTTAATTGTTGATGGTGATTTCCATGTGATAAATGCATTTGATACTGACAAAGGCTTTTCGGTCGATGCACATTTGTCAAATTTAGTTTCAGATTATTATCAACTCAAAGGGTTTTTACCAAATATTTTAGAAAAGTCTTTGCCAACAATTGTAAAAGATTTTGGCAGGTTCGAAATTTCAGGAAATGTGTTTATTACTTCTGATATGATTGATGCTCAAGTTCAAATGAATTCTGATTTAGGGTCGACAATTACAGATATTGAATTAACAAATATTGATAATATTGATGAAGCTTCATATTTAGGGCATATAAAAGTGATTGATTTTGAGTTGGGTAAAATCATGAAAGATTCATTGGTTGGTAAATTTTCAATTGATGCAGATATTGATGGTAAAGGCTTTACCATAGAAAATATGAGTGTCATTGTGGACGGAAAAATTTCAAAACATCAATATAAAGGATATACTTATCAAAACATAGACATCTTTGGTGAGCTAGAAAACAAGAAATTTAATGGCAAGTTATTTGCCAATGATCCAAATCTAAGATTAGATTTTGTTGGTTTAGCCGATTTATCTTCTGAGGTGTATGAATTCAATTTTGATGCTATTATTGATTATGTAGATTTTAACAAGCTCAATTTATTTAAGCACGATTCAATATCTGTTTTAAAAGGAGACATTGGTATCAATTTTAAAGGAAATACGGTTGAGGATTTAGCTGGGAGTATTCATATAACTCAAGCTTCTTATACCAACCAAAACGATCTTTATTTTTTCAAAGATTTTGATATTACTTCATCTTTTAAGGGTAAGGTTAGAACAATTACATTGAATTCTCCAGACATTATTAACGGAAAGATTGAAGGAGTTTTTAAATTTAATGACTTGGGTAAAATAGCCCAAAATGGAGTTGGAAGTATATATACTAATTATCATCCAAATAGAGTTGGAAAGGGGCAGTATTTAGATTTTATTTTTGATATTGATGATAAAATTGTTGAAATACTTTTTCCAGAAGTAACCATAGGACCTAATACCTATATCAAAGGGTCTTTGAATGCTGATACAGATGCGCTAGTGTTGACTTTGCGCTCGCCAAGTATTAACGCTTATGGTACAAAAATAGATAGTATCAGATTACAAGTTGACAACCAAAACCCTTTATTTAATACCCAATTGAGTGTTGAGCATATTGCGATGAAAAATTATGAGTTATCTAACCTTGAGCTAGTAAATATTACCTTGAATGATACCTTATATTTTAGGACACAATTTTTCGGAGGTGTTGATAAAACAGAAAGTTTTAACTTAGGGTTTTATCATACTATTGATGAAAATAATAAGTCGGTTGTAGGTATTCAAAAATCCAACATCAATTATAAAAATAAGAACTGGTATTTAAATCCAGAAGAAAACAAAAAAAATAAAGTTGTTTTTGAAAGCGATTTTTCGGCTTTTGAAATTCAAGATTTTGACATGGTTTCTGGAGTGCAAAAAATTAAATTTTTCGGAACCACTTTTGGAGCCGATGAAAAGAATATAAACGTAACATTTAAAAATGTTGATTTAGCAGGTATAACTCCAGATATTGATGATTGGAATTTTGCGGGACTTATTAATGGAGAACTTAAATACAATGAAAGTCAAAATGATGTTATTCCATTAGCAAACATTACCATTGAAGATTTTTTTGTAAACGAATCTTACCAAGGTGATTTAAAGTTAGGTATTCAAGGACAAAATTCGGTTAAGCGCTTTGATGTTGATGTGTCTATCAAAGAAAATGGAGATACAAGTTTGTTAGCGTATGGAGTTATAGATTTTACGCCAACAAAGCCTACTATTGGTATGAATATCGACTTTAAAAAACTAAAATTAGATATCTTAAGTCCGATAGGTGATGAAAATTTCACCAATATGCGCGGTTATGTTTACGGTAAAGCAACACTGTCTGGTTTGTTAGAAAACCCAACCATGAATGGGGAATTAAGCATAGATGAAGCTGGTGTGGCACTTCCTTACCTTAATGTTGATTATGATTTTGAAGGAACTTCAGTTGTAAAATTGCACAATCAAACTTTTGAAATTATAGATATTTCTTTAAGAGATGTTAAAGAAGGAACAAAGGGCGAATTAAACGGAACCATATCGCATACTAATTTTGCGGAATGGAAATTAGACTTGAATTTGATTACTCAAAATCTGCTAGTTTTAAATACTAAAGTGTCAGAAGAAGAATTGTATTATGGAGATGCATTTATTGATGGTACCGCCAAAATACACGGATTTACAGATAATTTAACTATTGATGTAAACGGAAAAACTAATAAAGGCACCTACTTCGTAATTCCGTTAAGCGACATAAAAACAATTAGTAGATCTAAACTGGTAACATTTATTTCTGATAATGAAGAAATTGCAGATATTAAATTACCAAATGAAATTTTATTAGATAAGTTTAAAGGATTGGCAATCAATTTTAACCTTCAAGTTACCAAAGATGCGGTTATAGAGATGATTATGGATAAGGCAACTGGAAGTTCTTTAAAAGGTAGCGGAACTGGAGATTTACAAATAGAGTTAGATACCAATGGTAAATTTAATATGTATGGCGATTTTATTATTGATAATGGACTCTATAATTTTAGTTTTGCAGGTATAGCAAACAAAAAGTTTGTTGCCGCAAAAGGCGGGTCAATTTCGTGGAATGGTAATCCATATACTGCAGAGATTAATATCGAAACTTTGTATCGAGTTTACGCAAATCCAAAAGTGGTTTTAGAAAGCGTATATACCAATAGAGATATTGCAGTAGATTTAATAGCTAGATTTACGGGTGAATTGTATTCGTCA
Organism: Flavobacteriaceae bacterium; assembly: GCA_045047075.1. Classification (GTDB taxonomy): domain Bacteria; phylum Bacteroidota; class Bacteroidia; order Flavobacteriales; family Flavobacteriaceae; genus Urechidicola. Next base: position 28,603 of record JASFYP010000033.1, read on the forward strand.
GATATTGAGTTTGATGTATTGCTGCCCGATGCAGACTCTGACGTAAGATCAGAATTGGAGTTTAAAATAAATCAGAATGACGATATGCTTATGCATTTTGGAAATTTATTATTGTTTGGAAATTTTTATAACGATCAAGCCAGTTTATTCCAAAATGGAAGAGGCATAGGTGAAGATACGGCTTACCAAATCTTATCAAGTGCAATTTCAGGATTAATTAGCTCAGGTAACGATAATTTTAAACTGGCAGTTGATTATAGATCTGCATCCAACCAATCAGATATAGAAGAATTAAATACAAATGATCAAGTAGATATTTCTGTAAAAACTAAAATTAATGATCGTATTTATTTAGATGGTTCAGTTGGGGTGCCTGTTGGTTCTAGTAAGCAAACTACTTTGGTTGGTGAGGCAAGTGTTGAGTTTTTATTGAATAAAGAAGGTACTTTAAGATCTACAATTTTTAATCGTCAAAATGAAATTCAATATACCGAAGAGGAAGAAGGCTATACACAAGGCGTTGGCTTAACCTATCAATTTGATTTTGAAAATGGCAGAGAATTGCTAGAAAAATTAGGGTTTAAAAAGAAAAAAATTAAAAAAGATTCTATTGAAGTTCAGAAAGATTCCATTTTAGTAAAGCCAAAAAAATCAACAGTCAATTTTAGTACTAATTCTGATTAGTGTGTCATTTTATTGCAATCACTGAAATCTCAACATTCACAAATTTTGGCAAATTAGCAACTTCAACAGTTTCTCTTGCTGGTGCAGTTTCGGCATCAAAATAAGTAGCGTAGATTTTGTTGATTTCTGAGAAGTCATTCATGTCTGCAATAAAAATTGAAGTTTTAATTACATCTTTAAATTCCATGTTGGCAGCAATCAAAACTGCTTTTAAGTTTTCCATTACTTGTGTGGTTTCTTTAGCAATAGCATCTAAAACTAGCTCATTGTTTTTTGGATTAATTGCAATTTGACCGGAAGTGTATAAGGTGCCATTAACTAAGATAGCTTGATTGTATGGGCCAATCGGAGCAGGAGCATTCGGTGTATTGATTATTTTTTTCATGTTAGTAATTTTTTAATTAGTATTTCGGCATTAAACGTCATTGCGAACGCAGTGAAGAAATCTCATTCTAAAAAAGAGATTACCACGAAATTCATACGAATTTCTCGTAATGACAACAGGCAATTTAGATCAACTAAAACAACCTTCTATCAGGTTGTTGTCGCTGGTCGTATTTAACGTCACTTAGCATACCAGATTTTATACCTATATAAAAGTTGTAAGTAGATCTAGGCCCAAAAGGAACCCAGTTAAAACTCATACGCCAACTATCCAAATCTCTATTAAAACGAAGTTGAGTATAAGTAATTCCTCTGTCTTTTAAATCGAAACCAGAGCTAAACCCAACTTTCCATTTTGGAGTTAATTCTATATCGCCAGAAAACATGATAGAGTGCGATGTTATATCTTCTTGTCTTGCTGAATTATTATAATTCAATGAATAAGCCAAGCGTAAAGACCAAGGAATACTAGATCTATACAGCTTGCTCATTTTTACATCGCCTTTACCATCTTCATTGCCTTCAAAAACATCCTCGTTCGTGGTTCTCATATCTTCACCAAAAATTCCATCAGACTGGGTAGCGTCTCTACCATTATAAGTGTCTCTAGAATTTGTTTCGTTATCACTTCCTTTTTCAAAAGTTTTATTGGTGATGGAATAGTTCATGGTCAATCCTGCGTTTGTTAGTCTAAAAAGACTTCCACCATTATTTATATTTAGCTTATCTATTTTACGACCATTTACATCAATGGCATAAGGGTCTAATGTGGCACGTAGGTTTACAGTCATTTTATTTTTAAAAAGATTGGTCCCAGCCGTTAAACTTGTTGGACTCCATTTTAAGGAATCCGCTGCCATGTTATAAGACGTATTTATATTAAAGTTGCTAAGTAATTGTACTTTTTTAGATTCTATATCGGTAGAATCTTTCGACTTAACTTTAGCCTCTAAAGTGTTGGCAATAGAAAGACCTATACTATTTGTAAGTCCGTTTGTTGGATTGCCATAAATACCATTTGCATATGGAGAGTAGGTTTCAAAATCATTTGGGTCAACACTTTGTTGAACATCTTCATAGTAAAATCCGAAATCTGGCCTATAACTATATGAAACACTGGGTCTCAAGGTATGTCTAATAGCCTCAATCCTTCCTTTTTTAAAGGCTAAATCACCATAAAGGGTAGTAGATAAGGAAAGGCTTGCGCTATACTCTCTAAATGAATTAAATCCTTTAATAGTGTCAGTAACTATAGAGTCTGTTGTAGCTTCATACTCTTTTTTAATTCGGTCAAAATACCATATTTCTTTATAATTGGCACTTGGTGAAAGTGTAAAGTGTTTTGCAATTTTTGTGCTGGTACTCAAAGCAACATTTTGCTGAACCCCAGCTTTCGCATCTTCAAACATTTCACTTTTAAAGAAATTTTCTTCATTTGTGTTGATGCGATAATCTCCAGAGAAATTATATACCACACCAATATTTTGTAAAGCATTTTTCTTACTACCTGTTTTTGGAGCAAAAGGATAAATTCTATCCATACTTAATTGTAATGCTGGCAACGACATTATGATACTTTCGGTATTTGTATTTTGCGTGTGTGTTGCTGTAGCAGACATATTAAAAGGAGTACCTACAAATGTTTTTTGGTATGAAATGGAAGAGCTAAACGTATTATTTAAAAACGAATTGCTATTATACTCATTTAATGATTGCCTAAAATATTGACTAGAACCAACATTAACCGAAGCGCTAAATCGCGCATTTGGATTTGCTTTTGCATCCTGACTGTGACTCCATCTAATATTGTAGTTCGATGCTCTACTATAATCGTCAAATCCTCTTAAGCTGGTATATAAATTTTCATAACGGATATTAAAGCTACCATTAAATTTGTACCGCACAACATAATTACTTTGAACACCTAAGGCCCAACTACTATTAGTATAAACATCTCCAGTAATGGTCATATCAAAATAATCACTAATAGCCATATAATAACCGCCGTTTTGTAAGAAAAATCCTTGCTCGCGAGACGTACCATATGATGGTAAAATAATTCCAGATGAACGTCCTTTTGTTAATGGAAAATAAGCAAATGGTAAAATTATTGGAGTTGGTACTTCGGCAATATACATTTGAGACATACCAGCAACAATCTTTTGGTTAGGAACCATTTTTCCCTTTTTAATGAGGATATGATAATCAGGAATTTCTTTTTTTGAAGTTGTTAAAATGACATCTCTAATATAAATGGTAGAGTCATTTACTTTTTTAGTAACTCGTGTACTAGTAATAAAGCCACCTAAGTCCTGAGCATCTGTTCCGTGTGCAATGAAGCGTTCTGTTTTCCAATTTAATTTTATGGTATCGTGTACTGTTTCTTGTCCATCTTGTACAACCACAGGTCTTTGTACATAACCCAAGCTATCTTTAATTCCGAAGGCAGTTATAACATTAGTTTTATGGTTGATAATAATTTTACCTGCTTTAATATTTACATCTCCATAATCTATTTCAGCTTCGTCATAAAGTGTTAAAATACTATTGACCATATCTTCTTTCATATAACCTTTTGCATTATGAGTAATTACGCTTTCAATAGCATTTTTTGGTTTTACAATACTATCAATAGAAATAGAATCAATAGGCTTTAGTAACACTAGTTCTTCTTCCAGGTGAGGGACACTATCCTTTAGTTTTAAAGAAGTGTTTTTAATAGGAGCTTCTATTACCTTTTGCTGTTCAAGCTCTTGTGCATGCGAAAAAAGCACCCCAAAGCTGAAAAGAAACAAGGATAAAAGTATTTTATGTATATTTTTTTGCAATGCTTTGATTACTTTATCGTTTTATCTAAAAAACAAGGTTCAAAAACTCATAACTTTTATTACTTTAGCTGATGAAATTTGACCGTTAATTTTTATCTTTTTTTGCTCAATAATTCAATCTTAGAATCCTGAGCCACTTGAGGCAAAAATAATTAAAATATATTGATGACCTTACAGATGTTAAACAAATTTAATACCAAAACGAATGTAGTATTGGTTTTCGTATTTTTCTTCTTTTTTATTGCAATTCCATACTCAAGTTTTGCTCAAGATAAAACCTTTACTGTAGTTTTAGATGCTGGTCACGGAGGACATGATCCTGGAAAAGTAGGCTATAAAAAATACAAGGAAAAAGAAATTGCTTTAAATATTGTTCTTGAAATTGGCGAAATTTTAGAGCAATCAGAAAATATAAATGTTATTTATACTCGTAAAACAGATGTTTTTGTTGATTTATGGGAGCGTGGAGCAATTGCGAACAAAACAGATGCCGATTTATTTGTGTCGATACATTGTAATGCCCATACTTCTCAGGCTTATGGAGCTGAGACTTGGGTTTTAGGGATACATGCTAACAAACAAAACTTAGAGGTTGCAAAAAAAGAAAATGAGGTAGTTTTACTAGAGGAAAACTATAAGGAAAACTACAAAGGGTTTGATCCAAACTCTCCAGAATCTCTTATCGGAATTACCATGCTGCTAGAAGAATATTTAGACCAGTCATTACAATTGGCGAGTATCGTTCAGCATAATATGACACATGATTTAAAACGAAAAGACAGAAAAGTAAAGCAAGCTGGTTTTGTGGTGTTGCATCAAACATATATGCCAAGTATTTTGATAGAAACAGGATTTCTTTCTAATAAAACAGAAGGAGCTTATATGAATTCTAAAAAAGGACAGTCTAAATTTGCAAAGGCAATTGCTGCAGGAATTCAAGAATATTTAGGTCAGGTTACAATGAATACAGTTGTAGATGATAAGATTGTTTTTGATACTACAGAGCGTAATGCTAACATTGTTTTTAAGGTACAAATTGCGTCAGGTTCAAAAAAATTAGCGACTAAATCCTACAATTTTAAAGGGTTAAAAGAAATTGAACGGGTTAAAGTGGGTAATGCGTATAAATATTATTTAGGGAAAACTTCTAATTTTGAAACTGTCAAAGATTTGCATCAACAAGCAAAGAAGAAAGGATATAAGGATGCGTTTATTGTTGCCTTTAAAGATGGTAAAAAAGTATCAGTTGCAGAAGCCCTAAAAACTCAGAATTGAACAAGAGTAGCTCGCAAAAATTTAGTATTATTGTTTCTTAAAAAATCAATATTTTGAACCGAGCTAAGAAAAATTTCTGAACTCAATTAAATGATTAATAGCGAACACATATGTACCGCTTAAGAAAACAAGAATTTAGCATATGAAGATATCAAGAGAATTAAAAACAGGGGTTGTATCAGTTGTTATTATTGCAATATCTATTTGGGGTTATAATTTTTTGAAGGGTCAAAACCTTTTTAAAAATACAAGCAGAACTTATTTTGCTGAATACAATGATATCAAAGGACTTAATACGGCGAGTGCCGTTACGATTAATGGATATCAAGTCGGTAAAGTTGTAGGTATTGAGTTTAACGAAAACCTTGAAAAAAGAGGGACTTTAGTTGTTGAGTTTGGTGTAGAGAATGATTTTAAATTTTCTAAAGAAAGTGTTGCTAGAATTTATAGCGCAAGTTTAATGGGTGGAATGTCTTTAGCAATCGACCCTTCTTATGATGGCGAAAATGCTGTTTCTGGTGATTATTTAAGAGGTCATGTAGAGTCAGATATGCTTTCATCTTTAAGTGAAGAGTTAGGGCCTTTACAAGCAAAATTAGAAAGTGTTATTGTAAATGCAGATTCATTATTGGTTGGGTTAAATCAAGTCCTAGACAAAAACTCTAGAGAAAATTTAAGAAAGACTTTTGAGAGTTTAAATAAAACCATGAATAATTTCGAGCAAGTTTCTGAATCATTAGATGGGTTACTTGTAGATAACAAAGAAAAGTTAGACAATTCACTCAACAATCTTGAGGTCATGACCGATAATTTTGCAAAGTTGTCAGATTCTCTAGCCAATGCTAATTTGGGTCAAACAATTGCGAAATTAGAAACTACAATAACGTCGTTAAATTCTATTTTAGGCGGTTTGGAAAATGGAGAAGGTTCTATCGGAAAATTATTAAAAGATGATGGCTTGTACATCAACCTAGAAAATGCATCTAAAGAATTGGAAGAATTATTACGCGAAGTAAAAGAGCATCCTAAGCGTTATACAAATTTTTCTCTTTTTGAAAAAAAGGACAAAGGATATCAACCGAAAGAAGAAGTTGAAAAACAATAAGAAGTATGACTTGGATCAAAACAATCCCATTCCATAAAGCAACAGGTCGTCTACAAAAATTATACACTAAAGTTTCTGGACCCAACAATAATGTAGATAACATTATGTTGGCACATAGCCTAAGACCACATACAATGATGGGTCATATGGCGCTTTACAAAAATGCACTTCACAATAGTAACAACACGTTGCCAAAATGGTATTTAGAAACTATTGGAGTATATGTGAGTATTTTAAATAATTGTGATTATTGTATTGACCATCATTTTGAAGGATTGAAAAGATTGCTAAAAGATGATACAAAATCCAACGAATTAAAAGAAGGTTTAAAATTAGGCGCTTTTAATATGATATTAGAAAAAAAATATCTCGAAGGATTGCGATATGCTAAAAAACTTACAAACTCATTAGATACTTTAAGCTTTGAAGATATAGAACGGATGAAATCCGTAAATTTGTCCGATGGTGAGATTTTAGAAATTAATCAAGTAACCGCCTATTTTAATTATGCCAATAGAACGGTACTAGGATTAGGAATATCAACTGGAGGTGATACCATTGGATTATCGCCTAATGACAACTCAGATGAAAATAATTGGAACCATCAATAAAAAGATATGCAGTATATAGATAACATATTATTCGCGGTATTATTAATTTTCGGAATTGGATTTTTTGTTAGAAACATCAAAAAACTAAAACGAAATATTTTTCTAGGAAAAGATATTGATCGCTCTGATAAAATATCAGAAAGATGGGCAAATATGGCGCGCATCGCTTTAGGACAATCAAAAATGGTGAGGCGTCCTGTAGCAGGTATTCTTCATATTATAGTGTATTTAGGTTTTATTATTATCAATATTGAAGTAATTGAGATTATCATTGACGGACTTTTTGGTACACATCGTGCTTTGAGTTTTATGGGGGGAATTTATTCGTTTCTTATTGGTAGCTTCGAGATTTTAGCATTTTTAGTATTGTTCTCAGTCATTGTATTTTGGATAAGAAGAATGGTACTTCGCATTCCAAGATTTTGGAACAAAGAAATGAAAGGCTTTCCTAAAAATGATGCCCTTTATATTTTGTATTTCGAAATGGTATTGATGAGTTTATTTCTAATTATGAACGCTACTGATATTCCTTTTCAAGAAGCAAATTCAGGAAATCCCATCAGTCAATTTGTAGCCAACCTGTTTTATGGTATGAATCATGACACACTCCATTTAATTGAAATGATTGCTTGGTGGATACACATTATTGGTATTTTCATTTTCCTTAATTATTTATATTATTCTAAGCATCTACATGTTTTATTAGCGTTTCCAAATACTTTTTATGCTAATTTAAATCCGAAAGGACAATTTTCAAATGATAAGAATGTAACCAAAGAAGTAAAAATGATGATGGATCCAAATATAGATCCATTTGCTGCATCTCCTGAAGGAGCCGAAGATGAAGTGCCAGAAAAATTTGGTGCTAGCGATGTTACAGATTTAAATTGGGTACAATTGATGAATGCCTATACATGTACCGAATGTGGTAGATGTACTTCGGTGTGTCCTGCAAATATTACAGGGAAAGAATTGTCGCCGAGAGCTATCATGATGAAAACGCGTGATAGGCTAGAAGAAGTAGGTAAAAATATCGATCAAAATAAAGGAGAGTTTAAAGATGATGGCAAGCAATTGTTGAATGATTATATCACTCCAGAAGAGTTATGGGCATGTACAAGTTGTAATGCTTGCGTTGAGGAATGCCCTGTAAATATTGACCCACTATCCATCATAATGGATATGCGTAGGTATTTGGTGATGGAGCAATCTGCAGCACCACAAGAATTAAATATGATGATGACCAATATTGAAAATAATGGTGCACCATGGCAATACAGCCAAATGGATCGCCTGAATTGGAAAGACGAATAATCAACAAAAAATAATAAAAAAGCAATAACACAACAATACAGAATTTTTAGAATGAAGACAAAAACAGACAAAGAGTTAAGTGAACTAAAAGATGCAGAAGGAAATTTGTTAAGCCCAATTTTATCTGGCGACGTAAAAAATTATTTAATAGATATTGACGGGACTGTTACAGAAGATATTCCAAATGAAGAGCCAGAAAGAATGGCAACTTGCGAACCTTTTGCTGACGCTTTGGTAACCTTGAATAAATGGTATGATGAAGGACATATCATCTGTTTTTTTACATCGAGAACCGAAGCACATAGAGAGGTAACAACAGAGTGGTTAAATAGAAACGGATTTAAATACCATAGTTTGTTAATGGGAAAACCTAGAGGGGGTAACTATCACTGGATAGATAATCACTTAGTAAAAGCCACGAGATATAGAGGAGAGTTTACTGATTTAATTGAAAAAGAAGTAACTATCGAAGTATTTGATGATGGTCAGCACAAATAAAATATATTAAAAAACAGAATTGTATGAACGTACCAACAATGGCAGAAATGATGGCACAAGGCAAACAACCAGAAGTGTTGTTTTGGGTTGGATCTGCAGGGAGTTTTGATGACAGGGCAAAAAAAATAACAAGAGCTTTTGTGAAAATTTTAAACAAAGCAAATGTAGATTTTGCAGTGTTGGGTACCGAAGAAAGCTCTACAGGTGATGCCGCAAAAAGAGCTGGAAATGAATTTTTATTTCAGATGCAAGCCATGACCAATATTGAGGTGATGAATGGGTATGAAGTAAAAAAAATTGTGACTTGCGATCCACATTCTTTCAATACGCTTAAAAATGAATATCCAGATTTGGGAGGTACTTACGAAGTATATCATCATACACAGTTTATCAAACAATTAATTGATGAAGGAAGATTGTCATTAAGCAAATCAATGAACGGAGAACGCGTTACTTTTCATGACCCTTGTTATTTAGGAAGAGCGAATGATGAATATGAATCACCAAGAGATTTGATTCGTAAATTAGGAGTTAATTTAGTTGAAATGAAACGCAACAAAAACAATGCTTTATGTTGTGGTGCAGGAGGAGCGCAAATGTTTAAAGATGCTGAAAAAGGGGATAAAGAAATTTTTGTAGAACGCACTGAAGAAGCGATTGAAACCAAACCAGATATTATTGCAACAGGTTGTCCTTATTGCAACACCATGATGACCGATGGTGTAAAATTAACCAATAAAGAAGATAGTATTCAGGTCTTAGATATTGCAGAATTAATTGCGAATGCTGAAGGTTTATAAGTAATGTTTAAACACTACATCCAAGCCGCAAGATTAAGAACTTTACCATTATCGGTTTCTGGAATTATAATTGGGAGTTTTTTAGCAGCATCTGATGGATTTTTTGATTGGCACATCTGCGTGTTAGCTATTCTCACAACTTTAGGTTTACAAATACTTTCAAATTTTGCCAATGATTATGGTGATGGTGTTAAAGGTACAGACAATAAAGATAGAGTAGGTCCACAAAGAGCTATACAAAGTGGAGCAATCACTCCAAGTCAAATGAAGACAACTATAATTATTACGAGTGTCATAACATTAGTTATTGCAATTCTATTAATATATGTTTCTTTTGGAAAAGAGAGTTTTCTATATTCTTTATTGTTTTTTGGATTGGGAGTTGCAAGTGTTGCTGCGGCAATAAAATATACAGTTGGTAAAAATGCTTATGGATATAGTGGATTGGGAGATGTATTTGTATTTCTGTTTTTTGGATTGCTGAGTGTAGTAGGGTCTTATTTCTTGTATACTAAAGAATTAAATTTCGCTATTTTTCTACCTGCAGCCTCTGTAGGAATGTTAAGTGCTGGGGTTTTGAATTTGAATAATATGCGAGATCAACTCTCAGATACTAAATCCGAAAAAAATACATTGGTGGTAAAAATTGGAGCAAAACAAGCTAAATACTACCATTATTTTTTAATCACCGCTTCTTTTATATGTGTCTTATTATTTGTGGTGTATCAATATGAGTCACCAAAACAATTTTTATTTGTGATTGCTTATGTACCAATTTTTAAACATTTGGCTACTGTAGTAAAAAATAGGAGTCCGCAGGAATTAGACCCTGAGTTAAAAAAATTAGCATTGAGTACTTTTTTATTTTCAATTCTTTTAGGAGTTGGGTTTCTTATTTGAATTTTTAAAACTGATAAATATCATGAATAAAATACAAAAAGTATTTTATTTTTGTTGCAAACAAACCAAACATTGAAACAACAAATTTTAGGAACCTTTTTTTATATGCTTTACCTGGTAGCTATGCTGCAACCGGTAGTTCCTTTAATTGAATATTATTCTAATAAAGAATACATAGCAAGTGTGCTGTGTGAGAATCGTGATAAACCAGCGTTGGCTTGTAACGGAAAATGCTACCTAGAAAAGCAATTAAAAAAAGCGAACAATCAAGATACACACGATCATTCTGTTCCTCAAATAGATTTGTCAAAATACCCCGTGGCACCTATTTATTATGTGTCAGTTAAAACAGAAAATGTAGAAGATATTAAAAAATATAACTTCTTTTATCTTCATCGATTTACGCAATCATATACTTCTTCGGTTTTTAAACCACCTCAAACCTTATCTTAAATAACGGTTATTTTTCAGACAACATTTTAATTTTATGTAAGGCGACTTATATAGGATGTTTCTCATATATTTTTCAAATTCTTAATTGAAATTTAAGAGAATATATTGTAGTAAAATAACACGTATAAATCACAAGTAAAACATATAAAAATAAACTGATTGATAAAAAATAAAAAAACTTGTCAATCTATAAAAGTAGAAAATCAATAAATAAAAGATTGAACTTCTTACTTAAAACTATTATAAAATGAAAAATATACTACTAAATATTTTAGTAATGTTGATTGTTGCATCGTCATATGCGCAATCAATAAAAGGAAAAATTGTAGATGAAAATTCTAATGTAGGAATTGAAAATGCAACAATAAAAGTTATTGATACTAATAAGTACACTGTTTCTGATTTAGAAGGCAAATTTACAATTGATGCTGCCGAAGGAGATTTGGTAGAGATATCACATATCAGCTACAAAACTATAACTGTAGCCTTAAAGAAATCTCAAACGATTAAATTACAATTGGCACCGATAGATTTAAATGAAATTATTGTTTCGGCAAATCCGTTAGGAGATATTTCACAGTCAACTGTAATCAATGATGTTACCAAGCGAATCAGTCAACCTCGAAGTGTTGGAGATTTGTTTAAAGATATTAAAGGGTTTGGTATTGCTAAAAAAGGAGCTTATGCCTCAGAACCTGTATTTCGTTCATTTAAATATGAGCAATTGAATATTCAGATTGATGGAGGGATGAAAGTTTTAAATGCTTGTCCAAATAGAATGGACCCTATTACTACTCATATTATTCCTGAAGAAGTTGAAAAAATCGAAATTGTAAAAGGGCCTTTTACTGTTCGGTTTGGACAAAATTTTGGAGGTATCATAAATTTAGTTTTAAAAACGCCATCAAAAGATAAACTAGGATTTCAAGGTAGTGTAGAAGGAGGTTATGAAACCAACGGAAACAATTTTGTTACAGGTGCCTCTGTAGTATATGTAGATAAAAAGTTTGACGTCAATATTAATGGTTCGTATCGTAATTTTGGCGATTATAAAGATGGTGATAGAGTTGAAGTGCCTTCATCTTTTAAAACCACTGATTACTCCATAAAGTTTGGATATAACCCGTCAGATAAACAACGGTTACAATTAAGTTGGAGACAATCTTTTGGTAGAGATATAGATCATGCTGGTTTGCCGATGGACTCACCTTATGATGATAGCTATTTACTTGGGTTAGATTATAAATTAAATGAAGTATCTGACAAAATAGAAAGTATCTCGGCAAAAGTTTTTCATTCGTATGTGGATCATTTAATGACCAATGAAGGACGACCTAATTTTGCAATCGTTGATTCTCAATCTCCTGTTGAGGTTTGGATGTTTGGCGGTAAAGCAGAATTGGTTTATAAGCCTTCTGGTAATTCAAGAATATATACTGGTGTAGATGCTAATTTAATTAGAAGAGAAGGAAACAGAACCAGAGTTGTAAAAATGATGAATGGGATACCATTACCTGAACCTATGACTTTTGTTGATAAAATTTGGCAAGATGCTACCTTAAATGATCTAGGATTATTTATTGAAGGGAAATTTAAAATTGCTGATTTTACAACTTTAACTACAGGAGTTAGGTCTGATTTTATTTCGACTTCATTAGATGATCCTGCACAAGATTTTGAAAATTTGTATGGAGGAACTATTGATGATAAAAACGAGGTTAATATCAGTGCAAATGTATCTGTAAAATATCAGAAAAGCGGATTCCAAGCACAGTTAGCTTTTGGTAGAGGGATGCGAACTGCATCTATGGTAGAGCGTTATATCAATCATTTTAATGTGGGAGTTGATCCTTATGAATATGTTGGTAACCCTAATTTAAAACCTGAAATTAACAATCAGATAGAATTGTCGTTCTCTAAAAAAATGGGAATCATAGATATGAGTGCATCTGTTTTTTATTCATTCTTACAAGATTATATTACGGCATTTGTAAATGAGGATATTCCTCGAAAATTTATGCCAACAACCCCTCCTGTTTATACAAAACAATTTATAAATATTGATAAAGCAACACAAGTAGGATTCGAATTTTCTTTTGATGTACAAGCAACTGAGCGAATAAAATTTACTTCTGACTTGTCTTATACTAGGTCTGAAAATGTTGATTTTGATGAGCCTCTTGCTCAGATTCCACCATTCACTGCAATTTTAGGAGTAGAGTTTAAAGAAGATAAATATTGGGTTGCTTTGAGTTCGAGATTGGTAGCTGAACAAACAAGGGTTTCAGAATCTTTTATGGAAGAAGAAGCTCTAGGTTTTGCAACTGTAGATTTACGAGTTGGCTATGAGCCATTTAAGAATATATCTGTTGGTGCCGCAGTATTAAACATATTTGACACCACTTATTATGAGCATTTAAATTTTTCTTATGCAAATTCAAATACTTTAATGGGTAAAATTTATGAGCCAGGTAGAAATTTTACAACTTATATTAAATACAGTTTTTAAAAAATAAGAATTTAATTTTCTTCAATAGTTTTTAAAATTTAAATCACGGTAGCTGAAATATCTACCGTGATTTTTTTTGTAAATTGCATGATACAATTTTTTTATTATGAAAATCACCTTTTTAGGACATGCGAGCTTACAAATAGAAATTGACAATAAAACAATTATTGTTGATCCGTTTATTACAGGTAATGAATTGGCGAAGTCAATAGATATTAATTTATTAAAAGCTGATTATATTCTCATCACCCATGCACATCAAGATCATATTTTAGATGTAGAAACCATTGTAAAAAATACAGGGGCAACAATTGTATCTAATTATGAAATTGTAATGCATTATAGTGCTTTAAATCTAAAAGGGCATCCAATGAATCATGGCGGGAGTTGGCAGTTCGATTTTGGAAAAGTTACCTATACCAATGCTGTGCATACCAGCTCTTTTCCTGATGGGAAATATGGAGGACAACCCGGAGGATTTATTATAGAATCATCAGAAGGAAATATTTACATAGCTGGAGATACTGCTTTGACTATGGATATGAAATTGATTCCGATGCAATGTAAATTAGACCTAGCCATTTTACCAATCGGCGATAATTTTACTATGGGAATTGAAAGTGCAGTTATTGCAGCTAATTTTGTGGACTGCGATAGAATTTTAGGTTATCATTATGATACTTTTGGATATATTGAAATTGACCATGATAAAGCCATCAACAAATTTAAAGAAGCTGGAAAAGAATTGAATTTACTAGAAATTGGAAGTAGTTTGGAATTATGATTAACAACTGAACACTAAAGCCATCAACTATTTTCTTTTTTCCATTCCTCTAACATATCTTCTGATAAAATTCCTGTGCCATCATGTTTCCAACCTGGTGGTTTAACAAGATATTTTAGTTTGTTTACAAAAGATGTTTTTGCTTTAAAAGCATCTCCAAACATGTTTCCCCATTCTTGAAAAGCGATTCGTAATAAATTATAAGTTTTAATATTTGTGGTCAATCCGTAAATCACTTTTTCTTCTTTTAATTCTGGTTGAAAAGTACCAAACATTCTATCCCAAATAATTAAAATACCGGCGTGATTCCTATCCAAATATAAAGGGTTACTTCCGTGGTGTACTCTGTGGTGAGATGGTGTGTTGAAAATAAATTCGAACCATTTTGGCATTTTCTTGATGAGTTCGGTATGTATCCAGTATTGATAAATCAAACTGATTGACATTTGAGTTAAAATCATCAACGGGTGAAAACCGATAAATCCCAACCAAATCCAAAATATCCAACTATAAAAACCACCAGTCCAAGTTTGTCGTAAAGCAGTGCTTAAATTATATTCTTGTGATGAATGATGCACCACATGCGATGCCCAAAATATACGACTCTTATGACTAATTCTATGATACCAATAATAGGCAAAATCATCTAAAAATAAAATCAATATCCAAGACCACCAAGCAAATGGAATAGTAGCAATTCTATAATATTCCCAAACATATGTAAACAGGAAAAGCACAATTGCTTTTGATGCTAATCCGATAAAGACATTTCCTATAAGTCCGGTAGAAATTGACGTTATTGCATCTTTAACCTTATATGATTTTGGTGAATGCTTCGCTATAATCAAACCTTCAATTATCACAGTGATTACAAAGAAAGGGATGGCAAAATATATTAATGGCGGAATGTTGGGTACGTGCATAGTTGGTGTTTTATCAGAAAATAAAAATAAGATAAAAGTTGAAACAAACAATTTTATTTTAGGATTAAGTAAAGGTAGGTTTATGCTTTCTAAAAAAATAAGACACGAATTTCACTAATTACACAAATAGTCAAAACGCATTTAAAATTAGTGAGCATTCGTGAAATTTGTGTCTATCTTAAGACCAATACTAAATTGAATTTATCCAAATTGGCTATCTCCCTATGATTAAATAAAATATTCTGTGGTATGCGAAATTTCCTTTAAAACAAATGAGCTTTCTAAAAACCCTATGTTTTCAATCTTAGAAAGTTTTGAGCGTACAAAGTCGTGGTATAAATCAAGACTCTGTATATTTATTTTTAAGAAAAAATCAACTTTACCAGCCATATGATAACATTCCTGAACTTCGTCCAATGCTTTAATTTGTTTCTCAAATTTATCAATAAATCCTTCGTTGTGATAGCGTAAAGAAACCATACAAATTGCTGTCACAGGTCTACGCACCAGTTTTTTATCTAATAACGCAACATACTTTTTTATATATCCTTTTTTCTCTAGTTTACGGGTGCGTTCATATACTGGAGATGCTGATAAGTTTATGATTTCTGCAATTTCTTTGGTTGTTTTCTTAGAGTCCTTTTGTAATATTCGTAAGATTTTTAAATCAATATCATCTAGAGTTTCTGCCATTTCAAGTTAATTTTACTTTATTCTATATTCTTTTTACAATGTAAAAGTAATAATAATGTCATTATAAAAGAATAAAAGATAATATTACTTAACTCTAATCCTATTAAGGATATTTTACTTGACTATTGAGTGATATTTGTAATTTTACATTTTATAAAAGTATGGATAAATGAAAGTTGAAAATATTTTAGTGATTGGTGCTAATGGGCAAATAGGGTCGGTTTTAACTCAGGAATTAAAAAAGAAATTTGGTAATAAAAATGTTGTTGCTTCAGATTTAAGAGCAAAAGAGGGTTTTGAAGGCTTGTTCGAAATCCTGGATGCAACCGACAAAGATGCTATTGAACAAATTGTTGTAAAATATAAGATCACACAGATTTATCATTTAGCAGCAATCCTTTCCGCAAAAGGTGAAGAAAATCCATTGGGTACTTGGGAGATCAATATGAAAACGATGTTTAATGTTTTTGAAGTATCAAGATTGAATAAGGTGGATAAAGTATTTTTCCCAAGTTCTATTGGTGTTTTTGGTGATGCTGCTTTGTCAGATGCGACTCCACAAGCTACTTTTTTAAATCCTTCAACTGTTTATGGAATAAGCAAAGCGGCAGGTGAAAATTGGTCACAGTATTATTTTGAAAGATACGGTTTAGACATTCGCTCGTTGCGATATCCAGGGATTATTGGCTATCAATCTTTACCTGGTGGTGGTACTACAGATTATGCCGTAGACATTTATCATAAGGCAGTAAATGACGAAGATTTTGTTTGCTTTTTAGAAGAGCATACAGTATTGCCAATGATTTTTATGGATGATGCAATTCGTGCTACGATTGAATTGATGGATGTGTCGAAAGAAAGTATTAAAACTAGAACTTCATATAATTTGGCAAGTATGAGTTTTTCTCCAGATGAAATTGCAGCTGCAATTCAGGAAGTAATCCCAAGCTTTAAGATTTCATACAAACCAGATTTTAGGCAAGAGATTGCTGCAAGTTGGCCAAAGAGCATTGATGATTCTGAAGCAAGAATTGATTGGGGTTGGAAACCTGAATACAATCTAGAATCTATGTCTAAAGTAATGTTAGAAAAATTAAGTGAGCAGTATAATACAGTAGTTTAAAAATTAAGATTATGTACGGAAATATAAAAGAACACTTGCAAAACGAATTGCAAGAAATTGAAAAAGCTGGATTATTTAAATCCGAAAGAATCATTACAACTTCGCAAGATGCGGTTATCAAAGTTTCTACAGGAGAAGAAGTGATTAACTTTTGTGCAAATAACTACTTAGGATTATCAAACAATAAAGAGGTGATTCAAGCCGCAAAAGATGTGATGGATACTCATGGTTATGGAATGTCATCTGTTCGTTTTATTTGTGGCACTCAGGATATACACAAACAATTAGAGCAATCAATAGCTAACTTTTTTCATGCTGAAGACACTATTTTATATGCAGCAGCTTTTGATGCTAATGGCGGTGTTTTTGAACCATTATTATCTAAAGAAGATGCCATTATTTCTGACTCCTTAAACCATGCTTCAATTATTGATGGCGTACGTTTGTGTAAGGCAGCTCGCTATAGATATGCAAACAATGATATGGCAGATTTAGAACAACAACTAATAGAAGCTAACAAACAAAACCACCGTTTTAAAATTATCGTAACAGATGGAGTTTTCTCTATGGATGGAATCGTTGCTCAGTTAGATAAAATTTGTGATTTGGCTGACAAGTATGATGCATTGGTGATGGTTGATGAATGTCATGCAGCAGGGTTTATAGGTAAAACTGGTAGAGGCACCATTGAACTTAAAAATGTATTAGATAGAGTTGATATTGTTACCGGAACTTTAGGAAAAGCTTTGGGTGGTGCGATGGGTGGATATACAACCGGTAAAAAAGAAATCATTGAAATTTTACGTCAACGTTCTAGACCATATTTATTTTCAAATTCATTGGCTCCTTCAATTGTAGGAGCATCATTAAAAGTTTTTGAAATGTTATCTAAGGATACTTCTTTACGTGATACTTTAGAAGAAAACACCAATTATTTTAGAAGCAATATGGAAGCTGCAGGTTTTGATTTAGTAGGTGCCGATGCAGCTATTGTTCCTGTAATGCTGTACGATGCTAAACTTTCACAAACAATGGCAAATAAATTATTGGATGAAGGAATTTACGTAATTGGATTTTTCTTTCCTGTAGTTCCAAAAGAAAAAGCGAGAATACGAGTGCAACTTTCTGCTGCTCATACCAAAGAGCATCTTGATAAGGCAATTAATGCTTTTATAAAAGTTGGTAAAGAATTGGGTGTGATTTAAAATCCGTCTTCGCGATCGAGGTACGAGTGTGGCGATCTGTTAATAGTGTTTTTCAATTTTATAAACAGATTACCACGACCTACGGTCTCGCAATGACATAATTATTCTCAATTAATTTTTCATCATTCATTGATTTGATTGTCTTATTTTAGCCATACCAATGAAAGTAACTTTTCAAAAATACATTCTCAACTTTAAACAAGCGAGTGGAACTTCTCGTGGAATTCTGCGTACCAAAGAAACCTACTTTTTATTTATCACTAAAAATGGAAAAAAAGGAGTAGGGGAGTGTGGATTGTTCAGAGGATTAAGTATAGATGACAGACCAGATTATGATGATAAATTGAAATGGTTGTGTGAGAATATCAACTTAGAAATTGATTTTTTATTAAGTGAACTCAAAGAATTTCCTTCAATACAATTTGGATTAGAACAGGCTTTATTGTCTTTAAAAAACGAGCAAACATTCGAGCTATTTCCATCAGTATTTACAAAAGGAAAAGATTCTATTCCTATCAACGGACTGATTTGGATGGGTTCAAAAGAATTTATGCAGCAGCAAATCAAAGATAAGTTGCATGAAGGATATGCAACAATCAAACTAAAAATTGGAGCCATAGATTTTGATACAGAATTAGATTTGTTAAAATCCATCAGAAAAGAATTTGCTAAAGATGAAATTGAATTACGCGTAGATGCCAACGGAGCATTCAATCCAAACAATGCTTTAGAAAAATCAAAACGATTGTCAGACTTTGATTTACACTCTATTGAGCAACCTATAAAGCAAGGTCAGTGGCAAGAAATGGCGAGATTATGCGAAACGACTCCTTTACCAATTGCTTTAGACGAAGAATTAATTGGTGTATTTGATGTAACAAAAAAGGAAGAATTGCTACTAACAATCAAACCACAATTTATCATTTTAAAACCAAGTTTGGTTGGAGGATTTAAAGGGAGTTTAGAATGGATTGATTTGGCAAATAAGATGAATGTTGGGTGGTGGATAACATCAGCATTAGAGAGTAATGTAGGCTTGAATGCTATTACTCAGTTTGCACATAGTTTGGGAGTAACCATGCCACAAGGCTTAGGTACTGGAGGGTTATTTACTAATAATTTTAAATGTCCTTTAGAGATTAGAAAAGGACAAATACATTATAATAATTCCAGGAATTGGGATTTTAATCTAAAATAGAAATGAATTATATACAACAAGCATATTCAGGAAAACACGAATGGTGGCGATATTTTGTGGGAGTAGTAATTGCCATTATTGGTGTCGGAATTTTCTCCATTCCGCATTCAGTAGCACTGCTTGCTACTGAAGGAATTGATTTAAGTCAGATGGATGATATGAATTACATCTTGAGTTTGTTTGAACCAAATCTCAATTTGATTTTTATATTGTTGCCTTTTGTGGGCGGAATCATATTTTTATTTATTGCTGTCAAATTTTTGCATAAACAATCATTAATAAGACTTACAACATCACGAAAAAAAACAGATTGGAAACGCGTTCGATTCTCATTTCTTTTTTGGGGAATCGTTTCGTCTAGTATGATTGTCTTAGATTATTATTTATCACCAGATGATTATTTACTTAACTTTCAATTAGAACCCTTTTTGATTTTAGCTGTGATTGCCATCTTATTGGTGCCAATTCAAACTAGTTTTGAAGAATATTTATTTAGAGGTTATTTAATGCAAGGTCTTGGAGCAATTGCAAAAAATAGATGGTTTCCGTTGTTGATGACCTCGGTTGTTTTTGGATTGATGCATTATGCAAATCCCGAAGTAGAAAAAATGGGGATGATTATTATGGTCTATTATATTGGTACAGGACTGTTTTTAGGAATCATGACTTTGATGGATGAAGGATTGGAGTTAGCCTTAGGTTTTCATGCAGCGAATAACTTATTTACGGCTTTACTTGTAACTGCTGATTGGACCGCTTTTCAAACTCACTCTGTTTTAAGAGATACATCAGAGCCCACAGCTGGAGTTGACATATTGGTGCCAGTTTTGGTGATATTCCCGATTATACTTCTTGTATTTTCTAAAAAATATGGATGGTCAAATTGGAAAGAAAAGCTATTTGGGAAGATTGAAGAAGTCGTTGATGTTGATGAGTTAAATGAATTAGGAAGTTAAAAACAAGATAGTTACATGAATATTATGTAGCTTTGAAAATATAAATTGTTTTGAATAATGGAGAAGTAATCAATCTAGTTAGATGATTACTTCTCTTTTTATTTGTAAAGTGGTTCTCACTTTCGTGAGTAAGACAAGTACAGCTATCTTAATCTAATAATTTATTTTGAAATGTCTTTCCCGCGTAGGCGGGAATCCATATTATAATCAATTAAGTCATATTTAAATTTAGAAAAACTCTTCTAACTATTATTCCGCCATAAATAATATTGCGGCTTTATTAAAGTCAGATGCCGCATTGATTACATTTCTAAACCCTTCATATTCTTCCTTAGGAAAGTCGTTTACTTTATAGGCTTCTTCAATTGTGATGATTAATTGATTGTCTTTAAGTGTATAATCAGATTTCCAATAACACAATTTTTTACCATCTACCACCAACTCTTTATGAATTTCTAAAGATTCTAATCCTTCTAAAGTATAGCCTTCAGGAATATCAACCGTAATGGTATAATTATATTGATTTGGATATTGCATCTCAATCGGATTTGCACGCTCTTTTTCTTGATACAACTCACTTTGCACACCAATTACAGTTCCTAATTTAAAGATATAACTATCACCAGCTTCCTCAATCAATGCCGAAGATTCTATAGTGCTATTTACAATATACGGCACATTATATTTGGTTTGATTCATATCAGCATTCTCAACTTTAAACTTTGTAGTATGCTTGTCTTCAATTCCAGATCCCGTTAATTGATCCTCAACATCTGCTTTATCTTGCCCTGTATAATAAGTCATTAATGCACGATACAAAATAGACCAATGTCCTGTATATTTTTGAGATTCATCAACAATCACTTTTTCAAAATCATCCGTAAAAGAAATATTCATTTCACGTTGCACACGACTATAATCAGGATCATTTTGTACAATTTTTGCAAAATAATAATCCATATCTTTTTTGATGAATACGCCATAGTTTCCTAAAATGTTAGCGGGAGCTTCACTCAGTCTATAGTCTAATCTATCGGGAGAAATGTATTGTTTTAGTGTTGGTAAGTATATCAAAAACTCTCGTAAAGCATTTGGATTGTAAAACTCTGGGTCGAATCTATGTGTGTATCTATTCGAAGTTACCACAACCTCATATTCAATGCCAAAAGCTTTTAAAAAGTGCGCATAAGCTTTTAGAATTCCATAATTACTTGCAGTTCTGTTTTGCAGGATAAACTCGATTTCTTCTAATTGTGGGTTGTTATTTTCAACAATATTATAATTGCTTTTTACATAATTATCTATAAGTATAGCTTTTTTATAATCAGAAATATCAATTGGTTCATCCTTCATGATATTATTTTTGATTTCTTCAATTACAATTTTTGAAGTTTTTTCGGGAAAAAAATTACTTGCAACATTGCCCACAGTGTTGCTCCACAAATCATCTTGAGTTAAATCTGGATTTCCAAAACATTGATAAACAGCATAAATTTTATTAGCATCCGTAGCAGCATAATCTTCAGTAGCCACAGGTAAAATATTTGAAATCACCAATTCCTCAACCAACATATTATCTAAATAGGTGCGTTCAAATTCTTGCTCAGTATTATACGTTTTTATTTGACCTGATAAGTTATTGGTTATAAAAACCATTTCGGCACGTTGAATGGTATAATCTGTTTGAAAAGTTTCTGAACCAAATGGCGAGTAGTCTTTTTTAAGTGTATATAGTACTTCAATTTCTGAGCCTATTTCTGCTCCTTCAATAGCAAAGATTTGGAAGTCGCCATATTCATCTACATTCTCAATTTGTTTGATGTTGTCTTCGTCTAAGTCGGTTACTTTTCCATTTTTGGTAATCGTTCTTGCTTTTAATGAAATAATTTTATTTACACGATACATCGGAATGTAAATTTGAGTATGTCGTGCTACACCAGCCTCATCATTTACACGAATAATATTATGTGTAGTTTCAAAAACCGCAATATCATTAGTGATTTTTGACTGACTAAATTCAACGATCATCTTTTTTAAAATAGCGATGGATGATTCTTTAGATTCATCTAAATTTATTTCATGAATTGTTGGAGCATCAGACCAATCATAGGTTGTGTGGTATTGTGAGAATCCAGAAATTGAAACTAAGAGTAGGGTTATGAATATTATTTTTTTCATGTGATGTTTTAATTATTTTTTTCTAAAACAATGCTTTTTTTGTAGGCTTTGATTAAACTTTTGATAAAATTATTGTAGGCTTCAAACTCATCATTTTGCATCGCTAAAGTATTCAAATAGATTTGCTTGTTTACAATCAATTGATTTTCTTTTTGAGTAAATGTAAATGAGTAACCGTAATCTTCTTGCTCGTTAGCAATATTCTTTGGAATTGATTTTAGTGTATATCCATCAGGAATTATAAATGTAGTTTCATAATTACGAATGTATTTATGATTAATTTCCTTACCATATAATTGCGTGTCAATTTTAATAATGTCTTTAGAAAGAGGTTTCTCTAAATTCAAATTCAAAAATATTTTTGAGCCAAATTTCTTTATGTAATTACTCATTTCTATATCGTAAGAAATAGAGTAAGAAGAGTCATGTGAGGTAACATCACCCAAATCAATATTGGTATATTTTGTTTTATTATTACCAATTGCTAGTTTGGTGCTTAAGTATTGTTCATCAGTTTTATCATCTTTTACAAACTTAACATCGTGTACAAAATCAACCATTTCATAACCCGTCATTGTTCTTTTTCCTGATGCTTTTAAAATATTATCTTCTAAAGTAATGATTGTTTTAATTAGCGTGGTATTTTTTTCTTTGGCTTGTTCAGGTACGGTTACAATTTTATATTCAGAATCCGAAATTCCAATCATTCCTTCTTTTCCTTGGATAAAAGCACTCGGCATACCGTAAGGAACATAATTATCTGTAGCATCTAAAAACACAACTTTATCACCGATAAAAGCAACGGTAATCATGTGGTCATACACTTTTCCTGTTGGGATCTCAGCGTGTGAATAAGGTTTGTCTCTAGAGCCAATCCAGGTGTGGTGAGCGTCAATGCCAACATGATTTAGCATCTCATACAATAAATTAGCCATGTCTTTGCAATCTCCATAGCGTTTGTTGCAAACTTTGGCAGCATCTCTCGGAATTAACCCACCCATACCATATTCAAAGGCAACATAGTTAATATTTTTTTGTACCCAATTAAAAATAACTTTGGCTTTTTCATCATCAGTTTTCAAGCCTTTAGTTAAGTCTTCTGTGATTTTATGGACTTCTGATAAATCACTTTTTTCAATTTGATCATTCAAAGAAGCATTCCAAGAATACAAGTCATCTAAATTATCATAGATAGCAACTTTCTTATTTTTCACCTCATAATTTTTGATGTAAATTATAACATGTGGCAAATATTTAAGCATAGACAAACTATTACTAGCTTTTTCAAATGCTTTTACGTCATTAGCTTTCCATGTATAAACAGTTGTTTTACGATTTTCTTTTTTTTCAAAATTGATATCAAATCCATCAAAATTAAAAGTAGCAAAACCCAATTCTATAGACTTGTCAACTTCAACTGAATACACTGATTCTTGAATCGGAACACCTGAACCAAAAGCAAAAGTGCTAGAAAAATGTGGTTCGTTTATTTGCTCTTTATAAGTCAGTATTGTTTCAGCTCCTTTAGTCACTGCAGGGAATACAAAATTGATGACTTTACTATCACTATAAAAAACGCTTCCACCAATTTGATCCTTCGTTTCAAAATGATTAACCTTCATTTTTTTATGAGTAGATGGTATAACAGTGTAGGCTCCAATATCAGTAATTTCGGTAAAGCTATCGGTGTAAATATTTTCGTTCGCGTAAAATAATTTATTTGAAGAATTGAATTTAGCCTGTTCTAAAATATCATTTTCAATGGTAATTTTTTCTTTATCCATTGCAATTTTTAAATGCTTTGTTCTCCTGATATAATAATAATCTTCGTTGCTATAATCAGTGGTTTGCCCAATGGTTATTTGACTAATCAATAAAAGAAAGAGAAGAATTTTTTTCATGAATAACTATTAATTTCCAAATATATTAATTCAAGAACGCCTAAGCAATGATTGTGGTATATATTAAGATTTTTTTAGGGTTTCATTGTGAAGGGATATTTTAAAACTATTTTCTCTTTCCTGCTTCAGAAAGAAAGACAATAAAATTATAATTCTTTAGGCATTGCATTTAATTTTCGTTTCTTTGTTTTATGGAAATCAAACTGCATCCTAGCTTTGAATTAAACGGAACTTCCTTTAAAAAAACTCATGGATTATTGCAGTTTTCTGAATCACTGTCAAAACCAATTTACATTTTTTTTAAACAATTTTTTGATGAAGCAGATGCAGTTAAATTGCAAACTTCTGGTTCAACGGGTAGTCCAAAACTGATTGAAATTAAAAAAGAATATATGGTCAATTCGGCATTGGCTACTGGAGATTTTTTTAATTTAGGAAAAGGCACAACAGCTTTACTATGTATGAACCCTGAATTTATTGCGGGTAAAATGATGTTGGTTAGAGCATTAATTTTAGGTTGGAAACTAGATGTAGTTACTCCAAGTTTAAATCCGTTAAAAGATGTAAAAGGAGCATATGATTTTTCTGCTATGGTACCACTGCAGGTATTAAATTCGTTGGATGATTTGAATAAAGTAAAAAAACTCATTATTGGAGGTGGGGTTCTTTCTAACGATTTAATAAACAAGATCCAACAAAAGAAAACTCATTGTTTTGCAACTTATGGAATGACAGAAACAGTCAGCCATATTGCTGTAAAGAAATTAAATAATTATCCGTCTTTGCGAGGAGGAACGACGAAGCAATCTGTTTATACAATCTTTCCTAAAATCTCTATATCCACCGACCAACGAAACTGCTTAGTAATTGATGCTTCAAATATTTCTGAAACTACAGTGATTACAAACGACATTGTTAAACTCATTTCTAAAACCTCTTTTGAATGGCTGGGACGTTTTGATAATATTATTAATTCTGGTGGAATCAAATTGATTCCTGAGCAAATAGAAGAGAAATTATCTAAAATCATTGACCAACGTTTTTTTGTTGTAGGAATTCCTGATAATATGTTGGGAGAAAAATTAGTGTTGGTTGTTGAGGCTCAAAGGGACAAAGGCGCAAAGATCCAAAGTGAAATGGAGAACCTTAAGTCTTTATTGAAATACGAAACCCCCAAAGAAATTTATTTTATTGACAAGTTTGTAGAAACGGATACAAAAAAAATCCAACGGAAAAAGACACTTCAATTAGTAATCCCTAATTCATAAGCTTTCTTCACCTTTCAAAAAGACCAGTTCACTCAATTTCGGTTTTATCTATTTAATATGTGATATAAGTTTGTTTGGAACTTAAACTAACTAATTATGAAAACAAAAGTATTTTTATTTTTTGCAGTAGTATTAACATTACAAATATTTTCACAAGAAATACCAACAATAAATGTAGGAGAAAAAGTATTAAAACTAGAATCAATTGATATTAAGGTAGTTATTATTGGGAATAAAGCAATAACAACTTACGATATGTTGTTTTCCAATACAATGGATAGGGTTTTAGAAGGAGAACTATCTTTTCCATTAGGTGAAGGAGGTAAAGTATCTAGGTTTGCCCTTGAAATTAATGGAAACTTAAGAGAAGCTGTAGTTGTTGAAAAGGAGGTAGGGAGAGTTGCTTTTGAAAATACTATTCGACAAAATATTGATCCAGCGTTGCTTGAACAGACTAAGGGGAATAATTATAAAGCTAGAATTTATCCAATACCTGCAAATGGCACAAAAAGAGTTGTATTGGCATATGATCAAGTTTTAATTAACCATAATAATTCATTTTCTTACTTGTTGCCTATAAATTTTAAAAATGAATTAGATAAATTTTCATTAAATATTGAAGTGTTTAATCAAGATTCAAAACCTAGAATTGTTAAAGGGGATTTAAATACTATGGAATTTAATAATTGGAATCGTAATTATGTTTTAAGTATTAATAAGAATAATTTTTTGGCAAACACTCCATTATTAATTGAAATTCCGATTGAAGTTGATTCAGATAAGTTGGTTGTGAATGGAGATTATTTTTATCTGTACAAATCAATCCAATCAAAGGTGAAATTAAAAAAGAAACCAAATTCTATTACAATTTTATGGGATGCCTCTTATTCAATGAGAAATAGAAATATTGAAAAAGAACTTACCCTTTTAGATTTATATTTTAAAAACTTAGAAAGCCTAAATGTTAATTTAGTTTCTTTTAGTAATACAATTAAGTATAAGAGTCAGTATAAAGTAATTGGTGGGAATTGGGATAAGTTGAAAAAACATTTAAAAGATGATGTAGTATATGATGGTGGAACTTCATTTGAGTTTTTAAAAAAATATAAAGATGATTCTGACGAATACCTTTTATTTTCTGATGGGTTAATCAACTTGAGCAAAAACAAACAATTAAAGCATAAGGCTATTTATACAATAAATAGTATACCAACATCCAATCACCAATTATTATCTCAAGTTGCTGAAAATTCTGGTGGAGCATATCTAAACTTAATTAATTTGACTGAAAGTCAGTCTTTAGAATTGTTGACTCATAAACCCTATCGGTTTTTGGGTGTAAATACAAAATCAGAAGGAGAAGTGTATCCATCAAAATCGAGAAATATTACATCTGGTTTTTCGTTATCAGGAAAGGGTTTTATGGATGGTGAAATAATAGAGTTGCTTTTTGGTTTTGGTAATAAAGTGTCAGAAAAACATATAATTAAAATAGATAAAAATTCATCTACAAATGATGATATTAAGAAAGTATGGGCGGAGATGAAGTTAGATGATTTACTTGAAAACCAACATGAGAACAAGCAAGATATTGTTAAATTAAGTAAAGAACACAGTTTGATTTCGCCATATACTTCATTAATTGTTTTAGACAGAGTAGAAGATTATGTTAGGTATGAAATCACTCCACCAAAAGAATTACAAGAACAATTTATGAAGTTGAAGGAAATAAAAGAAGCGGAGAAACAAAATGAGAAAGATGATTTTTATTTTGAAAAAGAAGAATTGCAAGATGAGTATAATGAACTTTTTGCATGGTGGAAAACTGATTTTGATTCAGTAAAAATTAAAAAGGTAAAAGTTAGAGCTGCCCAACCACAAATTAATTCTCAAAATAATACCCGGATAGTTGAAGTTGAAAATCAGCAGGAAAATTCTAATTATGGTACAAGAAGAACTATCTCTGGAATAATATCTGACGAATCAGGCCCATTACCTGGAGCAAGTATTATCGTTAAAGGAACAACTAATGGGGTGGAATCTGATTTTGATGGAAATTATTCAATAAGGGTGAATGAAGGAGATATGCTTGAAGTAAATTTTATTGGATATGTTTCAGTAGAATTAGAAGCAAATAATTCTAGCACATTCAATATTCATTTAGATGCAGAATCTGAATCTCTAAATGAAGTAGTTGTATCAGGTTTTGGAAGGAGAGTTGAAAGAAGAAGTGCTACTTATTCGGTTCAAAGTTTAGAAGGGGATGATTTAATAGTTACAAGAGAAACTAATACTTCTAATGCATTAGGAGGTCGTATTGCTGGCGTACAAATAACAGCAAGCTCTGGGTCTGTTGGAGCTTCTTCTCGTGTCGTACTTAGAGGTGCTAGCTCTATAATAGGTAGCAGTCAACCACTTTATGTTGTAGATGGGGTGCCAATTGACAACACAACTTACGAAATTTCAGAAATTAATGTTGATGACATTGAAACTATGAACGTATTAAAAGGTTCAGCTGCCTCAACATTATATGGTATTAGAGCCTCTAATGGTGTAATTGTAATTACAACTAAAAACGGAATAGAAAATAACTCTGAAGCGATTGAAAAATTTGAAGAAATGGTTAGTTCTAGAATAGAATTGAAAGGATGGGATTCTGAAATGCCATATATTCAAGAATTAAAGAAAACTGAAAATACAGAAAGAGCTTATCAATTGTATTTGCAATTAAGAAATGAGTATCAAAATTCCCCTGCCTTTTTTATTGATGTAGCCGACTTTTTTATTGATATTAATGAGATAGAAATTACGTTAAGAGTTTTAACAAATATTGCCGAAATGGATATTGATAATTATGAATTATTAAGAGTGTTGGCATATAAGCTCGAATCATTAAATAGAAGTGATTTAGCTGTTTTTATATATAAAGAAATATTGAATATAAGACCTGAAGATATTCAGTCGTATAGAGATTTAGCACTTGTTTATGAAGAGGTTGGCCAATATCAAAAATCATTGAATTTATTGTATAAAATAGTAAGCGGCAAGTTGATAGGAAAAGATGTTGATAGTAGGTTTGATGGTGTTGAAGTTATTGCGTTGAATGAAATGAATAGTTTAATTGCAAGACATCATAAAGAATTAGATATTAATGCAATTGATAAATATTATATTCATGAAACATCAGTTGATATTCGAGTTGTAATTGATTGGAATCACAACGATACAGATATTGATTTACATGTTACAGATCCTAACAAAGAAGAATGTTTTTACAAACATCAAAATACTTCAATAGGAGGGAGAATTTCGGAGGATATGGTAGAAGGATTTGGACCAGAAGAGTTTTTATTGAAAAAAGCTATTAAGGGAAATTATAAAATAAAGGTTCATTATTTTGCTGATAATATGCAAAAAATTTCTGGGCCTACATTTTTAAAGCTAACGAGTTATTTAAATTTTGGTAAAAAAAATCAAAAGAAAAAAGTAACAGTAGTTCGTTTAGGAAAGAATGATGAAGATATAATTGTTGCGGATATTAATATTTAAAAAAAATATCAATCTGAACGAAGTGGAGAAACCTTATCAATTCTTTAGGTTTCTCCACTTCGTTTAAATAATAAGAAAGAAACGCTAAATATATCTACTAAAAATTTTAATTAGAACCAGTGTTTTTACGGCTATGATTCCGATATAAAACCATAGAGGAGTTTTTACATTTTCTTTTAATTCATAATAGGCCAATTTAATATTTGGAGGCATATTTGATCGCTCAAAAGTTGTATTGCAGTTTGTACAAATAGACTTTCCTGTTTTGCCTCCAGAAATAAATGGTATTTGAAAAAGGTGTTTGTAAACTCCTATGATAATTACTTTTGTGCTGTTAGTTGAATCACATTTTGGGCAAACAATATCAGAAGATAGTTCGCTTTTTAATTCAGTGATTTTTTTTCCAGCTAACATATTAATTACATTTCCATCGAATGATATACATGCTGTACATC
>JASFYP010000034.1:0-31622 GCA_045047075.1 Flavobacteriaceae bacterium
GTTGTATAAATCCCAGTTCCAGAAGTTGCAGCTGTTTCATCAACAACCTGAATACATGTCAAATTTGTATTTAATGTTGCATCTAAATCTGTCAATAATACATTTTGTACAAGGTCAAGTGTGCTTATGTCATTGTCATAACATCGTAAACCAGTTAAGCTTGCATTT
The DNA here is from genome assembly GCA_045047075.1 of Flavobacteriaceae bacterium. GTDB lineage: Bacteria > Bacteroidota > Bacteroidia > Flavobacteriales > Flavobacteriaceae > Urechidicola. The sequence goes on from JASFYP010000034.1 coordinate 169, forward strand.
AGCGTTACATCTAATCTTGTGAGTAAATTTTCGTAGCACAAAAAGGTTGAAAGGTTTGGGAGATTGTCAACATAGATTTCTGTTAAGTTATTGTTGTATGCAAATAAAGTTTCAATAACATTGTTAGAAGTAAGGTCTAGAATACTCAGTAAATTATTTTGAACTCTTAGTGATAATAAAGAACTATTTTGACTTACATCTAGGCTGTTAATGGAGTTTGTGCCACATCTTAAATCTGTTAGCAAAGTGTTTTGTGTTACATCAAGAGATGTTAATGAATTTTGGTAGCATCTTAAATCTAGCAAGTTTGTGTTTTGAGTTACATCTAAAGATGTTAACCCGTTATTACCGCAATTTAAGGATTGCAATGCGGTAAAACTTTCAATACCCGTTAAGTCTGTAATAGATTTACCACTAACAGATAAAGAGGAAACGGATTCTATATTTGCTGTTAATACATAGTTGTTTAAAGTTGTGTCATAACCTAAATTGATGAGTTCTTGCTCAAAATTATTATCAGGAACATATGTAAAAAAGTTTGTACAAAATTCCGCATAACTGGTAGCCACATCTTTACTCCAACCTGCGTAGATACCTGATCCTGAGTTGGCATCAGTTTCATTAGCTACTTGAATACAACCCAAAGAAGGATTAGAGGTAGCATCCATGGTTGTTAGTAAGGTATTTTGTTTAAGGTCTATAAACTCTATATTATTTGTAAATATTTTTAAAGAGGTTAGATTAATATTTGCTGTAACATCTAAATTTGTTAGCCCATTGTTTGTGCATTGAAATGTAACTAAATCAATATTTTGAGAAACATCTAAGCTTCCTAATTGAGAATTGTTATAACAATTTAAGGTAGCTAAAATTGTGTTTTGAGATACGTCTAAGCTAGTTAAAGAATTGTTATAACAAGTCAAAGTTGTTAATAATGTGTTTTGAGTAACATCGAGAGAATCAAATTGATTTCCTGAACAAGAAAGCCCATCTAATACAATATTTTGCGATGTATTTATGTATGCTAGTGAATTGTTTGTAACTGATAAATAATCTAACGAGACACAATTTTGTATAAATAAATTTTCTATCAGGTTAAATCCTGCGATAATTGAAGTTAGTGCAGAATTATGTGACAAATCTAAAACTTGAATAGAATTTGTAGTACAAGTTAAACTAGTTAAGGCTACGAAACCTTCAATTCCTGTTAAATCATTTATTGATTTATTATGTACATTTAATGTTGTTATGGAGTTGATATTTGCTGTAGGAACAAAATTATCTAAAACAGTATCGTAACCGAGAGTAATCAATTCTTGTTCAAAATTATCATCAGGCACATAAGTATCACACGTTTCAGAATAGGAAGCGCTACCATCAATAGCCCACATTAATCCGGCATAAATTCCGGTTCCAGCATTTGCTTGGGTTTCGTTATCTACATTAATACAACTGAGGTTGTTATTTGTAGCAATCAATGTTCCGAAGCTGGCATTCGCTCCGTTTTTTAGGTTTAAAGAAAATAAGTTATTGTCTTGACATTCTAAATAATTCATGCCAGAATTAAGTCGAAGATCAAGTGTGGATAAGCCATTGTTTTTACAAACTAATTGCGTTAAAGTCCCATTGAAAACTAACAGAGTTAGGTTATTGTCTCTACAGTTTAGTGTAAGTAATACATTATTGTCTATTGTATTTAATTTGGTAAGACTGTTAAATGAGCAATCAATATTCGTTACTGAAGTGAATGCTTTAATACCTGTAAGGTCAGTAATACTACTACCTGAAATATTTAAAGTTGTAACACTTTGTGCATCTGAATTTAAAATATTTCCTGTAATTCCATTTGTATCAATCCCTAAATCAATTAACTTTTGCTCAAAATTTGCATCGGGAATTAGTGTTGTTTGAGAAAAAGAAATAATACTACAAAAAAGAAATAAGGTGTAGATTTTTTTCATAAAAGCATATGTGTTGGTTGTCACATATAAAATTAGAAGAGTTTTCTGTTTAAATAAAATTGTAGCACAGACAAAATCGGGACAATTTTTTAAAGTCCCTGTAGAATCAACAATAAACGGGACAAAATCGGGACAAACTATAATTGATTGATAAAATCTTGTAGCGATTCATCGGTTTTAAAGTCTAATTTTTTTCTGAGGCGATATTTGTTTTTTCGCACACTTTCTGGAGAAATACCAAAAATAGAACTTATCTCAGTATTTGATAAATTTAGTTTTAGCATCGACCCCATTTTTAAATCTCCAGAAGAAGTAGAAGGAAATTGCTTTGATAAATTTTGAATAAATTTAGGTTGTACCTGGTCAAAAACGATTCTGAATGTTTTCCAATCATCATCTGTTAAAATTGTAGTAGTATAGAGTTGGTGTATTTTTTCTTTAAATTTAGATTCCAGCTCTATTTGTTCAGGAAATTCTTTTAATTTAAGCTCTAACTCTTTTATTTGGTCATTTTTAATTTTCATGAGCTTCATAAATTGATTGAGCTCGTTCACGTAGTGCTTGCCTTTATTTTCTTCGTTTTCAAGTTTTAAGTGTGTAATTTTATTTACTTGGTTTTTAATTTCTAATTCTTGTTTGAAAAGCGTTTTTCTTTTATTATTTCTATACCGTAAAAAAAATAATAACATTCCAAAAACTACTATAATGGCATAAATGATAAGCGTTTTAAATTGCTGTTTTGTATTTAAGATGTCTTGTTCTTGTTTTAAATTCAAGATTTCTTTTTTCTTTTTTTCTGTTTGATATTTAACTTCTAATTCATAAACAGTTTGATCTCTTTGTTTTTCTTTAATCTCCTCATAAATTTTCAAGTAATTATCTCTATGTTCTAATGCTTTTTCAAAATCTCCAAATTGTCGATAATAATTTGAAAGTGAAAATTCTATCAAACTATTAGATCTATTCATGGTTGATTCTTTGGTGTATTCAATAGCTCTCTTTAATACTGACTTCATTCCCACAGAGTCTTTTAAGGCTGCCTTTGCATTTATCAAAAAATACAAATTTTCTTCAGAATCATAATTATCTGGATGTTGTTCAGTAGCTTGTTCTAAATACGGAATTGCTTTGTGATATTGTTTTTGGCGTAAATAGAGATTCCCTAGGTTTGCGTAGGTACTGTAATCAAAATCTTTTCTAACCTTTAACGTAAGGCTCTCCAATAATAACTTTTCTGCTTTTTCATAATTTTTAAGTGATGAATTAATTGAACCTAAATTAACAAGGCACTTTTTTTGAATTAAAATATTTTTTTCTGTCTTGGCCCTTTTATAGGCAATAGCATAGTATTCGGCAGCTTTCTCATAATTATCGGATGTGTGAAACATTACTCCTAAAGAGTGGTAGATTGAAGTAGCGTAATCAAGGTTGTTTTTTTCGCAAAGACGAATTCCTTCAAAATAATATTGACTTGCCAAATTATAATCTCCGTTAACAATTTCTTCAAAAAGACCTTTAGTCTCCAAAGCAATTGCTTCTCCAAGTTTATAATTATTTTTTTTTGATAAGTCGAGTGCTTTTTCAGCAAAAATTAAAGCGCTGTCATTTTCTGAAATGGTATATTCCCATGCCAAATTGGTATAAAGTTGAACCTTATCTGAAATTACTTCGGTTGTATCAATTGAATTTCTAATTGTTTGGACTTTAGAAATATCTTGAGCAAAGACAAGTATTGGAAAAACTAAAAGGAAGAGCGTTTTCAACATATAATTGAAATTGGGAATTTGTAGGCGAAGATTCTACTACTAATTATCTGATTCATTTGCAATTGTAAAAATAATATTTCGAGTAAAAATAATAAAATCATTGGTTTACAAAGTTTTTCTTTCTTCCTTTTTTTAAATGATTTAGTAAATCTAATGAAATAATTGTAACAGAACATTGATTTTTTCGTCATACTAGTTTTAACAATTACTTAACCTCTTGTTTTTAGCTCAAGTGTTTTAAAAGAATATTTTTACCTAAAATTGATTTATGCTGCGTTGGATTATTTTTATTACTATCATTTTTATTGTTGATTTTTATGCGTTTCAAAGTGTAAAAACTTTGATAAAAAGTAAAATTGTTGTTTGGTTATATTGGGTGGGGTCTATAGCAATTGCCACCAATTTTATTTACCAGTTATCACACTTTGATCGGTCTACAGGAATCTCTCACTTTTTAATGTTTTCGTTTGCATTATTGGTCTTATTTATTGTTCCGAAAATTACAGCTTCATTTATTATGTTAAGTGAAGATGTTTTTAGAACCTTTAAAACCATCACCAATTATTTTTCAGCATCTACAATTTATGTTCCTGAGCGTCGAACCTTTGTAAGTAAGCTAGCTTTGGGTTTGGCGGCAATCCCATTTGCATCTATTATTTATGGAGTTATCAAAGGAAAATATAATTATAAAGTAATTCAGCATACTTTGTTTTTTGATGATTTACCTGATGCTTTTGACGGGTATAAAATCACACAAATTTCAGATATTCATAGTGGTAGTTTTGACAATGCAGAGAAGATATCTTATGGAATTGACATGATAAATGAGCAACAAGGTGATGTAATTTTATTTACGGGAGATATTGTAAATAATGTGGCAACTGAAATGGATGAATGGATTCCGTATTTTAAAAAGTTAAAAGCTAAAGATGGCAAATATTCAGTCTTAGGAAATCACGATTATGGCGAGTATGTACAATGGAACACATCTAAAGAAAAAGATGATAATTTTAATGCCATTAAAAATATCCATCCAAAAATTGGATTTAAATTATTGCTAAATGAAAATGTGTATTTAGAAAAAGGAGATGATAAAATTGCCCTCATTGGAATCGAAAATTGGGGAACAAAATTTAAAAAAGCAGGTGATTTATGGCAAGCATCTGAAGGTGTAAAAAAAGATGATTTCAAAATATTGATGAGTCACGACCCAACACATTGGGAAACAGAAGTGAAACAGCATCAAGATAATTATCACCTTACATTAAGTGGGCATACGCATGGTATGCAATTTGGGATCGAGATTCCTGGGTTTAAATGGAGTCCCGTACAATATGTTTATAAACATTGGGCAGGAATATATGAGGAGTTTGGGAGGTATATAAATGTGAATAGAGGCTTTGGTTTTTTGGCCTTTCCTGGACGTGTCGGAATTTGGCCAGAAATATCAGTTATCACTTTAAAAAAGAAACCCTTGGGTTAAGTAGTATGCAAGCATAATAAAAATAAATATAATTTGTTATATTTGTGGATTGCAACTACAATGAGGTGCAGTTGTTTAGTACAGCTTATTTCTATTTTTAGTTGAGAAAATAATATTAGTAATTAAGTTTATGGCAAAATTTGGTGAATTAATAAGTTCAGAAATTCCTGTTTTAATTGATTTTTATACGGATTTAACAGAATCTGCGGATGATTTGCATTCGGTGTTGCGCGATGTTGCAGCTGCTTTAGGAGATAAGGCTAAAGTGATAAAAATTGATATTGAAAAAAATGAAACCCTAGCAAATGCCTTGCGTATTAAAGGGAATCCAACATTTATTATTTATAAAGAAGGTGAAATGAAATGGCGACAAACTGGAGACCAAGATGCAAACACCTTAATTAATTTGGTAGAGCAATACTGTTAAATTGATATCCTTTTTTTTGAAAGTGTTCTAATACTTTTGGTAACACAAATTTCAAATTATTTTTTGCTTTTATACTGTCGTGAAAAACGATAATACTTCCGTTTTGGGTATTTTTTAAAACATTTTCCAAACACTTTTCTTTTGAAATAGATTGATCAAAATCGGCACTTAACACATCCCACATAATAATTTTATATCCCTTTTTGATGAGTTGCTTTGCTTGTGATGGTTTTATTTTACCATAAGGAGGACGGAATAGCTTAGTTGATGGTTGTTGGTTGGTTGTTGTTGGTTGTAAATTTTCTTCAGCTAACAAGATATTTTCTATAAAATCCTTACTATTTGTTTTCCATCCATTTAAATGATTATGAGTATGATTTCCAATACTGTGCTTGTCGTTAATTATTTTTTGAAAAATCTCCGGATGACTCTTTACATTTTTACCAATACAAAAGAACGTAGCTTTTGCATTGTATTTATTTAATGTATTTAATATCCATTCGGTAATTTCTGGGGTAGGGCCATCATCAAAAGTTAGATAGGTAGTTTTTTGTTTTGATGAATCTATAGAAAAACTCCAAACATAATTCTTGAAAAAGCGTTGAATTATCTTTGGAGTTTTTATAAAATAGAAGCTCATATTAGTCTTCTAATAAATTGCTATAAAGCTCTAAATTGGCAACATATCGATCTCTAATTTCGATACCATATTCTTCACTGTCATAGCGCATGGTAGTTTTAACTAGATAATCAAAAAGGTATAGATTACTTTCAATTTCATCAAATACAGCTTCTAATTTATAGCCTTCAAATTGACTATAATAGACTAAACTTTGTTCAAATTTTTCCATTAATTCCGATGAAACCTTTCTCGCTTTTTCTATTTTGTTGATGCGGTAATACGCATCAGGATATCCTAATACCATACCGTAATGCAAGAACCCATCCACAGGCATTTTGTCCATAGCTAAATCTAAAATTTCTTCGGCTTTTACAACATCTTCTATAGCGATAAACTCATCAACCAAACGCATCATATTATTACGGAAAGAGACCGTGTTTTTTCTTGTTTCTGGGTCGATATAAATTTTACCATCGTTGATGTTCTTCCAATCCATCGATGTCCAATAATTGTAATTGAGTTCTAAATCCATGCGTCCCATATCAAACAAACTCTTGTCTTTATTTGGAGTTCTAATAGGCACAAATTTATAAGCAACACCATCTAGTTGTAAATAGTCTTTTAGCCAAATATATTCTTCATCTGCTGAGGCACCTCCTGTAAAATAAATTGGACGTTTCCAATCATTATTTGCTATTATATCCAACATTAAAATTCTATTTTTAACCAAACCTTGCTTGTCAACAGCAATATCAATATAAGGTACAATTAAATCAGCATCTTGTGGTTTAACTAATCCACTTGCTAAAACAGCTTCCTTATCAACTGAGATTCTAATTAAATTTGTTGGATATGTTTTTTCCATTTTATCGTTAATAGTCTCAACATAAGTAATATCATTTTTACTCTGTATCCACCTCATAAAATAATCGATATCTATAACGCTGTCTTTAAATTGTGGCAATGGATAATGATAGGCAATATCCAGAGTTCCATACTTATACTCGTTGTGAACTAATTGTGATGGAATAGGAGCAGCTTTATAGGTCGCTCTTTTCATTTGGTCTATATACCAATCTGTTGCAAAAAGGCTTGTGTTTACCAACTTAATATCAGTACGATAATTCTCAACCTCTTGCATATACCACAATGGGAAGGTATCATTATCGCCAATAGTAAACATAATAGCGTTTGGATCGCAAGAGTCTAAATAAGCCTTTGCATTTAGGTGTGATGTATAGCGATTTGACCTGTCATGATCATCCCAATTTTGTTGTGCCATTAAAACTGGGACTAATAATAATCCTGCTACCGAAATTCCGATAGCAGCTATTTTTTTAGGAGCAAATTCTTTTGCAAATTCATAGATGGCAAGTACACCAAACCCTATCCAAATGGCAAAAATATAGAATGATCCTACTATAGCATAGTCGCGTTCTCTTGGCTCAAATGGTTTCGGATTGGTATAGAAAATAATTGCCAATCCTGTAAATGCAAAGAATAATAATAAGGTATAAAAATTCTTATGGTCTTTTTTAAGGTGAAAAATCAATCCGATAATTCCAAAAATCAGCGGTAAAAAATAATAGGTATTTCGTCCTTTGTTGTTTTTAATATCATCAGGTAGATTTGATTGCGGACCTAGAAATAACTCATCAATAAACGTGATACCGCTGAGCCAATTTCCGTTATGGATATCGAGATTTCCTTGAATATCATTTTGTCGCCCAACAAAATTCCACATAAAATAACGTCCATACATATATCCGAATTGGAAATCTATCATATACTTTACGTTCTCAACTAATGTTGGTCGTCTTTTACTATTTTGTGGAATACCGGCAATTGCCTTGTATTGTTTGTCAGATGCTGGAGCTACCATTCTAGGGATAATTCCTTTATGACGGTCGCTATAATCTGGCAATACATTGGTATAATCATTTACGATTACATATTTTCCAGCTTCCTCATCCTTTTCATATTTCGGTTTATCATCTCTAAACTTTGGATTTCCGTTAGCATCTTTTTTCTGTTCTCTTTTATATAGAAACGAATAGTATTTGTCGTAAAAAACACTCGCATCACCATATTGTTCACGATTGTAATAGGCCAATAATTCTCTTGCGCTCGACGGATTATTTTCGTTAATAGTAGTGTTGGCATTTGCTCTAATTGGCAACATTAACCAAGATGAGAAGCCAATCATTACAAAAAGAATAGAAAGCAATAATGTATTTGCTTTTACATGTTTTTTCTTGCGTGTATATTTAAGTCCGAAGAAGAAAGCTGCAATTAAAATGAGTCCAGCAATGATACTTCCAGAATCAAATGGCAAGCCAATGGTGTTGACAAAAAATAATTCTAAAGCACTAAAATATTTTAGTGTAAACGGGAACAAAAATTTGAATATAAATAGTAATACTGCAATGGAGGCAATGTTAGCTATGATAAAATTTTTGGTTGTTAAATGTTGATAGTTTTTAAAGAAATAAATAAAGACAATAGAAGGAATTACCAATAATGAAAGAATGTGAACTCCAAAAGAAAGCCCTACAACAAAACTAATTAAGAGCAACCATTTATCTCCATAAGGTTTATGCATTTCGTCTTCCCAACGTAGCGCTAACCAAAATAACAATGCCATTAAAAATGACGACATCGCATAGACTTCTCCCTCAACAGCACTAAACCAAAAACTATCAGAAAAGGTATAGGCCAATGCTCCAACCAATCCACTTCCAAAAATTGCATAGCTATTGCTGGTGGAAATCTCCTCAGTGGTTGCAACTACTTTTTTAGCCAAAGCAGTGATCGTCCAAAATAAAAACAGAATAGTAAATGCACTTGCCAATGCAGACATAAAGTTGACCATATAGGCAACCTGCGTAACATCAGAAGTAAACATTGCAAAAAAGGCTCCTAACATTTGAAAAAGTGGAGCTCCAGGAGGGTGCCCAATTTCTAATTTTACTGCGGTAGAAATATACTCTCCACAATCCCAATAACTAACTGTAGGTTCTAAGGTTAGCGTGTAAGTAATCAATGCAATTACAAAAGCAGACCATCCGAGAATGGTGTTTAGTTTAGCATAATTTTGTGAAGTCATAGATAGGTTTTTGTTGAGGCGAATTTACTAAAAATAAGTCATGCAATAAAACGAAGAAATAATTTAGAAAGTGCTTGAAAAACGTTAAAAATTCTTTAATGATTAAAAAAAGTAAAAAATGTTTGCCGAATTATAAAATTGAAGTAAATTTGCACCCGAAATTGTCCCATGGTGTAATTGGTAACACACCGGTTTTTGGTACCGACATTCAAGGTTCGAGTCCTTGTGGGACAACTTTTAAAACTCTTAACAATCTATTTATTAGAAAGTTAAGAGTTTTTTATTTGTGTTTTAGTCAACATATAGTCAACAATATTGTAAATTAAGATGTTTTTTCTAATTATTTCTTTTTACAGTTTTAATAAATGATTTTGAAACGTCTGATTTATTAATCATAATTGATTTGCAAGTTAAACTATATTTGTTACAAAATTTTAAATTAATCATTGGCATATATTCTAAAGAAAACTTAACTGATTCAATATCTTTTGGCTGTATATCTTTGAAAAGATATACATCAATTTTAGAATATATAACGTTTTTATCTTCAGTATTAAAGTCATACTTATCTAATAATTTAGATATGCTTTTAGTGTATTCACTCTTTCTTTCAAGTTCTATTTTAGCCATTACTCTTTTTGGAATAATAACGGAAGTGTACATTTTTCCTATTTCAGTATTAATTTTATTGTAAAACCTAACATCTGTAGAAATCTTTGAAGTGATTTTGATTTCAAGGTTGTCAAATTCATTTAGAAGCTTTTTATTGTCAAAGTTGTAATTGTAGAATTTATCAAAAAATAAAGTTTTTTCTTCAAAATTAAATCCATATTTATCTAATAAAATTGAAATTTTATCAAAAGTCAATTGTTTTTGTTTGATTAATATTTCTTCTTTTTCTTTCTTTTTATCAGCTATTAATTTTTCAATGGAATTTGGAATTAAACTTTGAATGTATGTAACATGATTTTCCCAATTATTTTTAGTACTGAATACTTCTAAATCAATAAAATGAGCCTCTCCAATACTTCTTATGTTAAAAGATAAACTGTCAATACTTGTCCAATCCAAACTCTCATCGTAATTCATAATCCTGTCTAATACTTTTCTGCGTTCTTCACTATCATTAATTCCATTTTCTGAAAGGAGATTTAGAATCCTTTCTCTATATTCAAGAGTAGCAATCTCTTCTTCTTTAGCCTCTTTTAGATACTTTTCTACAAGTAATTCAACTTCTTTGTTTAGTTCGTCTATTTTTTTTAGATAGTTTTTTGAAATAACATATTCAATTGCTTTCGTGCTCCCTCTCAAAGAAAATTCAATATCATTTTTGCCATATTCATTTTTAATTCTAACACTAACCGTTTTAGCAGTTTTTAACTTTTCAATAAATTCTAATTCACTAAGGATGTTATGAGTGTTTAAATTTTTAAACTCACTCAAAAAAATAGTTTTGCTATCAACAGAAAGGCTAAAATTATAACTTGTATAAAATGTATTAGGCTCATTGCTGAAAACCCAAAGTATTTCCATTTCAGATTTATCTGGAAAATACCCAGCACTTGCAATGTAAAAGTTTAATGACTCTTCTTTAAATACATTGATAACTAACATAGGGTTGTGATATGGGTAATCGGTACCTGTACCTTGAATTGAAGATGTTTTATATTTTCCATCAAATGCATTACCACCTGATTTGTAATCCCATGATTGAGAATTTACAGTAAAATTGGAGATGAACAAGAAAAGAAAGATTGTCTTTTTCATGAATAAGTTTGATTTTAATAGTAATCAAATATAATTAATTTGCCCAATCAAAGATGTTTGTTTTTAAAGTAATTAAATAGGATGCAATACATGAGTATTAAGAATGCAGAAAATACTCGTTTCAAAGTGTAACATTTGAGCAGATATTGTTAAAAACGATACCTAAATTAAAAATAATTACCCAATTACTTTTTGCTGACTTTTATGAAAGGCATCTGCTTGTTGTTGTAGCAATTCGCGAGCTTTTTTGCGTTTGTAATTGTACAGTTCTTCCTCTTCAGTTAAATCAGAATAGATTTCTTCATTTATGTGCATATCCGTTTTTAGCACTTGAGCACGTTGATGTACCTTTTGTTCTACCCAAGTTTTTACAGCATCTTCTTGATCTTGTAATTTAAAATCATAAGCACCTTTTGGAGCAATTAATTTTGCAAGAATAGGAGAGGTTTCTATTGCTAAAAAAAGTAAAAATATAAAAAATGAAGGTAACCAAGGCAAACTATTAAGGGCATTGATCCTCGCCATCAATCCGTCAAAACCATCAATAATAGGTTGGGTGGTTGCCTCCTGATTTTTTTGATCAGTATTTAAAGAAGCTATTTGAATTTCTTTATTTGTTATTTTTTGTTTGTTAGTTTCTTTTAGTCCTTTTAGTCCTTTTAGTTCTGTTAAACCTGCATCATGTTTTTCACGCTTTTCTTTGTAAACAGGTCCTTTACCTAACAATAATGTTCCTTTGCGTCCTTCGGCTTCAGAGATGTATGTTTCGTATAATGAGTCAACAGATTGTTCTTTTGTAGATATTTCGGCTTTTAGGAATGTGATGTCATTTTGTAAGGAATTTATTTCTGGAGTATATTGATTCGCAATTTGAATCTTATTTGCTAAGGTTAATTCATTCTTTTGTTCTAATAATACTTGATTTATTTCTTTCTCAAAAATCTTTAATTCTAACGGTTTTGCAATTACAATAGCAATTATAATGGCAAGGATAATTCGTGGAGTAGCTTGCCAAATCTCTTTCCATTTGTTATCATTTTTTTTGATGGTTGATATAATAAATCTATCGAGGTTAAAAATCAATAATCCCCAAATTAATCCGAAGAAAATAGAGGAATAAGCATTGTCAAAAACGGTGAAAAGAGCATAGCTTGCTGCAATGGTTGCCATAACCGCTGTAAAAAATACGGTGGCACCAATTCCTGCATATTTAGTTTGTTCAGCTTTAGAGGAATTATTGAGTATATAGGTATCTGCGCCAGAGCACATCCAGAAAAATCGTTGTAACATAATAAGTTGGTTTATTAGTATAACGACCTGTTGTTGAGAATTGTTACGTCTTATTTAAATTTTAACATTTTTTAACTCATTTCTTTGGGATAAAAAGTTTGCTAGGTTTTTCAAAATCTGGAAGTTGAATATTTTTATCAAATCTAAATCCTAGGTGTTCTAACAGCTTTGCTGACTTTATATTTTCTAAATCAGTAATGGCAACAAGTGGCTCAATTTTTAATTCTGTTGAAGCATAACTCATAATTTCTTTTCTTGCTTCGTAAGCATATCCTTTTCCTCTATATTTGGGTAAAAAAGCAAAACCTAATTCAACATGTTCCATCCCCTCTCTATCTATCAAGCCAGCTATTCTGATAGAATGGGTTCCGTTTTTTGTCTTAACTAAATAAAATCCAAAACCAAATTTCTCATAACTCGGAATTATTTTAGCAATTAAATAATCTTTAGCATCAGCAATAGAATTTACATTTCTATCACTAATAAAACGTAACCAATCTGGATCATTAACCAAATGATAAAAGAAAGGAGCATCCTTCACAGTCAACTCCTTAATAAATAATCGTTCTGTTTCTAGAATCATTTAGTTTGGTTTTATCCAAAATTAGGCATTCTGATTTTGAATATCTTTTGTTGGAATAAGAAATTATTAAATGTAGTTTTGTGCAACTAAAATTTCAATTATGAGTGTATTAGCAGATTTAGAGAAAAGAAGTGGTAACAAGTGTGAATTTTGTACATCAACAGATAATTTAAGTGTGTATGAAGTACCACCAACTTCTACAGGAGGTGTAGACGGATCTGTGTTGACATGTGCTACTTGTAAATCTCAAATTGAAGACCCAGAGGTAACTGATGCAAATCATTGGCGATGTTTAAATGATAGTATGTGGAGCGAATTTAGAGCAGTACAAGTTGTAGCATGGAGAATGCTATCACGATTAAAAGCTGAAGGTTGGCCACAAGATTTATTAGATATGCTCTTTTTAGATGATGAGGTATTACGTTTTGCACAAGCAACTGGCGAAGGATTGGATGAAAGCGAAAAAATAATTCATCGTGATGTAAATGGTACAATTTTAGAAGCAGGGGATTCTGTAGTTTTAATAAAAGATTTAAAGGTAAAAGGTTCTAGTATGGTTGCCAAACAAGGTACTGCAGTTAGACGTATTTCTTTAGATTCTGAAAATGCTGAATATATTGAAGGCAAAGTCGGACCTACTCAAATTGTGATTATTACCAAATATGTAAAAAAGATGCCGAAGGCTGAGTAAGTGTTTATTCTGAAACTCTTGCAATAGATAAAGTAGCTTTTGCACCTGTGGCTAAATTCCATTCGTTTGAAGAAATTTCATAAGCATTCTCATCATAAATTTTAAAGGCAGCTGTGTTTGGACCAGAGAATCCTTGGTTTAAGGCTTTAAAAGAAATGACATTTAAACCTTCAATCAAAGGCAATCTAAATTGCTGGTATGCATTTGTTAATACAATATGTTGAATCACTGGTTGATCATTTATATAAATGGTTATAGTATCACCATCGGGATATTGAAAATCCCAACAAACAATTACCACACTTTTTGATGTTGTGCTAAACCCTCCTAAATACTGATCTATTTTAGCATAGTTTTTATTCAGCTCTCCCATTCTTTTTTTAGCGCGCTCTTCTCTAATTTTTTCGACAGTTGTGATTCCTTTATTTTTAAGTTGTGCCTTTTCTTCGGCATCTAACATGTCTTTGATAATTTCGGACAGTGCTGCTTCTACTTTTGTTTCGTCAGTAATTCTTGGGTCGATAAACTCGTGTTTTTCAACTTCTATATTCGGCTGAATAAGATCTACAGGGACTTCAATTTTTGACTCAGGATTTTCTAATTGGCCAAAACTTACAGCAATACCCAGTAAGAGTAGGCTAAATGTTAATGAAGTTTTTAAAAGTTTTGGAGTCATTTATATTTCTTTGATGGCAAAAATACAGTTTTCAGAATTAGTAGTCGTTAAGAAAAATATAAATTGGAATTGTCATTTTTTCACCTGCTTTAATAGTAAAGATATACTCGGTAGCAACATCGGAACTTGTTTGATATAGTCTTTGTATTGCTGTCCAAACTCTTTGATTAGTTTTTGTTCTTCTAATTTTGTGCCAATGATTAAATAGGCAGTAATCACTCCGTTCATAATCAAAACATTGCTATTTGTGTTTGCTATAAAATAACCCCAAATCAATAATAGACTTGCAAAATAAAGCGGATGTCTAACAAAACTATTAAATCCAGATGTATTTAAAATATCCTTATTTTCTTCGGATAATTTATTATAATCCAATCCTAAAAATTCTGAAGTGCTATAATTTTTAAAAGCTAAATACCCTAGAATTGCTCCAATAATTATAATCGTATACCCAATAATTTGTAAGGTTAATGTTTTTTCAAAAAGGAAAATAGGAGAGATTGTGTGCTGAAATTTTAAAACTAAAAATAAGGTTACAAGGGCAATACCATTATATGCTAACCTAAAAAACAAAAATAACTTTAGCGATTTATTTTTTACAATTCCCTTTAGCCAATTGCTCGCTAAAATACTATGAAGTATAAAATATAAAATCCAAAAAAGAGTTAAAAAAAAGTGATTCATAATCCTGTTAATGTGTTTTTAGCATCTTCTCCATCATAATAACCAAATCTATTTCATTGTTATATTCAATAGTATAACTGGCGCAACCTGCCGCTGTGGTTGAATATTCAGCAGTTGTTTTTCTTAAATAGAAAATAGGTTTGTTTTTGGCAACAGCATATCCAATTTCAATTCCAACTCCAATAGATTTTGTAGTTAACTCTGCAATAAGGAAATCAGAACTGTCAATTTCATCGAAAGCAGTCTGCATCATTTCTTTTTCTTCTGTAGATTTAAAATCATAAATGTCAACAAAGACAAGTAGTTTAATGTTGTATTTAGAAAATAATTTTTTCAAACTTTCAACTTCGATATCAAATTGATTTCTGTTAGAATAACTGATGGCAAAATATGCTTTTTTCATTTTTTATTTTCCTTCACTATTTTAATAAATTCTAATGTAAAATTATAAATATCACCAGTCCACCTAGAAGAAACAAAATTCCGATCTCTATTGCAAAACCCCCTTTTTAAATTATTGATATTATCTTTTAAGATGGGGGTTGGTCCTTCGGTAAAATTACTAATGTCTTTTAAAACTGATTTGACCTCATCCTCAACGGTTAATTCTGGATAAGTGAGATAGTAATCACCTAACCACAATCGAGTTAAGTTGTATCCAGTCAATTCTTGTTTTTTAAGTAAGGAGGTCGTTTTGTAATTGTATAAAACTGATTTATTGGTTTTAATATCTATACTTTTTGCCAGCAATACAAGTCCATGACAAATAGCCCCAACTGGTTTTTCGACATTAAAAAAATCTACAACCAGTTGTTGCAAAAGATCAGATTCTAAATATTCTTTTACACCTTTATCGTGACCGCCTGGGAGTAATAAACCGTCAAATTGATTTTCTTTTGCGTCGGAATATTTTATAGGATTACAAAAAGAATCGTTTTTTTCCATTTCATAATAGGCATCAACTGCATCTTTTCGGGCTGATAATAATTTTTTCCAAACTCCAAGACGCTCTCCTTTTAACATCAATCTATCACCAGTAGCTTTTTTACCAATAGGAGTTGTAAAAACTACTTCAAAATTTTGATTAGTTAATAACCTCCATGGTATTGCAGCCTCAGTTGGGTCAAAGCCATAATTGGGTAATGGAATTAAAATTTTAGGTTTTTGCATATTATAAAAAGGTCTATTCTTTTGGCATGGTAACTACCCAAATTCCTCTCAGTTCATCAGTTGAATATCCAACTGCTAAATCATTAGGATATAATTCTTTAATTTTTAACAACGTATTTTTTTCAATTTCAGTAGATGAGTTTCCATGACACTGCATACACATCTTATTGGTCATGATAGGATAATATCCAACTATTTTCCCTTCAATTTCTTGAATTTGAGGTGTAACTTTTTTGCCATACATTAATTGAGTTTTTGTTTTTTCAATATATGAAAGCTCATTAACATTGGCTTTGTTTTTTTGATTTCTATATCGGTCAGACACTCTTTTAACTTCAACTCCATCAATTTGTAAAGCAACAGAATCAGTTAAGTGTAATGCATTTTCATTACAAAACAATAATGCACCAACAGTTCCTTTTTCTTTAATTTCTCCCAATAAATTTTTACCAAGGATAGATTTGGTTTTTAGCGCATATTCTAACCCACTTTCAATCGCAGAAACATATGTGAGGTCTGTCGGAGTTTGTTTAATTTCTTGTACTTCTTTTTTTTGATTGTTGCAGCCAATAGTCAATAATAAAATGAAGATTGATGTAGCTTTGATAAGATTTTTCATGTACATAAATTTTGATTTGTTAACAAAGATAGGATTATTTAGAAATTTTAAACAATACACATTTATTGAGCGGATTACCACCTTTAATTGCTGGATGTGAAAATGAAATCGACTTAATCATTCCAATTTTTTTCATCACTTGCTGTGATTTTTGATTCAACTCAGGTGCGATTGCAACAACTGATTTTAAGTTTAATTTTTTAAATGCAAAATCTAAACAAGCTTTAGCTCCTTCAGTAGCAAAGCCTTTTTTCCAAGCTGATTTTTTTAGTCGCCACCCAATATCAACACAAGGCGTAAATTCTGCCTCAAAAGTTTGGAGTGATAACCCAATAAAACCAATGAATTCTTTTGACTTCAAAATATCAACAGCAAAACAGCAATACCCATTGTCAACAAAACTTTGTTGCATCCGTTTGATAAATTGATCGGTTTGCTTCAAAGACCAAATATCTGGAAAGAACTCCATAACTTCTTTATCAGTACACATTAAATGTAAAGGGTCAACATCTTCTAATATCCAATTTCGAAATCCTAACCTTGATGAGGTAAAAAGATAGCTGTTTAGCATTATTAATAGAGTGGACTAAATTACAAACTCATTTCAGTATAATACTTAAAAAATAAAGGAATCGTTTCAATACCTTTTAGATAATTAAAAACCCCGAAATGCTCATTTGGTGAGTGTATGGCATCGCTATCCAATCCAAATCCCATCAAAATTATTTTGCTTTTTAATTCTTCTTCAAACAATGCAACAATAGGGATTGATCCACCACTTCGTTGAGGAATTGCTTGTACACCAAAGGTTTCAGTGTAGGCTTTGTTAGCAGCTTTATAGCCAATATTATCTGTTGGCGTCACATATCCTTGTCCGCCATGATGTGGTGTTACTTTTATAGTCACTGATTTTGGAGCAATACTTTTAAAATGATTGGTAAACAATTCAGTAATTGCTTTCCAATCTTGGTTAGGCACTAATCGCATCGAAATTTTAGCATTTGCTTTTGAAGCAATTACTGTTTTTGCGCCTTCTCCAGTATATCCGCCCCAAATTCCGTTCACATCCAATGTTGGTCTAATGGAATTTCGCTCGTTTGTTGTATATCCTTTTTCACCATAAACTTCATCAATATCTAAGGCGTTTTTATAAGCATCTAAAGAGAAAGGGGCTTTTGCCATTTCGGTACGTTCATCTAAAGATAATTCTTCTACCTTATCGTAAAAACCAGGAATCGTAATATGATTGTTTTCGTCGTGTAATGAAGCAATCATCTTGGTCAAAATATTGATAGGGTTTGCCACTGCGCCACCATATAAACCAGAATGTAAATCTCTGTTTGGTCCGGTCACTTCAACTTCTACATAACTCAAACCACGTAAGCCGGTAGTTATAGAAGGTTGGGTATTACTAATCATTCCAGTGTCAGAAATCAAAATTACATCATTGGCTAATTTATCTTGATTCTTTTTTACATACCAACTCAAACTTTCTGAACCGACTTCTTCTTCGCCTTCAATCATAAATTTGACATTACATGGCAATTGATTGGTTTCTGTCATAAACTCTAATGCCTTTACGTGCATATACATTTGCCCTTTGTCATCACAAGCACCTCTGGCAAAAATTGCACCATCAGGATGTTTATCTGTTTTTTTGATGATTGGTTCAAAAGGAGGGGAGTCCCACAATTCTATCGGATCCGCAGGTTGTACATCATAATGCCCATATACCAAAACTGTTGGTAGATTTTTGTCAATTATTTTTTCTCCATATACAATCGGATATCCAGGAGTTTCACATATTTCTACGTTGTCGCATCCCGCTTTTTCTAGCGCAGTTTTCACGGCATCAGCAGTTTTTAAAACATCGTTTTTATAAGCAACATCAGCACTAATTGATGGTATTTTTAAAAGTTCAACAAGTTCATTAACAAACCTGTCTTTGTGTTCATTTATATAAGATTTTATGTCTTTCATGGATATATTTTTTAGTGTTTCAAAAATACGAAAAATCTAAAAGAACTACTTTGCTAATTGCAAGTATTGTGTATATTTGCACCCTCTTTGCAGGCGTGGTGGAATTGGTAGACACGCTAGACTTAGGATCTAGTGCCGCAAGGTGTGAGAGTTCGAGTCTCTCCGCCTGTACAAAGTAAGAAGCTCTTCGAAAATTGAAGAGCTTCTTTAATTTTAAGAAATAAAATTTTCATTAACAATTAGGTACTAATATGTTAGGTTATTTTTTAACTTAGCGCCTCAATAAAAAAATTAAATTAAAATTATGGAAAATATTGATGTAGAAAAATGGATGGACAAGTTCATCGAATTTGGTTCTGAATATGGACTAAAGGTTCTTGGAGCTATTATTATATGGATTGTTGGTTCTTGGGTAATTAAAAAAATTAAAAAATTGCTTGTAAAGGCAATGGATAAATTTGACTATGATGAAAGCTTAGAAAGGTTTCTTTCTAATTTAATTGTAGGAATTTTAAAAATATTATTAGTTGTAATAATTCTAGGTAATTTAGGTGTAGAGACTACATCATTTGCAGCAATATTAGCCGCAGGTGGTTTGGCAATAGGTTTAGCTTTACAAGGTTCCTTATCTAATTTTGCAGGTGGAGTTTTACTACTGATTTTTAAACCGTATAAAATTGGAGATTTTATAGAAGCTCAAGGTGAAATGGGAACGGTAAAAGAAATCGAAATTTTTACAACCAAATTAAATACACCAGATAATAAAGAGGTAATTATTCCAAATGGAGCATTGTCTAACGGAAATATTACCAACTATTCTACTGAGAAAACAAGGAGAATAGACATTACAATGGGTGTGAGTTATGATGCTGATATAAAGCAAACCAAAGACTTGTTAATGAAAATTTTGACGGATAACCCTAAGGTGTTAAAAGACCCAGCACCTATGATTGTATTAGGCGAGTTAGCAGATAGTTCAGTAAACTTTAAAATGCGTCCTTGGGTGCTGTCAGAGGATTATTGGGATGTTTATTTTGAAATGATGGAAGCTTCTAAAATTGAATTGGACAAAGCAGGTATCGAAATTCCATATCCACAAATGGATATCCACAAGAAAAATTAAGATTGTTTAAAATATTTATAATTAATAAAGCTCTTCAGGTTCTGAAGAGCTTTATTTTTTTAATGTGTTTCACATTCTACTATTTGATTACAGTCGTAGGAAAATATAATTATACAGAAACGATATTTTCAATTTTGATTGGAATTACTTTATTCATTCCCATAGTAATTGCTTCTTCATTTATAGGTAATAAATGATGATACCTTTCTGGTAGTGACTTTTTCAATCCTTCGAGAACATTATCTAACTTAACTATGGGTTTAATTTTTAAGAATCCTCCCAAAATAACCATGTTAAATATTTTTTTATTTCCCATTTTAGAAGCTAATTTATTACCTTCTATTTGATAAATACTGATATCTGTTCGCGTAGGATGATGCGAAATTCCGTTAGGGTCGTATAATAAAACACCTCCTGGTTTTACAGATTCTTCAAACTTATCCATTGATTGTTGATTCAAAACAATAGCAGAATCATATAATTTTAAATATGGAGAACTAATTCTATCATCACTCAAAATAACAGTTACATTAGCCGTTCCACCACGCATTTCTGGCCCATAAGATGGCATCCAGCTTACTTCTTGATCTTGCATAATTCCAGAATAGGCTAATATTTTACCCATTGACAATACTCCTTGCCCACCAAAACCAGCAATAATAATTTCTTCTGTCATGATTACTTATTTTAATTTTCCATTAACTTTTATATCTCCAAGCGGAAAATATGGAAACATATTTTCTGCCATCCACTCATTAGATTCATTTGGAGCCATTTTCCAACCAGAATTACAATTAGAAACAATTTCTACAATTGAAAGTCCTTTTTTTAATCGCGTATTTTCAAAAGCTTTTCTGATAGCTTTTTTAGCTTTTCTAACATGTTTGTGTGTGTGAACAGCATGACGTGTTGCATAGTAAACACCAGGTAAATTTGCAACTAATTCAGTCATTTTTAGAGGAGACCCCATGGTTTCTATGTCTCTTCCATATGGAGAAGTAGAAGTTTTCATTCCGAGTAAAGATGTTGGGGCCATTTGCCCCCCCGTCATTCCATAAATACCATTGTTTACAAAGATGATGACAATATTTTCACCTCTGTTACAGGCATGTATTGTTTCTGCAGTACCAATAGCTGCTAAGTCACCATCACCTTGGTATGTAAACACATATTTTTCAGGCCAAGTTCTTGCAATACCTGTTGCCACTGCAGGGGCGCGTCCATGAGCGGCTTGAGTCATATCAATATTCATAAAATCGTAGGCTAAAACAGAACAACCTACAGGCGCAACCCCAATTGTGTCTGCTGCTATGCCCATTTCATCTACTACTTCCATAACTAAGTTATGGGCTGTACCATGACCGCAACCAGGACAATACGACAATGGCGTATCGGTCATTAATTTTGTTTTACAGAATACTTGATTCTCTGGTTTTACGATGTCTAAGACTTCCATTTTTTATAATTTTTTCTTCTAATGCTTCAATAATTTCTTCAGGAGTGTGAATAATTCCTCCAGTTCTTCCAAAATGCTCTACTGGCACTTTGTGTTCAACAGCAAGCCTAACATCTTCTACCATTTGACCCGCACTTAACTCAACACTTAATATGCCTTTTACTTGATCTGCTAAATCAAAGAGCTGTTGTTTTGGGAAAGGGAATAATGTGATAGGCCTTAATAGTCCAACTTTTATTCCTTTATCTCTTCCTAATTCCATCGCTTTTTGTGCAATTCTTGCACTAGAGCCATAGGCTACAAATAAATATTCTGCATCTTCACAATTCATTGTTTCGTAACGCAGATCTTCTCTTTCCATTTGCGCATACTTTTTAATCAATTTATTGACACGGATTTCCATTTTATCAGGCTGTAAATCTAGAGAAGTAACAATATTACGTTCTCTGTTTGTTTTACCTGTAGTTGCCCAACGATCATATTTTTTGATTAACTCTTCATCAGTCATCCTTTTTTGTTGATCTTTAAGAATTACTTTTTCCATCATCTGACCAATTAATCCATCAGAAAGAATTAATACTGGAGCGCGATATTTAAAGGCTATATCAAAAGCATCTTCAACAAAATCTGACATTTCTTGAACTGATGCAGGAGCAAGAACATATAATTTATAATCTCCGTGACCACCACCTTTTACCGCTTGAAAATAATCTCCCTGAGCGGGTTGTATAGTTCCTAACCCAGGTCCAGCACGTACCACATTTACAATAACTGCTGGTAATTCTGCTCCAGCCAGATAGGAAATTCCTTCCAGTTTTAGAGACATTCCAGGGCTTGAAGACGAAGTCAATACTCGTTTACCAGAACTTGCAGCACCATACACCATATTGATTGCGGCTATTTCACTTTCTGCTTGCAGCACCACCATTCCTGTTCTTTCTTCAGGACGTTGGGCCATTAGATATTCTATAACTTCAGACTGCGGGGTGATAGGATAACCAAAATAAGCATCGGCACCAACTCTAATAGCTGCCTCGGCTAATGCTTCGTTTCCTTTCATTAATTTTAATTCGGCCATTACTTTAATTTTAAAGATTATGCTTCAACTTTTACTCTATATACAGATATTGCTCTGTCCGGACACACAATAGCACAATTAGTACATCCAGTACAAGCTTCGGGATCGCTCATAAAAGCAAAATGATAGCCTTTGCGATTAACTTCTGTAGACATGCTGATTACATTTTCAGCACAAACGGGGATGCAAACATCACACCCTTTACACCTTTCTGTATCAACAACGATAGCTCCTTTAACTTTTGCCATTTTAATAATTTTATATGTGGTTAAATCACTACAATTTTAGTATCCACAAAATTATAGGTAATTTATTGAATAAAGTATGATAAATATCAACTTTACTAGTAGTTCCATTTTCTCATTTAGGTGATGATTTTGTGTTTTTTTTGCGTTTTGTTTTAAAGGAAATTTCGCAACAAATTAGGGTTCTTAAAACAAAAAAAGCTTCTCATGATTGAGAAGCTTTTTACATTTATAGATTTACGAATTGAAAACGTTACTTATAATACTAAAAGCGTCATCATAAATTACTCAGTAGGTGTAATCATGATATGTGCATTGTATTGTCCTGGAAACATCAGCCAAGGATGACTTCCTTCATTTGGTCTTAATGAAAGCCCCGTTGTTTTTTGTGTAGCATACGGAATGTAAACTACATAGCGGTATTTTGCATTTTCAATAGAGTCAGTCGCTGTATTAAAATAGCCATCTTTACCATAATAAATATGCAAAGTAGCAGGATTTTTAGGCATTGATAAAACTCCAGATTTTGCCTCAGAGGATCTTGCTTTTTCCTTTTCTTGTCTGTTTTTTCCTTCAGCTGCCAAAGCACGACCTCTAGCCATATAATCTTCTAAACTATGGTGATATGCCACTACTTGAAAGCCATCCTTTTTAGGATTATCAGCGATACAAACAAAATCACCCTCACTATCTCTTAAAACAACAAATTTGTTATCGGCGTTATAACCGTAAACTTTAGCATTAGCTCTCCCTTCTTCAGGTGCCGCAAATAATGCTGCTGTAATTTGTTGATCAGCAGTTAAGATTTGGTTTTTTGGGAACTCAGTTTTGGTTTCTTCTTTTGGTATGTTGTTTTCTGATTTGGATGTGTTTTCTTTAGGCGTACAGCTTAAAATTGATACAGCAAATAAAAGTGCTAAATAGTAAGATTTCATAATTGATTTGGATTTAAGTGTTGGTTTTAAATCCAAATATAATGAATTATAGATAGTTACTTTTTTAAAGGAATTAATTCAAAATTATCAGTCTTATCTAACTTCTCGAAAATGGCAATCATTTCTTGTGGAGGTGTTGTAAGTTTGCGTTTTGTTAAATCTATCCACGCGCCATAAATTTTTATCTCAGCAGCTAAGATACCATTTTCTTTGATGATTTCATGCTTAAATTTAAAGCGCTCAAACTTTTCAGAAGCTCCAATCAATATTAAATTAGCTTTGATGTTTTCGCCTAATTGAATTTCTCTAAAAAAGTTAGTGTTTTCAGAAAACAAGACAGGTCCAATATTAAACTTCGAAAATTCAGTTAATGAGAAACCTTGGCTTGAAAAGAATCTAGACCTAACCTCAGCGGCATAATCGTTATAGGCTGTGTGACGCATATGTGCATTGGCGTCAAAATTTGCCCAAATAGTTGGGAAGTCAACTTCGAATTTCATGTATTTGTGTTTATTGTTTTTTAAAGGTCACATGCAGTTCGCTAGTTTTATCCTTTTGCGAGATAAACATTTTGCAAGCTCGTTTCATAAATAATAAGTTTGTGGAAATTAATTCTTAACGGCTACCTTATAAGATTGTTTCAATTCTAAATCACCTAAAATATTCAAGCCTTCTTCAATATAAACATCTTTAGAAAGGCTTGTATGCCAACGCATACGTTTCTGTTCTAAAATAGAATCTTGCTCAATAATTGATAGCTCATATTGTGGTGAGTTGAAAGTTAAATCTGTTTCATATTTAGACAGCCTATCAAACCTTTTACTTTCTTCAGCATGTTTGTCAAGGTCATCAGTATAGGCATCATAATTCAAATACACATTGTTATCATCCTGAACTCCTTTTAGCCATTTTGCATTTTCATCAATCAACATAAATTGAGAATTTTGATTGATACGTTCTACACTATTAATAACTACTTCATCAAAATTTGAGTAATTATTCCAAAGATCATAATTTGCTTTTTTAATCTGATCCCAAGGCAATGGATTGCTATATTCTTTTTCTCCTATATCCATATAGGTATAGCGAGATGGCAAAATCACATCAGGTTTTACACCCTCTAATTGGGTTGATCCACCATTGATTCTATAGAATTTTTGGATGGTCAAAGTCATCCCTCCAAGGTCGCCATCAAAATTGTAATACCTATTTAAATCCATTACAGTTTGCACGGTTCCTTTACCATAGGTTTGCTTACTACCAATAACCACGGCTCTGTTGTAATCTTGCATTGCTGCTGCAAAAATTTCAGATGCCGAAGCAGAAAGCTCATTTGTTAAGACCACCATTGGTCCATTCCAAAGAATAGATTTATCGCGATCTTTTTGAACAATTGGTTTTTCGTCTTTATATTTTACTTGAACAATAGGGCCATCTTTAATAAACAAACCTGCCATTTCAATAACTGCTGGAAGTGAGCCTCCACCATTATTTCTCAGGTCAATTAAAATCCCCTCAACATTCTCATTTTTAAGACGTTTAATTTCTATCGCCATATCTGTGGCGCAATTCCTTGCATCACGATCTTTGAAGTCAATATAAAAACTAGGTAAATTAATTACTCCATATTTTCTCCCTTCTTTTTCAATTACGCTAGATTTTACAAATGTTTCTTCAATTTCAACGATATCTCTTATGATTGAAATTACTTCGATAGAACCATCAATTTTTTTCAATGTCAATCTTACTTCTGTTCCTTTAGGACCTTTAATAAATTCGATTGCATCACTCAAACGCATCCCAACAATATCTAAAGGCTCTTGATCTCCTTGAGCTACTTTTAAAATGAGGTCACCAACTTCTAACTCACCAGCTCTCCAAGCTGGACCACCAGAAATTAATTCAGTAACTTTGGTATAATCGTTTTTTGACATTAATCGAGCGCCGATGCCTTCTAGTTTTCCTGACAATCTTTCGTCAAAAGCTTTTTTAGTTCTTGGTGGAAAATAAGAAGTATGTGGGTCGTAAGCTTCTGTGATGCTGTTTAAAAAGGTGGCGAACCAATCGGAATGGTCAAAGTCACTTATACGCTCATAGAAATCATCGTAATTTTTCTTAGTACTTTCTCTTGCTTCAATTTCTAATTTTGCAAATTGTTTATCTGAAATCTTTTCAAGATCTGGGTTTAATTTCTTTTTGTATTTCTCTATCGCAACTTTGGTAGAGTTTCCGTAAACACCATCAGCTCCACCAGAACCAATATTAATTCCGTGTTCAACTAAAATTTGTTGTACTTGTTGAATTTGTTTTTCGTTTGAGTAAATATCATTAAATAAAAATGAATCATCGGAGATGTTGTTTCTAAATTCTACTTCGAAGTCCGAAATTTCTTCAGAGGTTTTTTCGTCAATAAATCCTGCTGATATTTTATCATGTAATCTAGAAAGAGTACTGAATTTTAATTGTTTTCTCCATACCTCTTTTAACTCATCTTTATTTTGAGCAAAAGGTTTATTATCATAATCAATATTTAAAACATCATCTTTAGAAAAGTCATAAGGACTTTCTAAAATTTCAACATAGTATGTTTTAGCTTCTTCAATACGCTGTAAAAATCGTGCATATACCAAATTGAAAAAATCAACTTCGTCATTTAAAATTTGATTGTCTATTTGAGTTTTATATTGAGCAAACTCATCTATATCAGACTGAATAAAATAGCGTTTTGCTGGGTCTAAGTTTTTAATAAAATTATCGAAGACTTCTATTGAAAATTCATCATTAATTTCATTTGGCTCAAAGTGATTGCTCGCCAATAAATTTTTTAATAAATAGATTAATATTTTGTCTTTATCGTCACTATTTTCATTTTCTAAACTAAAGCTGAATAATGTTAATGCCAATAAAAATACTGGTATTATATATTTTATATTTCGTCTCATAAATCCTCCTAATTTTCGCATCACTCTTATTGAATCGTCTAAAATACTACGATTTTTATTGATTATATGTTAATTAATTATTTTTTTTGTAAATCTATTTAAAGGCTTCATAAGTCAAGGTTCCATCCGTTTTAAAAGCGGGTGTTAGTTCCGAGATTTGGCACTGTAGAATCCCACTCTTCTTTTAGTATGCAAATACCATAATTTTTTGTGATAACATTTGTTTCAGCTAACTTTTTATTGCTATTGTAAACATCTCAACTAGCGAGGAAAAAATCAAATTATTGGTGTTTTTCTGTACAACAATTGCATTGATTTGACTCTTTACTTTGTGTAGTAATTTGATTGAAACTTACAATGGTTAAAAATAAAACAACCTGCTCATGTTGGTTGGTTTAGAAAGCAATATTACAGATTACATTTTTTTTCTTATCCTTATAAAATGTTAAAATTGATTTGATAATAAATACGGATTATTATAGTAGCTTTGTTTTTTGAGTAATTTGATTTAAAAATGAATAAAAGACCTTTAATTTTAGTGACCAATGATGATGGTATCACTGCGCCAGGAATTAGAAAATTAATCGATGTAATGAAAACCATTGGTGATGTTGTAGTGGTTGCACCAGATAGTCCACAAAGTGGTATGGGGCATGCAATTACTGTAGACTCAACCTTGACTGTTGATAAGATAAAAGGGGTAATAGGTAATCAAATAGAATACAAATGTTCTGGCACACCTGCTGATTGTGTTAAACTCGGGATTAGAGAAGTGCTAAAACGGAAACCCGATTTGTGTGTATCTGGAATCAATCATGGTTCAAACGCATCAGTCAATGTAATTTATTCTGGGACCATGAGTGCAGCCCTTGAAGCTGGAATTGAAGGCATACCTGCTATCGGATTTTCATTGTTAGATTATTCTTGGGATGCTAATTTTGATAACTTAGAAAGTGACATCAAAAAAATCACACTAAATGTTTTAGAAAATGGATTGCCTGAAGGAATCGTTTTAAACGTCAATTTTCCAAAGTCAGAAAATGAATTTGAAGGCATAAAAATTTGCCGGCAAGCAAAAGGAAATTGGGTAGAAACTTTTGACAAAAGAGTGAATCCTATGGGGAAAGAATATTATTGGTTGTCGGGTAAATTTGAGAATATGGATAAGGGAGAAGATACTGACATTTGGGCTTTAGAAAATAATTACATTTCGGTGGTACCAACACAATTCGATTTGACAGCACATCATTTTATTCAGAAATTAAATAACTGGGATTTATAATGGCAAAAGAAATTATCTTAGGATTTACTATTGCAATTTTTGCAACCTTGTGTGGGTTTTTTGTGTATGTAGAATATGTATCAGAGTTAGGGTTTGATAGTACAGTCGCTATTTTAAAAGATTGGAATTTATTGGGAAAGATGTTGGCGATAGGAGCAATTCCAAACCTATTTGTGTTTATGATATTCATTAAAAAACAGCAAGATTATAGAGCAAGAGGAGTTTTGATTGCAACAATTCTTATTGCAGTAGCTACTTTTGTATTTAAATTTTTGTAGTTAAAAATACAGTCCTCAGCATTTTTATGTTGAGGGAATCCATTTATATAAAAGTAGAATTGTAATGAGAGTTGCCAATGTTCCATAAGTTAGAGCAAATAATTTATGAAACATCCATAACGAAACCTCGATACCCAAGAAGGTGACTATATGGATGAACCATGTGACCAAATTAAAAAATAAGAAAGACACATGAAATACTACATCATAGCAGGAGAAGCATCTGGAGATTTACACGCATCAAATTTGATGAAAGCATTGCAGCAAAAAGATGCCAATGCCGATTTTAGATTTTGGGGTGGCGATTTGATGCAAGCCGTTGGTGGTACTTTGGTAAAGCATTATAAAGAACGCGCTTTTATGGGTTTTGGAGAAGTGATTATGAACTTACCGACAATATTAGGCTTGTTTAAATTTTGCAAACAGGATATAACAAAATACAATCCGGATCAATTGATTTTTATAGATAATTCTGGATTTAATTTAAGAATTGCAAAGTGGGCAAAACAGCATAGCTTTAAAACCAATTACTATATTGCTCCTCAAGTTTGGGCGAGTAGAGCTAGTAGGGTTAAAGATATTAAAAGGGATATCGATAACATGTTTGTAACGCTACCCTTTGAAGAAGATTTTTATAAAAAATACAATTATAAAGTGAATTTTGTAGGACACCCTTTGTTAGACGAAATTGAAGGTAGAAAGCCGATTGATGATACTACATTTAGAAAAGAACATAATTTATCTGATAAAAAAATCATCGCATTATTGCCTGGGAGTCGAAAACAGGAAATTAATAAAATGTTATCTGTTATGTTAAAAATGGCTGATGAATTTCACGAATTTCAGTTTGTAATTGCAGGCGCTCCTAGTCAGGATTTTGAATTTTACCAGCAGTTTATAAAGACTGAAAATGTGAAATTCATTTCGAATAAAACCTATGACTTACTGTCAATTTCGTATGCTGCATTGGTAACGTCGGGTACTGCAACTTTAGAAGCAGCATTGTTTAAAGTGCCAGAAGTTGTTTGTTATAAAGGGAGTTGGTTATCTTATCAAATTGCTAAACGCATCATTACTCTAAAATACATTTCACTTGTTAATTTAATTATGGATCGAGAAGTAGTCACCGAATTAATCCAAAATGATTTTAATGAAAAGCGTTTAAAACAAGAACTGCTTAAGATTCTAGATGACCAATATCGCCAAGAAATATTTGGAGACTATTACGACCTAGAGCAAAAATTGGGAGGAGCAGGAGCAAGTGAGAATGCAGCAAAATTGATTGCAGGTTAAACGCTGCATTACTATCTTTGCAATCTTAAAATTATAGTATGAAACTAGGAAATAATAAAACTTTCGATGTACTTATCGAAATACCAAAAGGAAGTAGAAATAAATATGAATATGATTTTGAATTACACAAAATCCGATTCGATCGTTGCTTGTTTTCATCAATGATGTATCCAGCAGATTACGGATTTATTCCAGAAACATTAGCATTGGATGGAGATCCATTAGATGTGTTAGTCTTAGGAACTGAGCCAACTTTTCCGATGTGTGTGATGGAAGTAAAACCTATTGGAGTTTTTCATATGGCAGATGAGAAAGGACCCGATGAAAAAATAATTTGTGTGCCAGTATCAGATCCTATCTGGAATTCTTTAAATGACTTGGGAGATATGAATCCGCATCAAGTTAAAGAAATAGAACACTTTTTTCAGGTATATAAAGATTTAGAAAAGAAAAAAGTAGATGTTGGTGGATGGGGTGGTGCAAAAGAAGCGTACGAAATTCATACAAAATGCATTGAGAGATACGAAGAAAGTGATCACAAGAAAAATGGGAACTTTACTATTTAAAGATAGTTGCGTCTGTTCGAGTGAATTTCAACTCTTTTTAGAGCTGAAATTAGTATCGAGAACAATTATAGTTAAGACAGACCTTAGCAATTACAATTTAAAAACCTCTTAAAAACACACATTTTAAGAGGTTTTTTATTCGCTTTGTTTTTAGTACATTTACGACCGTTAAAATTCGAACAAATTAAATAAATTTATATAATGGAATCAATGATGATTTATATGCCAATTGTAATGGCATTATTAGGACTAATCTATATGATGGTCAAGAAATCCTGGGTGATGAAGCAAGATGCAGGAGATGGAAAAATGAAAGAAATTGCTGATCACATTTACGAAGGGGCTTTGGCTTTTTTAAGTGCAGAGTACAGACTTTTAGCAATTTTTGTAGTTGTTGTAAGTATTGCATTGGCAGGAGTTTCAGTTGTTGTTCCATCAACACACTGGCTTATTGTAATCGCATTTATTTGTGGTGCATTTTTCTCAGCTTTCGCAGGAAACATGGGAATGAAAATTGCAACCAAAACAAATGTAAGAACTACACAAGCTGCAAAAACAAGTTTACCAAATTCATTAAAAGTTTCTTTTGGTGGTGGTACCGTAATGGGCCTTGGTGTTGCAGGTTTAGCAGTATTAGGTTTAACAACTTTCTTTATTGTTTTTTATCAAGTTTTCATGGGAAGCGAATGGACATCTGTTGATGACATGACAATCGTATTAGAAACACTTGCAGGTTTTTCTTTAGGTGCTGAATCAATCGCGTTATTCGCAAGAGTAGGTGGTGGTATCTACACTAAAGCTGCCGATGTTGGTGCAGATTTAGTTGGTAAAGTTGAAGCAGGAATTCCTGAAGATGATCCAAGAAATCCAGCAACGATTGCTGATAATGTTGGTGATAATGTTGGTGATGTTGCAGGTATGGGCGCTGATTTATTTGGGTCGTATGTAGCAACAGTTTTAGCTGCAATGGTTTTGGGTAACTATATTATTCGTGATATGGGTGGAGATATTGTTGAGAAAGGATTTGGCGGAATTGGCCCTATCTTATTGCCAATGTCAATTGCTGGAGTGGGAATTATTATTTCTATCATCGGTACATTATTAGTAAAAATCAAAAGTAACGACGCTAAAGAATCTCAAGTAATGAGAGCTTTAAACATCGGGAACTTTACATCAATCGGGTTGGTAGCAATCTCATGTTATTTCTTAGTAAAATGGATGTTGCCAGAAACAATGCAAATGCATTTCTTTGGAGAAGGCTTGATTGAAATCTCAGCAATGAGAGTATTTTATGCAACCTTAGTTGGATTAGTTGTTGGTGGAGGTATATCAGCAGTAACAGAATATTATACAGGATTGGGTAAAAAACCAATCTTAAAAATTGTTGAAAAATCAAGTACAGGAGCAGGAACAAATATTATTGCAGGTTTA
>JASFYP010000035.1:0-140982 GCA_045047075.1 Flavobacteriaceae bacterium
CACTTAATAATGAATTTAGAAACAACACTATTAATAGTTCAATAAGTAATTCTTATGGATACCACACTTTTTCTGGAGAAAATAGTATAGAAAATACAACTATTTCTGGAGGTAATGTTAATGTTGGCGGCCTAGACCTTTATTTTTCTAATAAAAATAATAATGTGAATGGAGAACTAACCATTAACAATGTTAATTTTAGTGGAGAAATTGTTTTTCGCAATATTAACGACACAACTATTCAAAATTCTAGTTATCAAAATATAACTATAATTGATTGTAACCCCATATTAATAAACAATAATTAAATTAGTTAGTTACTAATAAATTTTAAAAGCCATTAAGAATAACTTTCTTAATGGCTTTTTTTATTATAAAAAAAATAAAATTGACAATCTTAAAAGTTCTTTATTTGAAAAGTTGTTTTATTTTTGATTAAAAAAATTATGATTCTACATATTGCATATTCTAGTGACGATAATTATACTCCTTTTTTAGGAACATCAATATATTCATTACTTGAAAACAACTCATCAGATTTTGACACAATAACTCTCCATATATTATCGAATAATATTTCTAAATCAAATAAAAACAATTTAGATAGTATATGTGAAAAATTTAATTCTAAATGTGTTTTTTATGACATGTCTGATCTTGATAAACGCTTAAACGGATTAGTTGTTAAAACCATAGCTATTAGCGCTTATGCAAGGTTGTTTTTACCAGAAATATTACCAAAAGAAATTGATAAAATTTTTTATTTAGATTGTGACTCAATAATTTTAGGATCCTTCAAAAATTTATGGAAGACTCCCATGGAAAATAATATTATTTTTGGAGTTGAAGACGTGATACCTACTTTATTCAAAAATAAAATGGGTATGCTTTCACAAAATAAATATATTAATTCAGGCATGCTTCCAATGAATATTAAACTTATGAGAAAAGAGGATTCATTTTCTAAAATTATGGAATTCATGAATAATTATAATGGAGAAATTCCACATCATGACCAAGGTGTCATCAATTCCTTATTTCATAATCGTTGCAAAATCATTCATCCAAAATATAATTGTATTACTCCCTTCTTTTTAATGAATAGTAAGCAACTAAAAAAGCTATATAAAATGGATAGCTATTATTCTCAAAAGGAATTGGATGAAGCTATTTCTAAACCTGTATTTGGGCACCTTACACAATCTTTAATTACTAGGCCGTGGTATAAAGGCTCTACTCACCCACTTAAAAATATTTTTCTAGAATATTTAGAGAAAACCCCTTGGAAAGGGTATCAATTGCATAAAGATAATCGAATTTTAAATGTTAAAATTGCTGCATTTCTTTTTAAAGTTTTCCCTTTCAATATTTATCTTAAAGTTTTAAAAATATTAAAAAGGAGTGATCAATAATCTAATTTAATATTTCGCACCATTTTCTATAAAAAGTATCATTATTAAATCTTTGTGAATTTTTTTTAGCATTAATTGACATCTTTTCATACATAGGCTTTGAATTCATTAATTTACTTATTGCATCTTTATATTGGATAACATCTTCAAAGTTCACTATTAAACCTGAATCATCTAGCAATTCTAACGGCCCTTCGCAATTGTCAAAAACTATTGCTGGTAATCCTAAGTGCTGACTTTCAATTAAAACTAATGGCGTGGCTTCCATACGTGAGCATAGACAATAAATTGATGATTCTAAATATTTTTCTTTTATGTTAGAAATTCGTCCATTAATAATAACTTCATTTTCAATTTTAAATTTCTTGATTAAGTTTTTTAGTTTTTCTTGCTCCTTTTCAGGTAATCCTACAATTTCTAAAGTCCAATCATTTTTTTCAATCAAACTCCATGATTCTATCAGATAATCAAAACCTTTTATATAAATATTATTTCCTATAGCTAATATTTTTTTATTCTTATATAAATCTACCTCCAAAGAATCTATATTTTCTTCTATGGTTATTGGATTATAGATTTGAGCTAATTTATTCGATGGAATATTATATTTATTTTGCCAACTTCTCACTTCTTCTTTAGATAATAATACAAATTTGTATGCTCGTTTAGAAGCATAATATCTTGATACTCTATATAACTTTTTATTATAATTTTTTGATAATGAAAAATGTTCCCATACTATCAATTTAGTTTTTATGGGCAAAAGTAAACTTTGCATTAAAACAGAATTTGAGTCTAAACTAATATAATAATCACATGAATTCAATTTTAATTCCTGGTAAATAAGAATGTTTAATTTTATAAGACTTAAAATTTTTATTGATTTTTTAGGTCTAATAGTTTTAATATTCGCTTTAGAATCTATATCAAAAAATGGAGCTTTAGAGTCAAGTATAATTATTGTAACATTATAATTATTAACAATTAAATTAACCAGTGAAGTTAGAACCCTTTGTGTCCCTCCTGCAGCAGCTAACGTATTTATAAAAAAGCAAATGTTTTTCAAAATCTAAATCTTGACTTATTATTATTTAAACAACTATTTATTTATTGCATTAAGAAAACCCGTAACTTTTAAAATCAAAGTTTTGACTATATTCTTCTCATAACTATTCATTGCTAATAAGTAATTAAGAATAGTATATGATGTTATAAACAAAAATATTTTCAATCCTAAATTTAACCAACTTGTATTATTCCAAGTGATAAAATTTAACAAATATGCGATAATAATCAATATTAAAACTGAAAATATATTCCCTTTTAACATAGACTTTAAATATGCTTGCATATTTAATCCTAATCGTTTTTTAAAATAAAAATTATTGTAAATTATTTGCCCTAAAATTATTGATGACGAACTGGCAATAGCGATCCCTATTGCATCATATAACTCAACAAGATATATTGCAACAATAACACTAATTACTGCAAAAAAAGTATTCACTTGTATTTTACGTGCATGAAGGTTATAGGCTTCTAATATAGAGTTTCCTACATTTTGAACTGATGGTATTGTTAGAGGAATCATTATTATTACTGCAATAACCCATGAATCTTCATAACCATCACCTATCCATAATTTAATAAATTGCCTTCCGAAGAATATAAACCCAAATAACATATATGAAATTACAAACCATTGAATTCTTCCTACTTTTATCATTAGCTCTGTCAATTCTGAATTAGTAGCTTTATTTACATACATTTTAGTAGCTCTAGGTAAAAACAATCCTGAAATTGCTGATGATAATGTCATATAATAACTTACAAACAAAATGCTAATTGCATAAACTGCAATTTCTGCAGTAGTCGATTTAATTCCTAAAATCGTGTGCCCAGATCTCCAATAAAGTTGATCCATTACAGCTCCTAAAAAAATCCAAATAGAGTATGAAAATATTTTATTAATAAATTTTTTATTAAACTTTGAAAATTTAAATTTTACTGGAAGTTTAAAATGAATATATCCAAAATATGTTATCAATATAATTAAATTAAAAGCCGTATCAATTAAAACTATTCCAATAGCTTTTCCTCCAGATTTAAGTAAAATTATTATTGCTATAACTCTTACTAAAATTCTTACAAAATTTAGTGCTTTTGGAAATATGAAATGTTCATAAGCCATAATAATTCCTGAAAAAGCTCCACGTATAATAAGCCAAATCATATTAAGTAGCATAAATATATACATCACTTTAAATGAATATAACTCATGTACAGTAAACTTTTCTAAAAAGAAATGGTCAATAGCAGTATATCCCATTAACCCAACTAAAACTATTATAAAGGCAATACAAATATAAATTCCAAGATTGGTTGCTATAAAAGCCTCCTCTTTATCTTTATTCTTTTCATGTCGATATTTTGAAACAAATCTAATTGTTGTATTATTCAAACCAAAATCAAACAATGCCAAGTATCCAATTAATGATCCAACTAGCATATATACTCCATACTCAGATTGACCTAAACTACTCAGTATTAGCGGTGTTAATCCAATTCCTACAACAATATTTGTGATAATTGTTAAATATGATATAACTGAAGCTGTTTTTAATTGACTCATTTTCTAATAAAGATTATGCATAATTCTTTTTATACCATTTTTGAAAACAGAAAAATGTCCAGACCATAAATGTGTTATCTATACCTGACAAATGACCTTTTACTAGTTTAATTATTTGCTCTGATTGAAAAATATTTTGTTTATTTAAAAAATCTTCATCAATATATCTTTCAAGTTCCTTTTTTAATGAGGACCGTAACCAATCACCAACGGGCACTCCAAAACCTGCCTTTGGTTTATCAAGAAACCCATCGGGAAATTGTTCACTAAACGCTGCTTTTAGAATAAACTTTTTATCAAATTTTTTCATCAAATATTCTTCAGGTAAACTATTAGTGTAATTCCATAATTTTTTATTTAAAAATGGCGCCCTACACTCCAAAGAATTTAACATGCTAGTTCTATCTACTTTAACCAACATGTCTCCCTCTAAACTAATATGTTTGTCAATTGTTCTATATTCAGTTAAATTTTTTGGAGATTTTATTCCAGTCACATTTTGGTAATATTCAAATGGAAATAACTCTTGATAATTTGGCAAAAAGTATGAAGACAATTTATTTCCTGCAAAGCCCAAAGAAATTATATCCCAATAATAGTTGTCTGTGTAATCAATTGCATTAATTAACTTTCTAACTTTAAATCTCTTTCCTCTTTTATCATCTTTTGTTTTTAAAAATGGGTCTAGTGCTTTTTTAAAAACTCCATGAAAGCTTTGTGGAACAAAACCTGTATAATTTTGATTAATTTTACCCATATAATACTTATTATATCCACCAAAAACTTCATCACCTCCATCTCCTGTTAATGCAACTTTAACATGCTGACTAGTTTTATTTGCAACAATATAACTAGGTAATGAGGAAGAATCTGCAAAGGGCTCATCAAAATTCTGCAAAATTTCGTCTATATTATTGGATAAATCACTTTCATTTAAAATAAATTCATAATGATTACTATTAATCATTTTAGCTACTTTTCTTGCTTTATCAGACTCATCATAAGACTTTTTTTCGAAACCAATAGAGAAGGTGTTTATTTTACTTGAACTGTTGTTTGACAAACACAATGACACTATAGAAGAATCTACTCCACCTGATAAGAATGTTCCAACAGGCACATCAGAAACCGACCTGCTAACCACACTTTCTTCAACTAAGTTTTTGACTGATAATTTTGCTTCTTCAAAAGAAATATCAAGCCTTTTTATTGAAGTAAAATCTTCAATAATATTATTTTTCAATTCATTTGTTATTAAATCGTAGGTTAAATAATGATTTGGCTCTAACTTATTTATATTACTATAGATTGTATATGGTGAAGGAATATATGTTAATCTGAAAAATAAATTTAATGCCATTTTATCAATCGATGGAGTTTTTTCTAATCCATTTAGTATTGATTTCAATTCTGAAGCCCAAATAAATTTATTGTTATTTTTCATATAGTATAATGGCTTTTCACCAAAATAGTCTCTTGCAATAAATATTTTCTTTTTTTTCTTGTCATGAATACTAAAACTAAACATTCCATCTAATTTCTTAAAAGAAGACACTCCATAAGTTTCATACAATTTCAATATTACTTCAGTATCACTTTTAGTATTAAATTTTATGCCTTCATTTTCTAATTCTTTCTTAAGCACTTTATAATTGTATATTTCACCATTAAAAACAATTACTATTTGTTCATCGCCCGAATAAATAGGCTGTTTCCCTGAATTTAAATCAATTATAGATAATCTTCTCATGCCCATTGCAACTGAATATCCTTTATTATCACTAAATGTATATACACCATCATCATCAGGACCTCGATGAATAATCTTATCATTCATTGATGCAATTTCACTTTTTAATTGATTGCAATTTATTTGTTGATGGTAAATTATTCCATTTATTCCACACATATTAATCTGAATTTATAAATATTAAACACTATTTTGATTAAATTAATCCTGCTTTTTGCATAAGTTAAATACATTTTCTCTTTTTTTGGAAGATAACAAAGAGATATTCTTTCATTTTTTCAAGGTCTCCGTTGAATAAAAATAGGTAAGAATAATATATAGGTTTTTGAGATATTGAAAAATTTAATACTCTTTTAGTGAAGTTTTTATACATTAATGGTTGTGCTTAGTTTTCATATTCTTTTTTTAATATATCTATATTGAATATTGTAAATATATATAATTATTCTTTATCTAAATTAAGGAAATAAAATGATGTTATTAATCACAAAATAAGAAATAACAATAATAGTTGATATGTAAATTTTTCGTTTAGGAAACTTTTCATTAATAGTATTAAATAACAATAAAGGGATTACAACCCAACCAAAAAGACCAAATCTATCTGATTGTGGTATATAAAAATTGAAGAAAAATATTACCGAACTCAAAATGTAATATTTAATTAAAAATGAGTCTGTTGTATTTTTAGTGCTAAATTTAAGAAACAGGAATAAAAAAAATGTATTATATGCTACAAAATCAGGTCTAAAACCAATTCTATATGTTGTGTCACCTGAATAACTCAAAGCAGCCATGTCATCTCCTCCAATTTGAGACAAAAATGAAATTGCATGAAAGCCAAATCCCGCTAAAGAACCTAAAATGGCAAGTACATAAAATATCAAATAATATTTTATTTGCACTCTTTCAAATAATTTAATAATTAAGATAACAACTATCGGGATAATTGCAGTCCTATGAAACAAATATGCAACTATAGCATATATCACAAAATTTTTATACTTTTTCTCTAAAACTGAATATATCCCAAATAAAATAAAACAAATTGACAATCCATTTCTAATTATATTCACTTCAATTGAGAGAAAAGAGAAACTACTTGCAAGCGTTAAAAAAAGAATTAAACTACTTCCTTTTTTACCATAATTAGTAAATTTTCTAACAAATATATATAATGAAACATTCATTACTATTGCTACTGATAATAAAAACAGTTTGTAACTGTGATGCCAATAAGAAAATGACATTAAAACTTCAAATAAAAAATCAGAATTCAATCTTTTGAATACCTCAAAATAACTAGTTAGTTGTGTGGTAGTTGGAATAAAATAAAAATTATAATAATTACTAGTATCAGTTCCAATATCTTTTTCTCTTAAACCAGCAAATAAAATTAAAAAAATTATATATGAGATTAGAATTACTTTATCATTTCTAATAAAGCGTTGTTTTTGACCAATTAATAATTTCAATATAAACGTTCCAAATAAAATATAGAATGCTAATACAATTTTATGCACTAATGTAAAATCCTCCCAAGTATAATCACCAAATATTTGCATACAAAAATATTTAAGTTTAGTATTATTAACTTAAAGCCTTTTTTAATAATTTTTTATAAATCTCTTTTTCTTCTGCCAGTAACTTAACTGATCTTTTTTCAATTATTTTGTTTGTTGCTCCAAAAATAAAAAAACAACTATAAACTCCCAATTTTAATAAACTTCCAATAACTAATTTTATGACTCCAATATTGCCAATCTTATTTTTAGCTTTCCAAAATATTTTTATTGAAAACCTTGTTGCTTTAAAATATTTGACTATTGACGAAGTACTTGCCTCTCTATAAAACAACAACGGTTCACTAAGGCGTACAAAATTACTATTTTCTACAGTTCGTATCCATAATTCAAAATCTTGTGACCTTTTAAGTTTTTCATCATACTTATTTTCTTTAAACCATTCCTGTTTTCCAGTAATTGTTGGATGTGCTGCCCAAGGACCTTTTAAAGATTTTTTCAAGGTAGCTCTTGTAATTGATTTCATTTTACGAACTCCAATAATACTATTATCATTATCAATAGCTACTACACCTGCTCCAAGCAAATCAACCGTTGGGTGCTCTATTAAATATTTTATTTGATCTTCTATTCTATTAGGAAACATAATATCATCCGCATCCATACGAGCATAGTAAGCTCCATTAGCAAGCTTTGACAATTTATTTAATCTAGAAGGAAGCCCTGTATTTATTCCATCACTAATTACCTTGATTCGGCTATCTTTAGATTCAAATTCATGAGCTATAGCAAGTGATGAATCTGTACTTCCATCATCCATTAAAATTAATTCCCAGTAAGAATAAGTTTGATTAACAACAGATTTAATTGCATCAACTAAAAACTTTTCAGAATTGTAAAATGGAATTCCAATTGAAACTAAAGGTTGATTTTTTTTATCCATAAATTCGTTCTAAATCCTTAATACTCATGTTGATATCTAACCCTTTTTTAGATAAAACTTCAAGTCTAAATTTTTCATTTACTCCTTTAGAACTTATCAATAGCAGTAATTTTTCTTCCCAAGTTGAAAACTGATCTTCTAAACTTGCAAATTGCACCAATCCCAAGCCTAAATCAACTTCAAAAGATATTGTGTCTGCAATTAATGATGGAACTCCAGATGCTTGTGTCTCAACTAGAACTACTGGAAATCCTTCGTGAAACGATGGCATTAGCACTACATCAGTTCCTGCCAAAATATTAGGAATATCTGAACGGACTCCTAAAAATAACACCTCATTTTCCAATTTGTATTCATTCACTTTTGCTATTAATTCTTCTTTTAAATTTCCTGTACCAACAATAGCAACTTTAAATTTGATATTATTTTCCTTCAAATATTTTGCAAATTCAATAGTAAAATCATGATTTTTAACGGGAGCCAATCTTCCAATTTGTGTGATGATTATTGTGCCTGAGTCTACGTTTAGTTCTTCACGTAAAAACGCTCTGTTTTCAATTCTATTTTCACTGAAAGACTCAACATCAATTGCATTTAATAAATATTCTATCTTATTAATATTTGGAAATAAAAACTCCCCTGCTTTTTGACCACATGCAATAAAATGGGTCGAATATTTTGCCATAATTACTTTTGAAAACCGTTGATAAAGCCTCCCAATAAATAATTTACTGTTTTCATCACTTGTATTATGCGAATGTGAAATACGTATCTCTATTTTTGCAAAATAGGCTGCCAAAATATGGAAAGCATTACTAAAAAGCATGTGACAATGAACAGCATGAAAAGTTCCTTCTTTCTTAATTAATTTTTTTAGCTCTACACTTCTACTGATTGGGTTTCGATTTGAAATTCTGAAAATTCTCCCCCCAAGTTCTAAAATCTCATCATCATAATCACATTTAGAACTCTTGAAATACACAAAGTCAAATTGATATTTTTCTTTATCTAATTCTCTATACAAATTCATAATCATAGTCTCGGCTCCTGCTCTATCCATACCACCAACTATGTGTAATATTCTTTTCATAAAAATATCTAATTTATAAATATCTAATTCTTATCTTTTTCCAATCTGATAATATTCAAAACCTTGTTTTTTGAGTCTTGATTCATCATACTGATTTCTTCCATCAAAAATTATTGGTGTATTTAATTGTGATTTTAACTCATCAAAATCTGGAGAACGGAATTCTTTCCACTCTGTTAAAAGAATCATTGCATCTGCACCTTTTAATGATTCGTATTTTGATTGACAATATGAAACTCCAGCCATATCTTTTAAGTAGAAGTGCTCTGCTTCTCCCATAGCCTTTGGATCATAGGCTTTAATTTTTGCTCCGCGCTTAACCAATTCTCTTACAACATAAATTGCAGGTGCTTCGCGCATATCATCGGTTCCTGGTTTAAAAGCAAGTCCCCAAAGAGCAAATGTTTTATCAGATAAATCTTCGCCAAATCGCTTAATAATTTTATTAGCAATCACAAATTTTTGTCTGTCATTTACATTTTCTACAGAGGCAATTAAACTTGCATCATAGCCTTTTTCTTCGGCCATTTTCTTTAGAGCTTTTACATCTTTAGGAAAACATGACCCACCATAACCACTACCTGGGTATATGAAACTGTAACCAATACGGCTATCAGATCCAATTCCTATTCTAACTTCATTTACATCAGCTCCAACCAATTCACATATATTTGCCACTTCATTCATAAATGAAATTTTAGTAGCCAACATTGCATTAGCCACATATTTTGTCATTTCAGCTGATCTAATATCCATAAAAATAAGTCGGTCATGATTGTGTACAAAAGGCGAATATAAAGCACGCATTTGTTCAATAGCAAAATCATTATCTGCCCCAACCACTACTCTATCAGGTTTCATAAAATCTTGAATTGCTGCTCCCTCTTTTAAAAATTCTGGATTCGATACTACATGAAATTCAATTTCAACATTTCTCTTTTTAAGTTCAGCAGCAATAGTTGCTTTAACTTTATCAGCAGTACCAACTGGGACTGTAGATTTATCAACCACAATTAGTTTTCCCTGCATTTCTTGACCAATCTGTTTGGCAACAGCAGTTACATACTGCAGATCTGCAGA
This sequence comes from Flavobacteriaceae bacterium, assembly GCA_045047075.1. GTDB lineage: Bacteria > Bacteroidota > Bacteroidia > Flavobacteriales > Flavobacteriaceae > Urechidicola. The sequence continues at coordinate 10,431 of JASFYP010000035.1, forward strand.
ACCATCTTCTCCCATTGGAGTACCTACAGCGATAAAAACAATATCGCACTTTGAGAGCCCATCAGAAAGTTTAGTGCTGAAATTTAAATTACCCTTTTGATGGTTTTTTAAAACCATAGCCTCAAGACCAGGTTCATATATTGGGATAATTCCTTTATCTAAGTTTTCTATTTTTGATTTGTCAACATCAATACAGGTAACCTTGTTTCCCATTTCTGAAAAACATGTACCACTAACCAATCCAACATAACCAGTTCCTACAACTGTTAAATTCATGAATAAAAAGTATTTACAATTTTTGTTTTTTAAGTATTACAAATAAAAGGAAAAATAAGTAATTATTCGTCTTTCAATTAAAATATACAATTGCAATATTATCAATATGAAATTGTTAGAAAAATAATGTGATAAACCCTACTGAATAAAATTGAAAATGTTGAAAAAAATTTAAACTCAAATCTTCTTTACAATGATTTTATTTCTTCGAATTTCAATTTTTCCAGCAATTTCGAGCCTTTTTAACAATCGTGAAACCACAATACGCGATGAGTTAATATCATTTGCTATTTCTCTATGTGTAATAACAAGATTCTTATCTTTTGTAATTTTAACTTGGGTAGCTATGTATTTTTGTAATCGATCATCAAGAGACATGAATGCGTGACTATCAATAGATTCTACCATTTCTAATAAACGTTCATGATAGCTATCAATAATAAAATATCGCCAAGATCTATATTTAGTTAGCCACTCATCAATTCTTTCAACAGGTACAAAAATAGCTTCAATATCTTTTTCTACAATTCCTTTAAAAATACTTTTTTTGCGATTGATACAATTGACAAAAGATATAGCACAGGTATCCCCTTTTTCTAAATAATATAAAACTAGCTCTTCACCTTCTTTTTCTTGACGGATAATTTTCACAGCACCACTCAATATTAACGGTATATGTGACATTTCATCATCAATATCAATCAATAGCTCTCCTGTTTTAAGCTTATCACAATAGCCAATATCAACAATCTCATCAATTAATTCTTTTTCAAAAATAGATGCGTAATGTTCGCTTAATTTTTCTCTCAATAATATATCCTGTGTATTCACTTTTATAATTTAATTATTTGCTAAATTACTCTAAAAAAGAATCAAAAAAAACTCTCTAAGAAATCTTAGAGAGCTTTTTTATCAAATTCAATTTTAATTAAATATTTAAACAATTAGAATACAACTTGAATTTGAGCTAAAAACTTATCATTATCTACATTGATATACGTTTCTATATTAGCTTGGTAATTTAATTGCAATCTGATTTTATCATTAAAGAAATAATTAATTCCTAAGGTCATTCTTTCAGAATAACCTAAATCTTTAATGTCTAAATCCTGATCAAAAAATTCGTATTTAAATACGGGTTGAACGTCCCATTTGGTATCGTACCAAATCATACCATAAGCACCATCTCTTCTAGCACCTAATACCATAGGCTCAGATCCGCAACCTCCTCCGGCAGCTCTATTGTAATCACCTTCATCATATATGTATTCTCCTTGAATATGCAAATTATTAAAGGTTAGTAGAACTTCACCTCCAACAGTTGTTCTAGTGTCTGCTTCATTATTTGGATATCCATATCTAAAGCTACCTCCAATAGTCATAAAGTGTGTTGCTTTATAGGTCACCCTACCAATAATATCTTTTTTATTATTGTTGTCCTTAACATTGAGACCTCTACCATTCATCAATGCAAGCGCATACTCAAATTTGGTGTATTTATTACCACCAAAAATAGCTATACCATAATCTCTTTGAGGGGCAACTAATTGGTCTGATACAATGGCTCTATCAATAGTAGTTAGTTTACTACAAGCAGTTGTAACCTCTTTACCAAATGGCTGTTTAAATGAACCTACCGAAACTCTTGCCCAAGCGTATTTATCCCAAGTTATAAAGGCATCCATTAAATAAGCACTTCCAACACCTCCTATAAATGGACTTGTTTCTAGCATGAAATAATAAGAAAAATCTTCATATACTCTACCTCTAACACCTATTCTAGCTCTCTTAAAAGCAAATGAGCTCTCTGCTGGATCTGTAAAACTATAGTCATATTCTGGTTGAAAAAAACCGAAGATTTTAATTTTTGGGGCTGGGATCGAGTCATTTGATGGCTCGTCAGAATCACATCCTTGTGCATAAATATTACTTATATTAAATATGAATGCAAATAAGAACAATAAAATTATTTTACTTTTCATCTTTTCTATCTTTAAAGTTAATTAATTTACTAGTGGTAAATTTTTTGAAACTGAAGCACTCCACTTATTTGTTACCCAAGCAGAATTTGAATTGTACAATCCATTCATACCAAAAGTCAAACTATATGCGTCATATCCCAAAACATTTAACCATGCTGTTACAACTGCTGAAGTTTGACCTGTATAGCAATAGCTAACTATTTTTGTGTTTGAATCTGGATCCATTGCTAAATAACCATCACCTACTAGTAATAATTCTTCTTTTACTCTATATGCATTTGAAACATGTCCAAATGCTGAATAATCAGCTGCTCCGAAATAGTTGTTTACGAAATAGTTACTTGGTGTAGCCAATACATCTGCATTTGACGCTGTTTTAAAACCGCCAGCAACCACATCTTCAATTCTGTCCATAAGAATATCATATCCATCTTGTGATAGACTTGATACTGTAGGATCCCCAAATATTTGATTTGATGGTGCGCTAGCATAAGTCCAATTAGAGTTTCCTTCTGCTATGTCACCAATGTTACCATTCCATGATCCTGCAGTTGCTGGACTCCAACCAGACATACCCCATTTTAAAGCTTGTGTGTCATCATAGCCATACATACGTAATAAAGATGTTGCATAACACGCTGTTTGACCCGTGTAACAAACCATTAAAATTGGTTGACCATTTGCATTTCCAGCTTCTGTTAAAATATCTGCAAAAGCAATATTATTTGCGCCCTGTATATGCCCTGAGTTAAAAGCATCTCCACTTCTTATATCTAGAATATAGTATTTGTCTAAAAAAGCATCTAGATCTACATCAGCTGGAGCACCGACTACAAATTTTATTACATCACCTGGGCCTGCTAAAATATTGTTAAGATCTAACTGGTTAGCAACCATATAGTCTTTTAACAGTGTAAATGCTGGTGTTATCGTTCCTGTCCCTGTACCTAGATCATCGCCTCTATCACATGAGGTAAGAAACAATGCCGGTATTAATAAAAATGCTATTACTACTAATTTTAAATTTTTCATGATTAAATCTTTTATATTGTTTGTTTTAATTTTTACTATTCAATTACTGGATACATATTTATTTCTTTTTTTGAAAAAGCGTCTGTTTTATTCGATTTCAACACTTTATTCATAAAACTATTTGCTCCATAAGCAATATTACTAGTGTCATATCCTAATATGTTTAAATAAGCCACCACATGCGCTGCTCTTTGACCTGTTAAACAATATATTGCTATCTTTTTATCTGCTGGAAGCGTATTTAAATCAATAGCTGATGAAAGTGAAGTACTTGGCTCATATTGAATAGCACCTGGTATATGTCCATTATCATAAACATCTACTGTGTTATAATTAACTATATAATAATCATTTAGATTTTCAAATACTTCGGGTGACTTAACTATATATTCTTTATATGGTGTTGCAAAAGCTTTTTCTAATCGTACTCTTAAAATATCTTTTGCTTCTGTCTCACCGGTATTAATAATTGGATAAGACCCAATATCTGACTTAATATTTGTGGTAAGCTCTAGTTCATCTGCAAAGTTATTGGTTGTGTTTTTGGTCCATGAATTTTCTGCAAAATCAGTTCTCCAAGAACTCATTCCCCATTTCATACTAAATACATTATCATACCCTGCAATTCTTAATAAACCTGTGTAATAAGCTGCCGATTGACCTGAATAACAAATCATCACAATTTTATCAAAATCACTTGGATTAATTTCACTTTCAAAATAAGTGAGCAAATTAGCTGCTTTTACGTTTTTAGCATTTTTTATATGTCCAAATTCAAACCAGCTATCGCTACGTATATCTATTAATAAATAACTAGAACTTTTATAATTCTTTTTAACTTCATCTGCATTAATTATTGCAGTTGAAGCATCTGTATTTATAAAGTTTCCATTGGTTTCCATATATTCTAAAAGCACCTCAAACTCATTGGGTGGATTTAAAGTTAGGGTTTCAAGATTTGTAAGATTACTTGTAAAACTGCTTGAAAAAGCAACTGTAGAAATAATTAGGGCTACTAAAAAAATTGATAGTTTTTTCATAATATAAGGTTTAATATTTAACTAATTGTTTATTCTAATTTGAAGTAAAATTATATTGGAACCACAATATTTTTTATGACATTTGTCATTTTAATACAGTTTATAATCGTTACTCACAGTAACAAATGTTACATTTCATTGTAACATTTGTTACATATAAAATCTTGAAATAGAAAATGAATTTTTAGAAATAAAAAGAGTGTATATGACTGAATTACTGCACTATACAGATATACTGTTTTTAGTTTAATTCAAATTTTAAAAACTAAATTTCAAGTATCAGTATTATTTTAAAATACAATTGAATATTTAATAAAAATGAAGCGAAAAAATATTTATAATTTAATTTTTTGATGCATATTTAATGGCATTTACAATATGTTAGTAATCAAAAAGCTATTGCTTTTTCAAATACTATAAGGAAGATAGGTTTGGGTGTTATCTAAATCTATTAAATAAAAAAGATGCCTTATGAAAGTCATAAGGCATCTTTTAAAATCTAACAAAAAACACTATAATTATGAATAAAATAATCTTTAACACCCTCCCTCAGGAACGCGTTTTTTCTTCTTAGGAGCTGTAATTACTTTTTTAGGTTTTTTTACCTCTACAACAGTTGCTTTTTCACCCATTAAGCTTTGTATAACTTTTGCATAATTTACCATAGGCTTTTCTAGATCAATACTTTTTACTTGAAATTGATTGTCAACAAAACTAGTTGCTACACAAAGTACTTTTATATTCTCATAGCCTAATTGATAAAGCAACATCCAAGCACTATTTGCATTATCTGCTTTATCACCATACAAGATTACTGTTTTACCACTATCTCTTATTTCATTGAAGAGTGAGGTGGTTTCTTCTTTAAAAACTTCATGAGTCGAAATATTTAAGGCTCCATCCATATGTCCTTTTGCATATTCATAATTACTACGAATATCAACAATTACATATTCTGATTCGGCAATATTCTCTAAATCGCTTTTAGATAATATATAATCTTTGGCAACAATTTTTTCTAAAGTTTCTGCTGTGTTTTTTTCAAAAACATATTCTGGTTTTTCAAATGCCAACACTGCTATTACAATTACGAGTAAAAATAAAACTGCAGAAATTGATATTCTTTTTGTTCTTTCTAATTCTTTCATGATTTACATTTATTATATGAAACGCTTCTAAACAGTTTAGTTCTTAACAACCTCCTTCTGCAACTCTTTTTTTCTTTTTCTTAACTGTAATAACTTTCTTGGCTGGTTTTTTTTCAGTATCGCTTTTTACAACTCCAACTCCAAAATACATTCCTGCTGCTTTTCTAAAAGAGTACAATTCAAACTCTTTTTTAGCATCTGTTTCTACAGGTTTCGTAGGGTTAATTATTGTATTAAACCATTCATTCAATCCTCCTTTTAAAACATAAAGATGTTGATAGCCATTTCTATTTCCAAGCATCCAAGCTTCGTTAGAATAAAAATTATCATTAGAATAAAGAATAACATCATAAACATCCTGATTTACATATGCGTTTAAATCTTCATCAAAAAATTTAGCCAATGGTATATTAATAGCATTTGGTAAAGAATAATCATCATACTCCTTTTCTGAGCGGATATCAACAAGTAATAATGTTGGATCTTGATTTATCATTCTATCCGCTAACTTATCTGTGCTAATATATCTTTCGGTACTTAATCCGTTCTTCACAAACAACTGAGGACTGATACCTTCATTCTTTGTATGCTTCGGTAACAAGACCAATCCTCCTGCTAGCATAACCAGTATTAATGCTAATATTTGGTATTGTCTGTTTACAATTATTTTTTTTGATTTATACTTTTTTGACATGGCTATAGAGTTTTAGTAAAATACTTTTTTAACTTTTTTTCTTATTACATCTGAGAAAACAAAAGAGACTATTGCTATGATTGCGAAGATGAAAATAATCCAATAGGGTGATATACCAAAAGAATCGACTAAAGTGATATGCCCCAAATTTGAACCTACAAATAATGGTTCTAATACATCAAACAATTCAGCAAATATGAAAATCCCAATCATTAAACCTATGGTAAATACAATACCGTCAATTTTACCAATAGCGACCGCACACAAACTTGTTCCTGGGCAAAATCCTCCGGCTAAAAAACCAACTCCCATTACCATACCTCCAATTATTGCTGCCCATAAATAGGTTGGATGTACATATAGTTGAGAAATATCAACAAAATTTAAATAATCCATATAAAATAATCCTATTACTGAAACTACTGCTGAAGTAAAAAACACTTTTAATACTACAAAGTCATAGCCATAAAACACACCTGCTAATTTTCTTGATGATGAAAATCCTGAAGCTTCTAATATATAACCGAAAGCCATTCCAATAAAGATTGCTATTACGTAATTCCACTCAATTGGAATCAGTCCGTTAGGAATTAATGGTCCCATAATTTATTTATTTTTTAATTTATTAAATCCAGTTTTTTCTAAAAAAGTATGCTACTATAAATCCAGTTCCAAAAATGGAGAGCATTGTAATAAACCCACCTGTTGATAAAACTGCCATACCACTTAAAGCGGCTCCACTTGTACATCCTCGTGCTATTTGCGCTCCTATACCAAATAAAATACCACCTCCTAAAGCAAAAAGCAAGCGTCTTTTACTTGTAATTTTTGGAGAATGATCTATTTTCCATTTAATTCGCCCTGTAAAGGCACCCGATAAAAAAGCTCCAAATAATACTCCTATCGCTTCAAAAACTAACCAATTATTCATTGGAGATTTATCATCACTAAGAAACTTGCTGTAATACTCATTATTATGAGCATGTGTTGATGCTACCGTATCAACAATAGTTACAACCCCACTTTTTAAAGCTCCACTTGCACCCAACCCTCTACCTGTTAAATAAAATGTTAAGATGATTAAAAGGCCTAGTAAAAATCCACCGAAATATGGGTTCCAATAAACATGTCTGTTTTTTTGTTTTATATTTTTCATCATAATTATTTAGTATAAATATCTTGTTATTTGTCCTGCCTCTACCATAACCATCCTAAAAACAAGTCCACCAATTAATATTAAAATTGCGGGTATTGCAACAGGTATTTTGTATCCCATGAGCTCTACACCTTCAAGTAATGCAGGAAAAATCAACCCGAGAATGACAACAAACACAAAGAACATTACGGTAAATTGCCCACCAACAAGTATGTTCAGCGCTTCTAATTGAACTTCGGATCCTGCATACATACTCATAAGGAAATGAATGATCAATCCTAGCTCGAGAACTATAAGAAACAAATCTATTTTACTTAACAGCCTTCTTTCATAATGATTTTTTGAAAATAAGATAATCGCTGCTGCACCAGTTGATAAACCTGAAGTTAAAAATAGTGGCCCCAAAATGGAGGTATTCCATAATGGACGTGCATTAAATGCCGAAAGTAAGATACCTGTATATATTCCTAATACAACTGATAAGGGTAAGAGAATCATTGCCAATGTTCTTCTGTTTTTTATCAAATAAGTTTGAAATTTTTTAATAAAATCAAATTTCCAATCCCATTTTGGAAACATTTCGGTAGAATAGCTAAAAACCCAAAGAAATGATAAAATGGTAACAATTAGTAAAACCCATGCACCCCATGACATTGGAGATTCAATTCTTACGGTCATATACAGTTGCCATACATAAAGAAGATGTGTTAGATCATACATTAAAGCAACTAAACCAATGCTTATGGCTATGACCGCTACGATCATAGCTCCTTTAACCGTAGTAGGAACTTCCTTCTCTTTTTTTAATATGGTAAATAAGGAGGCAAAAAATATGATCCCTGCCGCTAGTCCTCCTAAAAACAAATATAATGCTATGGGAAAATGCCAAACTTCTAAGGTTGGATCAATATGAGGAATATTTCGTCCGCTAATGAATATTTCTTCTTTCATGATTGAGATTTATTATGTTAAATAATACACATTTGGTTTTGTACCTGCTTCTGGTGCTAAAACTTTTTGAGTTCTTGATTTTAATAATTGTGATACTTCACTTTTTGGATCATCTAAATCACCGAAATACATACATTTTGTTGGACAAACGGAAACACATGCAGGCAATTGCCCTTTTTCAAGTCTGTGATGACAGAAAGTACATTTATCAACATATCCATCTGGATGTTGAAACCTAGCATCATAAGGGCAAGATTCAATACACGCACCACAACCAATACATTCATCAGCAGTTACTAATACGATTCCCCCTTCAACTATATGACTTGCACCCGTTGGGCAACACCGCACACAAGGTGCGTTATCACAATGGTTACATCTTTCAGATTTCAATTCTAATTCTACTGTTGGGTAAGCCCCTGTTACTGTTTCAGTAACCCAGTCTCTACAATACCCTTCGGGTACATTATTTTCGGTTTGACAAGCAACTACACAGTCACTACATCCGACACATTTTAACGTGTCTATTACCATTGCATATCTCATACTACAGCTTCTTTATGTGGATTTTCAGTTCTAAATTTTACAAAATTACCTCTCATTCCTGTGCCTCCCATTAATGGATCTACAGTTATTTTAGTGATTAATTCTGTATCACTCATTCCTTTACCAAATGCTCTTGATAGTTTTTTATTATTATGACCAAAACCATGATACATATAAACAGAATCCCATCTAATTCGTTCAGTAACTCTTACCTTAATCGAGAAAGTTGAAATAATTCCATCTTGATTCTCTAACCATACTTCTTGATTATTTCTCAATCCTTCTACTCTCGCTACTTTAGGATTTACCCAAAGTTTATTTTCATCCATCAAAGCATTCAAATTCGGATTGTTAATTGTTCTACTAAAAGTATGCATTGGAGAACGACCATAATTCAATCTATAAAATCCTTGATCTGGATGATCATGTGATGTGTAAACTGGCATCGGGTCAAAACCTTGTGCTGCTAGATCATCTGAATAGAATTCAATTTTACCACTGTTGGTTGGGAATTCATAATCTTGTCCTTTCTCTAAGAACATTGGGCCAGATTTACGTTCAAACATTTTAACACCTATCTTTTCCATTTCTTCTAAAGAAGTCCCCATCTTTTCTAATTGCCAAGAGATTACATCTTTAAAATCATCGTAAGCGAAATAGTCACCTAAACCGAGTTTTTCACCTATCTGTTTAGTCATCCACCAAGCAGGTTTTGAATCGTATTTTGGCTTAGCCGCTGGCATTCTCAACGCAATCGAAGGCTCTCTATTGGTAGCAGATCTAATTCCGTCGTATCGTTCTAAATAAGTACATTCTGGTAAAACAACATCTGCATAACCGGTGATTTCCATCGGCATCGTATCCATCACAACAATGAATTCAACTGCCTCCATTGCTTCTTCAATCATTTTTCTTTGTGGTACGGTATTCACTAAATTGGTACCAGCAACAAACCAACCTTTAATAGGATGTTTATCATCTTCGCCAGGGATAGAAGCTTTAATTAATTCACTTGTAATACCCATTTCTGCAAAAGGATATTTTTCACCAATCTCTTTCCATCCCCATTTTGGATGCGGATAAGGTGGATGTGGGTATTTTGGTACTTTTATTTTTTCTTTAAAATAGAATCCTCCTCGATTACCCCAAGAACCTAATAAACCGTTAAGTATTGCAATTGCTCTTTCTCTTTGTGAGTCATCTCCATACCATGTAACATGTCGCCCAGGGTGAACGATGGTTGATGGTGCAGCAGCTGCCATTGCTCTAGCTGTTTTACGAATTTCTTCTGGCTTAATTGTTGTAATACCATAAGCCCACTCTGGAGTAAAGTCCTTAACATGTTCTTTCAACTCATCAAAACCGTATCCGTATTGTTTTACATAATCCTTATTATAAATATCCTCATAAATTAAAACATGCATCCATGAAAGTAACAATGCTAAATCTGTTGAAGGTTTTATTGCAAGCCAATGTTTTGATTTACTAGCTGCAGTTGAAAATCGTGGATCAACAGTAATAATTGTTGCTCCATTATCAATTGCATCAGCCATTTCTTGTACTTGAGAGTTGTGCATGTTCTCTCCAATATGAGCACCTATTAATACAAGACATTTTGTATCTCTAATGTCTGTAGGTTCTGGTGAACCAATCCATGACCCAAAGGTTAGTCCAAATCCTGTTTCTCTTGGCCCTCTACATTGTGCATAAGCAGGTTCAGCAATTGTATCTGAACCAAATGCTTTAAATAGATGTTCTAAATGGCTTCCTGGAGAACCATGTTTTAATAGTGCCATACTTTCAGCACCATAGTTGTCTTTTATTCCTTGCATTTTTGATGCTACAAGTGTAAGAGCTTCTTCCCAACTTGCTTCTCTAAAAGTGTCTTCTGAGCCTTCGTTTTTAACTCTAATTAAAGGCGTTTTTAGACGGTCTTTATCGGCATACATTCCAACACCTCCTGTACCTCTTGGACAAAGACGTCCATAACAATGTGGGTCAGTTTCATTACCAATTAACTGCTTAATATTATCGTCTTCATCTGTATATGCCCATGCTGCACATTTCCAAAAACATACTTCACAGTAAGTTGCTGTTCGCTTTAAGTTTCTAGCACTTGTTGCAAGCAAATTATTCTCTGTCAAGCTTTGACCTATAGATTTAAAAGCTGTTCCGAAAAGAGCAACACCTGCTGCTCCAAAGGAGGAGATTTTAATAAATGATCTTCTAGAAGTAGTCATAATTTTATTCATTTTAATGATGGTGTAAAGATATTTCAATCAATTACTTTAAAACATGATAATAATCAGTTAACATATTGATTCACATAATTTTAAATGTAACTCAGGTTACATACTAAAAAAATCAACTTATAGTAAAAAGTATATCAGAAGATTAGCTTTAGATTTAACTATAGAAATAATAAAATTGTAAATTTGTTTTTTAAATTAAATATGAAAAAAAAAAAAACCAATATCTATTTTTTATTAGTAGCTGTTATTCCGTTAATTCTTTTTCTCTTATTCAAGACAAGTTTCAAAACTGAATTAACAGATAGTGAAATTGAATATGTTTCAATTAATAATATTGGACAAGAATCTTGCTTACAATGTCATGAAAATACAAAAGGATATTCAAAGTATCACAACCCTGAAATTATAGGTTGTATTTCTTGCCACCTTGGAAATCCTAATACTGAGCTTAAAGAAGAGTCTCATAGAGGAATGGTTTTAATTCCTGGAAACTTATCTGATGCAAAATATACTTGTGGAAAATGTCATGAGGATGAATTGCATAAAATAGAACATTCGTTAATGACTACAAACAGTGGTTTGATTGCAGTGGATAAATATTTTTTTGGTGAAGCGGATTCTCTTGACTCTCTTTATCACATCAAGAATATTATGGACTCTCCATCTGATAAGCATATAAGAGATCTTTGTGCTAATTGCCATTTAGGAACTGAGAAAACAGCCTTTGGTGAAATCAATCAACTAAGTAGAGGTGGTGGTTGTAACGCTTGTCATTTGAATTATACCGAAAATTCAAAAAACGATTTGGAAAACTATTTAACTTCAGGGAAAACAAATTTACCAACTTTTCACCCTTCTACAGATGTGTTTATGAGCAACACCCACTGCTTTGGTTGTCATAGTAGATCAAGTAGAATTTCTACTAATTATGAAGGTTGGCAAGAAACCCTTTTAGATTCATCTGATGTCATTGGCAAAGACGGTTTTAAAGTTTTTGAAGACGAAAGAGTCTATACATATAAAGGAGAAGACATTCATCATACTAAAGGAATGCTTTGTATTGATTGTCACTCATCACATGAAGTTATGGGTGATGGTATTAGCTATTCACACGAAGAGCAAGCTGTTAAATTACAATGTGCTGATTGTCATTTTAAAGATAAACCGAATACAATTACTTATGGTGATTTAGATAATGAGAGCTTATTAGTTTTTTTACATAGAGAATATTCACATACTGATAAACCAATATTAGTGGTAGAAAAAGATGGACATCCATTGGTCAATACTTTTGTAGATTCTCTTGGGAATGCATTTCTAATTGGTAAAAAAGATGGAACTCTTTTCGAATTAAAACCTCAATCTGATGTTTGCTCTAGAGACAATGCTCATAAAAACGTTGCTTGCTCAACTTGCCATTCTTCTTGGACAAATAGATGTATTGGTTGCCATAACGAGTTTGATAAAAATGAAACGAATGCTTTTGACTTATTAGATAAAAAATATGTAAAAGGCCAGTGGAAGGAATATGTAGCAGAATTCTCATCTTCACTTCCGGCTATGGGAATTAGAGAAAATGATGAAGGCAAACATATTGAACCTGCAATCCCAGGGATGGTTATGACTATTGATAGAGGAAGTTATACAGGAGTTGAGGACGATCATTTATTTCACCGATTATATGCTCCTAATTCACCTCATACAACTACCAAAGAAGTCAGAGATTGTAAATCTTGCCATAACAACTCCGCAACATTGGGATACGGAAATGGAGAGTTAGTTTATACTATTGATAACGGAATTGGAACATGGATTTTTACACCAGAATATGAATTAAACCCAAATGACAACTTACCTGAGGATGCATGGATTCCATTTATGAAAGAAGTAGATAAAGATATTGTCAATTCCACTCGAGCAGATTTTAGACCTTTCACCGTAAAAGAGCAGCGTCAACTTTTATTAGTAGGTGCTTGTTTACAATGCCATACAGAAGACTCCAAAATTATGAAAGAAAGTTTAGTAGATGGAATTGCACCTCTACTAAAAAAGTTAAACGAACAATGTATCCTTCCTACTTGGGATTGATTGCATACACATAAAAAAACCATTGAAAGAAATTTCAATGGTTTTTATACTTGTTTATTTCTATTTTTTTAAAACCTAATTCCGCGTCTCATCAACATCCAATATAAGTTTCCTAATATATAACGTTTCATAATCCACATTACCCAACGCTCTTTCGCAGTTAACCATTTTGGTAACATTGGGTCTGTCATTCTAACTCCATCATAACCAAACTCAGCTAAAAGCATCGTATTATAAGAAGTTACTAATGGACAAGATGCATAGCCATTATATTTTTTATCTGAAATTTCTTTACCTGTAATTAAATTCAAAATACTATCGGTAACAACAGGAGCTTGTTTACGAACACCTGCACCAGTTTTAGCCGTTGGTACATCTGTAACATCACCTAAACCAAAAACATTTGGATATTTTGTTGATTGCATTGAATATTTGTCAACAGCCATCCAACCTTTATTTGGTCCATCTTGATTTGCTAATTTTGTTTTTTGAAACCATCTTGGAGCTGACATTGGAGGAGCTAAATGCATCATGTCATAATTTATTATATAACGTGCACCTACATGTTTTTCATCAAGGTGATTTGACTCTTCAACTTCATATTGCTCACCACTTTCATCCCAAACATAACCAATACAACCTGCAGCATTTCTTTCATCATTTACAATATATTCTGATTTCCCATCCACTGCAGATAATTCAAGACGTTCGTAATGTGCCTCTTTCTTTTCACCATCAACCTTAACTAATTTATAGCCGTAACGCTGAGCAATATCATACTTATCGTTAATTATTCTTTTTAATTCCGTTTTAAAAGGCTCAACACCAAAAATCATAGTCCCTGGGGTTGCAAACACTATTTTTATATCCTTATCAAATTTATTTTTACGAGCATAATCAGCTGCCAAATACATTATTTTTTGTGGTGCACCTGGGCATTTAATAGGTGTTGCAGGTTGTGTAAACAACCCTACCCCTTTTTTAAATTTCTTAAGAGTTTCCCAAGTATAATCAGGATCAATATAATTTGAGCACACTCCATTTTTACCCATAGCCTCTTCAAGTCCTTCAACAAGGTCAAGTCTGGTTTCCACTCCAGGGGATACTACTAAGTATTCATATTCAATTACATCACCATTTCTTAAAATTACTTTGTTATTATCAGCATCAATATCGGCAACATAATCTTTAATCCAAGTTGCAGATTTTGGTAATACATCTTTCATTGGCATTGATGTACTCTTTTTTGATTTAACTCCAGCTCCAACTAAAGTCCACTCGGGTTGATAATAATGAGTTTCTGAAGGTTCAATAATTGCAATGTCTAATTTACCTCCTTTATTGTAACGTACAAGTTGGGATGCTCCCATCATAGTTCCTGTTCCACCACCAATAAAAACTATTTGATGCTTTTTATTTGCCATAATTTATTATTTAAAATATTTGTTATTATTCAATTATCAATTTCTTTTTTCTAAAAAAATCAACCTTTTTAAGGTTCAATTTAATTGCTAAAAAATAAGTCCCTAGCCTCAATCCCAGTCATATTATAATAGGATTTAAAATCCGACTTTAAAGATACTATTTTTTATTATTAAATCCCAAAATTAATATTTGTTACAATGTAGATAAGTAACATAGGTTACATTAAAAGATAATTTAGTATTTTTTATTTTAATTTTAATTTAGTCAACAAAAAAGCGACTTTCGTCGCTTTAATAAATCTAAAATTAATTTACATTACAACAATGTTGTAGGGCAAACAAATTCTGTCAATTCTGCCTTCGTTTCTTTAATATCTATAAAGCCGCCTCTAACATCTGTAACTTTATCTACACCATTTGCCATAAATATTGACGCTGCAATCAACGATCTGAATCCTGATGCACAATGCAAGAAATATTCTTTAGATGCATCTATCTCTGCAAAGTTAATATTGATAAAATCTAAAGGGAAATTTTCTACACCAACAACATGTTCAGAATCATATTCTGATGCTCTTCGTACATCTATTGGTTTTTCAATTTTACCCTCGCCTAGCATATCAATAAATTTTGAAGCTGATACAGATCCTATTTTATCTACTGAGTTTCCATATGCTAACCAATCTTTAATTCCTCCTGCTAAATAGCCGAGTGTATTATCATATCCAACTCTAGAAAAACGTGTTACAATTTCATTGACACGCATCTCGTCATCAGAAATAAAAATTATTTTTTGATTGATATCAGCAATTAAAGCGCCTACCCAAGGGGCAAAACTATCATCAATACCTATATACCAAGCACCAGGAACAGTACCTTCATTTGTAAATGCATCTTTTGATCTAGTATCTACAACCAAAACGTCTTTTTGTTCACTCAATTCTTTAAATGTAGCGGGGTCTAAAGGGGTTGTACCTTTATGCAAAATAGTATCAATACTCACATTGATAGACTTATTCATTCGCACATTATTAGGGAAGTATTGTGGTGGTGGTTTTAAACCTGTAGTTACCTCAACAACAAATTCTTCTTTCGTCATATCTGCTCTTAGAGCATAATTTGTTTTCTTTTGATTTCCTAAAGTATCAAAAGTTTCAGAGCTCATATTTTTTCCACAAGCGGATCCTGCACCGTGATTTGGATATACAATAATATCATCTGGTAATTTCATTATTTTATTACGAAGTGAATCAAATAAAAATCCTGCTAAGTCAGCTTCAGTTAAAGTTCCTTGCTTTACAGCTAAATCTGGACGACCAACATCACCAATAAACAAAGCATCACCTGTAAGAATACAAGGAGTATTTCCGTTTTCATCAGTAATTAAATATGAAGACGATTCCATTGTATGTCCTGGTGTGTGCATCAAAGTGATTTTACCTTCACCCAATGGAAAAACTTCATTATCACTTCCATTATAGATATCATATTCTGCTGTAGCCCCTGGTCCAAAAACAATTTTAGCACCAGTTTTTTGAGCTAAGTCATATTGACCAGAAACAAAATCTGCATGAAAGTGGGTTAGAAAAATATATTTAATTTTTGCACCATCAGCCTCTGCCATTCTTAAATAGGGTTCTGTTTCTCTTAAAGGATCTACAATTGCCACTTCTCCATTAGACTCAATATAATAAGCCATCTCTGCGAGGCACCCTGTAAATAGTTGTTCAACTTTCATCTTATGTGTTTATATAGGTTAATACTAATTCGTTAATTTATAAAATTACAATTTATTTCAAATACACTTTGTAACTTGTGTTACATTTCTTACTTTTTTATGATAAAATTAATTCTTTTGTTTTAAATATTTATTGAAATTATCTTTTTGATACCCAGTACGATACCAATCAATCGCTTCTTGAATACTCATAAAGAAGAGATTGACATCTGCTTTTTCCATAAACCCAGATTTGATCATTTTATCTCTAGTTGGTCCTTTTAATCCCGTAAAAGCAATCTTAATTTTCTTTTGCTTAAAATACTCCAACACTTCAAATAAAGCATAAATGGCACTACTATCTAAACTACTGATGCTCTCTCCGTCAATAACCAGCATTTTTAGTTTATCACCTTTATAGGCTTCAAATTCATAGAGTTTATCTTTGAAAAATGTGGTATTTGCAAAATGTAATTGTGAATCAAATCGAACTATTAAAAGATCATCTTCAATTTCAACATCTTTAAATCGCTTTCTATTTCTATAAAAATGGGTGTTTGGAATTCTTCCTAAAATAGCAATATGAGGTTTTGTGCTTTTATAAATTAACATTCCTAAAGATAAAACTACACCTACTAATATCCCTTCTTTAATTCCGACAGTTGCTGTTGTAATCAACGTAACATTTAAAATGACCAAATCTCTTTTTGAGTATTTCAACAATTGCTTGGGAACACTAAAATCTAACAATCCAAACACCGCTACCATAATAATTGCAGCCAAAACAGTTTTAGGTAAATAGAAAAAAACAGGAGTTAAAAACAACAAAGTAAGCGCAACAATAAGAGCTGATATTAATGCTGCTAAAGGTGTTTTGGCTTCTGCTTGTTCATTTACTGCAGTTCTTGAAAAACCACCTGTTGCTGGGTACGTTTGAAAAAATGATCCAATTACATTCCCCAATCCCAAAGCAATTAATTCTTGATTTGGCACCACTTTATATTCTGTGTGCTTTTCTTCTACAGCTTTAGCTACTGAAATTGCTTCTAAAAATGCGATGAATGATAAGGTAAAGGCAATTGGCATTAAATCAGAAAGAATCTGCATATTAAAATGTGGAATCCTAAACGCTGGTAATCCTTTTGGGATTTCACCAATAATTGCAACTCCCATTTGATCTAAACGAAAAAACTTTACAACAACAATCGATATAATTACAACGATTAATGCGGCGGGAATTCGCTTTGCATATTTTTTTATTAAAATGATGGTGATAATCGATAATGCACCAATAACAAAGGTTAACCAATGAATTTCATTTATATGGCTAAAGGCTTCAGCAAGCAGGTTTTGAAGTCGATTATTTCTTGCAATATTAACTCCCAGTAAATTTTTTAATTGACTCAGACCAATAATTAAAGACGCTGCAGATGTAAATCCACTAATTACAGGTTTTGATAAAAAGTTGACTAAAAATCCAAGGCGAAACATTCCGAAAGCAATTTGCAATACCCCCATCATCAATGCCAAAAGAATTGCAAATTCTACAAATTGATCTGTTCCTATTTGTGCTAAAGTTGCTACTCCAGCTGCTACAATTAAGGAATCCATTGCCACAGGCCCAACTGCTAATTGTCTAGACGTTCCGAAAATTGCATATACAATTTGCGGAATCATTGCTGTATACAAACCATAAATTGGTGGTAATCCTGCGATGAGTGCATAAGCAATACCTTGAGGAATTAACATCACTCCCACTGTCAATCCAGCAATAATATCTCCTTTAAGCCAATCTTTTTTATAATTAGGAAGCCAATCAAGAATCGGCAACATACTTTTTAAAACCATTTATAGTTTTCTAATAGGTTAGTTCTAAGTTATGCAAAATTAAATAAATTGAAATTAATATTTTGTAACTAATAGCACAAATAAAATTATTGATCAGTTCTCTTACAATCTTCAAAAGCTTGGATCTTACAAGGAGTTTTAATTTTTTTATGAATGGACGTAATTGCTTCGCGTTTGTATTTATAAAAAATGTCGTGACCCAGTTTTTCTTTGAATCCACCTTTTTCTAACACATCTTGACTAACCATTTTTAATCCCGAAATATAAACTCCACCTCTATTTTTTTGCCACTTGAGTATTTCATTTGTCAACCATTCAGCCGCAGCCAAATCGATAAAATTAATTCCATCGGCAACAATTAACACATGTTGTATCTCATTTTGGGTGTATAGATTAGAGAAGTAGTCAGATACTTTTTCAATAGATCCAAAATAGAGTGACCCATCAATTCTAAGAATTTTCATACTTGAGCATTCAAGTGCATTTCTATCTCTAATTTTATTTATCAATCTTCCTTTATCATCTAATGCAAGTATTGCGATATTTGGCTTAGATGTTTTTTCCATATAAAAAAATAGTGAAATGAGAATACCTATTACTAAAGCTTGATCTAATTCTAGAAAAAGGGTTCCTATAAAGGTTGTTCCAAAAACAATTAACTCACGTTTACTGCTATAAATAATTTTTTTGATGTGCTTAAAATCAATTAAATTATAACCAACTAACAGAATGATTCCACCCATAGCTGGTTTTGGTAAAAAGGCAGCATAATCAGCAAAAAGTAACACTACTGCCATCAATCCAGCTGCTGAAATAACTGCAGACATTGGAGTTTTAGCTCCAGATTGATAATTAATACTCGACCTTGTAAATGAACCTGAGCTTGTATAGCAAGAAAAGAAACTTGAGACCACATTCGAGATTCCTTGTGATACAAACTCCTGATTTGTATTTAATTTTTGATGTGTATGTAAGGCGATAGACCTTGAAATTGCTGACGCTTCAACCAACCCTAATGTTGCTAAAATAAGAGCTCCTGTTGTGAGCATTCTCATATTTTCAAAATCAAAATCTGGGATTTTAAATGGTGGTAAATTCGATGGAATAGTTCCTACAGTTTCAACTTGAATAGAATATCTGCTCAACCAAATAGCAAAAAGACTACCTAGAATCATTGCCACTAGCATATAAAGTTTTGATATTTTTTTAATTTTTCGAATTAAGAGTGCTATTGCTAAAGTGACAATCGCTACACCAAAAGCATACCAATTGGTTTCAGAAATATGAGAAACAATATAACTAACAATGTTGTAAAATGAACTTCCTTGAGGGACTCGAATACCAAAAATATGCTTTAATTGTTTAAACGCAATGAGTACTCCTGCACCTGCAGAAAACCCGATAATTACCGAATTGGATACAAAACTAGCCAACTTTCCCATTCTTGCCAATCCCATAAATAGCTTGATAATTCCTGCCATAAAGGACAATAATATTGCCAAAGAAACGAAAGCCTCAATATCAGTTTCTGGATGAATATATTTACTTATAATTGAATATAAAACAATCGAACTTGTTGTTGTGGGCCCTGAAACTAAATGATAAGATGATCCGAAAATTGCTGCAATTATGGGAGTTAACATTGCCGTATAAAATCCATAGATTGGAGGCATTCCAGCAATCATTGCAAATGCTACTGCTTGTGGAATTACAATAATAGTCCCCGTTATCCCAGCAATTAAATCATCTTTCCATGATTTTTTTGCTAATGGAAGCCATAATAGGAAAGGGAATATTTTTTGAAGCATTTATTTTTATTTCTACTCACACCGTGACTTCGAGTCACGGTGTGAGTCAATTATTAACGTTAATTTATATACTCAAAAGCAACATCTTTATTTACTAATGTTCCTTTTCTAATTCCTGCATAATCTCTTGCAGATGAAAACTCATAATCTGTTTCTTTTGTAACTAATTTTGCTTTTACAGGATTTTGATGGATATAGTTAAAGCAAACTTGTGGATATTGTTTTTCTGAATCTTGAATGTTTATTCTTGTTATTCCCTTTTCTATAAAAAAATTAGGGGTAACTCCATTTGGGCAATTTAGGCATTCTGCTTTAGTATGAGCCTTGAATAATGATCCACTAGTTCCTTTTTGTTTATTAATCGCTCTTGTGTAGGAACGTAACATTATTGCAATTGAATTGTTGATGGAACGTGTTTTATTGATACGATGACTTGAAGTCATCGTATCAATTTCATTTAATAAAAGATTTTCTTCATTTACTAAAACCATCAAATGAAAATGATTTGGTATTAAACACCAAGCAATAATATCTGCATAGGGTGTGATGTATATTTTGATTTTTTCTAGAAAGTAAATATAATTATCTCTATTGAAGAAAATATTTCGTTGATTATTTCCTTGGTTGTAAATATGATAAAGATATCCTTTTTCTAAATTCATTTTTTAAAATAAATTCATTAGATGACTTGAAGTCATCTAATGAATGGATTAAAATTGATAAAAGTGATACGATGACTCAAAGTCATCGTATCACTTAAAATCTTACTCCTCCTTCTTATCAATATAATAAGTAGATTCATCTGGTCTAAAGGCTCGTTTAAACCAAAGTGGTCTTCGCTCTCCATTAGGTCCTGGTGCAGGTCGTGTCATTTTCATCCACTCTTTATATATTTCGTGAGACTTGTTGGTATCAACAAATATATCTCCGTAGTTTTCTTCTGGTCCTGGTTTTTCAATCCGAACTCGTTGATGCCAACAATGCATTCCACTTATTGGATCTGGATGAACAGCGTGTGTAATATTTTGATGTACTCCACCATCTTTCCAGAAAATACGTTTCGAATCTTTATCCTCAGATTCAAATGGTTTGATTCCAGAAATAGTATTCATTTTCCAACCACCTTTTCCGTCACCTTCAATATTTACGGTATTGGTTGCCCAACGGTTTCCAGTTTTATCTTGAGGTCTTCTCCAACGTCCAATATGATGCGAACAAGCTACAGTGCCAGGTTTCATTCCTTGCGTTACCCAAACTTTATCGATAAAATATCCAATATCGGTATTCATTTTTACTAAATCTCCAGTTTTGAAGCCCCATTTAGCCGCATCATCTGGATGCATCCAAATTGGATTTCTATTCGAAATTTCTACTAGCCATTTTGCATTTCCAGAACGTGAATGAATTAATGTTGGCAATCTAAATGTTGGTATCAATACATATTCGCCTTTTGATTTGTCTAAATTATCCAAATGAATATGGCTTTTTAGGTATTGCGGAACTGCATATTCTGGCCATTTCCAATCGACCATCGTTTGCGAATAAAATTCGTTTTTACGAGACGGTGTTGGAAAACCAACCATTGCTTCACCTTTGATCATTACACCGATGTCTTTTCCGTTTTTACGGACTACATCATTAACAGGATCAACTTCAGAACCTTCTAATTGTTCTTTAGTAAGTAAAGTTTCATTCATTTTATAGGATTCCCCTTTTTCAATTTCAAAGGTTCCATATTTCTGCATATATTCTAATTCGGTCAAACCTTCCGCTTTAGCTGTTTTTGGTAATCCCGGAACTCTTTCAAATATATATTGGTAATATTCTCCAATTTTAATTTTTTCTCCTGGACGGTAAGGC
This sequence comes from Flavobacteriaceae bacterium, assembly GCA_045047075.1. Classification (GTDB taxonomy): domain Bacteria; phylum Bacteroidota; class Bacteroidia; order Flavobacteriales; family Flavobacteriaceae; genus Urechidicola. Next base: position 32,253 of record JASFYP010000035.1, read on the forward strand.
GATTCAAAATGCTTACGAATACCCATACTTCCGTCAGGGTCAATTCGCCAAGACAATTCAATCCAGAATTCATCTTCTTCCCAAACTTCTCCCGGATTTGTTTCGTAGGTAAATTCTACTTCTTTTCCGTTTCTTCGTGCTGCTTCACGCAAAACTGGTTGACGGAAAGCTACCCAAGTTCCACCGTGTGTTGCATACGAATTAATATCGTGACGTTCGGAAGCTAATCCCATCGGTAGGACAAAATCTGCATAAAAAGCGGTTTCATTCCACGTTGGAGTTAAGGCGGTGTGCAATCCGAATTTATCTTCGTCTTGAAACATTTCCATCCACGTAAATCCATCGGGATAGGTCCAAACAGGATTGAATACTCTGGAGAAATACACGTCCATTTTCCCTCTTCCTTCCTTTAAGAAATGAGGTAATAACTGACTCATTTCAAAAAATGCTAAAGGATATTCTTTTGGGAAATGAAGCTCATTCCAAACTTTTTGTGGTTTTGGCGGATTTGGTTGCGTTGGGCTGAATTTATTCCAAGAATTTGGAGAAGTTCCTCCTTTTGCACCAACCGCACCTGTAAGTACTGTTAAGAAATGCAAACAACGTGCAACGCCCCAACCACCAAGGTTAGAAGCTCCAGCAGCACGCCAGTTATGAGAAGCAAAACGTTCGCCTGCTTCACCAATTAATCTTGCGATTTCTACAATAGTATCTGCTTTTACTCCTGATTCACTTTCAGCGTATTCAGGCGTAAATTCTTTGTATTCTTCAATCATTCCAGCGATGTAATTTTCGAAAGTAACTTCCTTATCGCTATGCAATGCTCTTAAATATTCTTGCCAGTTGGTCCAATTTTCAAGATAGTCTCTGTTGTACAATCCTTCTTCCAAAATAATCAATGCCATTGCTAATAAAACAGCTGCTTCGGTTCCTGGATACGTTGGCATCCAATAATCACTCATTGAAGCCGTATTTGATAATCGAGGATCCATCGTTGCTAACTTAGCACCTTTCATTTTTCCTTCGATAATACGTTGTGCGTGTGGATTGAAATAATGTCCAGACTCCAAGTGAGCAGAAATCAATAAAATAAATTTTGCATTGGAATGATCTGGAGAAGGTCTGTCGTAACCGTACCATATATTATAACCAAACCGTGCTCCCGAAGAACAGATGTTAGTATGTGAATTATGACCATCGATTCCCCAACCTTGAAGAATCCAGTTCATAAATTTTTCGTGTCCTGGGCGACCTACGTGATAGGCAATCTCATTATGACGATCTTCTTTTATTGCTTTTCTAATTCGAGCAGCAATAGTATCTAAAGCTTCATCCCAAGTGATGCGTTCCCAATCTCCATCACCACGTTTCCCTTTTCTTTTAAGCGGATATAATATACGATCTGGATCGGTAATTTGATTGATAGTTGCTGGACCTTTAGCACAGTTTCTACCTCTACTTCCTGGGTGATGAGGATTTCCTTCAAATTTCTTCACTACTTGAGTTTCTTTGTCTATAAAGGCTGTTAATCCACAGGCAGACTCACAATTAAAACAAGTTGTTGGTACAATTTGATAGGTGGTTTTCTTTTTTCTTGGCCACGCTTTTGGGTCATACTCAATCCAGTTGTCCCATTTTTCTGGTGGTGGAAAGTTCTCATACATTTGAGCCACCTCTTCATCGGAAAAATGACGCATATCGCCATCGAATTCCTGATATTTTTCTTTGTGCAGATTTGGAATGATTCCTATTTTTTCTGCTATGTTTTCAATAAAAGACGGTTTCTTATATCCCATATTTTTAATTTTATATTCTTAGCGACCTTTGCGCTTTCCTTTGTGGTCTTTGCGTTTAAATTTAACCGCAAGGAACACTAAGATTTACGCGAGGAACGCGATGATTTAATTTTATGCTAAAGGCACTCGTTGCGGTGCTTCCACCCAAATCTTTTCAGTAGCATATATTCCTAATAATATCAATACTGCCGCAATTGTTAATGTAATTGCACTTGGTACTAATACTAATAATGCTAAAGGCAATACGTTACCAACGAACACAACTCCAAACCAAAACAGGTTTTTATATCTTCCTTTGGTAATCATTTCTACAACCATATGTGCTGAGGTGCTTGGGTGTGTCATTGTTAATTCAGTAATCATTGTAAATAAGTTTACTGATAAAGCAATGATCATTACCATTCCTAAAATTGACATCCAATCTTCTGTTCCTGTAATCAATAAAACCAAAGCAAAAATTGCTGCTCCAGCCATTACACTATGCACTAACATATGCAATGCCAATGAAGGGCTTTGCCAGAAATCACGTCCTTTTGCTTGTGCAAATAAGAAAGCCGTATAGATAGCTAACATTACTGCGAAAAATGCTGTTATCCATAGTAAAATGGTTTCTCCAGTTTGAATTTCGAAATAGGTCATTGCTCCCCAAATGGTTACTAACAATCCGAAGATGGTAATGGTATATCCACCTTTTACCAACCAAGAATTCCATTGTGGACGTAGTAATACGTTTAAGAAACGGTCGGGTCTGTCTAAATCCATCACCAAGAATAATCCTGTTAATGAAAGGAATACTAATGAGATTCCTGCTGACCATAATTTGGTGGTATCTGATAAATCATAACCCATTAAAAATGCTAAAAACGGAATTAAAAATGCTCCTGCTGCAACCGCTTTGGTAGTTACATAAGCAGAAACTTCCCAACCCCAAAGGATTCCTTTGTCTGGAGTATCATAAACTCTACGAGCTTTTCCAGTAAGAACATCAATATAGTTTGGGTTATCAGTATCTTTCCTTTGATACGCTGATTCTATTTCGTTATCAATAGTCATCTGCAACAAATCAACATCCTCATTGGTGTTCCTCATTTTTTCAGCAGCTTTTGCGAAATGACCAACTCCTCTAGCTTGAGAATTCCATAACCAAGAACCTGATTTATCTGTAGCCTCTGGATTTAAAGAAGCATCATCTCCATCAATATAAAATAGATTAGGGTTTGTTCCTTTTTCAGGTTTACGAACTTTTACTTGTTGTTTTGCTAGTAATTGAGAAATCTCTGTAGTTGGATTTTCCATATCACCAGCAATAATTGCGTGTTCTGGACAAACCGCCACACAAGCAGGTTCACGACCCACATCCACACGATGCGCACAATAATTGCATTTGGCAGCTGTTTGCGTATCAGGATCTATATACAAAGCATCATAAGGACAAGCTTGCATACAAGATTTACAACCAATACAACGGTTGTTATCAAAATCTACAATACCATCATCACGCGTATATAAAGCTTCCACAGGACAGATAGTCACACAAGGTGCATCTGTACAATGGTTACAACGCATTACTGAAAAAATTCTTCGAGTATCGGGAAAGACTCCTTTTTCAACTTGTTTAACATAAGTTCTGTTAACACCAACTGGAACGTCATGTTCCGATTTACAAGCTGTGGTACAAGCATGACAACCAATACATTTTCGATTGTCAATTACAAAGCCGTACTTCATATTTTATAAGTTTTTTTTAGTTGATTTATATTTTAATGTGGTAGTTTACTTTTTAAAGCATGATATAATAGGACTCCTAATAGTCCTCCTAAAATTACAATAGTTATTGCCATTGCTCCTCTGCCGAATAAAATAAACATTGGTCCAGGACAAGCTCCTGCTAATCCCCAGCCAAGTCCGAAAATAATACCTCCAAAAATATTTCTAGAGAACCCCTTCTTTTTTGGTTCAATTTCTATTTGTTTTCCTACATACGATTTTATCATTCCTTTATTAAAAAAATAAAAGACTATAACACCTAATGCAACCGAAGAACCAATCACTCCATACATATGAAAAGATTGAAACTTAAACATTTCATAAATTCTGTACCAAGAAATTACTTCGGCTTTGCTTAAAACAATCCCGAATAAAACTCCGATAATTAAAAATTTTATATTCTTCATTTCTATGGATTTAAAAGATGAGTGGTAAAATAAACCATGTTGTTATTAATCCACCGATAAAAAATCCGATGACAGATATTAAGGAAGGCATTTCTAAATTACTTAGGCCAACAATTGCGTGACCAGAAGTACATCCTCCTGCATATCTAGAACCAAACCCAACTAAGACTCCTGCTATTAATAATATTGAAAACCCTTTTAAAGTAAATAAGGTTTTGATGCTAAACATCTCATCGGGGAGATATTTGGCTCCTACATTTTGAAATCCTAATTCGGCTAAATCTTGAATTGTTTCTGGGCTAACGGCAACAGCAAATTCGGGCGTTAACCACTGATAAGAGATAAATCCGCCTATAACGGCTCCTCCTAAAAACATGAGATTCCAACCATTATTTTTCCAATCGAAATTAAAAAATCCGATGAATTTACCTGCACCACCCATAGCGCACATCGTTTCTAAATTAGAGGATACTCCAAACTTTTTACCGAAGTAATAGAGCAAAAACATTACTACTGTAATTAATGGGCCTGCGACATACCAAGGCCAAGGTTGAAGAATGATGTCCATAAGTAAAATATTATTTGCTAAATATATAAATGTAACCAATGTTACTCAGTAACAAATGTTACAAAACATGATATTTATCATGTTTTACTTATAAAAAATGTTAATAAAGTAATATTATGATTCTAACAAAATAATCTTATTTCGTTGTAATTCGATTATATTTTTATTTTCTAATGTTTTCAAAAGTCTTGAAATGACAACCCTTGAAGTATTTAAGTCGTAAGCAATTTCTTGATGGGTACTTGAAACGACATTACTATTAGATATTTTAGATTTATCGTGTAAATATTTTAATAAACGTTGGTCTAAATTTAAAAAGGCAATATTATCAATGGTTTCCAATAATTCTAACAATCTATTATGGTAACTAGCAAAAACAAAATTCCTCCATGATTTATATTTACTTGTCCACTCTTCCATCTTTTGAACAGGAATCATATATAGACTAGAGTCAACTTCGGCAACTGCCCTAATTTTACTTTGCCCCTGACCAATACAACAAGAAAGTGTCATAGCACAGGTATCTCCCTTTTCTAAAAAATATAAAAATAACTCATTACCATCATTATCTTCTCGTAAAATTTTAATTGCTCCACTTATCAATAATGGCATAGACTTAACATAAGCGCCTATTTCAATTAACTTATCATCTTTTCTAACTTCCTTATAAACACCTATTTCTTCAATCTCTTTTAAAAGAGCTTCTTCAAAAAGTGTCCCATAATTTATTTTGATTTCTTTAAACATGTTGTAAAAATAACTATTAAAATGACAATATCAATTTTTCATCAATCCTAAATAACAAATTAAATTTTCATTTTTTTTTATAGCAAAATTAAATTCATGAAAAATATACTTGTTCCTATTGGTTCTTCTGAAAATGCATCAAATACGTTGCAATATGCTATTGACTTTGCAACTGTTCTTAACGCTGATGTTTATGTTTTTAGAGCATATAATGTCTTAAGTAAGGCAGGTAGTACTATGATTAATTTAGATGAAATCATTGAACGTGAAACAAACTTATACATGCGAACTATTATCAGTAACGTCAATAGAAAAAATGTTGCTGTAAAAATGATTACTGCCAAAGGTAAAATTTTTGATAAAATTAATGCTATTGATAAAAAACTTGGTGTCGATTTGATAATTATGGGGCCAAAAAGCAACTCGACTAAAGAAGATATTTTTCTTGGAAGCACTTCTGGAAGCATAGTAAAACATACAGAAATTCCAACATTGATTGTTCCTGAAGCCTATACTTTTAAGCCCTTTAAAAACTCAATGATAGCCTTTAAATCAGGGATATTAAATAAAGAAGATGTTTTGAATCCACTTAAAAATATTATTCAACTATTTTCTATAAAAGTTAATTTGTTATTTGTTAAAACTCCAAATCACACAGAAGAAGATTTGGTTTTAAGCCCTGAATTAGATGCTATAAAAACGTCATTGATTATTACCGAAAACGCAACTACATTTCAAGGTGTATTAGAAAATGTATCAGAAATTAATCCGGATATCCTATGTGTTTTTAGACGCAATAGAGGTTTCTTTAAAAAATTATGGAAAAAAATAGCATCCTAAAAAAAGAATTTCATTGTAAAGTTCCATTGCTTGTATTAAGTGGTAAAAAATAAAAACCCAATGCTAAACTATTGTTAAAATATAGTTTAGCAAATATATTTTTGTAGATTTGCCCTAATCATGAAACAAGTATTCCATAAAATAGCATCTTTCTTAATGGCATTTGTAGTCCTATTTTCTACATTGTCATTTACTGTTGACATGCATTATTGCGGTGATACTTTGGTTGATACTGCTTTTTTTACTGATGCAGATTCATGTGGTATGGAAATGGATTCTGTAATTAATGATGAATGTAGTATCGTAAAAAAAGAATGCTGTACAGATGTTCATCTAACAAAAAACAGTCAAGATGCTGTAAAATATTCTTTTGATGATCTTACTTTTAATCAACAAATAGTAGCCGTTTCATTTATTTATTCTTACATCAATCTTTTTGAAGGGTTAGAAGAAAACATCATTCCTTTTCAAGATTATTCTCCTCCTTTAGTCGTCGATGACATTCAGTTGCTTGACGAGTCTTTTTTAATTTGATTTTATAAGTATTCTCTTTATTTCGCATGTCATTGCGAGGAGAGAAGCATGAACGACGTGGTAATCTCATAAATTGAGAATCCAGGTTTTTTTCTTATAATCAAATTAAAAAATTACAAAATGCTACATAAAACTATTCGTTATTTTCTTGAAAACAAGTTGATAACATTCATGATTCTTGCAGGTTTCCTTATCGGAGGATATGTAACCGCTCCGTTTAACTGGGAATCATCTATAATCGAAAGAAGTCCTGTACCTGTTGATGCCATTCCAGATATTGGTGAAAACCAACAAATTGTTTTTACTGAGTGGATGGGGCAATCGCCACAGGATATTGAAGATCAAATTACGTATCCTTTAACTACTGCCCTATTGGGAATACCGGGAGTGAAGACAATTCGTTCTAATTCTATTTTCGGACTCTCAAGTATCTATATCATTTTTGAAGATGATGTAGAATTTTATTGGAGTCGAACTCGGATATTAGAAAAACTAAATTCCTTACCTCCAGGTACTGTTCCTAATAATGTAAAGCCAGCATTGGGACCAGATGCAACTGCACTTGGGCAAGTATATTGGTACACATTAGAAGGGCGTGATCCAAAAACAGGAGAACCTACAGGTGGCTGGGATCCACAAGAATTGAGAACCATTCAAGATTTTTATGTTCGGTATTATTTAACGGCAGCAAAAGGAGTTTCTGAAGTTGCATCCATCGGTGGATTCATCAAAGAATACCAAATTGAAATCGATCCAGATGCAATGAAAGCACATGGCGTTGATATCAAAAAAATAATGAACGCTGTTAAAAATTCCAATCTAGATATTGGAGCAAGAACGATAGAGTTTAACAAAGCGGAGTATTTAGTTCGTGGTTTAGGATACATCAAAAGCCTTGAAGATTTAGAAGAATCGGTGGTTGCTGTGAATGGTCATACACCTATCAGATTAAAAGATGTTGCTAAAATTCAGTTTGGTCCTGCTACCCGAAGAGGTGGTTTAGACAAGAGTGGTGTTGAAGCAGTTGGTGGAGTTGTTGTCGCAAGAAATGGCGCAAATCCTTTGGAAACTATTCAGAATTTAAAAGATAAAATTAAAGAAGTTGCTCCAGGTTTGCCATCAAAAGTATTGGCAGACGGAACAGTTTCGAAGGTAACCATCATTCCTTTTTACGATCGCTCGGGTTTAATTCATGAAACCTTAGGTACGTTAGAATCGTCGTTATCACACGAAATTCTAATTAGCATTTTGGTAGTAATTGTTTTGGTGCTGAATTTAAGAGCATCCATTTTAATATCAAGTTTATTACCAATCGGGGTTTTAATGACCTTTATATTGATGAAGTTTTTTGATGTTGATGCCAATATTGTAGCCCTATCAGGAATCGCAATTGCGATAGGGGTCATGGTGGATGTCGGTATTGTATTTACAGAAAATATTATTCGACATCTAGATGAGCCAAAAAATAAAGGCATTAGAGGAAAAGAATTGTTAGAAGTGATTTATGAAGCAACCATCGAAGTTGCCGGAGCAATTATTACAGCATTAGCAACTACAGTAATTAGTTTCTTACCTGTTTTTGCGATGCAAGCATCCGAAGGAAAAATGTTTAGACCATTAGCCTTTACAAAAACATTTGCATTGTTATCTTCTTTGGTCATCGGAATTATGTTTATCCCTGCAATTGCAAATGTGTTATTTTCTATCCGCTTCGATAAAAAGAAATCAGGAAGAATTTTTAATTCTCTATTAATAGGATTCGGAATTGTATTCATTATTGGTTATGGCAGCATGATTGCTTTTGCTTTGATTGCTTACGGAGTCAACAATATATTGTCTCAAAAAAATCCAACAATCAATCTTTTTAAAGGGAAAGTTAAATTCACCTACACAGAAAAAATTGCAAACTTTATCAATGTTGTAATTACTATTTTAATAGTTGTTTATTTCTTAACGATTGAATGGATGCCATTAGGAGCATCAAATTCCACCTTTGTAAACTTCCTGTTTGTAGTATTAATCATCTCAGTGGTTTTAGGATTATTGATGACAATTGTACATTTTTATGCTCCAATTTTAAAATGGTGTTTAGATAATAAATGGAAATTTTTATCCATTCCTATCATCATTATTTTCTTTGGGATGACCATTTGGTTAGGCTTTAATAAAATCTTTGGATTTATGCCAGAAGTCGCTAAAGACAATTCTGCTTGGGCTTACATGGATGAAAAATTCCCAGGATTAGGCAACGAATTTATGCCAGCGTTAGATGAAGGTTCTTTCTTATTGATGCCAACCACGATGCCGCATTCTGGTGTTACAGAAAATATTGAGGTGATGGCGAGTATCAATAAACACATAAACTCTATCCCAGAGGTTGACACTTCTGTTGGTAAATGGGGACGTGTAAATTCAGCTTTAGATCCTGCTCCAACATCGATGTATGAAAATACAATCAATTATATTCCAGAATATAAATTGGATCAAGATGGACGTAGGGAACGATTTAAAGTCGATGATGATGGAGCCTTTATTTTGAAAGATGAATCGACTTATAAATATAATGAAGACGATTTTAGAAAAATAGCATATGAAGAATTAACACTTGATGAAGACGGTGAATATTTTAGACAATGGCGTTTTAAAATAAAAAATTCTGATGATATCTGGAAAGAGATTTTAAAACATTCTAAATTCCCAGGATTGACATCCGCACCAAAATTACAGCCTATTCAAACTCGTTTGATTATGTTATCAACAGGGATGCGTGCACCAATGGGTATTAAAGTTTTCGGTCCTACTTTAGAGATTATCGAAAAAACAGGATATGAATTAGAGAAGATTCTAAAAGAAGTTCCGAGTGTTGAAGCGAGTACTGTTTTTGCCGATAGAGTTGTTGGGAAACCCTATTTAGAAATCAAACTGAACAGACAAAATATGTCGCGATACGGGTTGACCGTTAAAGATATGCAAGACCAATTATCGGTTGCTATTGGCGGTATACAATTAACATCGACAGTAGAAGGTAGAGAGCGATATCCGGTTCGTGTACGTTATGCGCGTGAGTTTAGAGACAATCCTGATGATCTTAAAAAGATTTTACTTCCAACGCCATCTGGCGAACAAGTTCCGTTGAGCGAATTGGCTTCGATTGAATATGTTCGAGGACCTCAGATGATTAAAAGTGAAGATACTTTCTTAACGTCTTATGTTATTTTTGACATGAAACCTGGCAATGCAGAAACCAATGTTGTTGAAGAAGCACAGGCTATAATTAAAGCAAAATTAGATTCAGGTGAGTTTAAATTACCTGACGGAGTTACCTATAAATTCACAGGAAATTACGAAAATCAAATTAGAGCATCGAAGCGATTAATGATTGTTGTACCAATTTCTTTGGTGATGATTTTCTTAATTCTGTATTTCCAATTTAAAGATTTTGCACCTTCATTAATGGTATTTACCGGAATCTTTGTAGCATTCTCTGGTGGATTTATCATGATGTGGTTGTATGGACAAGATTGGTTTTTAAACGGAAGTTTAGCAGGCGTCCATATGCGAGATTTATTTCAGCTACACACTATCAATTTAAGTGTTGCTGTTTGGGTAGGATTTATTGCCCTCTTCGGAATTGCAACGGACGATGGTGTAATTATGGGAACTTATTTAACGCAGGTTTTTGACAAAGAAAAACCAAAAACAGTAGCAGAAGTTCGGACTTCGGTTTTACATGCAGGCTCAAAAAGAGTGCGACCAGCAATGATGACAGCCGCAACAGCAATTATTGCATTGATACCCGTATTGACTGCCACAGGAAAAGGGGCAGATGTTATGATACCAATGGCAATTCCATCATTTGGAGGAATGTTATTACAGGTAATGACAATGTTCGTAGTTCCTGTTTTATATAGCATGTGGAAAGAAAATCAATTAAAAAGGAATAATTAATATTGAATTTTAAAATTGAGATTATCGTCAGTTCGAGTGATTTTCCTAAGAAAATTGTATCGAGAACTATTTTAAGAAATAGACGCAATTTTATAATGAATTAAAACATATAAAATGAAAAATAAATTTAGAATAATAAGTTTTCTTTTACTGATTTCATTTAGTGGGTTTTCCCAAGAATCGAATGAAATTTTAAATGGATACTTAAAAATAGCGGCAGAAAATAATCCTGGATTGAAAGCAAAATTCAATGATTATATGGCTGCCATGGAAAAAGTTCCTCAAGTAGGAACTTTACCAGATCCTCAGTTTGCATTCGGATATTTTATATCTCCGGTAGAAACGAGATTAGGACCTCAAAAAGCGAGCTTTGGTTTAAAGCAATCCTTCCCTTGGTTTGGTCAATTAGAATCTCAAAGAAATGCAGCTACAGAATTGGCAAATGCCAAATATGAAATTTTTGAAAGTGCAAAATCAAACTTGTATTTTTCGCTAAAGACTATTTATTACAAATACTATTATGCCAAAAAAGCAATTGATATCACCAGAGAAAATATGGTAATTCTTGAAATTTTTAAGAATTTATCATTGGTGAAAATCGAAAATGGAAATGCATCTATTGTTGATGAATTAAGAGTTGAATTGGAGTTGAATGATTTAGAAAATCAATTGGCATTGTTTGTGGATCAAAAATACTCCTTAATGATTGGGATGAATAGCCTTATGAACAGAGATATGTATGCTCCGATTACGATTCCTGAATCTTTACCGGTTGATAAACTTCCGTATTCAAAAGAAACTTTGTTAGATTCTATTTTCAGTAATAACCACGATTTAAAAAGTATCGATCATAAATTGGCTGCTTTTGTAAATCAAGAAGTTGCTGCGAAGAAAGATGGAGGTCCTAAATTCACTATCGGGTTGAGCTATACGATTATTGGAGAAAATCCAAATTCGACAGATCCAAATAATGGAAAGGATGCGTTTTTATTTCCATCTGTAGGAGTTACGATTCCTATCTATCGAAAAAAATACAATGCTAAAATAAAAGAAGCTCAGTATTTACAAAAATCCGAAACAGAAAAAGCGGCAGATACTAAAAACACCTTGGGTTATTTATTTGGTGATACGTTTAAAGATTTTAGCGATAGCGAAAGAAGGATTGCTTTAAATAACAATCAATCAGTAATTGCTAAAAAAGTATTAGATGTTTTGATAGTCTCCTACTCTACAAACTCTAAAGATTTTGAAGAAGTATTGCGGATTGAACGTCAATTGTTAGGCTATAAATTAGCAGAGCAAAAAGCAATTATCGATAACAACGCCGCTGTGGCATTTATGAATTATTTATTAGGAAACTAAAACAAACTTTCCTGCAAGGGTTCAAAAACCTTGTAGGTCTATAAAAATATAATAAAATGAAAAAATATAAAAATTACATATTCGGAGCCGTTATTCTAATACTAGGTATTGTAATCGGTAACATGAGTTCGTCTGGAAGTAGTGCCACAAGTGATGTGCATGATGAAGATGGACATGATTTAGTACAAGACCCAATTACACAATTATGGACTTGTTCTATGCATCCGCAAATCAAAATGGAAAAACCAGGAAACTGTCCTATTTGTGGGATGGAATTAATTCCGTTAGAAGCAGCAAGTGATAGTGGAGAAACTATTGCTGACGATGAGATTGTATTGACAGCCGCAGCAATTCAGTTGGCAAATATTCAAACGACAATAGCGGTAAAAACAGATGCTACAAAAGAAGTGCGATTGTTAGGAACTGTGAAGCCTGATGAAAGAAGACAATACTCACAAGTATCACACATCCCAGGAAGAATTGAGCGTTTGTATGTAAACTTTACAGGAGAAAAAGTGTACAAAGGACAGAAAATGATCCGCTTATATTCTCCTGAATTGATCTCAGCACAAAAAGAATTGTTTGAGGCTATTAAGTCAAAAGATATTTATCCCCAGTTATACAAAGCGTCACGAAATAAATTAAAATTATGGAAATTGACTGATGCTCAAATTGATGCCATAGTTAATTCTGGAAAGGTTCAAGAACAAATTGATATTTTGTCTGATTATTCTGGATATGTAATGAAACGTAATGTTGAGTTAGGCGACCACGTTATGGAAGGAATGAAAATTTATGACATCGCAAATATTGATAGAATTTGGGTGATGTTTGAAGCGTATGAAGCAGATATCCCTTGGATTCATAATGGTGATATCGTAAACTTTACGATGCAAGCGATTCCTGGAAAAACTTACAAAGGAAAAGTAACATATATCGATCCTTTTGTATCAGCAAAAACAAGAATTGCAAAAGTAAGAGTTGAGGTAACAAACCCTGGACATAAATTATTACCAGAGATGTATGCAAACGGAATCATTACAGCAAACTTAAAAGGAGCTAAAGATGCACTTGTGATTCCGAAATCAGCAGTATTATGGACAGGAAAAAGAGGTGTAGTTTATGTAAAAGTGCCACATGAAAAAACAATCTCATTTGTGTATAGAGAGGTGATTTTAGGTTCTGATTTAGGTGGTTTTTATATCGTAGAAAACGGTTTGGAAGAAGGAGAAGAAATAGCAACCAATGGCGTATTTAGAATTGATGCTTCTGCACAATTATTAGGTCAAAAAAGCATGATGAATCCCGAAGGAGGAAAAGTAAGTACAGGTGGTCATGCAGGTATGGATATGGGAGATGATGCTTCGAGAAGCTCAGCGAAGGTTGAAGATAAAAAATCAGATGATGATATGAGTGATATGATTATGATTGATAAATCGACCATCGATGCTAAATTTAAAACTCAATTAGGAAATGTTGTTGGGCAATACATCGCTTTAAAAGATGCATTTGTTAACAGTGATGGAGCGTTAGCAAAAAATAAAGCGATCGCAGTTACCGCTTCATTAAAAAAAGTTGACATGAGTTTATTGTTAGGTGATGCTCACAATGTTTGGATGAAAGCCTTAACAGAAATCAATAAAAATATTCAATCAATTGAAAGTAATGCCAATATTGAAGAGCAACGAAAAGCATTTGGACTGTTAGGTAAAAACCTGTCGGATGCGATTGACATGTTGGGTGTAGAAGGTGCAAATAACAAATCAGTGTACTTAGAGTTTTGTCCGATGGCAGATAACAATAATGGAAGTTTTTGGTTGAGTTATGAGAAAGAAATCGCAAATCCATTTTTTGGAAAAGGCGATATGGAATCTTGTGGAGAAGTTAAAAAAACCTACTAGGTTAACACCATGTTAGTAAAAAAAGAGTTGAAAATTAAAGGGATGGTTTGCCCCCGCTGCCTGAGTACTGTTAGAGATCAGTTACAAAATTTAGGCGCTACGGTTTTAAACTTAAAATTAGGAACTGTTATTATTGAGTTTCAAGAAAACAGTATTAGTGATGACTTAATTAAAAGAACTTTGAAACTCAGTGGGTTTGAACTCTTAACAGATGATGAATCTAAAATTATTGAAAATATAAAATTGGTATTAAGACAAATAGTTGACGATACTCCAATAGTTTTAAAAGAAAATTTATCAAGAAGATTGGTTTTGAATTTTGATAAAGATTACACCTTTTTGAGTAAGCTTTTTTCGAGAGTTGAAGAAGTTACAATAGAAAAGTATTTTATCCAATTAAAAATAGAAAAAGCAAAAGAATTGATTCAGTACGATCAATTAAATTTTACTGAGATTGCTTATGAATTAGGATATAGTAGCGTAAATTATTTATCAAATCAATTTAAAACCGCTACAGGAATGAATATGCGTGATTATAAAAAAGCATCGGATTGGGATCGGAAACCACTCAATAAAATCTTGTAGATATAAACCATAATTCTGTAAATAAAAGTTTAAAATAAATTGGAAATTTACAGAGCAAAACAAACAGAATAGTAATAATTAAAACAGTAGATAAGATGAGAAAATTAGCATTTATTTTAGCAGTAATAGGTTTAATCAGTATGAACGGATATAGCCAACATAACCATTCTGAATCAAAAGATTCAAACGAAGGTGACTCTATGAAAATGAGTATGATGAAAACAATGAAGCAAAACCCAGAAATGAAAGATAAAATGATGGGAATGATGATGGATAATAAAGACATGCGTAACAAAATGCACATGATGATGATGAACAACCCAGAGATGAGTAAAATGATGGCGAGTGGTGACGGAATGGGTGATATGGATTCAAAAGAAGGCATGATGAAAATAATGAAGGAGAATCCTAAAATGAAAGAAGGTATGATCAAAATGATGATGAAAGATGATGATATGTATAACAAAATGCACATGATGATGATGAAAAATCCTGAAATGAGTAAAATGATGATGGAAAACATGGACTCAGAAGATGGTGAAATGAAACATGACATGAAAGGCAATATGGATCACAAAAAGTAACTAAAATTTAAGCCCTGAAAAGAGGGAGGATATTTTGAATAGAAGAATTGAATCCTCCCTCTTTGTCAGGCACTAATAAAAATCTAATCTAAAAACACAATACCATGAAAAAATTTAAAGCAACAATCGGAATTTTAACAATCATTTTATTTTCAATAACAGCAACAGCTTGTACTGGAGATAAAAAAGCAGTATCAAACGAACAAACTACAGAAGCAGCTCACGACCACAATGACGGACATCACGAAAAAGAAGCAGCTCATGATAATAGTGATGGACATCACGATGCAGAAAAAGCGACAACTGAAAAAAGAGATGTTACAGCAAGTACTGATAAAAACACAGAATTAACTCCAATAATTGATGCTTATTTAGCAATCAAAAACGGATTGGTTGCAGATAGTAAAGAAGATGCTGCAAAAGGAGCTAAACAATTATTAGCAGCTTTTTCTAGTTTTGATATGAGTAAAGTATCAAAAGAAGCACATACAGAATATATGGATATTTACGAAAATGCAAAAGAACAAGCAGAGCATATCGTAAAAAGTCCTATTGATCATCAAAGAGAACATTTTGAAGTTTTAAGTACTGATATCAATGACTTAATTACATTGTTAGGTACCGATAAAACATTGTATGTTACATATTGCCCTATGGTAAAAGCTAGTTGGTTGAGTGAAACTAAAGAAGTTAAAAATCCGTTTTACGGTAAAAAGATGTTGACTTGCGGATCGGTAAAAAGTCAAATCAACTAAATTGAAACTCCTAAAGAAAATAGGAATAATCTTAGGCATTGTGTTTGTGGGAATTCAATTTATTCCCACAAATCAAAACCTTAGCACAGAAGTGTCTGCATCAGATTTTATGGTGATCTATGAAGTGCCTAAAACCATTGAAACCAAATTAAAGGTATCGTGTTATGATTGCCATAGCAACAACACCTACTACCCTTGGTACAATAAAATTCAACCTATTGCTTGGTTTTTAGAAGGTCATATTGACGAAGCTAAAGAGGAATTGGATTTTAGTGAATTCGGAAACTACTCTACCCGAAAGAAAAAAAGTAAATTAAAATCTATCATCAGTCAGATTAAGGACGATGATATGCCATTAACTTCTTATACTTTAATGCATGCAGGTGCAAAAATATCAGAAGCAGAAAGAAAAGAAATTATGGAGTGGATGACACAATTAAGAGATGGCCTATAAAAATAAATAACTAAAACACTTACATTATGGAAACTAAAAAAAGTAGTATCACACGTATTTTAACCCTATTGATTTTTCTTCTGAGCATTTCAAGCATTCAAGCTCAAAAATATAATGTTAAAAACGGAACTGCTTTTTTCAATGCAAAGATTTCCTTCAATTCTTATACCGGAGCCTCATCCGAACTAGCTGGCACAATTAATTTTGACACTGGCGAATTAGAATTCTCTGTTCCTGTTTCATCAATTTTAACACCTAGTAATAAAAGAAACAAACACATGTATGAACTTATAAACATAGATGATTTTATCAATGTTTCGTTTAAAGGTGTATTTATTGATTCTTTTGATTTTGATAAAAAAGAAAAACAAAGCTTAAAAATAAAAGGCGTCTTTACCCTTGCAGGAGCTACAAAAGAAATTGAGTTAAGCATTGATTTAACTCCCGAACAAAACGGTTTGCGATTAAATGCTACTTGGGTTTTATTAATTACTGATTACAATCTAGAGCCTCCAACCAAAGCACTTATGACCGTTAAGGACGAACATGAAATTGGTGTTGATGCTTTATTAATAAAAGAATGAATACTTACTAATCAATAGTGAATAAGGAAAACAAAATCCTAAAACCTATAAATTATGTTTAATAATAATTCTTCAATATGTTTACCAAAATCTAGTTTACCTAGAGTAGTAATTATCGGCGGTGGATTTGCAGGCTTATCTTTAGTTGAAGCATTAAAAAACAAACCTGTTCAGGTGGTTTTAATTGATAAAAATAATTACCATCAATTTCAACCTTTATTATATCAAGTTGCTACTAGTGGTTTGGAACCCGATAGTATTGCGTTTCCTTTCAGAAAACAAATTTCGGGATATAAAAATGTGAGTTTTAGGTTGGCTGATGTAACAGAAATTGATACAGAATCAAAACAAATACAAACCACAAAAGGATCAATTACCTACGATTATTTAGTTTTGGCTACAGGAACAGCAACCAATTTTTTCGGAATGAAAAGTGTTGAAGAGAATAGCCTCGGAATGAAAAACATTCGAGATTCTTTAAACATACGTCATCAAATGCTTCAGAATTTAGAGCAGGCTGCAATTACTTGTAATGACAAAGAAAGAAATGCGCTCACCAATTTTATAATTGTTGGCGGAGGTCCTGCTGGAGTAGAAATGGCAGGTGCTTTGGCAGAATTTTGCAACTATATTCTCCCAAAAGATTATCCTGAGTATCCATCATCAATAATGAAAATATATTTGATTGAAGGTTCTGGAAAACTTATTTCTGCGATGTCTGAAAAAGCTTCAACTAAAACTTTAAAATATTTGAAAGCATTAAATGTAGAAGTTTTACTTAATGAGGTTGTAACTGATTATGACGGCAAACTTGTAAAAATAAAAAGCGGAAAAGAATTATTAGCTAAAAATCTTATTTGGACAGCTGGTGTAAAAGGACAATTACCAAAAGGGATTGAAGATAAACATGTGGTTGGCGGTAATAGATTAAAAACAAATCAATACTTACAAGTAGAAGGTTTAAATAATGTTTTTGCTATGGGAGATATTGCTGCGGTAATCACAGAAAAAACACCAAAAGGACATCCACAGGTTGCACAACCCGCTATTCAACAAGGAAAAATTGCTGCGAAAAACATATTGAATAGTATTCAAAATAAACAGTTAATAGCTTTTAAATATAAAGACAAAGGATCTTTGGCAACAGTCGGTAAACGAAGAGCAGTAGCAGATTTGGGTAAACTAAAATTTACAGGATATTTTGCTTGGTTGCTTTGGTCATTTGTTCATTTGATGTCTATAAGTGGTTTTAGAAATAAATTATTGGTCGGTATCAATTGGACTGTGAGCTACTTTAGTTATGAAAAAAGTAATCGCTTAATTATTAGAAATTATCAAAAAGGAAAAAATTAATATAGATTCAATTTAGAATTATGGAAAAGCATAGAGCAGAAAAACAAAAACTATCTTTAGTAGGTTCTATTTCATTAGGAACTGGTGTGATGATTGGTGCCGGAATTTTTGTTTTAATGGGTCAGATTGCAGAATTGGTTGGTGACTTATTCCCTATAGCATTTATTGCAGGTGCTATTGTGGTTGGATTTAGCTCTTATTCTTATGTTAAATTCTCTAATGCATATCCTTCATCAGGTGGTGTTGCTAAATTTTTGACTAAATCATACGGGCCTGGTACAGCAACAGGGACATTTTCATTGTTGATGTATGTTTCTATGGTGATTTCTGAAAGTTTAGTAGCAGGAACTTTTGGAGCTTATACCTTGCGCCTCTTTCCTGAAGAATATTCAGGATACGGAGCAGCTTTAGGAGTCCTTCTAATTGCTGTAGCTTATATTATTAATATTTCAGGAAATAAAATCATTGAAGCAACTGCAACTTTTACAGCAATAATTAAAGTTGCTGGTATTGCTATTCTTGCCATTTCTGGATTGGTCATTTCAGGTTTACCTAACATAACAGGTGATTTTATGACTTCAAGTAACCAATCGTTTTCTAATGAGTTTGCTTTTATTGCAGCCTTGGCGTTATCTATTCTTGCTTATAAAGGTTTTACGACAATTACAAATCAAGGAGGAGATATTGTAAATCCGCATAAAAATGTGGGGCGTTCTATAATTATTTCAATTCTGATATGTACCGCTGTATATGTTACTTTGGCATTATCGGTTTCAGGAGCTTTAAGTATCGAAGAGATTATCTCAGCAAAAGATTATGCACTTGCCGCTGCTGCAAAACCAGTTTTTGGAGATTTAGGATCAACATTAACTATTGTTCTTGCAATTATAGCAACAGTTTCTGGAGTTATAGCTAGTGTATATTCTGCTTCAAAAATGTTGGGTATGCTAAGTAATATGAAACAAGTTCCGAGTTTGAATAAAATGGGGGATTTTAAAAACCCTGCGCTAATATTTACAGTTTCATTAGCTATACTACTTACGATTTTATTTGACTTAACGCGTATAGCTTCTATTGGAGCTATTTTTTATTTAATAATGGATATAGCAATTCATTGGGGGCTTTATAAATATTTAAAAGGAGAAGTGAAATTTAATCCAATAATTCCATTAATCGCAATAATTTTGGATATCGTTGTTCTAGCAGCATTTATTTATATAAAATTTTTAAATGATCATTTTGTACTTATTGTAGCTGCAATAGGGATAGTTTCGATAATTATTGCTCAACGCCTTTTTATGAAATCTCATACTGATGAAGATGGAAATATGGATATGGGAATAAGTGATGATAAAAACATGAAAATGTAAAGCGAGTGGAAAGGTTGCTAAATTTTATAAATATCAACCCAAATAATGCACATATAAATTCTAATTAAAAGGGAGCTTTACATCTCAAAAATCTAAGATTATGAAACACACCTATAAAATAACCGGAATGACTTGTAATGGTTGTAAAACCAATACAGAAAATGCCTTAAGTAATTTAAAAGAAGTAACGAAAGTTTCAGCCGATTTAAAAAATGAAGAGGTAGTTATTGAAATGACATCGCATGTGTCTTTAGATAAATTACAAGAAACCTTGTTAAAAGCAGGATTACACTATACAATCGAAATGCCCGGGCATGAAAAATATGTTGAAGCAAAGAAACCTGTAGATGGAAATGGAGTTTTTTATTGCCCAATGCACTGCGAAGATGAAAAAACCTATACTTCTCAAGTTGGCTGTCCTGTCTGTGGAATGGATTTAGTTGAGCAACCAAAGTTGGTGACTTCTGTTCAATACACTTGCTCAATGCACCCCGAGGTGATTAAAGATGGCCCCGGAGCTTGCCCAATTTGTGGTATGGATTTGATTCCGATGGAACCAACCGATAGCGAAGAAGATAAGACCTATCAAAAGTTGTTGGTTAAAATGAAAATATCTGTATTGTTTACAGTTCCAATTTTTATAATTGCGATGGCAGAGATAATTCCAGGGAATCCTTTAGGGAAATTATTTTCGCAATATACTTGGAACTATATTCAACTAGCATTGTCAATCCCTGTGGTATTTTATACCTGTTGGATGTTTTTTAAAAGAGCTTATAAATCCATAGTTACATGGAATTTAAACATGTTTACTTTAATAGGAATCGGTTCAGGAGTTGCTTTTATATTTAGTTTGGTGGCACTATTTTTTCCAGATTTATTTCCTGATCAATTTAAAACAGAAAGCGGAACTGTATTCGTGTATTTCGAAGCAGTAACTGTTATTTTAACCTTGGTTTTATTAGGACAATTATTAGAAGCAAAAGCACACAGTCAAACAAGTGGAGCAATTAAAGAACTTTTAAAACTCGCTCCAACCGAGGCTACTTTGGTAACTTCTGATGGTGATAAAGTAATCTCAATTCACAATATAAATAAGGGAGATTTATTGCGTGTAAAACCGGGAGATAAAATTCCGGTGGATGGTAAAATTACCGAAGGCCACAGTCATATTGATGAAAGCATGATTACAGGAGAGCCTATTCCTGTTGATAAAACTGTAGGTGACAGTGTGAGTTCGGGTACTATCAACGGAACAAAATCATTTGTGATGGTTGCCGAAAAAGTAGGGTCAGAAACCTTGCTTTCTCAAATCATTCAAATGGTGAATTCTGCAAGTAGATCCAGAGCGCCAATTCAAAAATTGGCAGATAAAATATCAAAATATTTTGTTCCGATTGTTATTTTAATTTCCATCATCACCTTTGTTGTTTGGTATCTAGTGGGCCCCGAAGAAGACCGTATGGTGTATGCTTTTGCAAATGCAATTGCTGTGCTTATAATCGCTTGCCCATGTGCCTTAGGATTGGCAACTCCGATGTCTGTTATGGTTGGAGTTGGTAAAGGTGCTCAAAACGGAGTGTTGATAAAAAATGCCGAAGCCCTAGAAAACTTAAATAAAGTTGATGTCTTAATCACCGATAAAACCGGAACGATAACCGAAGGCAAACCATCCGTAGAAAATGTACTAAGCGCATCAGGTAATTATGATGGCGAATTGTTAACATACATCATATCTTTAAATCAATATAGCGAGCATCCGTTAGCAGAAGCCGTTGTCAAATTTGGAAAAGAAAAAGAAATCACTCCAAAAGAATCTAAGAATTTTGAAGCCGTAATGGGCAAGGGAGTTGTTGGCACAGTTGATGGAAAGAAAATCGCTTTAGGAAATAAAAAACTAATGGAGCAAGTAAATGCTGCTATTTCTGATGACATTAATAATAAGGTGATTTCTAAACAAGAAGAAGGAAAAACAGTTTCTTATATTTCGGTAGATGGAAAAGTAGAAGGATATGTCACCATTTTTGATGCGATTAAAGAAACAAGTAAAGAAGCAATAGCGCAACTTCAAAAAGAGGGAATTGAAGTTATTATGCTTACAGGTGATAATAATCTCACCGCTAAATATGTGGCAGATCAATTACATTTATCAAGCTTTCAGGCAGAATGTTTACCAGAAGACAAACTAAAAGTGATTGAAAAATTACAAGCAGAAGGCAAAGTTGTTGCGATGGCTGGTGACGGAATTAACGACGCTCCTGCCCTAGCGCAATCTAATATCGGAATTGCAATGGGAACCGGGACTGATGTTGCCATTGAAAGTAGTGAAGTAACTTTGGTAAAAGGAGATTTATTAGGAATTGTAAAAGCAATTAACCTCGGTAAAGCGGTGATGAAAAACATTAGACAAAATTTATTTTTTGCATTTATTTACAATGTTTTAGGAGTTCCCGTAGCTGCAGGATTACTGTTTCCAATATTTGGTATTTTACTCTCTCCGATGATTGCAGCTTTGGCGATGAGCTTTAGTTCAGTCTCTGTAATTGCGAATGCGTTGCGATTGAAAAAAGTTAGCTTAAAATAGGCTCTCTTATTTCTATAATTGAATCGAATTTATGGATGATTTTATTTTCTCAAACTTTCATCCATAGATTCACATAATTTGATATTTTTGCAGCTCATAAATCATTAAATATAAATACAATGAAAAATATATTTTTCTTCTTTGCTCTTTTTATCACTTTTTCATCAATCGCTCAAAATTCGAATCAAGTTGAATTTGAAAAACAAAAATTAAAACAAGCTTTAATTTATGGCGATCAATCTACAGCTACAAATATGATGTATAATATCATCGCTTTAGAAGGAGAGAAAAGTGTTTACAAAGATAGTTTAGCATATTTATATTTTAACAGACGTAGTTATTTGTCTTGCTTTTTAGCAACTGAAGATGCGTTAAAAAATAATCCTAATAATGTTGAGTTGTTAGAAATGAGTGCTTTTTCAATTGAATCATTAGGAGCCTATGAAAAAGCAATTACTAGTTTTGAAAAACTATTGAGTGTCACAAATAATAATTTCCATGCATATAAAGTGGCAACCTTATATTTTCAAGTAAATAAGTTTGATGAAGCGTATGCAGCTGTTAAAAAAGCAGATGCTTTGCCAGATAGTGGCAAAGAAAATATCAGCTTTCCAATCAATAAAAATTACAATCAACCGGTACCTTTAAAAGCTGCTATTGTTTATTTAAAAGGATTGGCTGAACAAAATCTCAATGATAAAACTGCTGCAAAAGCAAGTTTTAAAAAGGCAATGCAAGTGTTTCCAGAATTTATTTTAGCAAAAGATGCGTTGTCTAATTTAGAAGTAAAACCGAAAGAGTAGTTTTTATTTCAAGCCAAAAAATAACTTAATCAATTTTAATTTTAGTGGTGTCTGTGGATAATATTTTAAGTTAGGCTCTATCCAAGTTGGCTTGTCTAAAATATTTTTATAATGCGAAAAAGCCTTGAATCCTTCTTCGCCATGATACGATCCCATACCGCTATCTCCCACTCCGCCAAATCCAAAATTAGGATTTGAAAGATGCATTACAGCTTCATTGATACAACCACCTCCAAAAGAAATTTCACTTAGGATTTTATTTTTTGATGACTTGTTTTTTGTAAACACATAACACGATAAAGGTTTAGGTAATTCTTTAACTTTAGCAATAACGTCATCCAAATCTTCATAAGAAATAACTGGTAATATAGGACCAAATATTTCTCCCTCCATAACACTATCTTCAAAGCTGATGTTGTCTAAAACAGTAGGTTCAATCAACCTATCTTCAATATCATACCCACCACCCAAATACACTTTTTCTGCAGCTATTAGTTTAACCAATCGTTCTGTATTCCTCTTATTTACAATTTGAACATAGTTACCATTTTTAGTATCAAAATGAGATCCCTCGATTTCATTTTTCAATAAATTCAAAAATTCATCCTTGATGCTTTTGTGAACTAATAAATAATCAGGAGCAATACAAGTTTGTCCTGCATTCAAAAATTTTGACCATACTAATCGCTTCGCTGCGATTTTTAAATTGGCATCGGGCATAATAAAAGCGGGACTTTTTCCACCCAATTCTAAAGTAACCGGAGTCAAATATTTTGCTGCGGCTTGATATACAATTCTGCCAACTGTTGTGCTTCCAGTAAAAAATATTTTGTCAAATTTTTGCTTTAGCAACTCTGTGGTGGCTTCTACTCCGCCTTCTATAACCTTAAAAAAATTAGGATCAAAATTATCATTAATCATCTTTGCCATCACCTTACTTGTATTCACAGGAATCTCACTCGGTTTTAAAATAACGGTACACCCAGCAACAATGGCAGAAACCGCAGGAGCAAATGACAATTGATACGGATAATTCCATGCACCAATAACTAACGACACTCCTAAAGGCTCGGGAACAACATAGCTTTTTGCAGGAAAGTTGAGTATGTTAGTTTTTTTATTTTTGTTGCTTGACCAAGTATTTACTTTTTTAATAGCTTCTTTAATATCGCTATACACCAAAGCTAATTCGGTAGTAAATGTATCAAAAGATGATTTTTTAAAATCGGTGTAAATAGCATCAAACATCAACTGCTCATTTTCTTTCAACACATCAAATAATTTTTGCAATTGCTGCTTTCTAAATTTAATATCTTTAGTAGCATTGCTATTAAAAAAAATTCGCTGTGATTGTATGAGGTCTTTCATAAAAGAGAAATTAATGATATTGCAAAATACAAAATTTAAAAATTGAAAATGGGGGCTTCCTGCAAGGTTTCAAAAACCTTGTAGATATAAAATTAAGTTATTGATCTTCGACAAGCTCAGACTGACAAACATCAACAAAAAATTGAGTCGAGAATAACAAACAAAAAAAAGACCCTAAAAAAATTCAGAGTCTTTATATATTTTATCAATTGTTATTATTCTTCAAATACAGCATCCGCTTTCTTCTCTTGCTTTCTGTATTTCCATTCTTCTCTTAAATATCCAACAATCCAATAAGGAATTATAAAAGACACTAAGAAAATCATTAACCAAAAACCTGTAGTAAATACAGCTAAGAAAAGTAAGAATCCTGAATATTGAGAAAAGTCCAACATGTTTTTATTCGTTTTTTATAAGTTGCTACAAAACTACTATTTATTTTTTGTTTAATAAAACAAGTTTTTATTTTTTTTGTTTGGAGCTTTCCTAAATAAATACTTAATTATCCTTTATAAAAGACTACAAATAATTTTCATCTTCGTAAATTTGTAACTCACTAAAATTCTTCACATATGAAATTCAGAATAGAAAAAGATACCATGGGTAACGTAGAAGTGCCTGCAGATAAATATTGGGGTGCACAAACAGAACGTTCAAAAAATAATTTTAAAATTGGCGCTGCTGCTTCGATGCCCTTAGAAATCATTTATGGATTTGCTTACCTTAAAAAAGCTGCTGCTTTTGCTAATTGCGAATTGGGAATTTTGCCAACTGATAAAAGAGATTTAATTGCACAAGTTTGTGAAGAAATTTTAGATGGTAAATTAGATGATCAATTCCCTTTAGTTATTTGGCAAACTGGTTCTGGAACTCAAAGTAATATGAATAGCAATGAAGTTATTGCAAACAGAGCACACGAAATTGCTGGCAACATAATTGGAGAAGGTGAAAAAACCATTCAACCAAATGATGATGTCAATAAATCACAATCGTCTAATGACACCTTCCCTACCGGTATGCACATTGCAGGCTACAAAATGGTAGTAGAAACTACCATCCCTGGAGTTGAAAAATTGCGTGATACTCTGCAAAAAAAATCTAAAGAGTTTAAAGATGTTGTAAAAATTGGACGTACGCATTTAATGGATGCTACTCCATTAACTGTTGGTCAAGAATTCTCTGGATATGTGTCACAATTAAATCACGGAATCAAAGCCTTGAAAAATACCTTAGCACATTTATCTGAATTAGCTTTGGGAGGAACAGCTGTTGGAACAGGTTTAAACACTCCTGCTGGATATGATGTCTTGGTTGCAAAATACATTGCAGATTTCACTGGACATCCTTTTATAACTGCTGAAAATAAATTTGAAGCCTTAGCTGCACATGATGCTATTGTAGAAACTCATGGAGCATTAAAACAGTTAGCGGTATCATTAAACAAAATTGCTAATGACATTCGTATGATGGCTTCTGGGCCACGTTCAGGAATTGGCGAATTGATTATACCAGCTAACGAACCAGGTTCGTCTATAATGCCAGGGAAAGTAAATCCTACACAGTCTGAAGCCTTAACTATGGTTTGCGCTCAAGTAATGGGTAATGATGTGGCAATTACAATTGGTGGTACACAAGGGCATTATGAATTGAATGTTTTTAAACCAATGATGGCATCCAACTTATTACAATCTGCTAGATTAATTGGTGATGCTTGCGTTTCATTTAATGATAATTGTGCTGTCGGAATAGAGCCGAATCATAAAGTAATAGAAGAATTGTTAAACAATTCATTAATGTTAGTAACAGCTTTAAATACGAAGATTGGTTATTACAAAGCTGCTGAAATTGCGAATACAGCGCATGCAAACGGAACAACATTGAGAGTAGAAGCGGTTCGGTTAGGGTATGTTACCGAAGAAGAATATGATGCATGGGTGATTCCTGCAAATATGACCGGAGGATTGAAATAAAAATATTGTTTGATGACCGAAGATGGAAGCTTGATGTTTCTTCTTCGGTCTTCTTTCTTCTCACAGTAACCCTTTCAAATAAAATTGATTGATTCTAATTCATTTTCTTAAGTCTAACTTTAGTATTTTCGTAAAATATGACAACACTCATCATCAAGAAATATGAATATGAATATGAGTAATAATATTGTCTATTCAAAGATAGCTAAAAATTTAGCTTGATATAAAACTTAAAAAAAATGCTACTACAAATTTCTTTTTTCATTTTTAACCTCTTCCAAATAAACAATCAACCAAATCAAAATCATTTTATCTCTAATTTTGAACCTGAATATAAGCAGCAATTAATTCATCAAAATTTTGATATCCCAAATCAAAACATAGCTAGAGATTCAATTTATTTACTTGAAATCAAAAATACTAGTATCGGAGTTCTTATAGATTTGAATAAATGGAGTATTCAATACCCTAATAATAACAATGTAGAATTTAATTTTAGTAATATAAAAGATAGTAATATTAATGGAACACTTATTACTGAAAAAATTAATCTAAATACATTAAAGTTACCTAATATAGTACTTAAAAAAATAAAAAATAGCTTTTCAGATGCCAAAATTATTAAAAAGAATTTTGTTGTTATTAATGGTCTTGAAATAATTTCAATTAAAATAAAAGCAACTATTGAAAATGAAAAATACATCTATTACGGTTATCTTTATTCAAATGGAAAAGATTCAGTTCAATTAATTACTTATTTACCTGAAAATTTATTTAACAAAAATAAAAAGGATTTAGATGATTTTTTAAAAGGACTTGTTGAGGTTAAAACATCAAACTAAAAATATGTAGTCAAATTTTATTAAAAAAATTAAATTCATAAATAACATTGAAAACACTTATCATCAACATAAAAGAATTAGTACAAGTTAGAGAAGTCTCAATTGACAAAGTTTCTGGGAAGGATATGAAAATACTCCCAACCCTTAAAAATGCATTTCTTTTAATTGAAGATGATTTAATTGCTAATTTTGGATTGATGAAAAACATGCCAAAAATCAATGCTGATAAAACAATTGATACTTCGGGTAAAATGGTGTTACCTTCTTGGTGTGATTCTCATACGCATATTGTTTATGCTGGTAACCGAGAACAAGAATTTGTAGCGAGAATCAATGGTGCGAGTTATGAAGATATTGCTAACAATGGCGGGGGAATCTTAAACTCCGCTAAAAAACTACAAGAAACTTCTGAAGAAAAATTGTACCAACAATCCTCAAAACGTTTAGAAGAAGTGATGCAATTAGGAACAGGAGCTGTTGAAATAAAATCAGGTTATGGTTTGACTTTAGATGCGGAATTGAAAATGTTACGTGTAATCAAAAGGTTAAAAGAAAACTACCCAATTGAAATCAAAGCGACTTTTTTAGGAGCTCATGCGATTCCGACTGAATTTAATAAGGACTCAACAGCTTATGTGGATTTTGTTATAGAAACTATTCTGCCTAAAGTAGCTGAAGAAAACTTGGCAGAGTTTATCGATGTCTTTTGTGAGACAGGTTATTTTTCTGTAGATGATACCGATAGGTTATTAACCGCAGCAAAAGAACATGGACTGATTCCTAAAATTCATGTCAATCAATTCACAGCAATTAATGGAGTTCAAATTGGGGTGAAACACAACGCTTTGTCTGTTGATCATTTGGAAGTGAT
The DNA here is from genome assembly GCA_045047075.1 of Flavobacteriaceae bacterium. Taxonomy (GTDB): domain Bacteria; phylum Bacteroidota; class Bacteroidia; order Flavobacteriales; family Flavobacteriaceae; genus Urechidicola. Next base: position 60,246 of record JASFYP010000035.1, read on the forward strand.
GCGTGATGAAGACATTGAAATCCTTAAAAACTCTGATACGATGCCTGTTGCGTTGCCATTATGCTCTCATTTTTTAAGTATTCCATATACTCCTGCTCGTAAACTTATTGATTCAGGATTAGCTCTTGCTTTAGCAACGGATTTTAATCCAGGCTCAACTCCTTCAGGAAATATGAATCAAGTGATTTCTGAAGCTTGTATTAAAATGAAAATGACTCCTGAAGAAGCAATCAATGCGGCAACAATTAATGGTGCTTATGCAATGAATGTTCAAAATACTCACGGAAGTATCACTATAGGAAAAAAAGCGAATTTGATTATTACTAAGGAGATTCCGAGCATTGGCTTTTTACCTTATGCTTTTGGATCTAATAATATTGATTTGGTGTTGGTGGATGGTAGAATGATTTAAATTATTCTAAACCCTACCGTCAGTTCGAGTGAAATTTTGGTAAAAATTTTGTATCGAGAACCTAATTCTGCATTCAATAGAAAATCCTATTCTCGATATTATTTTTATACGCCTTGCTACTAAAAATCACTCGAATTGACGGAATTTTCTCTAACATCTATCCAAACAATTTAAATACAGTCATATAAAGATAGCGCAAATCTTTTTTCAAATTCCATTCTTTTACATATACTTTATTAATCTCAACTTTTTGAGGCCAAATAACTTCATCATTATATTTTATTGGATTCTCTTGTTGTGCTAATAGCTCTTCTTCATTATTAAACTTTATTGTTGCAGGCCCTGTAATTCCAGGTTTTACGGATAGAATAATTCTGTCATCGCCCATCAATTTATCAGCATACCCTTCAACATCAGGTCTTGGCCCTACAAAGCTCATGTCACCAATTAGTACGTTAAAAATCTGTGGTAATTCATCCATTTTACTTTTTCGTAGAAATTTACCAAATTTTGTAATCCGTAAATCATTTGCTGTAGTAATATGATTGGTTGCATCATTTACACACATGGTTTTAATTTTATAAAGCTTGAATAATTTCGCGTTCCTCCCTACCCTCTTTTGAGAAAATATTCCAAATGATTTAGTAGAAAAAGAAGTAATTACAATAAATAGCAACATGGGAATTATAAAAATAATTAGACCAATTATTCCTAAAAAAATGTCAAAAATGTATTTGTCTATTTGTTGTTTTTTAGACAACATTAGTTGACACTTTTGTAAATACGTTCAATAATATCAACAATCTTCATCCCTTCCAAAGCATTAGTGGTAATTGATTTTTTACCTTGTAAAACATCCACAACATTCTGAATTACAAAGTGATGATTTTGGGCAGAACCTTTGTAATCTCCGTAATCATTACCTAGATTTGTAGGTTCTAAAATTGGCATTTCATAATTTTCGACATGACAATATTCCACCTCATTCATATATTGACCGCCAATTTTTATGGCTCCTTTTTCGGCAATAATGGTCATTGAACTTTCCATATTTATATTCCACAATGCCGTTGAAAAATTATAACTCCCTACTCCTCCATTTACAAATTCAAAATTGACTATTCCAGTATCTTCAAAATCTGTTAACTCTTGATGTTTAAAATCTTTAATTATCGATTTAATATTGGTCACATCTCCAAACAACCAATACATGATATCTATAAAGTGAGAGAACTGTGTAAATAATGTTCCTCCATCTAGTTTTTTATCTCCATGCCAAGAATCCTCAGTATAATAACGCTCATCTCTATTCCAAAAACTATTGATATGAACTGAATAAATATCCCCTAAAGTTTTACTTTCAATCAATTCCTTAATCCAAATAGAAGGTGGTGAATATCGATTTTGCATCACAGCAAAAATTTGTTTTCCAACATTAAGGGCTTTAAAAATTACCGCTTCGGCATCAGCTTTAGATAGCGCTAAAGGCTTTTCAATAACAACATTATTTCCAGCTTCCAAAACTTTTATCGCTTGCGGAGCATGAAATCCATTGGGAGTTGCAATAGTAACAACATCAACTTGTATATCGCTTTGTAAAAAATCTTCTAAACTTGAAAAAAAAGGAAGTTCATATTGACTAATATTTAGCGTGTCTTTTGATTTTACATCAACCAATGCAACCAGTTCTGCATTAGAGTTTCTGCTAATCATTTCAGCATGCCGCTTGCCAATATGTCCACAGCCAACAACTGCAAATTTTATTTTTTTATTCTGATTCAATTTTTATGATCTTTTAAAAATTCTTTTAAAGAAAGATTTCTTTTCTTCTTCTTGATACCCTTTTCCATACCCATAACCGTACCCGTACCCATATCCAAAGCCCGTCTTGATTTTAAAGTCATTCAAAACAATGCTCACATTAGAAATTTCTTTCTTCATGTATTTATCATTCATCATTTTAAGCATTCCTTTTTGTGTAAAATTTTGACGTACTACATACAACGTAACATCCGCATATTTAATCAATTCAAAAGCATCAGCAACCAAACCAATAGGTGGAGTGTCTAAAATGATATACTCGTATCGTTCTTTTAAAAAGTCAATCAATTCATCGGTAGCTTTACTCATAATTAACTCTGAAGGATTCGGCGGAATAGGTCCTGCACTAATTATATCTAAATTTTCAACATGAGTCTTTTGAATAATTTCTTCTTTAGATTTTTGACCAATTAAATAATTAACTACTCCAAAATCATTTTTCAAATCAAAATCTCCAAATATTTTTGGTTTTCTTAAATCTAAGCCGACAAGTATTGTTTTCTTTCCACTCAATGCAAAAACTGTTGCCATATTAATAGATACAAACGTTTTACCCTCACCACCAACAGATGATGTAATTACTACAGTCTTAGTTTTTTCAGCGTTATTTCTACCAAATAAAAAATGTATGTTAGACCGTAATGCTCTAAAAGCCTCTGCAACAGATGATTTTGGTTTTAATACTACTGCCAAATTATTCTTTGCATCATTTTTACCAACTACTCCCAAAACAGGAATTGGAGATAATTTTTCAATGTTCTCAACTGTTTGAATCTTAGTGTCAAAAATTTCCTTTGCAACAATAACAAACAATGGTAATATGATACTCAACAAAATACCTACCATATAATTAAAACCAGTTCTTGGTAAATTTGATTGTTGTCCTGTGTCTTTTGCCTTGTCTAAAATTGTAATGTCAGACACACTAGCTGCAATAGCAATATCAGCCTCGTATCTCTTTTGAAGCAAATATTTATAGTTGCTCTCTGTCATGGCATATTTACGCGCGTAAATTAATAATTGCTGTTCTTTTTCTGGAAGACGTTGCAATTGAGAATTGTAAATACCCAAACGTCGCTTACTGTTTTTTATATCTAGCTCGATAATTTTTTTAAGTGACGAAATGTTTTCAAGCAATACATTTTTAGCAGTTATGATTTCTTGATTTAGCGACACTAAAGAGGGATGACTATCAGTAACCTCTGACTCTAATTTAATTTTGGAAGCCGATAAATGGGTTAATGCACTCACTTCTGAACTGATAGAACCATCCATCACATTAACGATTGCTGGCGCTGGAATACTTGTAAAATTATGGTGTGTTTTAATATAATTTTCAAGGTTTTGATAATATTCTAATTGATCTACTAATTCAAACTGCTTTTGATCTAACCCCATAGTATTCGAAAATATTTGAGATCCTTCTACAGACAAATTATAAATTCCTTTTTCTTGCTTGTAATCACCCATATCATCCTCTATCAAACGCAAACTGTCTTTGGTGTTTTCGAATTGCAAATCTATAAATTCTAAGGTTTGTCGGGCATAATTGGTTTTATCCTTTAATTGATTTTCAGACAATACTTCTACAGTTTTGTTGAGGTAATCAACCAAACGCTTTTTATTAGGCCCCACCATAGTAACACTCAACAAGGAAGTATTTTGTATAGGAGTCGCTCTTACTTTTTGATATTTCCCAACTACCGAATTGATACTTTTAAAACGTATCAAAAATGAAGAACCTCCTACTGCTTTTATCTCATCAAGAGATTGCAAAGCGATATTAAGAAATGGCAAACTTAGCTCTTCATCCAAGCTAAATTGTTGTGAAAATGTAGAGTTTAAAATTGAATAATCTAATATTTTATCTGTATCATAATTAATCAATTTGGAGGATGTTTTTTCTCCAAAGTCAACTGACAAATTAAAGTTATGATTATCTAGAAAATCAATTCTAATTAATGTGTTTAATAATTGATATTGATTCGGTTCCAAAATTACTTTAAAAGGCGTTTTACCATAAACATCTTCAATCCTAAACCGTCCTTCTTTTAAATACTCAATATAAAATTGTAATTCTTTAACAACAGCCTCATTATGTGTTCGAGAGCTTAAATATCTTCTAACCCCTTCAACCTTATCGCTCACACCTCCCCAATTAAAAGCGATGTTTGTTCCTCCAGAAAACAATGGGCTTTGTTTTTCGGCTATTGAAATAGTAGCATTTAAACCAAATTTTTTCTCTGTAGAAATATTGATATAATACGCAATTGCTAATCCAATTGGTATGGTAACCATAAACCATTTCCAATGTGCTAAAACTCTGAATAAATAGTCTTTAATATCAGAGATGCTCTCATCAGAATTTTTTATAAAATTAAAATCTTCCTCCATACTAAATTATATCGTTCTAATCAATAAAATTGTACTCACTAATACTGCAAATACAGAAGCTATTGTAGTGAAAGTTTGTAAACCTGTTGTTCCAAACCCCCAACTTTTACGACTTAATGCTTCTACATAAATAACATCATTTGGCTGAACAAAAAATTGCTCATCATCAAAAACGGCTATGTCAGTCATATCAATAGTAAAGCGTTCAACTCCATTAATAGTCTTTCTTAGTACAGACACATTTTGTCGGTTACCAAATTGGCCAATTTCACCGGCATTAGCAATCGCTTCAATAATTGTAACTTGGCTTTGTAATAAATTTAATGTACCTGGTGATCCCACTTCACCGGTAACCACAAACTTAATTCCTGATAATTTCACTGTAACAAAAATTGACTCAGGATTCTTAATGAAGTTTTTTAGTTCAAATTCAATTTTCTCTCTCACTTCTCTTTCGGTATATCCCAACACATTTAATTCACCGATATAAGGAATTCTAATATTTCCGTGTGGATTGATTGTATAACCATCAAAGTACAAACCATCACCTTTATTCGAAACAGTACCTTCTGTTTTAGATGCACTAAAAAGCGAAACCAATTCAGGGTTTTCAGATTTTATTTGGATAGACAACACATCATTCACTTGCAAACGATAGGGCTCGTTATTGAGCTTGTACATTTCACCTTTAGAAGTTGGCTCTCCTTGAAAATAATTGGTTTTTTTTGTAGGTAAGCAAGAAGATAAACTTATGATTATAAGGGTTAGAACTAAATATATTTTCTTCATTTCAAGAATAATTAATTTGGCTTAATCTGTTGATTTATATGCAAACATTAATAGTAGTATGGCAAATATAATTTTTAATCACTAACAAAAATAATTTTTCTATTATTTTCGCATAGAATTTGAGCCTCTATGATTTTTAAAATAACATCTTATCTGCAATTTTTAAAAAAATCAACCAATCAACATGGGGTGCATTCTCCTTTTGTTTTTGATTTGATAACAAAATGTTTTTATAAAAAAACTACTCTAACTAAACTCAAATTGATAACTGATTACCGAAATGATTTATTGCAAAACAAAAACAAAGTTGAAATAACTGACTTTGGCAAAGGCTCTAAAGTATTTAAAACTAATTCTAGAGAGATTTCAAAAATTGCAACAGTTGCTGGAATTTCAAAAAAAAGATCTGAATTAATTATCCGATTGGTAGCATACCTAAAACTAAACAATATCCTAGAAATAGGAACCTCACTCGGAATAGGAACTGCAAGCATGCATATTGGCAACTCTAAAAGTACTATCACAACATTAGAAGGATGTCCACAAACATTACAAGTGGCAAAAAATCAATTTAAAAAATTTGATTTTAATTCGGTTGATTTTGTTGAAGGTCAATTTAAAACTACACTCCCCAATTGCTTAAAAAGCAAAACCTACGACTTAATATACTTTGATGGCAATCACCAAAAACAACCTACACTAGAATATTTTGAACAATCTTTAAATGCAATTCACAACGATTCTGTTTTTATTTTTGACGACATACATTGGTCTAAAGAAATGACAGAAGCTTGGGAAGAAATTAAAAAGCATCCAAAGGTCACTATAACAATAGACACCTATTTTTGGGGGGTTGTATTCTTTAGAAAAGAACAACCTAAAGAACATTTTACTATTCGGGTTTAATTCATAATTTTATAGAATGAAAATTTATACAAAAACAGGAGATAAAGGAAATACTTCATTATATGGAGGAACAAGAGTTTCAAAAGATCATATCCGAATTGAAGCCTACGGTACCGTTGATGAACTCAATGCAAACATCGGTTTGATACGAGATCAACAAATAGAGAACTTAACTTCAAAGAGTCTGCTTAAAATTCAAAATGAATTATTTACGCTTGGGGCGATGTTGGCAACTCCTAAAGAAAAAGAAGCCTTAAAAAGTGGAAAGGAACGATTAAACATTCCGAAAATAACTGAACAATCAATTTCTTATTTAGAAGAACATATTGATAAAATGAATCTCACACTTCCTGAAATGAAACATTTTGTTTTACCTGGTGGTCACACAACTGTGTCATATTGTCACATAGCACGATGTATCTGTCGAAGAGCAGAGCGTATTTGCGTAACTCTAAACTCTTTAGAAGAAATTGACATACATATTATCATGTATTTAAACCGACTATCTGACTACCTTTTTGTGCTGGCACGGAAGTTGACTTACGACAATCATTGTGAAGAAATTCCGTGGATTCCTACTCACAAAAAATAAGTTCTTAACATTTTAAAAAAAATAGTTGAAATAGCTTGGCTATTTATGCAAAAAAATTACTTTTGCAAAATATAAAAAAACATATTTCACTATGTATTGGACATTAGAACTAGCATCTTATTTAGCAGATGCACCTTGGCCAGCAACCAAAGACGAACTTGTAGATTACGCAATTAGAACTGGAGCACCTTTAGAAGTTGCCGAAAATTTACAAGATCTTGAAGATGAAGGAGAATCATATGATTCTATTATTGAAATTTGGCCAGATTATCCGACCGAAGATGATTATCTCTGGAACGAAGAAGAATACTAAAAACACACAAAAAAATAATCTAAAAAGTCTCAATTGAGGCTTTTTTTTTGCTTAATTTTGAGCAACTAAAATACAAAATGAATTATGAATTTATTGAATTCAATTTTAAAAGTTTTTGTTGGGGACAAGAAGAAAAAAGATCTTAAAATATTATTACCTGTTGTAGAGAAAGTCAACGCTTTTGAAAGTGCTATAACCTCTTTATCTAACGATGGCTTAAGAGATAAGACGCTAGAGTTTAAAACTAAAATTAAAGCTGCTACAGCCCCTTTTCAAAAGGAAATTGAAACTTTAGAAGAAGAAACTAAATCTGCAAATATAGATCGTAAAGAAGAAATTTACAATCAAATTGATACCCTACAAGATGAGTCATACGAAGCATCAGAAAAATGTTTAGAAGATATTCTTCCAGAAGCTTTTGCTTTAATCAAAGAAACTGCAAAAAGATTTACTCAAAATAAAACTATTGAAGTTGTTGCAACTCCATTTGACAGAGAATTATCAGCCAAAAAAGACAATGTTGAATTAAACGACACCAAAGCTATTTATCACAATACTTGGGATGCTACAGGAATGCAAATTACTTGGAACATGATTCACTATGATGTACAATTAATTGGCGGCTCTGTTTTACACCAAGGTAAAATTGCTGAGATGATGACTGGTGAAGGTAAAACCTTGGTCGCGACCTTGCCTATTTATCTAAATGCCATTGGTGGTAAAGGTGTACACGTTGTAACGGTAAATGATTATTTAGCAAAACGTGATGCGGCGTGGATGGCTCCAATATTTGAATTCCACGGATTAAGTATTGATTGTATCGATTACCATCAACCGAATTCAGATGCGCGTAGAGCTGCGTATAATGCAGATATTACTTACGGAACCAACAACGAATTTGGTTTTGATTATTTGCGTGATAATATGGCGCATTCTCCAAAAGATTTAGTGCAACGCCCACATAATTATGCTATTGTTGATGAGGTAGATTCAGTTTTAATTGATGATGCACGAACTCCGTTGATAATCTCTGGAGCAATTCCTCAAGGCGATCTCCATGAGTTTAATGAGCTAAAGCCAAATGTAGATACATTGGTAAATATTCAACGTAAATATCTACTTGGAGTTTTATCAGAAGCTAAAAAAGCAATCGCTGAAGGTGATAATAAAGAAGGCGGATTTAAACTATTAAGAGTTTATCGTGGATTGCCAAAAAACAAGGCTTTGATTAAGTTTTTGAGTCAAGAAGGGGTAAAACAATTACTACAAAAAACGGAAAACTCCTATATGGCAGACAACAATCGTGAGATGCCAAAGGTTGATGAAGATTTGTATTTTACAATTGAAGAAAAAAATAATTCCATAGAGTTAACCGATAAAGGTGTGGCACATTTATCTACAGAAAGAAATGATAATGATTTCTTTGTGATGCCAGATTTAAGTACAGATATTGGAGATTTAGACAATGAAAATTTATCTCCAGAAGAACTTACCAAAAGAAAAGAAGAAATTTATCGCGACTATGGTGTAAAAAGCGAACGTATCCACACCATGAACCAATTGCTAAAAGCATATACCCTTTTTGAAAAAGATGTGGAATATGTAGTAATGGACAATAAAATTTTAATTGTTGATGAGCAAACGGGTCGTATTATGGATGGTCGCCGTTATTCTGACGGATTACACCAAGCATTAGAAGCTAAGGAAAATGTTAAAATTGAAGCCGCAACACAAACTTTTGCTACCGTAACATTACAAAACTACTTTAGAATGTATCGCAAGTTATCTGGTATGACGGGTACTGCTGTAACTGAAGCTGGAGAATTTTGGGAGATTTACAAATTGGATGTCATTGAGATTCCGCCCAATAAACCATTGGTTCGTAATGATCAAGAAGATTTTGTTTATAAAACAGCACGTGAAAAATACAATGCCGTAATTGATGAAGTTACCAAATTGGTTGCTGATGGAAGACCTGTATTGGTAGGTACAACTTCGGTTGAGATTTCTGAATTACTAGGACGTATGCTTTCAATGCGAAAAATAAAACACAACGTTCTGAATGCAAAACTGCATAAAAAAGAAGCTGATATTGTTGCCGAAGCTGGAAATCCTGGAGTGGTAACTATTGCAACAAATATGGCAGGTCGTGGTACGGATATTAAATTATCTGATAAAGTTTTGGCCTCAGGTGGTTTGGCAATTGTTGGTACAGAACGTCATGATTCGCGTCGTGTAGACAGACAATTACGTGGTAGAGCAGGACGACAAGGAGATGTTGGATCTTCACAATTTTATGTATCGCTAGAAGATAACTTAATGCGTTTGTTTAATAGTGAACGTGTTGCCAAAATGATGGATAAAATGGGATTAGGAGAAGGTGAAGTGATTCAGCACTCTATGATTTCTAAGTCTATTGAAAGAGCGCAAAAGAAAGTTGAAGAAAACAACTTTGGAATTCGTAAAAATTTATTAGAGTATGATGATGTAATGAATTCACAACGTGAAGTTGTGTACAAACGTCGTCGTCATGCCTTGTATGGAGAACGCTTGCAAGTAGATATTGTAAATATGATATATGATACTTGTGCAAACTTAGTATCAGAAAATAAAGCACACGAAGATTATAGCAATTTTGAATTTGAGTTGATTCGCTTCTCTTCTACTTCGTCACCTTTTAGTGAAGAAGAATTTAAGAGTAAGTCGGTTGAAGAATTAACAGATGAATTGTACAGCACGATCTACAAACATTATCAAGATAAAATTGAGCGCAATGCGGTTGCTGCTTTTCCTGTAATTAAAGATGTTTATGAAAAACAGGGCAATCAATATGAACGTATTGTTGTTCCGTTTACTGATGGAACAAAAACGATTCAGGTTGTTACCAACTTAAAAGAGGCTTATGAATCTCAAGGAAAAATATTGATTTCTGATTTTGAAAAAAATGTTACACTTGCCATTATTGACGATACTTGGAAAGACCATTTACGTCAAATGGATGAGTTAAAAATGTCAGTGAGAAATGCACAATACGAACAAAAAGATCCATTATTAATTTACAAGTTCGAGTCGTTTGAGTTGTTTCAAAAAATGTTGAACAAAGTAAATAAAGAAGTTTTATCATTCTTATTTAAAGGAGAATTACCATCACAAAGTGCACAACAAGTTTCTGCAGCTCGTGAGCCAAAGAGAGACAAAGTGCAATTGACGAAAGAAGATTATACTAGTCAATCACAAACAAGTACGAATCAAACACAAGCACAACAACCTGTTGAAACTTTTGTACGTACCGAACGTAAAATAGGAAGAAACGATAGAGTTACTATCAAAAATGTGATGAGTGGTGAAAACAAGGTGGTAAAATACAAACAAGCCATTCCGCTTATTGATAAAGGTGAATGGGTATTGACTGAAGATTAATTTTAGTTTTAAATTATGATAAAAACTCAATCAATATTTATCTTTTGTATTACATTGATGCTTATTTCTTGCAAAACATATACTGTTTCTCCTGAAAGCTTTAAAAAGCAAATGAAGAATGCTAATTCTAATAATTTAAAAGAAGTCGAAATAAACAATCCTTTAGGGTATAATACGATTCCTTATTATTCAAACAATATCGGTATGATTAAGGTTATTGATAAGGATGGAAATGAAAAATTACTTTACAACTCCCCTTCAATCGAGATGAGAGTAACACTTAACAATAAGAAGAAATATGTTTTTTATTTCGATACGGTAATTTTAGAAAACGACACATTAAAAGGTCATCAATCACGATTTATTCAATCATTAACTAAGGAAATACCTCTTGATAGTATTATGAAAATTGAAATTCAAGATGGAAAGAAAAAATTTGAATATCAATAATACCATAACATGTTTTTTCACATCTCTTGTTTTAAATTAACCCTTTTGCCTTAAATTCTAGGTATTTATTAATCACATTTACGGTTAAGTTTTTTGGTTTGGTTAAAATAGCATGTACACCCTTACTCTGCAATTCTTTTGCAATTAGTCGTTTTTCATAAACAAATTTCTCAGCAATTGTTTTATGATATACATCCTGTAAATCCTCGGCATTGGTTGTAATTAAATCATCTAGCTCTGTGTTTTCAAAAAATACAACAACCAATAAATGCTGTTTTGCAATAGCCTTTAAAAAAGGCAATTGTCTTTTCATAGCACTCATGTGTTCAAAATTTGTATATAAAATTAAGAGGCTTCTATGAGTAATTTTTCTTTTTATAACAGCATATAGCAACCCGAAATCTGAATCAGTAAATTGAGTGTCTATATTATACAACGCCTCATTAATTACATTTAAATGTGTTTTTTTGTTACTTGCCTGAATAATAGTTTCAACTTTTTTGGAAAAAGTAAGTAATCCAGATTTGTCATTTTTTCTCAATGCAATATTTGAAAATGCTAAAGTAGAATTAATGGCATAATCTAATAATTTTAATTCTTCAAATGGCATTTTCATCATGCGGCCTGTATCAATAATAGAATAAATAGGCTGTGACTTTTCATCCTGATATTGATTCACCATTAAATCTCCACGCTTTGCAGTTGCCTTCCAATTTATGGTACGCACATCATCACCAGACACATACTCTTTTATTTGTTCAAATTCTAAAGTATGTCCAAGCCTTCTAATTTTTTTCATCCCAAATTCTGTCAATCGATTACTCATTGCTAAGAACTCATATTTCTTCATTTGGATGTATGAGGGATAAACTGCCACCATTGCCTCATCATTAAATTGATATCGTTTCGAAATCATTTTTAAAGGTGATGAAACAAAAATATTCAGTTTTCCAAAGTGATATTCACCACGTTCAACGGGTTTTAAATTATACTCAAAATTATGATCTTCATTGTACTTTATTGAAATCTTATATTCAAAATTTCGTTTTTGAAATTGCACGGGCAGCTCATCAATAATTTTTGCATCAATAGCAAATGGATATTTATTTTGAAGTATTATTGGAACAGGGTTTATATCAGAATTTGAAAACTTTTCAGTCAATAATCGTCTTGCATTTAATCCAGTTTTAAATCGGAATAAGATTAAGATATCAACTAAAAACAAGGTCCAAGTAATTAAAAACAGCACCCATGATATAACATATAAAATAGGAATCCAAAAGGACAACAAGAACAAACTAGCAATAATTGCTATTGCTGTAAAAAATCGTTCGTGTATGTATAATGCTTTTATAAATTTCATTTTCGACTATGAGATTTCTCCTCGTTCCTTGTTCGAAATGACAAGCTACTAATCATTTATTTTTAATTCTTAATTATCTAGGCACCTCAACAGATTGTACAATCATATCAATAACATTGTCTGCAGTTACACCTTCCATTTCTCTTTCGGGAGTTAAAATAATACGATGTCTTAACACCGGAAATAACATTTTCTTGATATCTTCTGGAATCACAAAATCACGACCATTGATTGCTGCAAATGCCTTTGAAGCATTTAAAACTGCGATACTTGCTCTTGGTGAAGCTCCCAAAAATAAATGTGGATGATTACGTGTTTTAAAGATAATCTCAGCAATATAGCTCATGATTTTAGCATCTACCAAAACGTCTTGAACCTTACTCTTATAGTCTAGTAAGTCTTTTTCTGAAAGTACTGGTTTAATCAAAGTTTGTGGCAATACACCTTTTCGATCATGATGTGTTTGTATGATTAAAACCTCCTCTTCTAAGGTTGGATACCCTACATCAATTTTAAACAAAAAACGATCTAATTGTGCTTCGGGCAATGCATAAGTTCCCTCCTGCTCTATCGGGTTTTGAGTACCTAACACCATAAATGGCGCATCCATTTTATAGGTAGTTCCGTCAACTGTTACTTGACGTTCTTCCATCACTTCGAACAATGCTGCTTGGGTTTTTGCAGGAGCTCTATTTATTTCATCAATCAAAACTAAGTTTGAAAAAATGGGTCCAGATTTAAACTCAAACTCCGAAGTTTTCATATTCAAAATTGATGTGCCTAAAATATCACTTGGCATTAAATCTGGTGTAAATTGAATTCTGCTAAAACCTGTTTTTATGGTTTTAGACAACAACTTTGCTGTAATTGTTTTGGCAACTCCTGGCACACCTTCAATCAACACATGTCCATCAGAAAGCAGTGCTACTAATAGTAAATCCATAAAGGCTTCTTGCCCAATTATAATTTTTGATAGCTCAGATTTTATTTGTTCAACCGCATCTTTCAACTTACTTAAATCTATTCTGTTTTCAAAGTTTAGATTTTCGTCTTGATTTGTGTTTTCGTGATTTTCCATATTCTATACTTATTTTATCGAGCTTTTAAATTCCTCAATCAATGTATTTAATTTTAATAATTCTTCTTTGGTGATGGTGTTTTTTATGTGGACTTGATTGCAATAATCAAACAATATTTTTATCTCGTTTTCTGATTTTCCACTTCTTGATGCTACATATTTATGAAAAGTTGTATCAATTTTATAAGTTGGAATTCTCAATTTCAATCGAATAAAATTTAACAAGTAATCAATTCGATGTTCAGCAATATTTTTATGCTCAGATTTTTCGTAATACATATTTGCTATAGTCCTTGAAAATGCCAAGGTTTGATTTTTTAATGGTGTTACAATTGGGATAAACCGCTGTTTTCGTTTCCCTTCAAAAATCACAAATAATAAAATACCAATCAACACTGTATAATATGCCCATTTTAAATTTGGCGAACTTAATAAATAATGTAAAGGTGATGAGATTCTTTTTTTCCCTGTTTTGTAATATTCATCCCAATAAATAATTCCATCATTTTTCAAATACGACAATACATTTGTTGCATGCAGGTTATTCACATTTAAAATCCCATAATTAGTAAACGCTTCAGGAAATGTATGCAGATAAAAATTTCCTTTTCCATGTTGATGTTTAATAAAATTAACCCCTTCTTCGGTACGTTCATCATCTTCATCAAGATATCCTGTGATTCCTAAAACTGTAGTTCTTAACGTGTCAATTTTTGTAAAAACTTGATTACGGAATTTTCTATCGTACGAATATTCAATGTTAGGGAAATTCTTATTTATCAATTTAAAAAAGGGTTTCTCTTTTAAGTTAGAAGTTAGCAATTCTTCTGTTTCAATATTTAAGGTGTCTAACAAGTGTCCATTAGAAGAAACAAAAACATCATTGCCTTTTTCAACAAAATTTAATAACCTCTTTATCTCAGCCTTATCAAAAAGAATCTGATCATTTATAAAAATATAGGTTCCTACTATGGTTGAATCTTCTAAAAAGACAAAAGGTGGAATTTTAACATCTTTAACTTCTGCATTAAAAAATATAGCATCTAATTCTGTACGCAATACAAAAGCACCTAACGGGATTTTATCTTTTTTTGCATAACTCGGAAACCAATTAATTGGGATTGGCTTACTATATTCATAGAAAACGATTGCCAAAATTAAACTGACAAAAATGACCAAATATGTTTTTGTTTTCTTATCCAATTTATTTTAATTCGGCTGTTAACTGATTAAAATTCGATTCAACTTTGGCAAACTCAATTTCATTGATTTCAAAATTACCATACCATACAAAATCATACAATCGGGTTAAATCACGAAACTTTAAAGTGATGTTTTGCTCGTTTATTTCTTTGATATAATCTTCATTCGTTTTTTGCTGTTCATAAACTATCAATTCTTTTTCTTGTAGTTTTTGCAAGACCAATAAATAATAATACCGCACCGCCAATCTATAATTTTTTTGAGCAACAGCTTTGGCTATTAATTTCTTAATATCTTTATTATAAATGATTTCTTCATCCTCAGTAATAAATACTTTTGCCTTTTCTGATTTGCCTGAAATTATGCTATTGGTATTAACCTTTAAAAAATACTTTATAGTCAAAATCAATACGACCAGAAGTACCAAGTATGGAATTATTTTTAGCAATACTAACATAATCCCTACAGCAGACTCTACTCCAAAAAGCCAAGAAAGTACTTTTTTTAACATACGCTTCATCCAACTCCAAATCATTCCAAAGAAACCATCTTCTTGTTTTATAATGGTATAATCAAAGTCGTCATCTGCGCTATATTCTGCTAACTTATCTTTATCAAACTTTTTTATTTCTATACTACTTTCCTTGTCATAGGCAACCATAAGAGAATCTTGCTGCGCTTGCATCACATTAGAAAAAAGAAAAAATAATATGTATAGACAAAGGTGTTTCATTCTTTACAAACCACCAAGACTGTCAATTTGCTCAATAGTACCTGTTAAATTCTTTTGTTCATTCAAGTCAAAATAAATAAATACCGTTGTAATTAAAGTAATTGATGATAATAGGAACTGCCCAATATATGATAAGGCTGTCAATCCTAAATAAATTGGGTCAGAAAACAATCCTAACATTGCAGTTGGATCATCTTGACCAATATTTGTCATCACGGAGCCCATTTGGTAAATCAGCGATGGTACTGAGAAAACCATTCCTAAAATACTAACTAATATCCCGACAACAATCATGACCCCAAAAGTTTCCCACCAATGGTCTTTAATTAAAGTAAAACTATGGCTTATAGCATCACCTACACTTTTACCCTCAAACACTAATATTGATGTACCTAAACTTAAAACTATTCCTAAATATATCCCTGGTAAAAAACAAAGCATTGCACCTATCATAACAATCAACATCATTAAAAATCCGAAACCAAAGAATTTCCAAAAGTTTTGAGATACATTCTGTTTTACTTCATCAATGTTAGCAACTCCATTATTTTGGATGTAGCTTTTGATATAATATAATGAAGACATTTGAAGCAACACATAAAATGCAATTCCTGCAAAAATGGCAATTGCAACGGCGATAATTGCTCCAATTCCATCAGAATTGTTAATTGCCCCAGTATTTTCTGAAAAACCTTCAATTATCCCACCAAGTGAATACATATAATACCCCATTGCAATAATTAACACCACCAATGCTGGACCTGATATTTTAATAATTGTTCCAAAATAACCTTTCCAATTTTCTCTAATAAATTGAAATGTATCTGTAATGATTGCACCTAAATCTCTGTACTTTTTAAAATTGATTTGATTTACTGTTTCCATAAATTTTTAGTTTATTGTTAATTTTTAGTTGTTTCTATTTCTTCTTGATTTCTTCGATAAATTACCCTCGGGTAAATAACATAATAATAAATGATTGTACTAAATGAGAGTACTATGATTAGTATTGCCAACCAATCTGGCATTTCGGTATGACGCGTTACAAAGCCTTCTAAAAATCCAGCTACTATAAAAAATGGAATTGTGCTTACCATAATTTTGAGTCCTTCTTTTACACTTCGTTTAAACGATTCTAATCGGGTGTATGTTTTTGGAAAAAGGATTCCGTTTCCTAAAACAATTCCTGCACATCCTGCAATTACAATGACCGATATCTCTATTGTTCCGTGAATCCAAATGGTTCTTGATGACTCCCACAACATGCCTTTGTCATAGAAAAAATATAAAAACGAGCCTAACATAACCCCGTTACGCATCATCACAAAAATGGTTCCTACAGAAAGCAAAATCCCCATCAAAAAAGCAAACATCGCCACTTTAATATTATTAACGGTAATTCCAACAAACATATCTAATTCATTGGCTTGTTTATATATTGCCATCGGATCGCCGTTTTCAATATTTTCTAGTGTCATATTTACATAACCATCTCCCATTATCAAACGAACAAAATCAGCGTCAACTGATGCTGAATATGCACCAACAATAACGAAAAATACAAATACAATAAAAGCAATTGCCAATTGCTTTTGATACTGATAAAAAGCTAAAGGAAACTCTGTTTTAAAAAATGAAACGATTCTATTCTTCCCTTCTTTCTTTGTTTTATAAATTTTTAAATGTGCACTAGATGCAATAGAGTTCAAATAAACTGCCGTATTGCTATTTGGATAAAAGGTTTTAGCATAACTCAAATCATCGGTTATTTCTATATATAAATCAGAGAGTCTATCCGGAGAAATTTCTTTAGATTTAGCAAGTACATCTTCAAACAATTGCCATCGTTCTTTATTCTTTTTCACAAAGGATGCTTCGCGCATATTTTTTTTGAAGTCTAGTTGGTTTAATAAAAATTATGCTTTTTTAAAATTTAAAATCAATCTAAAAAAGATTTTGATTTTTAGTTTTTAAACATGATTTTTACCGTTCCTCAAATAAACACAAAAAATGGATAATTTTCAAATAGAAACGGCACAAAATGTAGGCATCAATCAAAATGTTGCACATCTTAGTACACGTATTGGATCTTATCTGATTGACGGTCTGTTTATTGTAGGATATTATGTTGTTATTATTTTAATACTTGCAGCCATCGAAGTAGATCCATTTGAAAATTGGGCTTTTGGATTACTTCTTACATTACCCGTATTCTTTTATAGTTTGACTTTTGAAATTTTATGGAATGGGCAAACTCCAGGTAAGCGTATCAATAAAATTAGAGTTGTAAAAATTGATGGTAGCAAACCAACATTTGGCAGTTATTTATTACGGTGGGTTTTGCGTCTAATTGATATTGGCATTGCCTCTGGGTCTGTTGCGATTTTAACTATTCTACTCAATGGAAAGGGCCAACGCTTGGGTGATTTAGCAGCAAGTACTACCGTAATAAGCGAGAAAAAACGGATAAGTATAGCCAATACATTAGTTGTTGATATACCCTCAGATTATATACCTACTTTTCCACAAGTCACAACCTTAACTGATACTGATATACAAACAATTAAAGAATTGTATGGCAATGCTAAGAAAGAAGGCAACCACAAAGTAATTCTAAAACTCAACATAAAGTTGACTCAATTGTTAGATGTAAAACCCGAAATGCAACCAATTGACTTTGTTGCAGTGGTAATTAAAGATTATAATTTTTACACCCAAAATATGTAGTTAATCCTGAGTATTTCTTATTACAAAATCATATAAATTACTAATTGACTCTTCAGTATTTTTTCGAAACACCTTCTTTACTACAAAATGTAGTATTAACTTCTTTATCAATGATTTTGCATCAATATAAGCCTCTACTTCTAATCGGCAACTATATTTTTCTAAAGGAGTGATGGTGTAAAATTGATAAGCCGCATCTATCAGTTTCGGACTCGTCGTTAATTCACCATACACCAGTTGCTCTGGTTTAACTTTTTTTGTAATGGTTGTAAAATTTATATGTTTTCTATTTACAACACAAACATGTTCTGTCTCTAAACGGTTTACTTCATTCGGGTTAAATAAAAATTCATTGGCACCAACAATCCATTTTGTTCGAAAAGAAAAATTGCTAATATATTCTAGTAAGTCTCTAGCGGGGATGGAAAACTCTCTTTCAACAATAAAATCAGGAGCTCTTTTAAAATTCACCTTTTTAACTTTTCTAAAAGATTTTAATTTTAAATTGTCCTTATCAATAATGGCATAAGAATACGGAATGTTTTTTCCATCATAGGTGTCATTTCCTTTTGACAACTTAAACAACTTACTACTATAGCTAGCTGTAAGTCCAATTTCTTTATTCAAAGAGTCTGTTAATAAAACGTATTGATCACTATCTATAGAGTTTTTCATCAATCGATGAGCTTCAATCACTTCGTAACCAAAAGGTTTACGTTTCTCTTTTACCGTAATAAATTCAATCTCTCCACAGTGTGCAATTATTTTCAATTGTAAATTTGGAGCTGAGGAACATGCATTACAAGGACAGATTCGATTCTTTTCTAACAACTTTAAATGGCTATAAAAAGCGGTAAAAATAGTTTCGATTTGTGCTAGTAATTTCTCCAATGAGGGAATTTCTTCCTTATAAAAAAATAAGGCGTCACCTTCTATTTCTGCTAATTGCAATCCTTCAGTATTTGCATCGATTAACACTTCTAGCAACTCAGCTATTACATGCTGACTATGACTAATTTCAGTAGTCTGCACAAATTCAGTATATCCAGATATATCTGGTAAAAAAAGTAATGTTTTGTTCATTAGTTAAAAATACGAAATAATAAGAATAAAAAAACGCCTGAATTTCTTCAGACGTTCTTTAATATATAACTTACGCTAAGTTTTTATTCAAAATTTGTATCCATTTTAATATAATCTAAAAACTCTCTTTTGGTGTCTTTATTTTTAAATTTCCCTCCAAACTCAGATGTTACGGTGCTACTTTCAATATCTTTTACGCCTCTAGAATTTACGCATAAATGTTTGGCATCAATTATACAAGCAACATCATCAGTACCCAAGGCTTCTTGCAATGCTTGTACAACTTGCATCGTTAAACGCTCTTGTACCTGAGGCCTTTTTGCAAAATAATCTACAATACGATTCATTTTAGAAAGCCCTATTACATTACCTTTAGAGATGTATGCAATATGCGCTCTTCCAACTATTGGCAATAGATGATGCTCGCAAGTAGAATAGACAACGATGTTTTTTTCTACCAACATTTCACCATACTTATAATTGTTATCAAAAGTTGATAAATACGGTTTGTTAGCTGGATTCAATCCCGAAAACAATTCATTTACAAAAGATTTTGCAACACGCTTTGGCGTTCCTTGAAGACTATCATCTGTCAAATCCATCCCCAATGTATCTAAGATTTCATATACGTTTTTTTGAATACGCTCAATCTTCTCCGCATCAGTCAAATCAAAAGCATCATCACGTAAAGGCGTTTTTGCTGATGACGCAACGTGGTCTTCTCCTAAATCTTCAATATTATTATTTCTCATTCCATTTTTCACTTCAAACATAACTCTTGTTTATGGTCGGCAAATTTACGAATTAATTCAGTGTTTTTATCAATTCACTTAAACTACATTCATTTAGATTGCCTGTATTCATGTTTTTTAATGTGAATGCTTTTCCTTCAACTTTTGTAACAACAAATTCAATAGATCTATTACTCACATATTTCCATTGTTTCTTTTGTTGTTTGTTGCTTAAAGCAACATCCGGAAATATTTCACATTTAATATTCTCTCTTCTTAATATGTTGATTGCTTTTAAGGATGATAATTGTTGCTGCTCATCAAAATTTAAAAACAATACTTTTGGTTTTGGTAATTCGACAGATTCAAATAAATTCAACTCTTCTAACACCAAATAAATACGATCTAACCCGAATGATATACCGACACCACTCACGTCTTTCAATCCAAAGATTCCTGTTAAATCATCATATCGACCACCACCACCGATGGAACCCATTTTTACTCCTTCAGGAGCTGATACTTCAAAAATAGCACCTGTATAATAATTCAATCCTCTAGCCAAAGTCACATCAATTTCTAAACTGGCTGATTGCAATCCTAATTCTGAAATAGCATCTACTACAAACTGCAATTCTTTAACACCACCCAACCCTTCGTCGGAAGTTTCTAACATCCCTTTCAACTGATTTAATTTTTCTGAATTTGATCCTGAAAAATTAAACAATGGCTGCACTTTATCAATTGCTTCTTGCGTGATTCCCTTCGATAACATTTCGTTCGTAACACCCTCTACTCCTATCTTATCCAACTTATCCAACGCCACTGTAAAGTCAATTAATTTATCAGCAGCACCAATCACTTCAGCAATTCCAGACAATATTTTTCTGTTGTTCATTTTGATGGTTACTCCCGATAGTTTCAACTTAGAAAACACATCATCATATAACTGAACAAACTCTACTTCTTGCACCAAACTCTTAGAACCAACTACATCTGCATCACATTGATAAAATTCTCTAAACCTTCCTTTTTGCGGACGGTCTGCTCTCCAAACTGGTTGAATTTGATAGCGTTTAAAAGGAAAAGAAATATCATTTTGGTGTTGTACCACATAACGTGCAAACGGAACCGTTAAGTCATAACGTAATGCTTTTTCTGAAATAAGTTTTGTTGATTTTTCTGAATCTAACAAAAAATAATTGTTAAAACTTAAGAAAAATGCTCTCAATAAATTTTCCTCTTGAATTTTATCCTGACCATCAATTAATGATAATTCCCCTATTAATTCTTGCTTAACTGTAAGCATGTATTTTTTAATTGACTCTCTCTTAACATCATGTGGGTAATATTTTATTAACAAAACATCAAGAATTTCATCATAAGAACTCATATCTTCCTTTATAAATGTCATGAAAAACTTAAAGAAAGTATTACTATCTAAAATTGTTTTGACTTTAATCCTTCTTATGTTCATAAAATAATCCCCAGAATTCAATATTTTAAAAATCAAACGATCTCCTTCTTCACCATATTTTCCCATCAATGTTGATGAGTTTTCAAAACTTGGAGTCTCAATTGGTTGGAATCCAAAGTTTTCAAAAGAGGCTTTAATCGTATTGAAAATATAGTTGCGTTGTGCAACTTCGGTTGGAGAAAAATCTCTAGTTCCTTTTGGGATGCTTGGTTTCATATTCTTTTAGTAAACAGTGTTCAGTCGCAGTTTGCAGTAAATCATTTTATACTGCAAATATCCGAAAAAAAATATTGGATTCTTTGAATTTGGAATTTGAAATTTGATGCTTTAATTACGAAGTAATTTCCTCGCTTTTTCTAAATCTTCTGGAGTGTCAATTCCTATAGGTTGCAGATTGGTTTTAACCATTTTTATTTTCATTCCGTTTGCTAAAAAACGTAACTGCTCTAACTTTTCGATTTGTTCTAAATCGTTCATTGGCAATTGGGTTGCTTTTAATAAAGCTTCTTTTCTGAAGGCGTAAATTCCGATATGCTTGTAATGATTTACTTTAGAATCATCTCTTAGAAAAGGAATCACTGATCGACTAAAATACATGGCACATTCATTCACATCCGTCACCACTTTTACATTGTTTGGGTTTTTGATTTCTTGTTCATCATTAATTTTAGACATCAAAGAAGCAATATCAATTTCATTTTCAATATCATCTACAAAAACAGCTAATAAATCACGCAAAGAATTGGCATCAGTAAAAGGTTCATCACCCTGAACATTCACTACAATATCAGCATCAATACCTTTAATAGCTTCGGCAATTCTATCTGAACCAGATTGATGTTCTTCTATGCTCATAATCGCTTTACCATCATTTGAAACAACCTCATCAAAAATCAATTGACTATCGGTAACAACATACACATCATCAAAAAGTTGAGTATTTTTTGCAGCTTCATACGTGCGGACAATGACCGATTTGCCACCTAAATCTTGTAACAATTTTCTTGGAAAACGAGTCGCTTCTAATCGAGCAGGTATCATTGCAATTACATTCATCCTTTTATTTTTTTTCAATTTTATGTTTGAGTCTTAGTCGATTCATAGATGCGTTTAATTCGAATCCAAGCAATAGTATTATTGAGTTTAACCAAATGAAAAGCATTAATATTAAAAGCGTTCCGATGGATCCATATAGCTTATTATATTGAGCGAATTTTTCTACGTAAATTCCAAATAAATAAAACATCAACAAGGTTAATAAAGTTGTTAAAATAGCACCTGAAGTAAAGTAAGAGCGCTTTGTTAAATCTTTAACTCCGTAATTATAAAGGATTGACACTCCCGTATAAATCATGATAACCAAAAATATAATTCGCCCAAATTCTATCCAAAAAACATCATCACTCAACCAACCATATTCCTTAAAGTTAAATATCAATACTTGAAAATAAATCATGATAGCAATTGTAAATAGCAATAACAACGATAATATGATTGACACTCCCATAGCCACCATAAATTGTTTAAAAATATTGCGTGTAACCTTAACATGGTATGAATATTCAAAGCCTCCAAAAATAGCATTCACGCCGTTTGTCATTAAAAATATGGTAGTCAAAAAACCAAAAGAAAGCAATCCGCTATATCGATTGGTAAAAATATCATTCACCACTCCATCTACAGCATCAGCAGTTGTTGGTGGTAGCGATTCTTTTAAAAATGCCATAAAATAATCTTGAAGTCCATCGATATTTAAAATTGGAATCAAGGTTAAAATGAAAAGCAAAAAAGGAAACAATGCCATAAAAAAACTAAATGCAATAGCTCCAGCACGAGAAGTTAAGGCTCCATTTACAATTCCGATAATGTACATTTCTAGTAAGTCATACAAAGACATTCCTTGCAGCCCAGGTATTTTGATTTTCATGGTAAATTTTACCAATAACCTCAATACTGGAATTTTAAGTAAGTTATTTTCTATTTTTTTTGTCATTTTTCAAAGTTACATAGGCTCAAAGAAACAAAGTTGCAAAGGGTTAAATATTCTTATATTAAAATAAATTAATAATTTATTTCTTTAGTTTTAAATTTCTGATTAAACTCGACATCATTCTTTCAATTTCTCTTGAGTCTTCATATACTTTTTCAAATATATCTTTTTCAATATATTCCAAATTAAAAACTATTTCAATTTGAGTTTGTAATTCATATAATGACCCATTAGAAATATTTAAAAAACGAATGTAATCATTTAAGCTATTTCTACCATATCCTTCAGCAATATTACTCGGAACAGAAATTGCACAGCGCTGAATTTGAGAACTCAATCCAAACTTTTCATAATCAGGAAAATTTCTCGAAATTTTATAAATCAAAGTTACAAGACTCATCGACTTTTGCCAAACAATTAATTCTCTATATGTTTCCATAGGCTATTTTTACGCTTCACTTTGCACCTTTGCAACTCTGCCTCTATTTTAAACCGCTTTCAAACTCAAATCCATATTGTAAATTGAATGTGTTAATGCTCCTGACGAAATATAATCTACGCCGCATTCCGCATATTTTCTAAGTGTTTCTTCTGTTATGCCTCCACTAGATTCTATTTGGCATTTATCACCAATCATAGCAACAGCCTTACGCGTATCTTCATAATTAAAATTGTCTATTAAAATTCTATGGATTCCTTCTGATTCTAATATTTCTTTAATTTCATCTAAGCTTCTTGCCTCCACAATAATCTTTAAATCTCGATTGGTTTCTTTTAAATAAGTCTTGGTTTTTTGGATGGATTTTGTAATTCCGCCAGCAAAATCGATATGATTGTCTTTGAGCATAATCATGTCATACAATGCAAAGCGATGATTTTCTCCACCTCCTATTTTTACTGCCCATTTTTCGATAGCTCTAATTCCTGGAGTCGTTTTTCGGGTATCTAAAATCTTAGTATTAGTACCTTTTAGCAAGGTCATAAACAAAGCAGTTTTAGTTGCAATAGCACTCATACGTTGCATTGCATTCAACACCAAACGCTCAGCTTTTAAAATAGATTGTGAGCTTCCTGACACGGTCAAAACAATATCTCCATGTGTTACTTTTGATCCGTCTTTAATGAGAATATCAACATCTAAATCGACATCTACATACTGAAAAATCATGTTAGAAAACTCAACACCAGCAATGATACCGTCATCTTTTACCAACAGTTTCGCTTTGCCTTTTGCAGACTTCGGAATACATGCTAATGAGCTATGATCACCATCTCCTACATCTTCTCTAATGGCGTTTGAAATAATAAGCTGTAATTCTTTTTGGAACTGTTGTTTGGAAATCATCAATAATAAACTTTCGATTAGTACAAAAATACCTTTTATCTTTACAACATGAAAATAAAACTACTCGCCATTGGCAAGACAGATGATAAAAATTTAATTCAGCTAATTGATACCTATCAAAATAGGTTGAAACATTATATAAAATTTGAATTGCAGTTGTTGCCCGATATCAAGAATGTGAAAAATTTGTCAGAAAAACAGCAAAAAGAAAAAGAAGGAGAGTTAATTTTAAAACAGCTACAACCCACAGATCAACTTATCTTATTGGATGAAAAAGGAAAAGACTTTCGATCAAAAGAGTTTGCCAATTACTTGCAAAAGAAAATGAATAGCGGAATTAAACAACTCGTTTTTGTAATTGGTGGTCCTTATGGATTTTCAAATGCCGTTTACCAAAAATCACAAGGAAAAGTTTCTTTTTCTAAAATGACATTCTCTCACCAAATGATTCGCCTTTTTGTGGTTGAGCAAATTTACCGCGCCTTTACCATTTTAAAAAATGAGCCCTATCATCATGAGTAAAATCATTAGACCTAAGACCGCTTCGCTTTTAGACATAAGATGTAAGACTTTACAATACTAAAGCGCATTCATTATAATTGTCATTCCCGCGAAAGCGGGAATCTATTTAATTATTTTATGGATTCCCGCTTTCGCGGGAATGACAATTAAACTACTCAACTTCTTGTAACACTTCAACAGCAGCTAACGCTTGGTTGATATCCCAAATAATATCTTTAACATCTTCAACACCTATTGACAAACGTATCAATTTATCAGAAATTTTCATACGTACTTTTTGAGTTGCATCCACACCAATATGTGTCATCGAATTTGGATGTTGCACCAAGCTTTCTGTACTACCTAGACTTACCGCTAATTTCATTAAATTTAACGCATTAATAAATTGAAATGCTTCTTTTTCACCACCTTTAATATTAAACGAAATCATTCCTCCAGGAGCTAAACATTGTTTTTTATAGATATTGTATTGCTCAGAACCTTCGGGTAACAATCCTAAATAATTTACACTTTCAATTTTATCTTGTTTTGATAAATACATAGCAACTTCTTGGGCGTTTTTGGTTTGCTGCGACATTCTCACTTTCAAAGTTTCTAAACTTCTCATCAATAGCCAAGCAGTATTAGGGCTACACATACTTCCTAAAAAAGTACGCAATACTTTTACACGAGTCATCAATTCTTGATTTCCTAAAACAGCACCAGCAATCACATCGCTATGTCCTCCAATATATTTTGTTGCTGAATAAAGTACTAAATCAGCACCATGCTTTAAAGGGTGTTGCCAAAGTGGTCCCATAAAAGTATTATCAACAGTTACCAATACTTTATTATCATCGGTAGAAAGTTCTTTTGCCAATTTAGAATACGCCTCAATATCAACCAAATCATTAGTAGGGTTACCAGGTGTTTCTAAATAAAACATTCCTAATTTATCTGCTTTACCAGATTTTTCGATAATAGCTTTTACTTCTTCTAAAGATTGATCAGCATAGACCCCAATACTATCAATTCCGATTTTTGGTAAAAATTCTTCGATAAAATGATTGGTTCCTCCATATGTTGGGTGCGTATATACCAATAAATCTCCTGGTTTTAAAAACTCTAAGAACACGGTACTAATTGCCGCCATTCCACTTTCAAAAGTAGCACAATCATCAGCCTCATCCCACAAACACAAACGTTTTTCTAAAATTTCTAAATTCGGATTATTGATTCGACTGTAAATTAACCCCATTTCTTCTGAGGCTTCTTTTTCTCTAATTCCGTAAGCAACTTCAAAAAATGCTTTTCCTTCTTCGGCAGTTTTAAATACAAAAGTAGAAGTGTTAAATATCGGACATTTGATAGATCCTTCGGACAAAGATGGTTTGTAACCGTGAGACATCATTTTACTTTCTGGACTAAATTTATGTGAATTCATCTTGATAATATTTTTATCAAAAGTACACATTAAAGTAATATCTTCTTCATATATTGTCTAATTTGGATTATTATCCTATTAATACTATTTTTACAGATTATGTATCTTACGCTATTAACTTGCGAAAGATGAAATAGAAAAATATTCTGCCTTATGTTAGATCAAACCGACAAAAATATTTTAAAGCTCCTACAATTCAACGGAAAAATCACCATCAAAGAGCTCGCATCAAAACTAAATTTAACGGCTACTCCCATTTTTGAACGCATTAAGCGGTTAGAAAATGAGGGGTATATCTCATCGTATAAGGCCATTTTGAATCGAAAAAAAATAGGATTGCAATTGGTTGCTTTTTGTAATATTTCTCTCAAGAGCCATGAGGCTAACTACATTTCGAAATTTGAAAAAGATATTTTACAATTCGACGAAGTGATTGAGTGCTATCACATTGCAGGTATGTTTGATTATTTAATAAAGGTAATGGTTTTTGACATGGACGAGTACCAGCATTTTGTAGCTAAAAAATTAGCATCAATTGAGAATTTAGGGCAAGTTCAATCTGCTTTTGTAATGACCGAGGTTAAATCTGAATTGAATCTTCCTGTTCACTAAAATTAGTCTTACATTTGTTTTATGAAAATAGTTTTTGCTACAAATAATCCAAATAAATTAGAAGAGGCACAAGAGTTACTTCCATTTTTTAATATAGTGGGGTTAAAAAATATTGGCTGCAATGAAGATATTCCTGAAACCGAGAATACATTGAAAGGAAATGCCAAACTCAAAGCTACATTTGTAAAAGCAAAATTTGGTGTTAATTGTTTTTCCGATGACACTGGTTTAGAAGTTGAGGCTTTAGATGGTGCACCTGGAGTTTATTCTGCTCGTTATGCGGGTGAATCTGCAAATGCAGCCAAAAACATGAATAAATTATTGATTGCACTAAAAAACAAAACAAATAGAAAGGCACAATTTAGAACGGTAATTGCTTTAACTTTTGATGGTGAAGAATTTACTTTTGAAGGTATTTGTAAAGGCACAATATCAGAAAATATAATTGGAGAAAAAGGGTTTGGATACGACCCCATTTTTATACCTGAGGGTTCTGATAAAACATTTGCTGAAATGTCGATGGAAGAAAAAAGCACAATTTCGCATAGAGGAAAAGCAATTAAAAAATTAGTTACCTTTTTGCATACACTTCGATTTTGAATCCACAAAAATCATATCGTTTCACTTTTGTGATTCTCATACTTTCGCTTATTGCTATTTGGTTTTTGAATATTAGCCTTGGCTCCGTTTCAATACCATTTAAAGATATATTTTCTTCAATTTTCGAAGGTACTGCTAGTAAAGATACTTGGCATACCATTGTTATAAATGTTAGAATTCCAAAAGCCATTGCAGCAATTATGGTGGGCGCTGGGTTATCGGTTAGTGGTTTATTAATGCAAACACTTTTTAGAAACCCATTAGCAGGTCCTTTTGTTTTAGGGATAAGCTCTGGGGCTAGTTTAGGAGTCGCATTGTTGATATTAGGAACTTCTCTTTTTGGTGGGTTTGCTCTTTTATCTGTCTCTAATATTGGGATGGCAATAGCAGCAAGTTTAGGCTCATTTTTAGTCCTATCAGCTGTATTAATAGCCGCTAATAAAATTAGAAACACCATGTCGATATTAATTATCGGATTGATGTTTGGTAGTTTAACATCTGCAATAATAAGTGTACTCGCTTATTTTAGTAGTGCCGAACAATTGCAACAATTTATTTTTTGGGGATTCGGTAGTTTAGGAAATTTAAGCTGGAATGAACTTGCCGTATTTGGCAGCTTATTTTTTGTCGGAATAGTTTTCGTACTATTTATTATAAAACCATTAAACAGCATGTTGCTAGGTGAAAATTATGCAAAGAGTATGGGTGTGAATCTAAAAAGAATTCGAAATATTATTTTGATAATTACAAGTATTTTAACTGGAGTCATCACTGCCTTTTCGGGACCTATCGCATTTGTAGGATTAGCGGTGCCTCATTTAACAAAATTAATTTTCAACACTTCTGACCATAGAGTATTAATTCCGGCAGTATTAATTTGCGGAGCTATTTTAATGTTGATTGCAGATATAATTGCGCAATTACCTTTAAGCGAATATACACTACCTATCAATGCTATCACCTCTTTGTTTGGAGCCCCAATCGTGATTTGGTTGCTGGTTAGAAAACGAAAAATGTATGTGTAAAATTGAATGATTGAAAAACCAAAATAAACATAGCATCCTTAAAATTAAAAATTTAGCTATTGGCTATGCCGATAAGAAAAATAAAACACTCATTGCATCCAATTTAAATATTGAATTGCAAAAAGGAAAATTTGTTTGTATTCTCGGTAAAAATGGAATAGGAAAATCTACCCTACTAAGAACGCTGTCGAAAGTACAACCCTTACTTTCAGGTGATGTTCTGATACATGATAAAAATTTAAATTCTTATTCAGAAACAGAATTATCAAAAACCATGAGTTTGGTACTTACCGAAAAATTACCTGAAAGCAATTTAACTGTTTTTGAGCTCATTGCCTTAGGGAGACAACCCTACACAAATTGGGTGGGTACACTTACAAAAGGTGATATTGATAAAGTTCATGAAGCAATGAAATTGACAAAAATTGAACACCTATCACAAAAAAATTATTACGAATTGAGCGATGGACAGCTACAACGTGCTCTAATTTCTAGAGCCTTAGCACAAGAAACTGAGCTAATTATTTTAGATGAGCCCACCGCACATTTGGATGTTTTGCACAAAATGGAATCTTTTAAATTATTAAAAGAGTTAACATCACAATTAAATAAAACTGTAATTATTTCTTCGCATGAAATTCATTTAGCATTACAAACTGCCGACGAATTATGGTTGATGACAGATGATGAATTTATTACTGGTACTCCAAAAATATTAATAGAAAATAAAAGTATAGAAAAACTATTTCCACCTGAAACAGTACATTTTGATTTTAATCAGCAACAGTTCATTTTGAATCAAAAATGAATAGTATTAAATCCCTTTTAACGAATTGGATAAGACTAAAATATCTGTATTTTTGAATTTTTAAATATCCCAATTCTCATGAAAAAAACATTTATTCCCTTTATTATTCTAACCCTCTTTTTTGCTTGTAAATCAAATATAAAAACCATAAGCACTGACTTGATATCAAACTCAGAAATCATCACCAAATTCGGAAACACTATCAATACTACTGACGTAAAAGAACATGTATATCTTTTAGCATCTGATGCGTTTGAAGGAAGACAAACTGGAGAAAGAGGTCAAAAAATGGCTGCTGAGTATTTAGCAAATCAATATAAAAGTTTTGGCATATTAGGAATCAACGGGACAGATAATTACTATCAACACATACCCGTTGAAGACTTAAATAACAGATCGAAAAATTCATCAGAAAATGTAATTGCTTTTATTGAAGGTACAGAAAAACCAAATGAAATTTTGGTAATTTCTTCACATTATGATCATTTGGGAATACATGGAGGTGAAATTTTTTTTGGTGCTGATGATAATGCTTCAGGCACAACTGCTGTACTAGAAATAGCACAAGCATTTGCAAATGCTAAAAAAGAAGGAGTTGGTCCTAAACGTTCCATTTTATTCGTGAATTTTACTGGTGAAGAGAAAGGATTGTTAGGTTCAAAATATTTTTCTAACAACCCTGTTTATCCTCTTGAAAATATGGTTGCAGATTTAAATATAGATATGATTGGCAGGATAGGAAAAGAACGTGACCCCAATGATGATAATTACGTTTATGTGATTGGAGCTGACAGATTGAGTACAGAATTGCACAATATCAATGAAAAAGCAAATACCACTTATACGCATTTGGAGCTAGATTATAAATACAATGCACTGGATGATCCTAATAAATTTTATAGTAGATCTGATCATTATAATTTAGCAAAACACAATATCCCTATTATATTTTATTTTAACGGAACACATGTTGATTATCACAAAGCAACTGACACAAAAGAAAAAATTAATTTAGAATTGTTAACCAAACGTGCGCAATTGGTTTTTTATACTGCTTGGGAAATAGCAAACAGAGAAGAAAGGTTAGTTGTTGACAAGAGTAGTGTGTCGGTGAAGAGTTGATGCTTGATGCTTGATGCTTGATGCTTGATGGAATTATAACTTATTTAAAAAAATCAAAAACTTAGTGCATTATTTTAAAAAGCAATTCTTTCAAAATATCGCCTTTGGGCAATGAAGATGCACCCACACCTTTACTTTTTAAATCGGCATCTCGTAACAATCCAATAATTTGCGAAACTTTACGCATCGGATAATTACGAGCAGCTTTGATATAATCATCTACAAAATAAGGGTTCACTTTCAATGCTTTTGCAACTGACCCTCTTGATTTATCCTTTAAACCATGGTATTGCAACACCTGAACAAAAAAACTGTGCAATAAAGAAACTGTCATTACAATTGGGTGGCTCTTTTGGTTATGTGCAAAATAATTGATGATTTGGTTTGCTTTAACTACCTGCTTCTCTCCTACTGCTTTTCGCAATTCAAATACATTAAAATCTTTACTAATACCAATATTTTCTTCAATATGTTTCGCGGTGATAGTATTGTTTTTTGGAATTACAACCATCAATTTATCTAACTCATTGCTTATTTTACTCAAATCATTACCTAAAAACTCTACCAACATTTGAGTTGCTTTTAGTTCGATTTCATAATTTTTCCCTTCCAATACTTTCCGAATCCATTCTGCTATTTGATTGTCATACATTTTTTTGCTCAAAAACAACTCTCCCGATTTAGCAACAGCCTTTGCTAATTTCTTACGCTTATCAAGAGTTTTATATTTATAGCACATCACCAAAACAGTAGTTGGTGTTGGGTTGGTAGCATACGATACTAAATCCTCAACAGTTCTTGATAATTCTTGGGCTTCCTTTACAACAATTACTTGTCGTTCAGCCATCATCGGAAAACGTTTCGCGTTCGATACAATTTCTTCTATCGAAACATCGCGACCATAAAGTACCATCTGATTGAAGCCCTTTTCTTCTTCTGTCAAAATGGATTTTTCGATATACTCCGAAATTTTATCAATATAGTAAGGTTCCTCTCCCATTAAAAAATAAATGGGTTTGATATCTCCTCTTTTTATATCAGCAACTATTTCTCTTACTCCTACCATTAATAAATAAAAATTAGCATTTTTGCAGTATGCACAAATTGAATTTACCTTCGTATCAATTCAAAATCAAAAGTAGCGAAAATAAGCAACTAATTTTTGATACACTCCGAAAAAAATATGTGGTCTTAACTCCCGAAGAATGGGTGCGCCAAAATTTTGTTCAATATCTCATTAATGAGAAAAATTATCCCCGCTCTTTGATTGCTATAGAAAAACAATTGACCATAAACACTTTAAAAAAGCGATTTGATATTTTAATTTTTAATACTGATGGTAGCTCTAAAATTATTGTTGAATGTAAAGCTCCTACAATTAAAATCACACAAGATACATTTGATCAGATTGCGCGCTATAATTTAAAGCTCAATGCTGATTATTTAGTTGTTACCAACGGATTGACGCATTTTTCTTGCGAACTAGACAACCAAAACGAAAAGTATATTTTTTTAAAAGAAATTCCTGAGTATAGTCCCAAATGAATTAACTAATTAGACTCTAGCGGATTGCCAATAATTAAAAATAAAATAAAATAAATCCTTATAAAATTGTGGGAGAGAATATTTTTATTACTTTTGCAACTTAATATTATTTATTTTTAATGAAAAACGGTACAGTAAAATTCTTCAACGAATCTAAAGGATTTGGATTCATCATCGAAGAAGGTTCAAACAACGAGTACTTCGTACACATTTCTGGCTTAGTTGACAGAGTTGCAGAAGGAGACACAGTTGAATTTGAATTAAAAGAAGGAAAAAAAGGTTTAAACGCTATTGACGTTAAAGTAATCTAACCATTACTAATCTTTTTTGAACAGAACAAAGTCCATTTAATTATGGACTTTTTTTATGCTCAATATTTTCAATTAATGTATTTTTACAACATTGAAAATAGCTGTCGTCATATTAAATTGGAATGGTCAACAATTGTTACAACAATTTTTACCTTCTATACTCCAACATAGCAAAATTGCTCATTGCGCCATTTATGTTGCTGATAATGCATCTACCGATGACTCTATTGCTATAGTCAGAAAAGAATTTCCTTCTGTACACATTGTTCAAAATACAGAGAATGGTGGTTATGCTAAAGGCTATAATGATGCATTAAAAAATATTGATGCTGATGTTTTTACCTTAGTAAATTCAGATATTGAAGTAACTGAGAATTGGCTATCTCCAATTGTTTCTGAATTTAAAACGAATGAAAATACTGCTATAATTCAACCTAAAATACTATCCCATAAAAACAAAGAAAATTTCGAATATGCAGGTGCAGGAGGTGGTTTTATTGATAAATATGGATTCCCTTTTTGCAGAGGGCGTATTTTTAATCATCTAGAAAAAGATAGTAATCAATACAATGATACCCAACAAATATTTTGGGCGTCAGGTGCTTGCCTGTTTATTAGATCATCTGTTTTTAAAGAACTGAATGGCTTTGACGAACAATTTTTTGCACATCAAGAAGAAATTGATTTATGCTGGAGAACGCATAATTTAGGATATCAAATTAAATATATTGGCACATCAACAGTTTACCATATTGGTGGAGCCACCTTAAAAGAATCCAATCCTCATAAAACATTTTTAAATTTTAGAAATAGCCTTTTTGTATTGGCTAAAAATCTGCCAAAAAAATCATTGTTTCCTAGATTATTTATCCGATTGGTATTTGATGGAGTTGCTGGAGTTTTCTTTTTTCTTAGGCTAAAACCAATCCATACCTTTGCAATTATTAAAGCTCATTTTAATTTTTATGCAGGTTTAAGAGGAATGCTCAGAAAAAGAAATACTATAAACAAAGAAGATTACTACTATACCAAAAGTATTGTCTGTCAACATTTTATAAAAGGAGTTAAACTATTTAATGGAGTTAAAAAGGTTTAAAGAATATCTAAACTCCCTTTACCTTCTCTAACTACTACTGGCTCATCATCAGTTAAATCAATAACTGTCGATGCATGGTTATCTCCGTAACCGCCATCTATCACTACATCGACTTTAGATGCCCATTTTTCAAAAATTAATTCTGGATCCGTAGTATATTCTATCATTTCATCATCATCATGAATAGAAGTTGATACAATTGGATTACCTAAAGCAGACACAATTGCTTGGGCAATAGAATTATCTGGAACTCTGATGCCGACTGTTTTTTTCTTTTTAAAAGCCTTAGGTAGGTTGTTATTCCCTGGCAAGATAAAAGTATACGGCCCCGGTAGTGCACGCTTTAAAATTTTATAAGTTGGTGTATCAATTTGACGTACATAATCAGACAAATGACTCAAATCATTACATATAAAAGAGAGGTTTGCTTTTTCTAATTTGACTCCTTTGATACGTGCAATACGCTCTAAAGCCTTTGTATTTGTTATATCACAGCCTAAACCGTAAACCGTATCTGTCGGATAAATTACCAAACCACCCTTTTTTAAAACAGCCACTACCTTGTCTATTTCTTTTGGATTTGGATTTT
Source organism: Flavobacteriaceae bacterium (assembly GCA_045047075.1). GTDB lineage: Bacteria > Bacteroidota > Bacteroidia > Flavobacteriales > Flavobacteriaceae > Urechidicola. The sequence continues at coordinate 94,726 of JASFYP010000035.1, forward strand.
CTGAATAAATTTTAATGAGTTGCGACATTTTATCCTACATTTGATTTTTAAATAAATTCTATGATATATCAATTCAATTACAAATTTAACAAATTCCTATTTGCAAGTCTTATTATTCTGTTTATTTCTTCCTGCTCTACAGATAATAATATAGAAGAGGGAGAAACAGAAACACTCCCGTTAGAAGCTATTGAACTCTTAAATGTTTCTTACGGCGCAAGCGCTTCTCAAAAATATGATTTGTATTTACCAGCAAACAGATCGAATTTAATAACTAAAGTTTTTGTATTAGTACATGGAGGCTCTTGGATTGGTGGTGATAAAAATGATATGAATTTTATGGTAGATGTATTGAAATTCAGTTATCCAGATTATGCTATTGTAAATATTAATTACAGATTAGCATCCATTGGTAATTCTCCTTTCCCGATGCAATTAAATGATATTGCCTCAGTAATTTTGGATTTAGAAAATAATGAAGAGTCTTATCAAATTACAGGTGATTTTGGATTTATTGGCGTAAGTGCTGGAGCACATCTATCGATGGTATATGCCTATGATTTTGATTTAGATTCTGATGTACACTTTGTAAGCAGTATTGTTGGCCCAACTAATTTTACCGACCCTAGCTATACAGATGACCCTGCTTTTGAAAATTTTAGAATTGGTATGGAATTGATGACTGGAGTCAGTTTTGCTAATGACCCTCAATTTTATGAAGACTTTAGTCCGTATCATGTTGCCACAGCAACTTCGCCACCTACTATACTTTTTTATGGAGGACAAGATGAATTAGTACCCACCTCGCAAGGTGTAGAAATGCATGCAAAATTAGATGAATTAGGCGTAACCAACGAGTTTACGCTATATGAAAATGAAGGTCATGGCTGGGAAGGAGATAATTTTACCGATACCTTAAATAAATTATCTGCTTTTATTGATACTTATTTTTAAAATAAAAAATCTGCTCAAAAGAACAGATTTTTATTATAATTTTCAGGTTATAAACTCCAGTTTTCACTGGAATACAAACCAAATAAGGTTCATTAACTTTCAATCAATCGAAAGCCTTCACCATGAATGTTAAGGATTTGAACATTTTCATCAAGTTTTAAATATTTTCTCAGTTTGGCGATATACACATCCATACTTCTTGATGTGAAATAATTATCGTCTCTCCAAATTTTTGTCAAGGCTAATTCTCTAGGCATCAAATCATTTTTATGAACTGCCAGCATTTTTAATAACTTACTTTCTTTAGGCGATAATTTAATTGCCTCCTGACCATCAAAAGACAAATGACGTAGTTTAGAGTTTAAATGAAATTTCCCAATTTCAAATTCAAATACATCTTCTTCAACAGACTTTCCTGATTCCTTTCGCTGTAAAATAGCTTTCATCTTATATAACAACACTTCAGAATCAAATGGCTTGTTTAAATAATCATCAGCACCAGCTTGGTATCCTTTTAACACATCTTCTTTCATCGTCTTTGCCGTTAAGAAAATAATTGGCACCTCAGAATTAGTTGATCTAATATCTTTTGCCAATGTAAAACCATCCTTACGAGGCATCATCACATCTAAAATACACAAGTCAAAATCATTATTTTTAAACATGATCAACCCTTCCAATCCATCTTTGGCATGCGTAACGATATAATCGTTGAGCATCAAATAATCTTTTAATACAGTTCCAAAATTTGGATCATCTTCTACTAATAATATTCTCTTGTTTTCCATAAAGTATGTTTTTAAATTAAAGGTAGTTTTATAATGAATGTGGTTCCTTTTCCCTTCTCACTTTCAACATAAACTGTACCTTGATGATGTTCTACTATTTTTTTTACATATGAAAGTCCTAAACCGTGCCCTTTCACATTATGAATATTTCCTGTCTCTTCTCTATAAAATTTCTTAAAGATATTTTTCTGAACATTTTTACCCATGCCCATTCCTTGATCTTTTATTTTTAATATGATATTTTTTACAGTATTTTCTGTTGACACCTCAATGGTCGGAGTTTCTGGTGAATACTTAATCGCATTGTCTAAAATATTTACAATCACATTTGTTAGATGGAACTGATTTGACAATGTTTCTGATAATTCAGCATTTAATTGTGTTGTAATTTTCCCATCTCTATTCTTAATTAACAAATCTACGTGTGTCAATGCTTCCTCAACCATATCATGTAAATCATTTGCTTCCATCTCAACATCTAACTGATTTTTTTCTAGCTTAGAAATTCTCAATACACTTTCTACTTGCGCATTCATACGCTTATTTTCTTCTCCAATCATTTTTACATAACGCAACACCTTCTCCTTATCATCTATAATTTTTGGGTTTTTAATAGCATCTAATGCCAAACTAATTGTTGCAATTGGCGTCTTAAACTCATGTGTCATATTGTTGATGAAATCAGTTTTGATTTCAGATAACTGCTTTTGTTTTATCATTTGATACAAAGAACTAATAAATGCCAAAATAATAACTATAATAAACAATGCCGACAATCCCAAAATTTTACCTACCGATGAAATTAAATAGTTTTTCTTATTAGGAAAACTCACATATAATTGATAATCACTCTTTCCATCATCATCAACAAAGAGCCGAACCATATATGTTTTTCGGGCATTCAATCTAAAATACCCAGATTTTAATTTGGTCGATAAATCATTATTATATACACCATACTTAAATTCAGTTGTAATCCCTCTAATTGATAATTCATTACTCAAATTAAACATCAACTCCTGATTACTCACTCTTAAATAAATTGGCAATCGACTATGCATAATACTCGATTGATGTTTCAGATTTAGTTTTTGATAATCTTCCAATTGCTCATACCTAACAAAATACTCGTCTACAGGCAAATCTTGAATATCTGCATCAGAAGAAACCTGATTTTTTACAAGGGTAAATTCTTCTTTACTATAAATTCTCTTTAAATCAATAGAATCGTTTTCAAAGAACTCTGATGGTACTCTATAATTTTCTTCGAGTATAGATTGAGCATATGTGAATGTTTCATTTCTTGCCGTATCAACTTGTTGATAAATAAAATCTTTAATTTCAGAATCTGATAAGTACTCACTATTTTGAGCTAAGCGCGAAAAATTCTTTAGATAAAAATTGCTCAACTCTCGCTCACTAATATTTTCTGAGACCTGAATTAAAGAAGATTTTACATCACTCGTAAATTGATTCTCTGACAATTCAATGGCATTCTTAATCCAAAAAACTTGTACGCTGATGATTCCTACTAAGGAAATACTCATCAAAAAGATTATGAGTATAAAAACCTTTTTATTCATAATACAAATCTAATTCTAATTAGCATACCATTTTGAAAAATGTTGTAATAATTAACTAAAAAAATATGTTTTTAACAATTATTTAAGACAAATCGCTTTATATATTAAGCGTTTTAATTTCTTTAAGAAGAAGTGTGTTTATATTATCAACCTCATTTTGTGTAATATTCAGGTTGATATTATCGATAATAAAATCAGCATTTGACAACATTTCACTTTCATTCATTTGTTGATTTATTCGTGCCAAAACAGCATCTTTAGAAATACCATCTCTTTTTACAACACGTTCAATTCTTGTATTTAAAGGAGCGGTAACCACAATTATTTTATCACATAAATCCTTAGAATCTCCCTGCAAAAGAATAGCCGATTCATAAATAATATAATCCGCTTTAGAATTTTTAACAAATAATTTAAAATCTTCAAACACTCCAGGGTGAACAATAGCATTCAACTTCGCTAATTTTTCAGGATTTTGAAAAACAATATCAGCAATAAATTTTCTATTTAATCCTTTTGGGGTAAAAGCCTCATCACCAAATAAAAGAATCAAATCTCTTTTGATTTTAATTGAAGTATTCATCAATCGTTTTGCCTCAACATCAGCAATATAACAAGGCACACCCAAATTCTTAAAGAAATTCAGAACAGTTGTTTTACCGCTACCTATACCGCCTGTGAGTCCAACTATCATCATTATTTTTCTATCAAAAAGTCAATTTTATTTGGAGTAATTTTATACGAACTCACCAAAGTTGGTGTTTGTTTTAATACTGGAATTAAATAATTGAGTTCATTATTTATGGCTTGTTCAAAATCGCATTCTATTATAAAACTATCTTCGGTAATTTTACTAAAGTTAGAAAGTGCAACAATATATGTCACCTCGATCTCACTCGGAAAAGTAGTTACAGAATACCCTTCAGGAATATTAATCACAGTAAATGGGGCCTTAAAAGAACCTTCTGTAAACTTATCTACTTTAGCACTCACCGCAACCATCAAATCAGAAGTAGCAATTTGTTTTGAAGCTGGTAATTGCAATTCAATATTTTGTTGAATTTCTTCACTCACATCTGTCAATACCAATTGCTTTGTGTTTATTATATGTATCGTATCCAATTGTGCTTTGGGTCCAATAATACTAACCGAATCTGGTGATAGGAAAATTTTATCAATCAAATTATATCCCAATTTATAGTGTATGTCTGAAACTAATTTAACTGGAATTTTTTTAGAAATATTTATTCCTAAATTAAAAAAAATAGTGTCTTGTTTAATCCTATCAATTTTAGTATCAACATCTAACTGTGCTTTTAAATCTGACAAATGATTGTTTGGCAAATAGTAAAAAGTGGTGCCACTTTTATAGGCTAAAGCTTTTAGATCTATCATCAATTCTTTCGACTTTAATTGATAGCGCAACAAGGTAAATCCTGTTGAAACAACCAAAGCATCAAATCGGTTAATAGGTGTGCTTTGCAACACTTTATCAATTGGCAAGTTGATGTATTTCACTTCAAATTCAACATCACTTGTATAAATTTTAGACAAGTTAATCAACAACCACAAAACAATTGACAAACTAAGAAATACCAAGAACACCCTCAGTTTTAAATTGGTTTTTAAACGTTTTTTTGATTTGGCTGCCATAAGTTGAATTAAAAAAATAAATATACAAAAAAGTGAGTCAAAATTGACTCACTTTTTTTATACAATTAAAATGTGAAAAGTTCTCTTACTTTTTTGGTGCATTCATTTTATTAGTCATTTCCATTGAAATTGCAGAGCGCTCAAATTTAATTTTCCCAGCACCTGTTTCAACAACAACAGTATTGTCGTTATCATTCACTTCAACAATTTTTCCATGAATTCCGCTAGACGTTATAACTCTTGTTCCTCTTGAAATTTCACTTTGAAAAGCTTTTTCATTTTTTTGACGTTTCATTTGTGGGCGAATCATAAATAAATAGATGACTAAAAACATTGCCAAAAATGGCAAATAAGACATCAATCCGCCTCCCTCTTGTAATAATATTGTTAAATACATATTGTTAATTTAAATCATTCATTAATGGTTTATTCTTATTGTCTGTAGTTTTACTTTTTGGCACCTTTACAAATGCTTTGATACGTACAACCTCACTACCCTTTGCGGTGTTGGTTGTTAAAGTAATGGTATTTGTCGATTTATTCTTCTTACTTCTAGAGTTAAATACCACTTTTATTTCTGCTGTTTTACCAGGAGCAATTGCTTCTCTCGGCCATTGCGGAACCGTACATCCACAAGATCCTTTGGCTTTTGTTACAATTAAATCTCCCTCACCTACATTTGTTAAAGTAAATACCGTTTCTACTTTATCTCCTTGGTTAATGGTACCAAAATCATGTTCTGTTTTGTCCCACTCAATTATTGGAGCCCCTTTACTAATTGCTGCATCTCTCAATTCAGCTTCTTTAACATTCTCAACTTTTACTTTTGCACTTGCACTTTCTTTAGTACAAGAAGTGAATGTTACTATTGCCAAAGCAACAGCCATAAATACTACTTTTTTCATTTATTTGATTTTTATCTTAAAGGTTTGCGTAAAAATATAAAATTAAATGGTGAAATTTGAAACTAACTAGAAAATAAATTTATAGGCTCTCTAGTAAATGAGATAGTCAATTTCTTAGTCTTTACATCAATCCTCTACCTATTTTATTAATTTTCTTTTCTGTGTTATACTCTTTTAAAATCTTATCTAAAACTCCATTAATAAAAAAACTGCTCTTTTGTGACGAATAATCTTTTGATATTTCGATATACTCATTCATAGATACTCTCGTCGGGATTGACGGAAAATATACAAACTCACTCAATGCCATTTTTATAAGAATTAAATCGATATCTGAAATTCGTTCTGCATCCCAATTCGGAGTTTTATCATTAATAACTTCATCAAATTCTTGGTGTTTTAATACAACTTTCCTAAACAAATCTATAACAAATTTTTTATCTTCATCATCCTTGTATAACTTACCTAAACGATACGGTTTCGACTCCTTTAAATTATTCAATTCTTTTAGTATCCATGTATTTACAAACGGAATGTCATCTACCCAAGTAATGTTTATGTCTTCAAAATAATCAGCCAATTTTTCATTAGGTGCAATGATGTTTTTAAACACATCAACCACAAAGCTTTTATCTTCATTAAAAGATGTTTTCCCAGAATTCATATAAGCCTCATAAGAATCGCTTTCTTGAATAGTATTCAAAATAACACGTACAAACTCACTGTCTGATTTCCAATTATTTAGCTTTTTATCTTCCAAATGATTCGCTAAAGAAAGGCTTTCAGAAATTGCTTTAATAGCAAGATTGTTAATGAATTTTTTGTTTGGTTTTTTATCTTCAGATGATGCTAAATGTTTCTTTTTAGAAATTTCTATTTTAACTTCTGCCATTTCACGCACCTCAACAAAAAGGTTTAGTAGTAATGCATGCAAATCACCCATTTCTTCAATGCTTCGCATCAAAAATTTTTCTTCTTTTGTTAGATTATCACTTTTAGATTGAAACAATGCATATACAGATTGCATTACTTTTACTCTAATATGTCTTCTATTTATCATCTTTAAAGAACGTTTTGAGATATGTTAAATTCTACCTGACAAAAGTACTATTAATTTTTATTCTACTATCTTCGCCATTCAAAAATTTTAGTTAAAAATGAAAGCCCTTAAACAAGTAAATAAATACTTTACCAAATACAAATATCGGTATGGTATTGGGGTAGTTATTTTAATAATTTCCAACACTTTAAAACTTCAAATTCCAGATTTAATAAAGAACTCTATCAATGTTTCCGATGAATTTGTAAAAGGGCTTATTACTGACAAATCAATTGTAACATCAGAATTACTTCTTAATATATTGCTAATTATTGCTGCTGCTGTCATCTCTGGAGTGCTAACCTATATAACGCGTCAAAAAATAATTGTGACTTCTCGTTTGGTTGAATTTGATTTAAAAAACGAAATCTACCAACAATATCAAAAACTGTCTCTCAATTTTTATAAAAAGAACAGAACAGGCGATTTAATGAATCGGATTAGTGAGGATGTTAGTAAAGTGCGAATGTATTTTGGACCTGCAGTAATGTACAGCTTAAACACGCTAGTATCTATTGTTGTAACTCTAATTTTGATGCTTCGGACAGATGTTACTCTAACTTTATATACATTAATTCCACTCCCTATTTTATCTGTAATGATTTACTATCTAAGTAGATTAATTCATGAAAAAACAACAGTTGTTCAACAATATCTATCTAAGCTTACCACAGCGGCTCAAGAAACATTTTCGGGGGTTAGAATTATAAAATCCTATGCTATTGAACCAGATACAATACAACTTCTTGAAGAGATATCAGAAAGTAGCAAACAAAAAAATATTGATCTCTATAAAGTACAAGCATTCTTTTTTCCTGTAATGATTTTACTCATCGGTATTAGTAATTTAATTGTAATTTATGTTGGTGGATTACGATACATTGATGGTCTTATAACCTTGGGTGATATTGCTAAATTTATTCTATATGTCAATATTTTAACCTGGCCTGTTGCTGTCTTAGGATGGATGACTTCTATTGTTCAACAAGCAGAAGCATCTCAAAATAGAATCAATGAGTTTTTAAAAGAAGAACCTGAGATTAAGAATCATACAGACTCAAAAACACTCATCAGTGGTGATATAAACTTCAAAAATGTTTCACTCACCTATGATGATACTAATATTACAGCCTTAAAAAATATCAGTTTTGAATTAAAACAAGGCAAGACTTTGGCAATTTTAGGAATGACAGGAGCAGGAAAATCGACTATCATTAATTTAATAGCTCGTTTGTATGATACATCAGAAGGAAGTATTACTATCGGAAATCAAAATATTACAAAATTAAATCTCAACAACTTACGCCAAAGCATTGGATTTGTACCTCAAGATGCATTTCTATTTTCTGACACTATAGAAAATAATATTTTATTTGGAGATGAAAATGCCACATCTGAAATGGTGATTCAAGCAGCGAAAGATGCGTACATCGACCACAATATATCAGAATTCAAAGAAGGCTATCAAACTTTTGTTGGAGAGCGTGGCGTAACACTTTCTGGGGGTCAAAAACAACGTGTTTCTATTGCCAGAGCTTTGATAAAAAATCCTGAAATATTAATTTTAGATGATTGCCTATCAGCAGTTGATACAGAAACTGAAGAGATAATTTTAAAGAATTTAGAGCGTGTCAATAAAAATAGAACTACTATTATTGTGAGTCATCGTGTGTCGTCTATTAAACATGCCGATAGCATCATTATACTAGATAAAGGAAAGATAATTCAGAAAGGCACACATGCTGAATTATCAGAAATTAAAGGGTTTTACAAGGATTTATATGAACAACAACTCTTAGAAGAATCATAAATAAAAAAGAATTACTTTTTTATGATTCACTATTGTTTTAGTCATTTATTTTTTTACATTTGACAAAACAATAACTAAAAAATTAGTGAACATTATGAGTGACAAAAACTTTAACGATCAAGAGGAAATTTTCTCGCAAGTTTTAAGAGCAGGAAGAAGAACTTATTTTTTCGATGTTAGATCAACCCGAGCAGACGATTATTACTTAACAGTAACAGAAAGCAAGAAATTTACAAACGACGACGGATCGTTTCATTATAAAAAGCATAAAATTTATTTATATAAAGAAGATTTTACTGAGTTTAATGAAATGTTAAAAGCAGCAACAGATTATATTATCAATGAAAAAGGTGAAGAAGTTATTAGCGACCGCCACCAATCTGATTATGTAAAAGAAGATGCTACATCAACTAAAACAACAGAAGAAACTGTGAAAAGCGAAAGTTTTACTGATGTGAATTTTGAAGACATTTAAATAGTATTCCTAATTACTATGCTATAAAATCCGTTTGCTTATTAGCAATCGGATTTTTTTGTATCACAAATAAATAGATTTCTTTTCCTTGAATAATAATTGAGTTTGTCACACTGAGCTTGTCGAAGTGCTCTCTAAATTGTCTTCGACAAGCTCAGACTGACAATGTATTTTATATTGATTGACTTTAATACAATTTTTTGTTTTAAAAAAAGTTAAGTACTTTTATAAATTACAAACCAGCTTACACTATGAAATTTCAAAAACTCTTTTTTGCCATCGCATTTATATGTGCAATAAGTATCAATGCTCAAGAAAACGAACCTAAACAAACTCTTGATAGCGGTACAATAGAAAATCAATTTGATTATTTAATTAAAAAATCTAACCGCTACCAAGAATATAAGGTAGTGAAACGTGCATGGTTAGATAGATTAAAAAAAGTAGTAGATGATTCTTTAAATGTTGTTAAAAATGAATTGGTAGATACCAAAGTAACGTTAAATGAAAAAAAAGCTGAAATTGTTACACTTACAAATTCCTTAAACACAACTAAAGAAACCGTAAGCAATTTAAACAACGAAAAAGATAGTATTAACTTTTTTGGTATGTTGATTTCTAAACCGATGTATAACACTACACTTTGGTCAATCATTACAATCTTATTAGTTGCTTTATTATTTTTTGTGTTTAAATTTAATAATAGCAATACCATTACAAGAGAAGCAAAAGACAAATTCTCTGAATTAGAAATAGAGTACGAAAATCACAGACAGCGTTCGCTTGAACGAGAACAACAAATTCGCCGTAAACTACAAGACGAAATTAATAAGCAGAAGAAAGATAAGTAATAAAAAAATCCGATTCATACGAATCGGATTTTTTTATTACTGTCATTCCCGTGTAAACGGGAATCTATATTTTACTTTTTTTATTTACCTAAGCCAATAACTCATGTACTTTATCAGCAGCTTCCTGAAACTCAACAACTGAGTGTACTGGCAAACCGCTAGCATCAATCAATTCTTTTGCTTCTTTAGCATTAGTACCTTGCAGACGCACAATAATAGGAACTTTAATTTCGTCTCCCATATTTTTATATGCTTCAACAATTCCTTCTGCCACTCTATCGCAACGCACGATTCCACCAAAAATATTAATTAAGATAGCTTTTACGTTCGGGTCTTTTAAAATAATTCTAAAACCAATTTCAACACGTTCAGCATCTGCAGTACCACCAACATCTAAAAAGTTAGCTGGGTCACCACCAGATTGTTTAATTAAATCCATGGTGCTCATTGCTAATCCAGCTCCGTTTACCATACATCCAACATTACCATCCAAATCAACATAACTCAAACCTGCTGCTGCTGCTTCAACTTCAATAGGATTTTCTTCACGTAAATCACGTAATTCAGCATAATCTTTATGACGGAACAACGCACTATCGTCTAACGTAACTTTAGCATCCACTGCCATAATTTTATCATCCGATGTTTTTAACACAGGATTGATTTCAAACAAAGACGAATCAGATTTTACATAAGCCGTATATAAAGACGTCACAAACTTCATCATCTCTTTTAAAGCTCCACCAGACAATCCTAAATTAAAAGCAATCTTACGTGCCTGAAATGGCAACAGACCTAAAGCAGGATCAATCTCTTCGTTAAAAATTAAATGCGGAGTCTCATCTGCAACTTTTTCAATATCCATTCCACCCTCGGTAGAATACATAATCATATTTCTTCCAGTTTCTCGATTTAATAAAACCGACATATAATATTCTTCTGGCTCGTTATCACCAGGATAATAAACATCCTCAGTAATTAAAACTTGATTTACCAATTTACCTTCGGCAGATGTTTGTGGCGTCACCAACATCATTCCTAAAATATCATTTGCAATAGACTTTACTTCGTCTTGTGATTTCGCCAATTTTACTCCACCACCTTTACCACGACCACCCGCGTGAACTTGCGCCTTAACAACATACCAACTTGTACCTGTTTTTTCGGTTAATTTTTTAGCTGCTTCAACTGCCTCTTCTGGTGTTGTAGCTACAATTCCGCGTTGAATTCTAACGCCAAAACTGTTCAACATTTCTTTTCCTTGATATTCGTGTAAATTCATTGATATCTATGTTTAAATTACTATGCAAATGTAGTAATATCAAAACTCATAATTGCACAGAATTTTTAAAAAAATTGTAACAGTTTGCTTTTTTTATTGTCCTTAGTTTGAGTCTTTGAATTTTAAACTAAAAAAGGGGATTTCGATTTTAGAGTTGATTCATGATACTTAACAATCTTTTATGATTTATTTAAGACACTACTGACAATATCTTAGATAATTTCGCATTAACAAAAAAACAAACTAACAACAAATTTCAATGAGAAACCTTCTCACTATCATTACCTTAATTTTTATTACACCTACAGGATTTGCTCAAGAAATAAAAAAAAATGTGCAAACAAAACGCGTTACAAGCGCTCCTAAAATTGATGGAATTTTAGATGATGATGCTTGGTTTGGTGCTGATATAGCAAAAGACTTCGTGATGTTTAGACCAGAATCTGGCACGCCTGAAAAACTAAATCACCGTACTGAAGTTAAGATTGTTTACGATGATGAAGCTATTTATTTTGGTGCCCATTTATATGATAATGATCCTGAAAATATTCCACAACAATTTGCCACTAGAGATAATTTTGGAACTACAGATTGGTTTGCAATCGCAATTAACCCAAACAATGACTCTCAAAATGCTACCGAATTTTTTGTTCAAGTAACCGGCAACCAAGCGGATGCAAAATCAACACCAGATAGTCAAGATTTTAGTTGGAGTGCTGTATGGGTAAGTGCCACTAAAATTGTTGATGATGGTTGGATTGTAGAAATTAAAATTCCGTATTCAGCTTTGCGATTTACAAATAAAGAAGTACAAACTTGGGGATTAAATTTTCACAGGCAACATGCAGAATCTAGAGATCAATATTCATGGAATTTTATTGACCGGACTGTAGGTAGCATTCAACAATATGATGGAACACTTACCGGAATTGAAAATATTACTCCACCAACACGTTTAAGCTTCTCTCCTTATGCAACTGCCATTTATGATAATTATGATGGCGAAAGTACTTTTGATAAAAGTATTGGGTTAGATGTAAAATATGGAATATCAGAGAGTTTTACATTAGATGCAACTTTAATTCCTGATTTTAAACAAACAGGTTTTGATGATTTAGTATTAAACTTAGGTCCGTTTGAGCAACAATATAGAGAGCAACGTCCATTTTTTACTGAGGGTGTTGAATTGTTTACAAAAGGAGATTTGTTTTATACAAGACGTATTGGCAACCAACCAATCAATTATATTGACCAAAGTGATTTGGAAGACGACGAAGTAATTCTAGACAATCCTGAAAATGTAAACATGTTAAATGCCATTAAAGTATCTGGACGTACAGAAGGTGGCTTAGGTATAGGAGTATTTAACGCTATTACCGAACGTACAAAAGGCACAATAGGAGTTACTGAAACTGATAATAATGGCAATATCATTTATGATGAAAATGAAAATCCAAACATAATCGATTCATATAAGATAATCACTGAACCATTGGCTAATTATAGTGTTATTGTTTTTGACCAGCAATTCAATAAAAATTCATTTGTTTCCTTAACCAATACAAACGTATTTAGAGAAGGAAGCACACGTGATGCTAATGCCACTGCTTTGATGTATTATTTGAGTAACAAACAAAATACAGGAAATATTAACGGAGGCTTTAAAACAAGTAGGGTTAGAGAAAATGGAGAGTTGACCGATGGATATTTGTTAGATGCCAGCATAGGGAAATCTGCAGGGAAATGGCAATATGCTGTAGGATATGAAATGGCTGATAAAGATTATGATATCAATGATTTAGGTATTAATTTTTTTAATGATTATCAAAGGGTTTATGCCAATGCGTCTTATCGTATTTTTGAACCAACAAAAAAATTTAACAGATATCAATTCAGGTATTTTGGTAATTTAAAATACAGACATAGTGATGGGGCATATACTGGTAATCGTATCGGTTTAAACTTTAACGCAACTACCATCAATAATTTTTCGTTTGGCGGAAACATTAATGGAAACATTGGTAAGCAATATGATTATTTCGAACCAAGGGTTGAAGATCGTTATTATGAAGAAAATCCTAGAGTGAATATGAATTCATGGATTTCTTCTGATTACAGCAAAAAATTTGCACTAGATATTTTTGTGTATTATGGATTTAGAGCTAATGACCCTCAAAGAAATATAGGAATTGGATTTGATCCTCGCTATCGATTTAACGATAAGTTTACCCTACAATACGGAGTTAATTTTTCTAAAACAAACAATAGAAAAGGACAGGTTAATATCTTATCTGATGACTCTATAATTTTTGGAGAACGCGATCAAAAAACAATTACCAACGAAATTTCTGGGAGGTTTTATTTTACTACAAAATCTGCATTAAACTTGTCTTTTAGACACTATTGGTCACCCGTTTCTTATGATGACCAATATTATTTATTAAAGGATGATGGCACCTTAGCGCCAAATTCATATACAGGAAATCACGATATAAATTACAATGTTTGGAATCTAGATTTGAGCTATTCTTGGGAGTTTGCTCCTGGAAGTCAATTAATAGCACTATACAGAAATAATATATTTAATGCTGATGATCAATCGCAATTAGGATTTGGTGAAAATCTTCAAAACCTTTTTGAACAAGAAGCTGGTCATAATTTCTCTTTAAAAATGATTTATTATATCGACTATAACAATGCTAAAAGTTGGTTTAAGAAGAAGGCTTAGCATTGTTAATAATTTTTAAAATGGTAATTTGTATCATCATAAATCTATTTCTTACTTTTGAAAGATGATAAAAGCAAATAATATCCATAAATTTTACGGAGATTTAGAAGTATTAAAAGGTGTTGACCTGCATATTAAAAAAGGTGAGGTTGTTGCTATTGTTGGACCTTCTGGGGCTGGTAAAACAACTCTCTTACAAATTCTTGGCACTTTAGACAAGCCATCAAATGATTCTGACACATCAATAACAATTGAAAATAAAAATCTTTTAAACTTATCCGACAAGGAATTATCAAACTTTAGAAATCAACATATCGGATTCATTTTTCAGTTCCATCAATTATTACCAGAATTTACTGCTTTAGAAAATGTATGTATTCCAGCTTTTATTGGTGGCACTTCAAAAAATACTGCAGAAAAAGAAGCAAAACGGTTACTAAGTTTTTTAAGATTAGAAGATAGAATGAGTCATAAACCGAATGAACTTTCTGGTGGTGAGCAACAACGTGTAGCAGTAGCAAGAGCCTTAATTAATAAACCTTCTGTGATTTTTGCTGACGAGCCTAGTGGTAATTTAGATTCAGATTCTTCAAAACATTTACATGAGTTATTTTTTAAACTCCGTGATGAATTCGGACAGACTTTTGTAATTGTTACCCACAATCAAGAATTAGCAAATATGGCAGATCGAAAACTAGAAATGAGAGATGGGATGATAATAAATAATAAAAGCTCCTAAATCAAACCTCAACCATTTGAACCTTTGAACCTTTGAACCTTAAAAAATGATCGGAATCATAAGCGCAATGCAAGAAGAAATGCAAGCATTGCTAAATGAACTTAAAAACACAAAATCTACCACCAAAGGAATGCGTAATTACTATTCAGGAACTCTTTATAACAAAGAGGTAGTCTTGGTTTTTTCGCGCTGGGGTAAAGTGGCATCTGCTGCAACAACCACACAACTCATCAACGATTTTGAGATTTCTGAAATCATATTTACAGGAGTAGCTGGTGGAATAATTGATGAATTAAACATAGGTGACGTCGTTATCGGTAAACATCTATACCAACACGATTTAGATGCTCAACCATTTTATAAACAGTTTGAGGTCCCTATTATCAAGAAATTATATTTCGAAACACAAAATACTAGCAGATTATTAAAGGCAACAAAATTATTTATTAACCAATATGATTTATTTATAAATAAAAAAGATGCCCAGAATTTCAATATTAAAAAACCTACTGTTATTTTGGGTGATATTGCTAGTGGCGATCAATTTATTTCTAGCCTTGACAAAATAAAAAGCCTAAACAAAGCTTTACCATCAGTAACCTGTGTAGAGATGGAAGGCGCTAGTGTTGCACAAGTTTGCTATGAATATAATGTGCCCTTTTCTATTATTAGAATTATATCTGATAAAGCAAATGACAACGCTCATATTGATTTTGCAAAGTTCATGCACGTAATTGCAAGTCATTATTCACTCGGAATTTTTAAAAACTATTTTGCATAAGTGCGGTCTATTTACATATATTTACCAAATCAATTGAACAATGCAATTTAAGCATCCAGAAATTTTATACGGATTATTGCTACTTATCATCCCGATAATTATTCATTTATTTCAATTACAACGCTTCGTAAAAACACCCTTTACCAACGTAAAATTTCTTCAACAAATCGTGCTACAAACACGCAAAAGTTCACAACTAAAAAAGTGGTTAATTTTACTCATGAGACTAAGTGCTTTTTTAGCAATAATTTTAGCTTTTGCACAACCTTATTTTTCAAGTAAAACTGACACTGAAATTTCTCAAACTATTATTTATTTGGATAATTCGTTAAGTATGCAATCCAAAATAAATGGTGTTGGAAAACTTAAAAAAGCGCGTCAAGAAATCATTGAAAATTTTATAGGATCAGAGAATATAACCCTCATTACAAATGACCACACTTTTACAAATATTGATGTGAAAAGTTTAAAAAACGAGTTACTTGATTTGAGTTTTTCTTCAACAAAACTAAATTATAAATCTATTTTATTAAAAGCAGAACAATTAAAATTGAATAAAACTAACTCTTCGATTAACTTGGTTTTAATATCTGATTTTAACGATTTTACAAAAAATAATTTAGCTGATGTTACAAATGTAAACTTGTCGATTTCGCTGATTGAATTAAATTCAAGCGAAGAAAAAAATAGTTGGGTTGACAGCATTTACATATCTAACAAAAACAATCAAGAAATTACACTAAAAGTTAAAATTAGTAACACAAATATTGATAAAGAAAACATCTCATTATCACTTTTTAATGAGTCTATTTTAATTGGAAAAGCTACTACTCTACTTTCCAAAAATAAAACTTCAGAAGTTGAATTTAAGATTCCAAATCAAAAAAATATCAATGGAAAAATAAGTATTGAAGATGAAAATTTACCCTTTGACAACACACTCTTTTTTAGCATCTCAAATCCTGAAAAAATCAATGTAATTTCCATTGGAAATAACACTTCCTTTTTAGCGAAAATTTACACTAATGATGAGTTTAATTTTTCTCAAAAAAACCTAACCAATTTTAATTCTATCCAAAATAATCAATTGGTAATTTTAAATGAATTGGATGAAATTACAACAGCCCTAAATAATACACTTAAAACTTATATAGAAAATGGCGGACACCTTGTTGTGATTCCGTCCACAAAAATAAATATCACATCCTACAATCAATTTTTTAATAATTTGAAAATAGGAACCATTTCTACAGCATTAGATAAAGAATTAAAAATAACCACCATCAATTACGAGCATCCTTTATTAAATGATGTTTTTGAAAAACAGATTGATAATTTTAAATACCCAACAGTCAATAAAATTTACAAATCAAAATTAAACAACGCCTCACCTATTGTAAGCATTGAGAATAATACACCTTTTATATCTGAAATTAAAAGCAATGAAGGAACTGTATATTGGTTTGCTTCTTCACTAAATAAAGAGGTGAGCGACTTTAAAAACACCCCACTTATTGTTCCTGTCTTTTACAATTTTGGGAAATACAGCTTTAAAACACCTCAGCTTTATTATACAATTGGAAATGAAAACAACATCAGTATTAAAACTAAAATCAATAAAGACAACGTATTAATATTAAAAAATGATAAAAATGAATTTATTCCTCTACAACGTGTTTATCACAACAAGGTTGAGCTGATAACTACTGACCAACCTAAAGAAAGTGGATTTTATCAAATTACTAATAACAATGGAATTCTTAGAACTGTTGCATATAATTATAATAGAAACGAAAGTCAACTTAAGAACCCAAACCTACGTGAACTCTTGAAAAATGTTGAAAATATTAACATATCAAACTCAATAAAAGACACATTGAATCTAATAAATGAGCAGCAACAAATTAAACCTCTTTTTAAATGGTTTTTGGGCTTAGCTATCTTATTTTTGCTGTTGGAAATCGGCATCCTAAAATTTTTTAAAGTATGAATGTACTTATCAAATCAGTAGTCATTGTAGATCAAAACAGCAAGTATCATCTCAAAAAACGTGATGTATTGATCGAAAAAGGAATCATCACTAAAATTGCTGTAAAGATTGATGAGAGTCCAAAATTAAAAATCATATCACTTAAAAATTTACATCTCTCTTGTGGTTGGTTTGATACAAGTGTGAGTTTTGGAGAACCTGGCTATGAAGAGCGTGAAACTATTGAAAAAGGATTGTCTACTGCAGCAAAGAGTGGTTTTACAGCGGTTGCAGTGAATCCAAATACCAACCCAAAAATTGATAATAAAGCTGCAGTTCAATTTTTAATCAACAAAGCTAATGGAAGAGCTACTGACTTGTACCCTATCGGAAATTTAACGAAAAATGCCGAAGGAAAAAATTTGGCAGAGTTGTATGATATGCAGAATTTTGGTGCTATCGCTTTTGGAGATTACAACAAACCAATTGAAAACGCCAATCTTTTAAAAATCGGATTGCAATACGCTAAGAATTTTGATGGACTCGTTTTGAGCTTTCCTCAAGACAATTCGATTGCTAGAGATGGTTTGGCAAACGAAGGAGAGAATAGTACCATACTTGGACTAAAAGGGATTCCTGCTTTAGCAGAAGAATTGCAAATTGCTCGTGATTTATTTTTATTGGAATATACTGGCGGCAAACTACACATCCCAACCATATCCGCCGCAACATCTGTAAAACTAGTTAAAGACGCCAAGAAAAAAGGGTTAAATGTTAGCTGTAGCGTTGCAGCACATCATTTAGTTTTAACTGATGATGAATTACACGGATTCAATGCAAATACCAAAGTGACTCCGCCATTGAGAACTAAAAAAGACATCAAAGCATTACAAAAAGGAATTGCCGATGGCACTATTGATATTATCACCAGCGATCATAATCCAATAGATGTTGAACATAAAAAAGTGGAGTTTAGCAATGCTAAGTTTGGAACGATTGGAATGGAAAGTTTATTTGGAGCATTAAATAAAAAAATTGATTTAGGGCAACTCATTAACTTCTTAACTGAAAAGCCAAGAGCTGTTTTTGGCCTAATATCTACCAATATATCTGAAGGTGCCAACGCAAATATTACACTTTTTAATCCTGATACTGAATATGTTTTTACTGAAGGTGATATTTTATCTACCTCTAAAAACTCAATTTTCATCAACAAAAAAATGAATGGAAAAGTGTACGGAATTTACAATAACAAACAACTAATTCTAAACAAATAAACATGCAAATAAACTCATCAGGCAACGAAAAATCAGCAGCAATCATTAGTTATTTTTGGTGGATAGGCTTGTTGATTGCATTCATCATGAATAACAAAAGCCGAAGTTATTTTGCTTCATTCCACATCAGGCAATCCATTGGACTATCAATACTATCCTTTTTTATTGGTTTAATCTCGCAGTCAGGAATCATAATTGTTACACAAATCCTATTTCTAGGCCTGTTTGTTTTATGGGCAATTGGCTTATTGGGTGCCATCAAAGGAGAAACGAAACCGATTCCGTTAGTAGGTGATTTATTTCAAGACTGGTTTAAAAATATTTAGAAATTTATATGGAGAAAAAACTTTCTTTAGAATATGTGGTTCGTCAACCAATGACAACATCAGAAAATCCACCACTTTTAATTTTATTACACGGATATGGTAGCAATGAGCAAGACTTGTTTTCTTTTGCTTCAGAGTTACCAGATGAATTATTAATTATTAGTGCAAGAGCTCCGCAAACTTTGGGGATGGGATCATATTCTTGGTACACCATACATCTTGACATGAACAATGGTAAATTCTCAGACAACGAAGAAGCCTTAGCTTCTCGAGATTTGATTGCTACTTTTATTGATGAAATTAAAGAAACCTTTAAAACAAATCCTACTAAAACTTTCCTCTTAGGGTTTAGCCAAGGTACAATTTTGAGTTATGCTGTTTCTTTAAAGTATCCAGAAAAAATTCAATATGTTATTGCCTTGAGTGGATATATCAACCAAGATATTCTCCCTACAGATTTAAATCCTGATAATTATAAAAATTTAGATTTCTTTATCTCTCATGGGGCAGTGGATCAAGTAATTCCGTTAGAATGGGCGCAAAATGCAAGCCCTTTTTTAAACAAACTGAATATTAAAAATTCATATCAAGAATATATGGTAGGCCACGGAGTTGCACCTCAAAATTTTTATGATTTTAAAACGTGGATTGAAGAGCGTATTTAACTATTTATTATTTTTTCGTATTTTTACTACAATTACAAGAGTAGTTTCTAACAGTTTAAATTAATCTATAAAATTATTTATTATGACGTCTCTATTTGTAAAAAAAACATATTTACTAATTCTACCGTTTTTTATTACTTTCTCATTTAACACTGTTGCACAAGACAGTGAACTGATTAGTAAAGCACAAACAGCCCTGAATCAAATGTTTGAAAAAAATTCAAAATTAAAACCAGAATTCGATAAGGCTTATGGCCATGCTATTTTTCCAGAAATTAAAAAAGTTGGAATTGCAATTGGTGGTGCTGGTGGTAGAGGTGTAGTTTATCTTGGTGACAACATCACAGGAGGGACTAAAATGTCTCAGGCATCTATAGGTTTTCAACTAGGGGCTCAAAAGTATAGTGAATTAATTCTGTTTAAAAACAAGAAGGCTTATGATTACTTTATTGGAGGTAAATTAAAATTCAATGCAGATTTAAATGCAGTAGCATTAGATGCTGATGCCGGTGGTTTAGACTCTCCTTATCAAACTGGAGTTAAAATTTACACAATGGCTCAGGGAGGTGTCATGTTTTCAGCTTCAGTTGCTGGTCAAAAATTTAGTTTTGAAGGAAAAACTTCTAAATAATTTGAAAAGAAATATTACAATTCAATTTCTAATTCATCAAATGCTAAAAAAACATTTTTAGGTAATTTTTTTTCAACCTCTGCATGAAAACCTAATTTATGACTTATATGTGTTAAATAAGTCCGCTCTGGATTTAACTCATCAATAATTG
The DNA here is from genome assembly GCA_045047075.1 of Flavobacteriaceae bacterium. Taxonomy (GTDB): domain Bacteria; phylum Bacteroidota; class Bacteroidia; order Flavobacteriales; family Flavobacteriaceae; genus Urechidicola. The sequence continues at coordinate 115,393 of JASFYP010000035.1, forward strand.
AAATTGCCTCATCAAGATTTAAATGTGTTCTATGAGGCTCTTTTCTTAGGGTGCTAATTACTAGAACTTTTAAATTTTTGAGTTTCTCTTTTTCTTCATTACTAATAGTTTTCACATCTGTCAAATACGCAAAATCTTGAAAACGATACCCTAAAACAGGTAAGTTACCATGCATCACATTGATGGGCTGAACTTCTAAATTATGTAATTTAAAAACAAAATCTCCTACCCTATTCTTTTTTACACTAGGCGCACCTGGATACCTGTTTTCGGATTCAAAAATATAGGCAAAACGCTCTGTTAAATTATCCAAAACACGCTGCTGAGCATATATTGGAACTTCACCCATTTGAAAACAATAAGGGCGGATATCATCCAAACCAGCTACATGATCTGCGTGTTCATGAGTAAATAAGATCCCATTTATTTTCTTTACATCAGCTCTTAACATTTGAAACCTAAAATCAGGACCGCAATCAATCACATACGTATAATCATCCCATTCAACCAAAACAGAAACACGCAATCTCTTATCTCTTTTATCTGTTGATAAACAGACAGGATGCGAGCTATTTATTACTGGAATTCCTTGTGAAGTACCGGTGCCCAAAAAGGTGATTTTCAAATTTTAAATTTTTAACAAATTTAACGCTTAAAAGTGATATGAAATTGAGGAATTCATTATTTTTGTGCAACTTTAAAATAGATATTCACTATGACAACTGTTATTAAGGGTGATAAAAAAATTGCAAGTGTACCTTCTACAAAAAGGAAGGCACTCAGAATAAATTTAAACGAAAATATTTACGGTACATTCTCAGAAATTGGGGCTGGTCAAGAAACCGCTCGTAATTTCTTTAGGGCCGGTGGTGCCTCTGGCACTATTGCAAAAGCAATGAGTGCATACGACAAGGATTTCTCTGATGCCATTTATGGGATTGAAGATGATGGTCGATATGTTACTGAAACTCGCCTTAAAACGATGCTAACGCATGAGATTCATTTGATTGAAGATCGATTGAGTCGTGAAAAACATCCTGAAAAATTATTTTTCTCATACGCAAATACAGTTGCTACAATAGACTTTTCAAAAAAATTCAAAGGCCATGGTTGGATAGGCTTTAAATTTCAATTGAACCCATTAGAAGGGTACAATGAAATAATCATGCATATCAGGTTTAGAGAAAATGATGCAAAATTACAGCAAGAGACTTTAGGTGTCTTAGGCGTGAATTTAATTTATGGCGCCTTTTATTTACATGATAACCCCAAAGATTTATTAAAATCTTTTTATGACAACCTAGACAAAGATCAGATAGAAATTGATATGATTAATTTTTCTGGATCTCGTTTTGCTTATGTTGACAATAGATTGATGAGTTTGCAATTAGTAAAAAATGGCATGACCAATGCTGTAATGTTTGGTCCTGACGGAAACAACTTATTACCTGCACAACAGCTCTACAAAAAAAACATCTTAACTTTTAGAGGCAGTTTTAGACCGGTGACAAAAGTAAATATGGATATGTTTGAAAAATCTCGTGATTTATTTTATGCTGAAAAAAAGGTTAAAAAAGAAAATACTAAAATTATTTTTGAAATAACACTTTCAAACTTATCTGCAGAAGGTGAAATTAATGAACGTGACTTTTTGGACCGAGCTGAATTGCTATGTTCTTTGGGACAATATGTAATGATTTCTAACTTCTCAGAATATTATAAGTTGGTTGAGTATTATTCTGAATTTACTAAAGCCCGTTTAGGATTAGGAATGGGAGTTTATAATTTAGTCCAAATTTTTGATGAAAAATATTACCGTGATTTAAGTGGTGGTATCTTAGAAGCTTTTGGTAAATTGTTTTTTAAAGATTTAAAAATATTCTTGTACCCACTTAAAGATCCAGAAACTGGAGTTGTCATAAACAGCGAGACTTTAAAAGTACATCCTCGTATGAAAGAGCTTTATAAGTTCTTTAAATACAACGGGAAAGTTGTTGATATTGACAATTACAATCCTGATATTCTTGATATTTTCTCAAGAAAAGTTTTTACAATGATTCACAATGGTGTTCAAGGTTGGGAAGAAATGCTACCTGAAGGAATTGCAGAAATCATTAAAGAGGAGCGTTTATTTGGCTACACCAAAAGAAATTTTGAGAAAAAAAAGGTCTAATTCTTTTTATTGATTAAACCTTTTGTAATTTTCGTGGTCTAAAATCAAAATGCATTTGTGACCAGCGAACAAGACTTAATAGCTCAACTTAAAAATAAGCAAACTCAAGAAAATGCTTTTCGCATTTTGATGGGGCAATATAAAGAACGTTTGTATTGGCACATCAGAAAGATTGTAGTATCACATGCTGATGCAGATGATGTATTACAAAACACTTTTATAAAAATTTATAGAAATATTGATAAATTTAAAGGCGAAAGTAAATTGTATTCTTGGATGTACCGTATTGCTACTAATGAATCTATTACATTCATAAACAAAAGAGCCAAACAAAATAATATTGACATTACTGAATACCAATATAATTTGGCTGAGACTTTACAAGACGATGTTCATTTTAGTGGTTCCGAAATTCAGCTTATCTTGCAAAAAGCGATAGCCACTTTACCAGAAAAGCAACAACTTGTTTTTAAAATGAAGTATTTTGATGAGATGAAATACAATGATATGTCCGAAATTTTAGAAACTAGTGTAGGTGCTTTGAAAGCATCCTATTTTCATGCAGTCAAAAAAATTGAAAAAATAATTATAGCCTATTAAACCAAATGAAAAATATAGCGTCTAATAATTGAAATGACAAGAGAAGAATTAAAAAATATCGCACCTAAATTATCTGAACTAAAATCAATAAAAACTGGTTTTGAAGTTCCTAATGGTTATTTTGACTCATTAGAAGATAAGGTGATGTCAAAATTAATAACAGAAGATACAAATGATATTCCTGAAGGTTATTTTGATACAATAGAAGATCGCGTTTTTGAAAAGATAAAAAATGAAGAGACAAAGGTAATAAGCTTAAAAAGTAGATTTGTTAAAATTGCTGCTCCAATGGCAATCGCTGCCTCTATCTTATTATTAATCGCTTTACAACTTTTTAATACAAATCAAGAAGACCTGTTTGCAAACCTTGAGACTTCAGAAATAGAAGCCTGGATTAATAATGGTGATTTAGACCTAAGTACTTTTGAAATTACTTCTGTTTATAGCGATGCAAGTTTTGAAAATTTAGAATTGTACGACGCCTACTCTGATGATGATCTTATGGAGTACTTAGGTGATATTGACCTTGAATCTCTTATTTTAACCAACTAAAATGAATCTTATGAAACGAACATGCAAAATGTTTTTCACCCAAGGGATAAAAATAGCGAACTGCATGTGACCTAATTAAATAATAAATATAGACACATGAAAAATAAATACCTATTTATATCCTTTTTCCTTTTTACCCTTCAAATAAACGCACAGAGAGGAAATGGAAATGAAGGCCAATTAAAGACCTTGAAAATTGGCTATATCACCCAAACACTTGATTTAACATCAGATGATGCACAATATTTTTGGCCAATTTATAATGAGCATCAAGATAAGATACACCTGCTTAGAAGAAGTAATCAACGAGAATTGATGGAGCAAATAAAGAATAGCGGAGGAATAGATGCTATCTCAGAAAAAGAAGCAGAAGAAATCTTAGACAAATTTTTAGCTATTGAAAATGAGATACAAGAAGAGAAAGATAAAATGTATTCTGAACTTAGGGAAGTGATTTCTGCAAAAAAGATTTTGAAATTACATCATGCCGAAAACGAATTCAATCGCAAAATTTTACAGCGCTTACGAAAAGAAAAAGCAGATAGTAGAAAAAGACCATAAAAAAAAGGGAAGCAATTGCTTCCCCTTTTTTTTATAAATACATTTTTTTTCGTAATTCTTTTACTTTCTTATCAGCGAGATATTCATCAAAAGTTGAGAGCTTATCAATAACACCATTAGGAGTAATTTCAATAATTCTATTAGCAACAGTCTGAGCAAATTCGTGATCGTGAGTAGAAAAAAGTACAGTTCCTTTAAAATTCTTAAGTGAGTTATTAAATGCTTGTATCGATTCTAAATCTAAATGGTTGGTTGGTTCATCTAACATCAATACATTGGCTCTTACCATCATCATTCTAGAAAGCATACACCTTACTTTTTCTCCACCAGATAGAACATTACATTTTTTCAATGCTTCTTCTCCACTAAAAATCATTTTTCCTAAAAACCCTCTGATGTAAACTTCTTCACGCTCTTCTTCGGTCGTTGCATATTGTCTTAGCCAATCTACTAAATTCAATGAAGCATCTTGAAAATACTCAGAATTCTCAACAGGTAAATATGATTGCGTTGTTGTAACACCCCAAGCAAATTTACCAGTATCAGCTTTTAAACGGTTATTTAAAACTTCATAAAAAGCAGTCACCGCACGTGAACTTTTAGAAATCAATACTACTTTATCCCCTTTATTCAAGTTAAAATGGATATCGCTAAACAACACCTCTCCATCTACTGTTTTAGACAATCCTTCTATATTTAAAATCTGATCTCCTGCCACACGATTGCGTTCAAAAATAATAGCAGGGTACCGACGGCTCGATGGTTTGATATCTCCAATATTCAATTTCTCAATCATCTTTTTCCTACTTGTTGCCTGTTTTGATTTTGCAACATTTGCAGAAAAACGACGAATAAACTCTTCTAATTCTTTCTTTTTGTCTTCAGCTTTTTTATTTTGTTGCTGACGTTGTCTTGCTGCTAACTGGCTACTTTCATACCAAAATGTATAATTTCCAGAATAATGGTTTATTTTACTAAAATCAATATCAGAAATGTGTGTACAAACAGCATCTAAAAAGTGACGGTCATGCGAAACAATTATCACAGTATTGTCATAGTTTGCTATGAAATTCTCTAACCAACTAATGGTTTCAAAATCCAAATCATTGGTAGGCTCATCCATAATCAATACATCTGGATTTCCAAATAACGCCTGAGAAATTAAAACACGCACTTTAGATCTACCATCCAAATCACCCATTAATGTGTAATGCTGATCATCTTTAATCCCTAAAGAAGACAACATTGTAGCTGCATCACTTTCTGCAGTCCAACCACCCATTTCTTCAAATTTCTCACCTAACTCTCCGGCTTTTATTCCGTCTGCATCAGAAAAATCTGGCTTCGCATAAATTGCATCCAGTTCTTTCTTTAAATCAAACAAAGGTTTGTTACCAACCATTACAGTTTCCAAAACTGGCAACTCATCAAAAGCAAAGTGATCTTGAGATAAAACCGACATTCTCTTACCTGGTTCTAAATGCACATGACCCGATGTTGGGTCTTGTTTACCAGATAATATTTTTAAGAAAGTTGATTTTCCTGAGCCGTTTGCACCGATAATTCCGTAGCAATTCCCTTGAACAAACTTAGTGTTCACTTCATCGAATAAAACTCTTTTCCCGAATTGCACTGATAAATTTGATACTGAAAGCATAAGCAAATGTGTCTTTTAAATTTTTGCAAAAGTAGTAAAAATAACAGAAAGTAAATCTATTTTAAATGGATGAATTTGAATCAATAACACCCACCTAAAAAGATGAAAATAGCTGATCATCAGTGTTGAATTTCAACTTTTAGTGTACTATTATTTTAACAAGTGTTTAACAGCGATTGTAAAGACTATTTGTACTTTTGTTTGCGAACAACTATTTATATGAAAAACAAAATACTCACAAACTTCATCTTACTTTTCATTGCTATTATTACACTTATAAGTTGTACTAACACTAATGAAACTTGTGATGCAACTTATTTTGGAGGCCATATAATAAATCCCAAACAAAACTTCATATTACTTTCTAAAGGTGATGTTGTTATTGACACAATACATCTCGATTCGTACAATAATTTTATTACTGAAGTAAATATTGACGAGGAAGGTTTGTATTCTTTTAACCACGGTATCGAATATCAATACATTTATTTTGAACCAAAAGACAGTATATTAATTCGTTTAAATACTTGGGATTTTGATGAATCTTTGGCATTTAGTGGAAGAGGGGCAGAAAAAAACAATTTTTTAATTACGCTTTATCTTCAAAATGAAAAAGACGAACAAAATTTTAGCCCATATTACAATTTGAATAGTGAAAAGTTTGAAAAAAAAATCACTTCTTCAAAAGCGATGAATAATTTTTTATATGATCAATTAAAAGAATCTGGAATTGAAATTACTCCTAAATTTGATCAACTTGCACAAATAGCGATCAATTATCCTTTGAATAGGAAAAAGGAATTTTATCCTTTCATTCATAAAAATCGTTTTCAATTAAATGATTATCCAACAGTTTCTGATACTTATTTTGATTTCAGAAAAAACGTTGATTTAAACCAAGAAGCATTTATTGATTTTATCCCATACATCAGCTATGTAAGTAGCTATGTAAATGTAATTTCTTACAAAAACAAACCAATGGAATCTAACCAAACGGTTGTAGTTCTTAATACAATTATTGACAACATTACGGTCGAGCGACTAAAAAACAGGTTGCTTAGACAAACTATCTACAATGATTTTAGAGAGGCAAAAATGACCTGTGCAATTAATAAGGAAGCTCTTGAAATTTTTAACGACAACTGTACAAATGAGGATTTTTTAAATCAAATTAATGCCTTAGCATCCGATTGCGAAGAGATAACTCAAAATACGAATATTGATAATTTTGAAGTGCTAAGTACAAATAACGAAATCTTAAGAATAAACTCAATTATCAATAATAATAAAGCTGTAATTTATTTCTGGTCTCCTACAATCATAAGTCCAGATATGCTAGTTAAAAAAGTAAAATATCTTGAATTGAAATACTCAAATTTGATGTTTGTTGGGATTAATATGGATCCTACAGAATTGAGCAATAAAGTAAATTCTAAATTGAGGAATCAATTCTATTTACCTAAAACTAGTAGTGCCCACAATTTTGTAAAAAGTCTAGAGCCGAGAACTATTTTAATTGATAACAATGGTATAGTTACTAATAGTTTTACCTACCTAACATCACCGCACCTAGAAAGGCAATTAACCCTTTTAGAAGAAAAACAACTTCGTTAATATTTTCTTAATTCGGATTACTCCTAAAAAATTAAAACCTATTTAGACCTCTTGTCTTGTTTTTAAACAGTACTTTTGCGCCCTCATAATCAGATTTATAGGCATGGGTATGTCTGTGGATCACAAACATAGTACAATGTCTACATTTAAAGATTTAGGTTTAAGACCTGAAATTATTAGTGCCCTAACTGAACTTGGGTACGAAAAACCAACTGAGATTCAAGAAAAAGCGATTCCGCAAGTAATTGGATCAACACAAGATTTAAAAGCTTTTGCACAAACCGGAACCGGTAAAACTGCAGCTTTTAGTTTACCAATTTTAGAGAAAATTGATTTGAACAGTAAGGAAGTTCAAGCAATTATTTTATCTCCAACACGTGAGTTAGCAATACAGATTGCAAGAAACATAGAAGAATTCTCAACACATTTAAAAGGTTTTAGAGTTACTGCTGTATATGGCGGCTCTGATATAAACGGACAAATACGCACTTTAAGCAAGGGTGTTCAAATTGTTGTTGGAACTCCAGGAAGAACAGTAGATTTAATCAAACGTAGAAAATTACGTTTAGATTCAGTTCAATGGTTGGTTTTAGATGAAGCAGATGAAATGCTAAATATGGGATTCAAAGATGAATTGGATCAAGTATTAGAAGTAACTCCAGATACAAAACAAACATTATTGTTTTCTGCAACATTCCCTAAAGAAGTTGATAGAATCGCTAGAAATTACATGAATAATCCAATGCAAATTGATGCAGGAAAACGTAATTCTGGTACAGACACCGTATCACATGAATATTATGTAGTAACGGATCGTAATAGATACCCTGCCTTAAAACGTATTGCAGATATCAATCCTGATATTTATGGAATTATTTTCTGTAGAACGCGTAGAGAAACTCAAGAAGTTGCTGATAAATTAATCCAAGATGGATACAGCGCAGATTCGCTTCATGGTGAATTATCGCAAGCACAACGTGATTTAGTAATGAATAAATTTCGTAAAAAAACATTACAAATCTTAGTTGCAACTGATGTTGCAGCACGTGGATTGGATGTAGATAGCTTAACACATGTAATAAACTACAAACTTCCAGATCAAGTAGAATCATACACACACAGATCTGGTAGAACTGGTAGAGCTGGTAGTAAAGGTATTTCTATTGCTATTGTTTCTCCAGGCGAAAGAAGAAAACTAGCTCCTATTGAAAGAATAATTGGCAAGAAGTTTGTTCAAATGCAAGTCCCTGACGGGAAAGATATTTGTAAAAAACAATTATTAAAATTAATAGATAAAGTAAATAGCTTTGAAGTAAATGAAAGTCAAATAAATGAATATTTACCAACAATACAAGAAAAATTAAAAGATTTAGATCGTGATGAGTTAATCAAACGTTTTGTTTCTATAGAGTTTAATTCTTTCTTGAGTTATTACGCAAATGCCAAAGACTTAAACGATTTATCAAGATCAAATAATGATAGAGGAGAAAGAGGTGAACGTGGAGAAAGAGGTGAGCGAAGAGGAAGAAGAGATGACGAGAATATGTCTCGTTTCTTTATCAATATAGGTAGAAAAGACAAGTTGAATCCTGCAAGATTAATTGGTTTAATTAACGAGCAAGCGATTGCAAAAAATATTGAAATTGGTCAGATAGAAATTTTAGATACTTTCTCTTTCTTTGAGTTGGACAAAAACTATACTTCAGAAACCGTTGATGCATTCCAAAAAAATGATGTGTCTTTTGAAGGTCGTGGAGTAAATGTAGAAATCACTGAAAAGAAACGCGCGGGTAACCGTGGTGGTAAACGCAGAAGTAGTGGTGGTGGAAGAAGTCATAGAGGGCAAAGTGGTGAACGCAGTGAAAGACGCTCTAAACCTTCTGGAGAAGACAGAAGCCCTAATAGCATGAATACTTCAGGTTTTGGTAGAAGCCGAAAAGATAGAGGCGGAAGAAGACATAGTTAATTTTGTCTTTTACATAAAATTAAAGAACTCCCATTTCAAAATTGAAATGGGAGCTTTTTATTTTAGTTTTTTAGCTCTGGATTAATATCTAATATATTATTATTGATATAATTTGAAATAAACTCATCAGTAAAAAAATCACTTCCAACCAATTTATCTTTTTTAAGTAATTCTTGAATATCAATCTTTTGATATTGTGTTAACATTTCTTTTGAAATAGCTTTGTAGCTATAATGCCAAGGCTCGTATTTAAATCCTTTTCTATCATTATCATTCGTATAAACTAAATAAAATCCAAACTTATTGGCATTGGTATCCATCCATTTTTTTAGGTTTACAAAGATTCCATTATTTTCAAAATGAAAAGTTTGCAACACGCTTTCAGGGCGCTCAACATTAGCATCTATAATATCAATATCCGTTCCCCAATGATGTCGAGAAGTTCCAGGGATGGTAGAGTATTCTATTATCTTTTTAATAGCATTCATTGGCGATAAACTGTCAGCAATAAAGCGATTGTATTTACGCGTCCAAATGCTGGTTTGATGCTCGTAACTTCGATAACTAGAAACAACTTCAATATTAATTCCGTCACTTAAAGCAGCTTCTTGCATCTTTAAAAACGACTCGTGAGCTTCTTTTTGTAATTGATAACCATCACCATAAAAAGTTGGAGTTCCTTTTCCAATTAATTCCTTAAGAGAATATTCTTTATCAGCTAAAATAAAACTCGACAGTACAATCATTAAGCTTATAACAATCCCCTTTTTAATCATTTTTCAAATTTTTAAACATCACAAAATGTGGACCTATTAAATGAACAACAAACTCCGTTCCTATTATTTGATATCCGCTTTTTTTATAAAAACCCAAAGCAACTACACGAGCATTGCACCACAATATATCAACATTTTTTTGAGTCAATAATTGTTCAGCCCATTCCAAAATTATTTTCCCTAATCCCTTATGTTGATATGCTATATGTGTCGCCATTCCTCTTAATCGATATTGAAATCCAGAAAAATACAGACTATCATGCTGCATAAAAGTTGCTACACAAGCCAAGACACCATCAACAAACACTCCTAAATGAATTGTAGATTCATCAAAATCACCATCCATTTTTTCGGTTAATGGGATTCCATCACGTAATACATCCTTACGAATTTTATAAGCTTGTGGAGCAGTAATTTCTTCGATACGAATCATAAATAGTTTTTATCTTTACCAAAAATACTACTAAATGCAAAACATCACAATTAAAATTTTAGCTAAAGAAAATATCTTCGATATCATTCCTCTTTTGAAACAATTGAATGAAAAAACTCCGAATGATTTATTAAAACCAAGATTACTAGAAATGGTTGAGCAGAATTATGAATGTGTTGTGATGTATGACAAAGATAAACTTATTGGTATTTGCGGAATTTGGTATATGACGCGACATTACATCGGAAAAAGTATGGAGATTGACCATGTAATTATTGATGCTAATTATCAAAACCAAGGACTAGGAAAATATTTTTTAAAGTGGATTTATAAGCACGTAAAATCAAAAGGATGTGAAGCCTCAGAATTAAATGCATATACTAGTAATCCTAAAAGTCATAAGTTTTATTATAATGAAGGCTATAATATTTATGGATTTCACTTTTTAAAAGTATTGCGTGATGATGGTGAGTTTTATTAAATCTGTTCTCGATACAATTTTTCTTCATTCTATTTCAAAAAATCACTCGAACTGACGTAGGTGTTTTTAACAATTACTTTCTGGACTCCCGATGCTTCAGGAAAGACAAATTATCATTTCAATTTCTTTTCAAAAGCAAACAATAACACTATTGGAATTGCTAAAATAATGACCATTTTTAAATTGTATTGAAGTACTGCTGGAAACAATATTAGAGTTAAAGCAAATCCAGCAATAGCGCCACCAATATGTGCACTATGACCAATATTTCCAATACTTTTTTTCATTCCGTAAATTGAATACAATAAATATCCGACACCAAAAATATATCCTGGAATCGGAATTGGGATAAAGAAAAACATTAAACTCATGCTAGGGTCTAAAAGAATTGCTGCATATAAAACCCCCATAACTGCACCTGATGCTCCTACAGCGCTGTAGTACAAATTATTTTTATGATAAACATATGCGAAAAGACTACTTAATATTAGACTTCCAAAATATAATACCAAAAATCCCCAAACGTCTAAATAATATATCACACTATCTGCAAAAAAATAAAGTGTTAGCATATTAAATAGCAAGTGCGAAAAATCGACATGTAAAAACCCTGAAGAAAACAATCTGATTTTTTCACCTTGTTTTATGTTGCCTACTTGAAATTTGTATTTATTAAAGAAATGTTGATCCTTAAATCCTTTCATCGAAAAAAGAACATTGGCTACTATAATTAACAATACAACTGGATCTATATTTGAATTCATTTTTAAAATATTTATTCGCCCAAAGATAAAATTATATCCGATATTTGCATCCATAAATTATGCAATTACTTATCTACATCATTGTTTTTCCAATATTATGGCTACTATCAATACTCCCATTCAGAGTATTGTATTTGTTTTCAGATTTTATTTCTTTTATCCTATTCAGAATTATTGGCTATAGAAAAGATGTTGTTTTAAACAATATAAAAATAGCTTTCCCTGAAAAGTCAGAAAAGGAAGTTAGAAAAATTAGACGTCAGTTTTTTAAACATTTTACTGATGTTTTTATGGAGATGATAAAAGCCATCACCATAAGCGAAAAAAACGTTCATAAGCATTTTATTTTTGAAAATGTTGATGTTATTAATGACCTATATAAAAAGAACAGAAGTGTGATTGTTGTGGGTAGTCATTATGCAAATTGGGAATGGATGGTTTCTCTTAACAATCTGTTAAAACACCAGGCTTATGCAGTTTACACCCCAATTAACAATAAGTATTTTGAAAAGATGATGTTGAAATACCGAACCAAATATGGTGGTAAATTTATCAAACCTAAAATAGCAAGAAAAATTTATTTAGAAAATGAAAAAAATGGAGTGCTTACATTAAATGCTTTGGTAAGTGACCAATCTCCGCAGTTACAAAAAACTAGATATTGGACAACTTTTTTTAATGCTTTTGTTCCCGTGCATGTGGGTGCAGAACAAATTGCCAAGGATTTAAACCAAGCTGTTGTTTACTATAAAGTTTCTAAAGTAAAACGTGGTTATTACAAATGCACTTTTAAATTGTTAGCCGAAAACCCGAGGGAGTTTGAAGATTATCAAATAACCGATATGCTTTTGCGAGAAGTTGAACAACAAGTTGCTGAAGCCCCTCAATATTATTTTTGGACTCATAAACGTTTTAAGCACATGGGTAAATATGAAGAGTGGAAAGAAAAATACAAGCGTGATTAAAAATGTATCTAATAACTTTAACCAATAAAAAAATCTCAAAACTAGTTATTTTGAGATTTTTTATATTACAGCTAAATCCTGTATTTTTTTAATCTTGTTTTATTAATTGAAATCTTAGTCCTAACATAAAGGTAGCTTCAAAAAATGTAAAGTCTTGTGATGCGCTATCAGATGTACTAGCCGTAGTTCGGATATTGTCCATATTAATATACCCAACTTTATAATCTGATTGGATAAAGAAGTGATCCCAAAAAGTTAAGTTCAATCCAACTTTGGCGCTCAACCCGTAGCCTGCAACATTGAATTCATCATAACGTTCAGAACCCATTAGAGTAGTATTTGTTCTTGGAAACAGAATTCCACCACCAATACCTTCGGTTAAATTCACCTCCATAAAACCGGTGTCAAATTTTAATAATTCATTTAAATTATCAAAACGATTCAACTCAAGGTTAATGTAATTTAACCCGTCTGTATGCTCAAAAGTTAAGAACTCTTGAGTCAATAATATATCATCATTATCATAGACTCCATCATAGATTGTTCCATTGTTAATTTCTCCATCAATCTTAACTGTTTGGTAACTATGCATCACATATTTCATGTGATCAACTCCAAAAGAAATGGTGTAATTATCATGGAAAAAATAACCTATTCTATAATTAGTTTGTGGAATGGTTACATTTTTTGGGTTGATGTATTTTTTAAAAGAAAATGGAGTAACTTTATCTCTCGCTGCAACATCATGTAAAGTGAAATTGTAATCATCACCTTTAAAAGTGATATCAGAATCGCTATAATATCCGCGGTTCCATCCCCAGATAACATACATTTTCCCTTTGTTTCCTTTTTTCTCTTTGATAAAATTTTCTTCTGTGTCTTGAGCAAATAGAGATGAACTCAAAACGAGTAATAACACTAGGGCTAAATTTTTCATTATTTTATTATTGATTTTATTTCGGTAATAATTCTTGCAGCTAAGTTATCTGCATTTTCTTGTGTAGTACTTTCTGTATAAATTCTGATGATAGGTTCTGTATTCGATTTTCTCAAATGCACCCATTCGTTTTCAAAGTCTATTTTAACTCCATCTATAGTAGATACATCTTCATTTTTATAATTTGATGACATTGTTTCTAAAATTTTATCTACATCAATTTGAGGTGTTAACTGAATCTTATTCTTACTCATAAAATAACTTGGATACGAATCTCTCAATGCTCTACAAGACATTTTTTTATTTGCCAATAAGGATAAAAACAAAGCAACACCAACCAAAGAATCTCTACCATAATGTGAAGCTGGGTAAATGATTCCTCCATTACCTTCACCACCTATAATGGCATTAGAATCTTTCATTAGTTGGACTACATTTACTTCACCAACAGCACTTGCATTATAAGTTCCACCATATTTTTGAGTCACATCTCTCAATGCTCTAGACGATGATAAATTAGAAACAGTATTACCAACTTGTTTAGACAACACGTAATCTGCACATGCAACTAAGGTATATTCTTCGCCAAACATTGATCCATCTTCGCATACTAATGCCAAACGATCTACATCTGGGTCAACCACAATTCCACAATCTGCTTTTTCTTCTACAACCAGTTTTGAGATATCTCCTAAATGTTCTTTTAGAGGTTCGGGGTTGTGCGGAAACTGTCCGTTGGGTTCACAATATAATTTTACGCACTCTACTCCTAGTCTTTCTAATAAAGCTGGAATAAAAATCCCACCAGTAGAATTTACAGCATCAACAACTACCTTAAAGTTTGCTTTTTTAATTGCCTCAATATCTACCAATTCTAAATTTAGCACTTCATCAATATGCTTTTGAACATAACTTTTACTTTTAGAATACACTCCCAAATCATCAACTTCTGCAAAAAGATAATCGTCATTTTCTGCCATTTCTAAAATCAAGCTTCCATCATCAGCATTTAAAAACTCTCCTTTCTCATTCAATAATTTTAAGGCATTCCATTGTTTTGGATTATGAGAAGCCGTTAATATGATTCCTCCATCAGCATTTTCTAATGTCACTGCTACCTCAACAGTTGGAGTTGTAGATAATCCTAAATCCAATACATCTATTCCTAACCCAACTAAAGTATTTGCAACCAATGAACTAATCATTTTTCCAGAGATACGAGCATCTCGACCGATAACTACGGTCAATTTTGTTTTAGATGCATTTCTTCTTAACAACCAACTTCCATAAGCTGATGCAAATTTTACAGTATCTAATGGGGTAAGGTTATCACCTACACTACCACCGATAGTTCCTCTAATTCCTGAAATAGATTTTATTAAGCTCATATAATTTTTTAAGAGTACAAATATAAGACTTCGTTGTCTTTTTAAATCAAAATCTGCCGTATTTAACAAACTTCAATCCAACAAAAAACCGTCATGCTAAATACATGACGGTTTATCATTTTAATAGAAAGAATGCTATTAAGCTTTACCGTCCATTTTATCTTTCAACGCTTGCAATGCATCGTTAGCATCACCTAATGTTGGTTTTTCAGCATCTTGTGATTTTCTAGTAGCAGCTTTGAAATTTTTCTTTTCTTCAGCTCTAAAGATTGCAGAGTGAGAAACAACTAATCTTCTGTATTCTTTATTAAATTCTAACACTTTGAATTCAATAGTTTCGCCTGCAGCGATTTTACCACCTTCTTCTTTCGCCATATGACGACCAGGACAGAATCCATCAACACCTTCTTCAAAAGTTACAATTGCACCTTTATCAGTAGTTTCTTTTACAGTTCCTGTGTGTACAGAATCAATTGCGTATTTCTCTTCATGTTTATCCCAAGGATTTTCTTGAGTTTGTTTATGACCTAAATTCAATTTACGACCATCAACATCTAATTCTAACACTTGTACTTTAAGCGTATCACCTACTGAACAGAAATCAGATGGATGCTTCACTTTCGTAGTCCAAGATAAATCAGAAATATAAACCAATCCGTCGATACCTTCTTCTAACTCAACAAATACTCCGAAGTTTGTATAATTTCTTACAATACCTTCATGTACAGAATCTACAGGGTATTTCTTAGTAATATCTGCCCATGGATCTGGGTGTAATTGCTTGATACCTAAAGACATTTTACGATCTTCTCTATCTAAAGTTAAGATTTGAGCTTCAACCTCATCACCAACTTTCACGAAATCTTGTGCAGAACGCAAGTGCGTTGACCAAGACATTTCAGAAACGTGAATTAATCCTTCAACACCAACATTTACTTCAACAAATGCACCGTAATCAGCAATTACAACAACTTTACCCATTACTTTATCTCCAACTTTTAAGTTTTCATCTAAAGCATCCCAAGGATGAGCACTCAATTGTTTTAATCCTAATTGGATTCTTGTTTTTTGATCATCAAAGTCAAGAATTACAACATTTAATTTTTGATCTAATTCTAAGATTTCACTTGGGTGATTAATTCTACTCCAAGATAAATCAGTAATATGAACTAAACCGTCAACACCACCTAAATCTACAAAGACACCATAAGAAGTAATGTTTTTAACAATACCTTCTAATACTTGACCTTTTTCTAATTTACCGATGATTTCTTTTTTCTGTAATTCAATATCAGCTTCAATTAATGCTTTATGAGATACAACAACATTTTTAAATTCATGGTTGATTTTTACAACTTTGAATTCCATTGTTTTCTCAACATATTGATCGTAATCTCTAATTGGCTTCACATCAATTTGAGATCCTGGTAAGAATGCTTCAATTCCAAAAATATCAACAATCATACCTCCACGAGTTCTACATTTTACGAATCCATTTACTACTTCACCAGTTTCATGTGCTGCATTTACTCTATCCCATGCTTTAATTACACGTGCTTTTCTGTGCGATAAAACTAACTGACCCATAGCGTCTTCTCTCTTATCAATCAATACTTCTACGGTATCACCAACATCAAGTCCTGGGTTGTAACGGAATTCGTTCAATGAGATAACACCTTCAGATTTTGAGTTGATATCGATAATTACTTCACGTTCTGTTCTTCTAACAACCGTACCTTCAATTACTTCTCTTTCGTTTACAAATCCAACAGTTCCTTCAAGTGCTGCTTCAAAAGCTTTTAACTTTTCATCGTCAACTTCTTCAATTCCTTGCTCGTATTTGTGCCAATTGAAATCTGCTAAAAACTCTTCAGGAGTCACGGCAGTTTCTACTTCTTCTTCTACTAAGTCTAACTTTTCTTCAACTACTTCCTCTACAGTTTCTTCAACTACTTCGGCAACAGGCTCATCTACTACACCTGCAATTTGAGTCTCCTCAACATTTTCAACAGCTACTACTTCAGCAACAGCTACTTCTTCTTTTTTTGTTCCTTTCAATTCTGATTCTTTTGATTGTTTTGCTGGCTCTTCGTCAGCAGTATTATATACAGCTTCTTTGCCGAATTCTTCTACCAAAATGGTATAGAAAATAGCTCTGTATTTATTTCTATTTGATTTTCCTATTTTTTCAATTGCACTTTCAATTGCAACATCTAAAGCATCAGTATTCTCCAAGCCTAATTTCTTTACTAAGAAATTTTTCTTAACTGTTTCTAATTCTTTTTTGTCTGAACTTGATACTTTTTCTGAATCCGCTTTGTAGATTGTTGGACCTAATCCTTTAGTAACTGCGGCTAATAAATCAACATTAACGTTGATTCCTTTTTTTTCGACCTCTTTAGTATAAAGGTCTATTTTTTCTTGTAATTTTGACATGGCGTCTAAATTTAAATTGTATTTTGCTGTAAATCAGATTTTTAAACGAAATTTCTAACAAAAGAAATTAATACTATTTTTAAACTCAAGCCCTCCAAAATCTGTACTCGCTAAAAGGCGTGCAAATGTACGGAATCTTATTAGAAATAACAATAGGGTTTTTGAAGATTTTTTGAAGTAATTTTTAGGTGATTTGTTTAGTTCTCAACTGTGCTCGAACGGACATTAACCCTCACATTTCGACAAACTCTATTTGACAATTCGTTATTTGTAATTTAGTCAATCCAACTTTTAAAATCACGAACTTTTTCTCTGCTCACAATAATTTCTGTTTCAGAAAAAGAGTTCAATACGATTTTAAGCCGGCTGTTGGTATAAGAAATAATATCTTTTATAGCCTTAATATTAATATAGAACTTACGATTGACCCGAAAAAATTTAACAGGATCTAGCATAGGTTCTAGATGTTCGAGCGTATTATCAATTAAATAATCGCGTCTGTCTGAAGTAAAAATATAGGTGCCTTTATTTTCGCTGTAAAAACATTCTATTTGATCAATTGGAATCATTTTTAGATGTTGTCCTATTTTTACAGTAAATCGTTCTTTATAATTTTTATCCAACGGATTTACTAATAATCTTTTGATTTGCTCAATATCAACCTGCATGTTTTGTGGTTTCGATTGCTGGCTTTTAAATTTATCAATCGCATTTTTTAATTCATCCTCATCAATAGGCTTTAACAAATAATCAATACTGTTTAGTTTAAATGCCTTTAACGCATACTCATCATAAGCTGTGGTAAAAATAATTGCACTATTGACTTTAACTTGTTCAAATATCTCAAAAGACAAGCCGTCAGACAATTGAATGTCTAGCAAAATTAAATCTGGATGCTTGGTAGTATTTTTAAAATAAGTAACCGCTTCTTCCACCGAATGCAGCATCGCCTGTGCTTCGATATTTAATTCTAACAGCATTCTAGACAATCTTCTTGCCGATGGCTTTTCGTCTTCTATGATGATTATTTTCATTGTTGATTAAAATTGGAACGCTGATAACGTCGATTATTTATGATTTAAATGATTTTTTTTATGATACTGCGACTGCAAACTGCGACTGTTAACCAATATCATCTCTATCCATATACTCCTTAATCTTTTGTTCTTCCCAATCTTTAGAAAAAATAATGTTTTTCCCAAACACCCTTAACCAATGCGCTGCTAATCCTATTCCCCAGAAAAACCAAATCGAATAAGAACCATATCCAATAAAATTAATTTCAAATGAGCCATCATCAAATAAGTGTCTAATTGTACTTCCAAAAGTGATAAAGATATTCACCACCAAATACCAAAATAGGTGCCAGTAAAATCCCTTTATTTCTTTGATTCTCTTTTTTGCTCTTTTGTATCTTTCTTCATTATAATATTCGCTTTCCATAATTTCTAAATTTTAATATTCGTCTTTTTCCATAAATTGTTTAATCTTCTGTTCTTCCCAACGTTTAGAGAAAGTGAAGTTTTTGCCAAAAATTATAAACCAGTGAACAAATAAACCTATTCCCAAAAAAATAACATTTACAATTAATCCATATCCCATCCCCCAAAATCCATACTCAAAAAAACTTTCTTCTCCATCTAAAAATAGTACAACCACAAGCCATGATATATTTACGGCTGCATACCAAAATAGATTCCAATAAAACCCTTTGATTTCTTTAATTCTCTTTTGAGCATTTAAATATTTCTGATCTAATTTATTAGCATCAAATTTCATACAATCAAATTTTAATATTCGTCTTTTTCCATAAACTCACGCATCTTTCTTTTTTCCCAACTAGTTCCATATCCAAAGGTTTGGAATCCGTGAATTACAATCCCTAATCCCCAACCAAACATTGGAAACCAAAACCATTGAAACCCCCAAGATGTTTGATAATTGATAAAGATCAAAAACGGAATTACAACACAGTAAGATACCAAACTGCCATAAAATCCTTTTAAATTCTCTACATGTTTTTTCGCTTCGTGATAACGCTCATTATCATTCATATAATCTGTTCTCATTATTTTTATTTTTTGTGTTAGTAAAGGTAATCTTACCTTAAATAACTTGTTTTTATTTGTTATTTCAACCTTTGCTTTTGTAATTAAACTATAACGTTGATTGATGTTTTTTAATCCAACTTTAGTACTCTTTTCTAAAGAGTTTTTTAAGTTGATATTATTTGATACCACCAAATATCCATCTTCTTCATATATGTTTATTTCAAGTGGATCTTTTGATGTAATCACATTGTGTTTTACCGCATTCTCTAATAATAATTGCAATGACAGCGGTACAATTTTTAATTCAGGATTACTCACTGTTTCAGGAATTTTAAATGTAACGCCCTCTTCAAAACGCATTTTTAATAACTCCATATACGATTTTGCAAAACGAAGTTCATCTTCTAACGGAATTAAATCTTTGTCTTTGTGTTCTAATACATACCGGTAAACTTTAGACAATTTTGTGGTGAATTTTTCTGCTTGTCGCGGATTTTCATCAATCAATGAGGTTAATACATTTAAGCTATTGAATAAAAAATGTGGATCTAGTTGATTTTTTAAGGATTCAAATTTTGCCGATTCCGTTTTTGCAACTATTTGCGATTCTTTAACTCTCTTCTTTTGATAGCTGATATAGAAATAAATAAAATGAAAAACAATTATCATTGTAGCAAAAATCCAAATACCAAAAGTGTAATTAGCTATGCTTTCATTCTCAAAAAAGTATTCTAATGTATTTCCATTATATAAAACTTCAGTAAATATGCGCAGCACAAAAAGCCCCGTCATTGAAATTAAAAACGAACCAACAACTCCAACCAATATTCTTTTAGCACCATCACCTTCACCCCAAGTTCTTTTTTCTAAATAACCAAAAAAGTACATATTAGAATAGCCTAATACAAAAGAATACAGCTGGTAAAAGCTAAAGTTAATCAACATACCTTGGGTTGACCCAAACTGAAGGTTCCCTCTGCTTATCAGGTTTCCGATGATAAAAATTACGGTTCCGATAACAAATACTATGATGATATTTTTAGTAGTTCTGTTCATTTATACTCTTTTAGTAAAGTTCAATTTCAAAAGTAAGGTTTGTATCTTTAACCTCAAATTTAGTATCACTAAAACTTGGTGGACCATACGGATTAATTTTATTGTTAGAAACCCCATATTTTTCTAATGGCATTCCCATTTCATTGAAATCCATTTGCTTATTATTATTTAAATCGTGATAGACTACAATAGAATATTCACCTACCTCAACATTTTTAAAAGTGATTGTTGATGCTCCTTCATTAATTTTTGCCGTTTGCCGTTGTATTGCTTCTCTGTTCATCATTGATTCAGCTGAAACATACAAAGCGTAATACATCGTTCCTTTATTACTTTCAATATTGTTGACATTTGCCACCAGATTAAAAGTCCTGTTTTCGTTTTGCGAGTGCCCAATAAGAGACCCTAAAGTTAACGCTGCTGCTAATACTAATTTTACCATAATTTCTGATTGTTTAGTTTTTTTTTAATTGTTAGTTTCTATAATTTCTTTGTGATGACCAGCTAATTCTTTTGCTGTTTTTAAAGTTCGAAAAAAATACATTTTCTCTACTTTCTGTCGGTGTGTTGTACATTGTAGTTTTCATGTGTTTATATTTATTGTTTTTAATGGTCACATGCAGTTCGCTATTAATCATTCTATTGAGTGATGAACTTTTTGCATGCTCGTTTCATAATTTTTATATTTAAAGTTTTATTATTAATTATTTACACTGCAAATGTGCGGCAGAAAACCAATGTGCAAAACTAAAGTGGACTGAACTGTTAATTTATTGGGATGAGTTGTAGGTTAATTAAATTTCAAATACAAATTGTTGATAAGTAGATGTATATGAGCCTATAAAAATAAAGTGTGTTTTGTAAATTCGTATTTGATAAAACTAATAATCAGCATCATTGGTGTGGATATAAAGAGTTGGACATAATTAGAAGAAATGAATAAATATAAAAGTAACCTTTTTGGAATATTACAAGAGCCTGAAAATATACTTGAATTTATAAATCTAGTTAATCTTTACCATTTTGATGAGTTACAAGTTTATATGTGGAGAGGTCAAGCAAAAGTAGATTGGAGAATAGATCATACAGCTTATCGAAGACTTACACTTAATCATAAAAATATTACTGAAAAAGATTTAATCTCTTATGAGAACTCTCTTTTGAAACAAGCAACTCATAAAGGGTATAGATATCAAAACGGTAGAGAGCTAAATGATTTAGAATTATTAGCTCTTTTACAGCATCATGGGGCAGCAACTAGATTATTAGATTTTTCAAGAAATGTTTTGGTTGCATTATGGTTTGCGGCTAGTAATCACCCAAAAGAAACTGGATTATTATTAGGTTTGAATACTGAAAATTTAGCTGGTTACGAAGGTGGTGATGTAATTATTAACGATTACAATAAGCATATTAATGAAATAAAAGATTACACTTTTGCGCAAACCTGGGAACCTCCAATTGTTACTCCAAGAGTTGCTGCCCAACATTCACAATTTTTATATAGTGGTTTATCAAATAGTAGAAAAGGAAGTTTAATGTTTGAAGACCATCTTCAACCAAATATTTTTATAGCTATTTCACCAAAGTTAAAGCAAGATTTATCTATTATTTTAAGTGGAACATTTGACATACATCAAAAAACTCTTTTTCCAGATATTGATGGGTTTAGTACTTCTAATAGCCACTTAACTGAAGAAGAAAAAATGTGGAGATGGTAAATTAACTGTGCCAACACCGCCTATAATTCATTGCCAAATAATGTAGATTAAAAAAACCTATTAACTATACAAACAACAACGATGATAAAATTCTTTAGAAAAATACGTTACAAGCTTGTGGAAACAAATAAAACTGGAAAGTATCTAAAATATGCCATTGGAGAAATAGTACTTGTGGTTATTGGAATTTTAATCGCTTTAAGTATTAACAATTGGAATGAAAACAGGAAAACTAAGTTAAAATCTCAAGTGTATATCAATAAATTAGTAAATGATCTCGTGATTGACACTTTAAATATTAATGCATTAATCAAAAAAGGGAATGTAAATAAAGTAGATGTGATAAATTATTTTTCCTATTTTAATCAAGGCAATGTGCCATTAGATAAATTAATAGATAGTTGTAATAAAGTCAATCCTAAGTATTTGAGATATATTCCTGCAAATCACACCTTTTTAGATATGCAATCATCTGGCAATACAAATTTACTTAATGAATACCAACATAATGCTCTTATTGATTTATCTTCTGATTATGAACAGTTACAAATCATAATTGAAAAAATTATTAATAGTTCAATTAATGAAATAGATGAAAGAAATAGGCATTTGGGTTATCCAAATGATTTTTTTGAAAAACTAGGAAAAACAGCTAGTGAAGATAATAAACTTCAATGGCTTATTCATCAGCACTTAAGTTTAAATAAAGTTATCCAACTCTATCACTATGTTGAAGTAAGAGGCAATAGAATAAAAGAAAAGTCTAAAAAAACTATTTTAATTTTGAAAGAGAGTGCTACTTAAAATAGAATGGCAAAAAAGCTCTCTCCCCTTAATTGCTTAGCAAGCTGTTATTTTTTTTAGGATGAAGTGTAACAATCCATATCTTTACGCTACTTATATATAAATCAACAATTAAGTGACCCAAAATTTAGAGCAACAATTTGTTAAGCTACTCGACCAAAACCAGAATATTATTCATAAGGTTTGTAGAGTATATACAAATAATCCAGATGCTCATAAAGACTTATTTCAAGAAATAACCATTCAGCTTTGGAAAGCATATCCTAAGTTTAGAGGCGACTCAAAATTTAGTACTTGGATGTATCGTGTTGGATTAAATACTGCCATCACCTTATATCGAAAGTCTAAACGACAAGTTCAAACAAGTGATATTTCAGATTTTCATTACAAACTAGAAAGCAATGAATATGATGGAGAGATTGAAGAGCAAATGCAATTGTTATACAAAGCAATACATCAATTAAGTGATATTGAAAAAGCATTAATTTTATTGTACTTAGAAGACAAACCTTATAAAGAAATTGCTGATTTAATGGGGATTACTGAGGTTAATGCTAGAGTAAAAGTAAATAGAATTAAGACAAAATTAAAAACAATATTAAATCCGTAAGTATGGATGAATTAGATAAATTAAAAGGCGCTTGGAAATCGCAAGATTATTCCAATCATAAAGTATCTTCTACAGATATTTATAAAATGCTACAAGCAAAATCCTCGTCCTATGTAAAATGGATATTTTACATCAGTATTATTGAGTTTTTACTCGTTATAGTCCTCAATCTAACTTTTGATAATGATAAATACTTAGATATCTATGATGAGATGGGAATGCATAATTTAATTATTGTTGGTTCTATTATTTCATACGGTATCATGCTAGTATTTATGTATTTATTTTATAAAAATTATAAACTGATTTGTGTGGATTGTGATGCCAGGACATTGATGAAAAGTATTCTTAAAACTCGAAAAACAGTAAAATTCTATATCTATTTTAATATAGGATTTATGGCACTGACATCATTTATTTTATTCTATCATATTTTTTCTAGCGATAAAAATGTTAGCCTTTATAAAGTAATGAGTAATGTTCCTGAAGATTTTTCTACAAAATATTTATTAATTTCCGTTACAGTTGTAATGATTTTATTTATGGGATTGTTATTATTAATCTACAGAATCATCTACGGAATTCTACTAAGACGCCTAAAGAAAAACTACAAAGAATTAGAACAATTAGACAAATAAAACTTTAAAATTATGGAACCAAAATTAATTACTGAAAGCCTTTCTTCTTTATACCAAAAGTTAAGTGATAACCAAAAACTATTAGTTAAAACTGCTTCAATAATATTTATTTTATCTATTATTTATAAATATGGATATGTGCTAGGAAAAGTATTTTATAATAGTATGCATTAGCACTTTATTTATTTCAAAATACTATCTTTGCAAACTCAATAAAAAAGATAGAAAATGAATAACGGATTATACGCAAAATTCAACACTACAAAAGGTGAAATTTTAGTAAACTTAGAGTTTGGAAAAACTCCTGGAACAGTTGGTAACTTTGTTGCATTGGCAGAAGGGAATATGGAAAACAAAGTAAAAGCACAAGGCACTCCTTACTATGACGGATTAAAATTTCATAGAGTTATTGCTGACTTTATGGTTCAAGGAGGATGCCCACAAGGTACCGGTACCGGTAACCCAGGTTATGCTTTTGAAGACGAATTTCATCCAGAATTAAAACATGACAAACCAGGAGTATTATCAATGGCAAACTCTGGACCTGCATCAAACGGAAGTCAATTTTTTATCACACATATCGAAACTCCTTGGTTAGATAACAAACATTCTGTTTTCGGAAATGTTGTTGAAGGTCAAGATATTGTTGATACCATTACTCAAGGTGATATATTAACAACTGTAGAAATTGTTAGAGTTGGCGAAGCTGCTGAAAAATTTAATGCGATAGAAGCTTTTAGAAAATTTGAAGGAGCACGTGAAGAAAAAATTGCTGATGCAGCAAAAGAACAGGAAGAATTATTAGGATCACTTTCTGCAGGATATGAAATCACAGAAAGTGGCTTGAGATATACAATCTTACAAAAAGGCGACGGTAAACAAGCCTCAAAAGGCGATATGGTTTCTGTGCATTACAAAGGTCAATTATTAGACGGTACTGTATTTGACTCTTCATACAAAAGAAAACAACCAATCGATTTTAATGTTGGTTTGGGTCAAGTAATTAAAGGTTGGGATGAAGGTATCCTTTTACTAAATGTAGGTGACAAAGCTCGTTTTGTAATACCTTCGGACTTAGCTTATGGCTCAAGTGGTGCTGGTGGTGTAATTCCTCCAAACGCTCCATTAATTTTTGATGTAGAATTGGTAGCAATAAAATAAAACTTCGTTACAATAAACAAACTAAAGCGTCTCTCTAAAAAAGAGACGCTTTTTTTGTACAACTATTATTAAATAATGCTAAATTTGTTTATTGCCTAACATACTTAATTCTTAGTCTTATGAAAAAACTAACTTTATCATTCATTGTAATTATTCTTTTCTCTTCTCTAACTACTTTTTCACAAGAAAATGATACTGAACAAAGTTCAGATACAGAATCCAAAAAGCAACACCCAATTCTATCTG